>CACZJZ010000004.1 GCA_902781655.1 uncultured Lachnospiraceae bacterium
GCTTCAAGTATAAAATACTATGCTGAAGAATCTTTCGACATCGAAGAAAACTCAAGCAACAAAGAAAAACTTCGGCATAGTTTTTTCTTCGGCATAGTCAGTGTTATCCTGAATTCGGCATAATTCCGACAGGGGCGGGGAATTCGCTCATCCGGACGACCTGGAGTGCGGCATTGATAACGTGATCCGTACCAGTATCTACTACTGTGACCCGATGTGTTCCTGGCAGAAACCTCATTGCGAGAAGAATCATGAATATATAAGAAAGATCTGTCCGAAAGGAACATCCTTTGACAACTTCACTCAGTATGACATTGATCGCATGATGAGCCATATCAACTGTGCTCCAAGGGAAAGTCTGGGAGGACTAACTCCCTATGCACTGGCAGAAATGATGCTGTCCAAGACACTGATGAAAGCTTTCGGGCTTCGAAAGATCGCACCGGATGATGTTATCCTTACGCCGGATCTTCTGAAGAAGTAAATGCCGTCCCTGCCATCTCTCTGGAGAAGGCCGGGGTTCGGGGCAGAGCCCCGATCGTTTACGGGTTCCAATGAGGTTCTCTCTTTCGGTGTATGATGGCGGAGGACATCACGGGGAAGGCTCCTTGCGGCTGTTCAGCTCCCCGTGATCGGCGGAGCTGATATACACCGAAAGACAAGCCTGTCAAGTGGACCATGGAATAATGGGGCATGGGCCCCGCTATGCCGTGAAAACCACTTGACAGGCGCAGCGGAAGAACACCTTCCGCTAGTCACCCGATAACCATGAACAGATCTGCGGATTAAGAGACACGAAGCCATACCGGCAACACCAGGCATGTGGAACTTAGTCTTGCAGGATCACCTTCCACAGGCCGGCGACCGCATACTCTTTTTTAACAGAATCAGGTCGTCAACGGGCTAAGTTCTACATTAATAGCCTTTATGACTGCTGTCAAACTCTCTGTTTATGGAACTTAGTCTTCAGTGTGGAATTTAACTTTACATGTGGAATTTAACTTTTCACTCAACTGGTATTTGATGCCTTCTTTTTCTGCGACATCTTTCTGAGAAAACACGTAAAGATTCCTTACATGCTGACGGTAACGTTTCTGAAACTGGATCACTATAAATGCCATATTGATGGAATTCTTCACTATTTATTTTTGCATCATGATGGAATTCTTCAATTATTATATGTAATCCGCTAAAAGCACTAAAAAACTCCAAAAAAAGAGCCGGACAGACAAGCAGGCGTCTCAGCCTGCCATCTTATCCAGCTCTCTGTATCCAATCGTGTAGATTACCCCCAACAAGCAGAAGCTATCCTGCCACAGCATGACTTTCCCCATCCGTTCATCCTGATTTCCTCCTTGTCCGGTTCCACTATACTCTGTACCACCAGGGCAGAACCGTATGCCCCGCGTCTGGTATGGAACCCTGCGAAATGAAAAACCGCGGGGGACTGTCTCCAGCCAGTCCCCCGCGGCGATTTTTATTCTAGACAGCTGTTGTCCAGAGTTACAACTAATGTTTATATGTCCTGTCTAACTCTCAGTTTTACTGAATTGCTGCCCATTATTTTTTATTTCGTCTCCTGAATGTTACGGATTCTTTTCCCCTGTATTCCACTGATCAGTCTGTCCGCCTGTCACCGGTTTCAGTCCAGCCTGCATCTTCCGAAAGCTGTCTTCGCTTATCAAATGCTCCACGGCACAGGCTTCCTTCTCCGCCGTCCTCCAGCTTGTGCAGGGCGACGGAGACACTGGGCTTGGAGTAGTGCAGCTGTGCCGCGATATCCGTGGATCGGCAGGCACCTTTCTCACGGATGACGACCAGAATTGCTTCGAGATAATCTTCTTTTGACCTTCCGTGTTCACCACTGTTCATGGAAATATGCCGATGTCCGGCGGACAGACCTTACGACAGAAAATCATGGATCAGACAGACTGTCACGCGAGTGCTCCGCCCAGGGCGCGGCATTCCGCGAGTGCCGTGTCATCCGGCGCGTTCATGCAGGTGACGCTGTCACACGCCAGATGGATTCCTGCCGCCTCACAGTCACCTTCCCAGGTATGCATCCATTCTCCTCCTCCCCAGCCCCAAGAGCCGAAGAGCGCGGCCTTTTTGTGCGTCAGAACCGGAACTACCGCGTCCCACATCGGCTGGAATTCTGTCTCCTCCAGCTGTTCAGCGCCCATCGCCGGGCAGCCCAGCGCAACGCCATCGTACTCCTCCGCCTTTGCCGGCGTGAATTGGGACGGCCCAAGAATATCTACTTCCGCGCCCGCGGCCTTTGCTCCTTCCGCGACCGCCTCCGCCATAGCTGCGGTATTTCCGGTTCCGCTCCAATAGACCACTGCAACCTTACTCATACTGTTTTCCTCCTTACGTCAGACCGCTTTTTTGGCCGGTCCTGAATCACTGTCGCCTCTCGAACGGGCTGTCTTTCCTCTGACCGTGAGTCTTTCCAGCGGCACCCCACGTGCCAGCTGCTTCCTGTAACAATCTGTACAGCACCGGTATTTCCGAAATGTCCGCCTGGCACCGTCGACATCCCCGTATACCTTCCAATATCCGGTGCATTTGCAATGACGGGGCCCCTGCAGGATGAACCCCTCCACGTCCTCCGGCGGATACCCGAGAAAAAGCCCGATCTCATGCGGAAAGCCCCCTGTTTCACGCTCCCTGCTGATTCTGTCAGCCAGCCGCAGAAGGCAGGCCGCTGTGCTGCAGATCTGGTAGCCATCCTGCCGAAGCAGCCTGCCCACCTGCGGTTCCTGAAAATCGCCGCGCAGTCTCTCTGGACGATACAGATACAGGAGCGCCCTCCCTCTGCAATACTGCAGGGGAATCAGGCACAAATCCGTTCCGGCAAACCTGCGGTTGTATTCCCGGATCTGGCGGCGCATCTCCTCTTCTCCGGCAAAATTCTGACCGAACAGACAGCCCGTCTTGAGTCCGGCCAGAGTCGGAGAGGCATATTCCACAATCTCTTTGTCTGACATGTCAATGCTCCCTGCCGCACGGCAGCGGCCCGATGGCTGCCCGCTGTTTTGATTCTGTCAGGCTTGCCTCGCCCTCTTGTATTCGTCGTTTATAACTTTAGTTTGTTATTTCTAACTTGTCAAGTAAAAAGAACAGAGGCGCATCTGTTCTGACGCCTCTGCCCTCTTTCCTCTCATCTGCGAAAACGAAATGCATCCTTGCCCGGATACACCGCCGCGTCTCCCAGTTCCTCTTCGATCCGGAGAAGCTGATTGTATTTTGCAACCCGCTCGGTACGGCTCGGCGCGCCGGTCTTGATCTGTCTTGTATTCAGTGCGACCGCGAGATCAGCAATTGTGGTATCCTCCGTCTCTCCGGAACGGTGCGAGGTCACCGCGGTATATCCTGCCCTGTGTGCCAGCCGGATGGCATCCAGTGTCTCGGATACCGATCCGATCTGATTCAGCTTGATCAGAATGGAGTTTGCGCAGCCCAGCCGGATTCCCTTCTCCAGTCTCCTTGTATTCGTGACAAAGAGATCGTCTCCGACCAGCTGTACCGTTCCGCCGAGTCGTTCCGTCAGCTTCTTCCATCCTTCCCAGTCTTCCTCATCGAGACCGTCTTCAATAGACCAGATCGGATATTTCCGGACCAGCTCCTCCCAGTGCGCGATCAGCTCGTCAGACGAATAGTCCCGACCGGACTTCGGCTGATGATACCAGCCTTTGCCACGGCTGCTCTTCCATTCGCTCGAGGCCGCATCCATCGCAAGGACAAAATCCTCCCCGGGCCTGTAGCCTGCCGTCTCCACCGCCTTCAGGATGTGCTCAATGGTATCCTCATCGTCGCGGAGATCCGGCGCGAAGCCTCCCTCATCTCCCACGGCGGTGGTCCTGCCCTCCGCCTTCAGATTCTTCTGCAGCGCGTGATAAACCTCAGCGGACCAGCGGAGCGCTTCATGAAACGAGGACGCGCCGACCGGCATGATCATGAATTCCTGCGTATCCACAGAATTGGAGGCATGTACGCCGCCGTTCAGAATATTCATCATCGGCACTGGCAGAACAGTGGCCGCGGCGCCTCCCAGGAAACGGTACAGTGGCATGCCGAGCGCCTCTGCGGCAGCCCTGGCGCTGGCAATGGAAACAGCCAGCACAGCGTTGGCGCCGAGATGGCTCTTGTTCGGTGTTCCGTCCGCCCTGAGCATCGCGGCATCCACTTCGTAGACATCCTGTGGATCAAGGCCTCTGATTGCCTCGCTGATCTCGCCGCTGACATGGCTGACAGCCTTCTCCACACCCTTGCCGCCGAATTTTCCCGGATCCCCGTCGCGCAGCTCAACCGCCTCGAACTCGCCGGTGGAAGCGCCGCTCGGCGCGGCGCCTCTTCCCACAGTGCCGTCAGACAGTGTCACCTCCGCCTCCACGGTTGGATTTCCGCGGGAGTCAAGAATCTCCCTTCCCACTACCTTTTCTATCTCCAGACGTCTCTTCATAGGCGCTCCTCCTGCTATAGGTTTATGGTGGTGTAGTATACCTTTTTTTCTTACAAAGGAATCGTAGCATCTCTGTGGAGCATGACTCGTTGCATACGCAACGTATACGATCACTCCATCACCAGCATCGGATCCATTCGGAGGCAGTCCGCAGAGGCCAGGCTGTACCGGATCCCGTGGTACATTCCCCGGATGCTATCGTGGAAACGCAGCGTTCCGTGGCAGTGTGCGTATACAACCTGCTCCGCGCCATATGCCTCCGCCATACGGGTGAAGGCGCTATCCTTCTCGTAAATATTGGTGGGCGGATAATGCAGAAAACACAGAAAATGCGTCAGCCCCGCCTCTTTTGCGGCGTCGAAGGAGAGCCGCAGGCGCTCCGTCTCCCGTTCCACTAGCTTCTCCGCATGATCCAGGGTATCCTTTCCCTCCCACGTGTATCCCTTTGTTCCGACCAGGGCGTACCGCACCCCAGCCACATTCACATATTCATAATAATTGTTCTGCAGAAACAAGAGCTGCTCTCCGAACGCATTCTGGAGCTTTGCCGTCTTCTTCGCGTTCCAGAACATATCATGGTTGCCCCGGAGCATGATCTTCCGCCCCGGGAGCGACAGCACATAATCAAAATCCGGTCCTGCCTCTTCCAGGGTTTTTGCCCAGGAGAGATCTCCCAGAATCATCACGGTATCCTCCGCCGTGATTTTCCGAATCCAGTTTCTGCGAATCCGCGCCTCATGATCCACCCAGGCGTGCCCGAACCGATCCATCGATTTTTGTCCGCCATAGGAGAGGTGCAGGTCGCCGATTGCGTATAATGCCATAGAGGATATCCCCGCCACGGTTTCCCGTTTTAATGCTCAAACCGGCTGTACCGCTCGCGGTCCTCCCTGCGGAGGAAGCCGTGAACCAGTGTGCCTTCCGCCGTGTATTCCTTCACCTTCACATCCGAGGAATGCATCAGATCAGTCAGAACGCGCCCTTCCGTATAGGGAATGAGGAGGGTGCATTCCGTTCTCCCCGCATTCACCTTGTTCTCAATGAGATCCACAAGCCGGCTGATATCATCCGGGTTCTTCGCGCTCATCGTAAGCCGGCCATCCTCGGCCGTGATGCCCTGCACGTTCACATCGAACCAGCCGCCGCGGAAAGAAAGTCCCGCAGCGTCTGCCTTGTTGAACACATAGATCCGCGGAATCTCTCCCGCGCCGATTTCCTTCAGCGTATCCACCGTGATTTTCAGATCTTCCCGGTATTCCGGATCCGAGACATCGCTCACGATGCAGAGAATATCCGCGTATTTTACCTCATCGAGCGTGGAACGGAAGGCCTTAACCAGCGTAGTCGGCAGGTTGCTGATAAACCCGACCGTATCCGACAGCAGAAACGGGCGCCGCCCGCCGTCAGGGCGGATGCTGCGGACCGTCGTGTCAAGGGTGGCAAAGAGCATGTCCTGCTCAAGCACCTTTTTGTCTTCCTCTGTGCCGTACGCATCCAGCATCCGGTTGAGAATCGTGGATTTCCCGGCGTTCGTGTAGCCGACCAGCGCCACCAGCGGAATACCCGAGGCATTGCGGCGTTTTCTCTGTGTCATCCGCTCCCGCTCCACGACCTCCAGTTCTCCACGGAGAGCGGCGATGCGGTGTTCGATGCGGCGGCGGTCCAGCTCGATCCGGGTCTCCCCGGCACCCTTGTTGGAGAGCGCGCCGCTCGCGCCGCCCTGCCTGCCAAGCTCCTTATGCAGCCCGGCGAGACGCGGCAGCATATACTGCAGATTAGCGGATTCCACCTGCAGCCTCGCCTCCCGCGTACCTGCCCGCTCCGCAAAAATCCGCAGAATCAACGCAGTGCGGTCGATGATCTCCCGGTCAAGCGCATCCACCAGATTCTTCATCTGCATCGGCGTGAGTGTGTTATTGAACAGAATCACGTTCGCCTGCTCCATTTCCGCCGCCGCCCGGATCTCCTGTATTTTACCAGATCCGATGTATGTCCCGGGATTGACCGCGCTGCCATCCTGCACAAAGGTGTCGGCCACCTCCATCCCGGCGGCCTCCGCAAGCGCCTTCATTTCTCTCATGGACTTGTCAAAACCGGCATCCGCCGCGAAGCGCATGCCGGCCAGAATTGCTTTTTCCGCCAAAAAGAAACCTCCAATTTCGCTCTTCGCAGCCCTCGCGGCTCTACCTCTGCACTGGAGACTGGCTGATTTCCCGAATCCGCTTCACAAGAATCTCCGCGGCATGACGGTGTGCCGGCTCCCCGGGATGCATCCGTGAGCCATATTCACCCGGCGCAGTATTCGCCAGTTCCAGCGCCTCCACCCGCCGGTCTCCGGTCTCAGCGGCAAACTGCGCCACCGCGTCCGAGATCTCCGGATAAAGCGTGGAAGCAGAGTCCGTGCCACCCAGCATGCCATACGCCCAGATGAGGTATGCCCCCGGATTGTCGCGCCGGAGCATGTGCAGGAAGGCAAGAACATCCTTCTCAAACAGCTTTCGGTCCGCCGGTTCAAATAATCCGTACTCGTTCCGGTGCATTTTGTACTGCTTTCCCGTCTCCGGATCCACATAAGGCGGCGTTCCGAACGCGCCCTGATCATTTGTCCCGAGATTGACAACCACGACATCCGGCTGCCAGGAGGCAAAATTCCACCGGTCCTGCGCGCCGCAGGCCGCATAGCTATCCCGATCCAGGAATCCGCAGAGTGTCTCGTAATAGCGCGGGATCGTCTGGTTCGGATCGTTGTCCCAGGAGCAGTGCACACCCCAGCCGCACTGACTGAAGACGCGATATTCCGCATTCAGTGCCTGCGCGGTGTAAAAGGTGTAGTTATTCACGCAATCCATGCATTGACCAGACCAGTCCATATCAAGATAAGCGCCGCACATTCCCTCCCCGGTGGTGATGGAATCCCCCAGGAATTCGATCTTCATCGCGTAATCCTGCAGCGGTTCGAAGGTGCCGTCCGTCTCCACTCCGGTGATCTGCAGAAGCATTTTCCGGTCACTCCCCATCGGCTGGGTATCCCGCAGAATCATCACATTCCTCACAAGGCCGGGTTCCAGTCCGCGAAACAGGCACAGACGGTGGTGTCCCGGCGTCAGCATCAGACGCTGCGTGCGTGCATGGTTGATCAGCACATCCACCCAGGGTTCAAAGGTGTCAAAATCCGCCTCGACATCGATCCAGCATTCAGAGCCTTTTACATTCAGCTCCAGCCCTGAGGCATTCCAGAACAACGTCAGCGGCGTGAGACTGCCGTTGGTGCGGCCGAGCACCCGCAGATGCGGGATTTCCGTCAGTTTATATTCTCTCATCTTCGCTCCTCGCCAATGCTAAATCCGAACATTCGGTTTTGCCGGATATGGCTCCTCAGTTCAGTTCATCCAGTGTCTTGCCATACGGCGGCAGAAAATCCCGGACAAAATCCCTCACCTCCGGCATCTCTTCCATCATCTTCTGCAGCGCGCCCCAGATCGTCTGCCTCGCGGTTCGGAACTCGCTGTTCCCGGCGTTTTCCTCTTCAATACACTTGATATAGGCTGAAATTTTGTCGGCAGCCTTGACCAGTCTCCGCATCCGGATCTCCTCCGCGTCCTCCGCATCCGCATGGAAGATCGCGGCGTACGTCGGGCGCAGATCATCCGGCAGGCGGTCAAGCAGACGATCCTGCGCAACCGCCTCCACAGCCTTGTAGGCATCCCGAATGCTGCTGTTGTAGTACTTCACCGGTGTCGGCATATCTCCCGTCATGATTTCAGAAGCGTCATGATAGAGTCCGATGACCGCCGCCCGGTCCGCGTCGAGATGGCCTCCGTACCGGGTGTTCCCGATGGTGCAGAGCGCGTGTGCAATCATGGCGGTCTCCAGCGAGTGCTCCGAAAGTGTCTCCGCCCGCGAGGAGCGCATCAGTGCCCATCGCTCAATATATTTCATCCTGGAAACCGTTGCAAAAAAGTTATAGCTCATGTTTCTGCTCCATGCAGGCGTTCGCTGCATCCGCGCCGTCCTCAGCGTCTCGCGGCCTCGAGCAGCTTGTCCTTCAGCTGTGCCTCGATATTTGCCAGCTCTCCCTCGGCCTCCTGCCGCTTCTGTTTCCCTTCCGTCTGAATCTGCAGAATTTCATCCATGGCGGAAATCAGCGTTTCATTGGTATGCTTCAGTGTCTCGATGTCGACAATACCCCGCTCCGATTCCTTTGCGCTGGCGGTCGCAGCCGTTTTCAGCGCATCGGCATTCTTCATGAGCAGCTGATTGGTCATGTCGTTCACCTCGCGCTCCGCCCTGGCCGCCCGGGTGCTGTGTTCCAGGCCGATGGCAATGACCATCTGATTCTTCCATAGAGGAATCGTGTTGACGATCGTGGATTGAATCTTCTCCGCCATCTCGGTGTCCGAGGCCTGCACCATCCGGATCTGCGGCGCGGTCTGCATTGCGATCGTGCGGGTCAGCTCCAGGTCGTACAGTTTCTTCTCAAAGCGGGTGCACTGGGCAGCAAGGTCCCGGGCAGCCTGCGCATCCTCTGCAAGTCCAGACTGCTGCGCCTTAGCTTCCAGTTCCCGGAGCTGTCCCTCCCTGATCTCGCTCAGCTTCTTCTTCCCGGCCGCAATGTACATCGTCAGTTCCTTGAAATAGCCCAGATTCAGATCATACATCCGATCCAGCACATCCACGTCCTTGAGAAGCTGCACCTGATGCTTCTCGAGTTCCGTCTGCACGGCCGTCACGTTGGTTTCCACCTTGCTGTATTTTGCCTTCAGTGTCTCCGCCTTATTGACCTGCTTCCTGAAGAGCGCCCGGAGACCCTTCTCGTTCTCCTCAATATCAAACGACTTCAGCTGGGTTACAAGGCCGGTGAGCATCTCTCCCACTTCGCCCACGTCGCTGGTCCGGACATTGTCGATCGTCTTCTGGGAAAAATCCGCGAGCTTTTTCTGTGTGCCGACGCCATAGTTTAAAATCGCGGCGGTGTTTGTCACATCGATCTGCTCCGCGAACGCATCCACCTGCTTCCGCTCTTCCGGTGTGAGAGAAGCTTCCATGTCGGGAGTGGCTGCCACTTTCCCCGAATCTGCCGTCTCCCCGGGGACCGTTTCCCCAGCAGCCACGGTCAATTCCTGTCCTTCCCGATTTTCCTCCGGTGCGCCGAAGACAAGATCCGGCGCTGCAGGTGCCTCATGAATCGTTTGTTTGAACTGATCTTCCATACTGCCCCTCCTGCCGCGTTCCTCGCGGCTCCTCTTCATCTGTCCCTCGCGGTATCTCCGTCAGGCCGTCCTGTGCCATCATGGTTTTCATCACATTGATATCCGAGGCGATATCCCAGGCCTTTTCCTGAAACATCTGATCCAACAGCTTTTCAAACGCACCATTGATGACATCCATGGAGCGCAGAATCTCGTTTCTCGTCCCGACGATGTTCTCGCCCGCGTCCGGCTGGCGGGAGAGTTCCGCATACGCCCGGATCAGTTTCTCCGTGGTCGGCAGATAATACTGCATCAGTCTGCGGCAGTCTCCTGCGCAGGACGGATCCCTGCGCACCTGTGTGAAGATTCTCCGGCAGATATCTTCCAGACGATACAGTTTGCCGGACATCGGATCTTCCTCCGGGATTTCGTCATTGACCCCGCGGATACGCAGGATGGAGGCATTTCCATCCCGGATGAGCGATTCCACTGCATCCGCATCGAAATTCTGCCGCACATCTGCCGTCCCGCCTGCGTCCGCCTGTGAGCCATCTGCGGAAAACGCCGCAGAGTCTGCCCCTTCCTGCTGCTCGCGGACCTTTCTCGCCCGCTCGGCCTCCTGATACTGCTTGAATGCCCGGTCCGTCAGCATGATAGTTGTCCTGTGCAGATCGAATGTCGCCCTGGGAAGCAGACCGTCCCGTTTCATGCGGAGCAGATCTTTCCGTACCGTCTCCTCCGGATACCCGGTCTTCTCCGCAAGTTCCCGGATTGCAATATACTCCCGGTCTCCGATCACCTGTCGGTATTCTTCAAACCGCTTCAACCTGTCCCTGCCTTTCCGCCCTCTGCGCGCCAGCATACCGCATCCCGTGGCAGCTGCTGCACTCAAAACAAATCCTGCCACAGCTGCTGTCAGCAGCGGCGACTGGCCGGAAAAGACCCATCCAGCCGCCGCCATGCCCAGAGAAAGCACGCCGAATACCGCAGCGCCGCCATACCCGGCCACCATCCGGACGATATCCGGCACCTGGCTGGGCGTCCGATCCGTGAAATCTGTCCGGGCAGGCACCGGTCTGCCTGCTGCCGCCTCTCCGCCTCCCATCTGTTGCCTGTCGGCGGAAGCCTTTCCGGCCCGGTTTATCCGCAGATCAAACTGAGAGGTCACCCGGGATACAGATTGCTCCACATCCTCGCTCAGGTGGGAGAAATTGCCCGTCCGGGCTGCTTCAGACACCGCGTTTCCGATATCGCCGGCGGCCTGTCCGGCCTCATTGATCAGCTCCTCTAAATTCATGGTATTCTCCCTGCACGTCGTTGAGCCAGGCGATGGCTTCCTGAAGTCCTTCCTCCGTAAAGGCAAATTCCCTTGTCTGAATCTCCTCCTCCGGCGTCACGGCAAAATTCCACGGCCCCTGCCATGCGGATGCCCGGAGCACTCCGGCGGGCCGCTTCTCCGGTGGAATGAAATGGACATTTTCGAGCGGTTCCCTCGCGACCCGGTAATTCATGCCTCCGTCCGAACCAAAATACGGCTCCCCGTACTCATAATATTCAATCCGGAACAGTTCCTTCTCTCCGATCATAAATTCCTTGCCCCATGCCGTGCCTTTGCGGCATCCACCTCTTACCGCGGCAGAAATCTCGTCTTGTATACACGCACTCCGTGAGCCGGAACCAGTGCGCGGAGCTCGCCGTTCTGCATTGCGGCTGCCTCCCCGCCCCAGGATTCCACAAACCGTCTGCCTTCCAGATCTGATTTTGACATGCCCGGGATCTCCTGATACAGCCCGGCCTCCTCCAGATCTTTCTCTGTGACAGCAATCTCCCGCTCTTCCTCGGAGAGGTTGAACAGTCCAAGAGAAATTTCTTTCTCCTCCTGGCAGACATTCATCCACACAGCCTGCCTGTCGTCGCGAAGCACCTGTGTTCCGTGGTGCTTTCCGTCCAGCATGGACAGCAGATCGCGGTTGGTCAGAAGTGTCAGCGTCCAGTCGTCCATCTGCGTGAGATCAGCGCCGATCATGAGCGGCGCGCCAAACATGCACCAGAGGCTCATCATCGTCTTCTGCTCATCTTTTGTGAACGCTGTCATCCGCTCATTGTGATCCTGGAACTTTCCGCCGATCATACCCACGGGAAGCATATCACAGTCCGGATAGCAGCCCGGCTTCACGTGATCCAGCCAGGTCTCACAGCGCCAGAACATCGGCTTGAGAAGCTCCCAGCTGTCCCAGAAGTCATCCGTAATGCGCCACATATTGGCATTGTGCGCATACTCATAGGCGCGCGGCAGCTGCGCCGGTCCCGGGGACAGAGAAAGCACTATCGGCCGCCCCGTCTTCATGATCGCCCGGTGGATCATCCGGGTTTCTTCCCATCCCGTGAACGTATTGTGATTTGATTCCCGGTAGGTCCATGTGTCGCAGATATCGTCGCATTTGATGAAGTCCACACCCCAGTCCGCATACATCTGCATCAGGGAATCGTAATAAGCCTGTCCTGCCGGCGTATTCTTCACGCCGTACATATCCGGATTCCAGCCACAGATTGAACTTGGCTCCGCAATTTTGTCCGCTGTCTCCTCCGTGCCCAGAACCCGGCAGTGGTCATGTGCCGCCTTTCTCGGAATGCCGCGCATGATGTGAATGCCGAACTTCAGTCCCTTTGCATGAATGTAGGCTGCCAGCTTCGTGAAACCGGTGCCGTCCGCAGAGGAGGGAAAACGCGCCGGCGACGGCTGAAACCGGCTGTATGCATCCATTTCATTGTCTCCGAACGGAATATACTGATACTGATCGTCGGTCGCGGCGTCATTCGAATACCACTCGATATCGATCACCACATATTGATAGCCGAATGGCAGCAGATGCTCCGCCATATAGTCGGCATTCGCCTTTACTTCCTCCTCATTCACAGCTGTGCAGTAATAATCATAGCTGTTCCAGCCCATCGGGGCAGTCGGTGCAAACTCGTTTTTATTCATGGGTTGTTCCTGACCTCCTCCTGTTTTCCCTTTTGATATATTCTCCACGCTATAATTCACTGCTGCCGGCCCGCCGCAGCGGCTGCGGCTGTCTCCGGCGTCGGAAGAAACAGCGGTGTCGCTGCTGCCGGTCCTGTCGGCTGCCGGTATGTGGCGTAGTTCATCTGCGGCTCTGAATTTCCGGATGAATCCGGTGAAAGCAGAAAATCGCTTCCTCCGAGATATCCCACTGGATAAAGGCAGCGGCCGGAGAAACGATACAGTGCCAGCGTCTGCCCGCCGGCGGCCGTGTTCTCGACCGTATTCCCGATCAGCCGTATCTGCGCGGTTCCCGCGCTGACCTCCTGCGAATGGATCGTGAAGGACGCCGCATCGGGAGAGCTGCTTCGGATCACACAGTTTTCCACGGATATGGCCTGCCCGGCGGTATCCACAGCCGCTCCGCCCGTCTCCCAGTCGTGTGTGAAGAAAGCCGGCGCGTCCCCCCGCGTCTCGATCAGGCAGTTCCGAATCTCTGCCGTGAAATGAGCCCGCGTCGCGATGCCGACCGCCGTCGTCACGTCATTGATGAAATTCACGTTATCGATCGCCAGACTCCCGCCCAGTTCCGGATCAAAATCCGCGTGAAGACAGTACCCTCCCGGCACAAGGCCGGGAACACCGTCCGCCGTCGCATGAATGGTGAGATTGCTGACAGAACCAGTGCTGATCTCCAGCGGTGGTTCTGAATAATCGCGCCCGGACCAGGTGAGAATGCAGGCATCCCTGGATACACCGACAAGATGCAGCGTCTTGTTCTTCATATCCACGGCCTCGCGGTAAACCCCCGGCAGAATCCGGATCGTATCCCCATTTCCCGCCGCATCGACAGCGGCCTGAATCGTGGGATACGCCCCCTGCCTGGAGGCCGCGACCACCAGCGTGTGCGCCGAAGAAGCGGATTTTGCGCGCACTGCATAAACTGGCGCCGCACAGCTCATCGATGCGCCAGTCGCGGCAGAGATCAAAAGCACTGAAGCAAGGAACCTCCGCCTCACCCCAGCAGCATGATGGAGCAATCCCTTTCCAGGCCATCGTATTCTGTTTCTTAACGTTTCCCCGCTTTTCCGGCCGATATGCCTCTTCAACCGTTCTCTCCTCCCCGCTGTCCCACTCCGGATCCGCGACCGGAGTCAAGACAGATTTTAACACAGGAAACGTCTCAGCGGGATAAAGAAGAAGGACTCTTGTGGTACAATCGGAAATGGGAAATGTATGAAAGACGACGCAACATATCGAATATAGGTATATTGAAGCATGAACGACAACGAACAGATTTCCTTTTTTGACCGACCGGAATCCCAGCCTCTGGCCGCCAGACTGCGTCCCCGCACACTGGAGGAATTTGTGGGGCAGAAGCATCTCGTCGGTGAGGGCGGCGTTCTTCGCCGTCTGATCGAATCCGACAATATCTCCTCGATGATATTCTGGGGACCGCCCGGCGTCGGCAAGACCACGCTCGCACAAATCATCGCGCACCACACAAAATCTTCCTTCATCAATTTCTCCGCCGTCACCAGCGGCATCCGGGAGATCCGCACCGTGATGCAGGATGCGGAAAACAATCGCCTCATGGGTCAGCGTACCATCGTCTTTGTCGATGAGATACACCGCTTCAACAAAGCCCAGCAGGATGCATTCCTGCCCTTCGTGGAAAAGGGCAGCATCGTGCTGATCGGCGCGACGACCGAGAACCCATCCTTTGAGGTGAACGGCGCTCTGCTCTCGCGCTGCAAGGTCTTTGTGCTGCATGAGCTGACATCGGACGATATCGTGACCCTGCTGAAACGGGCGCTGACAGATCCGAGAGGCTTCGGAAACCAGCAAGTGGATATCTCTGAAGATATGCTGGAGACCATCGCGAATTTTGCAAACGGCGATGCCAGATCCGCACTCTCAACACTGGAAATGGTGATTCTGAATGGAGAGATCGTCCGGACAAAAGACGGCGGGGAAAAGACCGTCGTGACAAAAGAAACTCTGGAGCAGTGCACCTCCCGCAAATCTCTGCTGTATGACAAAAAAGGGGAGGAACACTATAACCTGATCTCCGCTCTGCATAAATCCATGCGCAATTCCGATCCGGATGCGGCGGTCTACTGGCTCGCACGCATGCTGGAGGCGGGGGAGGATCCCCTTTACATCGCACGCCGCGTCGTCCGTTTTGCCTCCGAGGATGTCGGCATGGCGGATTCCCGGGCTCTCGGCGTCGCCATCGACGCCTACCAGGCCTGCCACTTCATCGGCATGCCCGAGTGTTCCGTTCACCTGACTCACGCCGTAATCTATTGTTCCCTGGCGCCCAAATCCAACGCCATGGAGACCGCATACAACAGTGCAAAGGCCGACGCGCTCCGGATGCTTGACGAGCCTGTCCCCATGAATATCCGGAACGCTCCCACCTCCCTCATGAAGGATCTCGGTTTCGGGAAGGGCTATCAGTACGCCCACGATTACGAAGGCCACATCACCGCCATGCAGTGTCTTCCGGATTCCCTCGAGGGAAAGGAATACTACGTTCCCTCCGATCAGGGATCGGAAGCGAAATGGGGAGAACGCCTGCACCAGATCCGGGAATGGAAAAAAGAGCACCGGGGAAAGTAATTTTCCCCCTCTTCGAGAACAGGCGCGCATCCTCACCGCGGACGCGCGCCTGTTTCTTACCCCTGCATCAGAGACCCCGTAATCTCTTTCTCTATTTCCTGCAATTGCTCATCTGTGACACTCTTGTCCGTGCATTTGCGCACGACCTCGAAAGAGAGTCCCTGCTCAAACATGCTCCGGGCAGTTGCCAGCGCCGTGAACAGGACACCTTCCTCGCGGCCCTGCTCACGGCCTTCCTCGCGGCCCTGCTTATATACCTTATCGATATGGAATTCCAACACTTTCCCGCTCATATATGCATTCACTCCTTTCTTCAGATTTGGCCAGCGCGCTGTAATCAGTGCCTTCTCCACATATTCTACCGCCTCTGCCAGTTCTATGCTTTCATAAGTGCCAATTTTGCCGTCCGCCTCTTCCTGCTGTAGAAACACAAGCAATCTGTCCAGATCACGGATGTGCTTCCTGCGCTGTGCCTCATCCCTCTCCAGCATCGCAAACTTTTGATAAACAGTAAAGCTAAAAAAGGGAATGAGAAAATATAGCCTGCGGTCAATAATGTCATCCGCTGTGTATTCCCGCATTCTGACAACTGGGACAACATATGCGGCGGCACCGCCCGGTGTGTAAATTCTGATCTTCAGTTCATTCGGCGTATTTCCCTCATCTTTCAAATATAAGAGACCAGAATATGCAAAATTCACCTCGAGCACATCGGACTGCAGTTTTCCATTCTCCAGTGCGTCTTCCTGTGCCATTCTCGCACTGTATTCAAATATCCGGAAGATGATATTGTCGTCATGCGTACTTTGACATTCAATATGAAATTCATTGACTGCCTGCCGCCCATACACGCGGATGTGCGAATCCGAAATTCGTTTGTCTGCGCCGGACTTCCCAAGCTCCCCCATGTGCTCGTTATTCAGCAGTTCAATTTTTTCATCTCCCGTGTAGGTCTCAATATAGCCGGTATTCCGGAACATCTCATTCAGGAAAAGCAGGGTTGACTTCCTGCATCTCTCAATAAGCGTGCGGAACACATCATCGTAAGGGGTTGTCGGTCGCTTCTGCTTCGCCTTCTCCTTCATTCTGCCAGTCCCCCCATAAAGATTACCGATGCATCAGGGAAATCCGTGATCTGCCCTACTCAATCTCGTTCTTCTTATCTTCCTCGTGGTACTCCTGCTCTGTATTCACACTCCATACATTCGATCGGTCCGTCGTCCCGGCCAGAATGTCCCTGACCGCCTCAAAGCTCGTGCACATCGAATGATCGATATTATTGTAGCGATGCTGGCCGTTCCGCCCAACGCAGAACAGATTCGGCATCGTGTCGAGGTACTCTCTCAGCTCATCCATGTGATCATAGGTGTCAAAATACGCGGGATATGCCTTCTTCACGCGCTCCACATGATAGTCGAGTACCTCGTCCGGAGAATCAATCAGCCTAAGCTTCACCATCTCCTCAATGCCCATGTGCGCAAACGAATCGTCGCTCATGCTCCACATAGCGTCGCCCTCGTTGCAGAAATATTCGAGGCCCATCCACACCGTATGCTCCAGATCCTTCACCATGTAAGGGGACCAGTTGTTATAAATCTGGAATCGTCCCATTTTCACACTGCGGTCATGGACATAGACCCAGTTATCCGGAACAATATTGCCGACCGTCTTCTTATCTGTTTTGTTTTCCAGATGAAGATGCGAAATCAGAACGCCGACAGTCATATAATCGCGATACGGCAGCCCCGCCGCGATGCGCGCCGGCTCCTCCGGCACATCGTTCATGCCTGCCACGAGGTCCTTGATCGGCATGGAGGAAATGACAAAATCTCCGGTCTCCGTGAAGCGCCTTCCATCCTGTTCGTAGGTGACGGAGTCGATGACATTCTGGGCATTTCTGTGAATACCGACGACCCTCGCGTGCATCATAATCCTGCCACCGAGCTTCTCCACCTCGGCAGCGGTCACATCCCAGAGTTCACCGGGTCCCAGCTTCGGATAGGAAAATTCCTCAATGAGCGAGGTTTCGATCTTGCGATCCTTTCTGCCCTCCTTTTTCTCGATGGCGTTCTTGAGAACGGCCGAGATAGAAACACCTTTCACACGCTGTGCGCCCCATGACGGGTCAATCTGACTCGGATGGCGTCCCCAGAGATTCTCCGTATAATGCTCAAAAAACATCGAATAAAGTTTCTTGCCAAAGCGGTTGATGTAGAAGTCCTCGAGAGAATCCTCCTTCCGTTTATGAATGCAGGATGCCAGATAGCTGAAGCCCGTCTCCATGGTATTCAGAAAACCCATGTTCCGGAAAGTCTCTGCCTTCAGCGTGATCGGATAGTCGAAGAACTTCTGATTGAAGAAAATACGGGATACCCGCCCTCTGCGCAGCATGACACGGTCCGTTTTCTCCGGATCAGGACCGCCCGGCACCATGCTCGGCGTGCGTCCAAGCAGCAGATCGTCCTTTGCCGGTGCGCCCTGTGTCGGCAGCATCTCCTGCCACCACTGATTCACCTCCGGGACCTTGGAGAAGAAGCGATGCCCGCCCATGTCCATCCGGTTGCCATGATAATTCACCGTGCGGGAGATGCCGCCGAACGCGCCGCTCTCCTCGAACACGACTACTTCATATTCCCCGTTTCCCTTTTTCAGAAGTTCATAGGCTGCAGTCAGGCCGGCAGGACCTGCTCCGATAATCAACGCTTTTTTCATTTCAATACTCCTTACCGCGTTTTTCCAGCAGCGACAGCAGTGCGGCGGCATCCATGCAGGAAATGTCCGAATCATGTTCCGGCAGATCGGGATGCCAGAACCGGCGGCATTTTCCGGGACAGCATGATTCATCTTTACGAATCAGTTAATTGTAACACGATAAAAACTTATTTTAAAAGGAAATAGACACCCACATACACCACAGTCGGAATACAGCACACTGCCGATTTCAGCAGAATACGCCATTTTCTGTCCGCAGCCGCGATAAAAAGTCCGCACAGACCGGTCAGCATTGCCGCCAAAACAATCGCCATGGACGAGCACAGACCGGACGCCAGATTGACGCAGAGAAGCATGCACCAGTAATAGTGCCGCGACCGAATATCCATACCCCTTTCTCCCCGATATATTCGCAAAAACAGCAGAAAGACAGCCGGCACGATAAAATTCACGAATACAGATTTGCCCTGCCACGAGCGCATCATCAGGAACGTCTCCGGCGTGTATATCGACGTGTTCCCCCAGATCTGCAGGATCGCACACAGGATCATGAACATCGGCAGCAGCTCCCGCCGGAACCGGCGGAACTCGCCGCCCTCGAACAGGCTGCTTGCCATCTGAAACAGCAGCAGATCGCTCAGCCCGATCATCAGCATCGGCAGAAAAGAGTGGGCGACCGCCGTGGGATGCATCGTAGATATCCGCGCCAGATACGCGACCCACATCGGGAACATGGCCATCGCATGACGAAGATCCAGCGAGGTGCTCCCGCCGGTATACGGCAGATAATGATACATGGTGTCGGTCTCCCAGCTGATGACCGATTGCACCACATAATAGGCATCATCCCCGTCAAAGAAAAGATGTGTATACGCCATGAAAAATTCGTAGAGCAGCAGGCAGAGAAATCCTCCCCACAGCACCGCCGGTATCGCCGGAGAACTTTTCGTCTCCTCCCGGAGCGTCTTCAGATCCACCACGTCCGTATCCGCTTCCAGACCGCCGGACGGTCCTCCCAGGAAGGCTGTCCAGTTCACTCCGCTGACACCGCCTGTGAGTACATACCCCGCCATCGCCATCGCGGCGGCGAGAATCGTATACAGCAGCACCAGCAGCGGAAAATTTCCGGTTTTCGTAAGCAGCAGCACCGGAAGGCCGACAAGCTCAAAAACGGCATAGGAGACGAAATATCCGGACAGCAATATCATGCCCGGTGTGCGCCGCTTCTGCGGCAGCAGGGAACATGGCAGCATGCCGATCAGAAACGGCACCAGGATGGTCCAGCACACCAGTGCAAAGGCCTTGATCACATATCCCATAAACACCCTTTCCGGCACCCGCGGGAGAATTCCAAATGTCGGTGTGCCTTTACTCCAGTTCATAGACATAGACGGTATACGGCGATGTCTCATCCGACCACTCGCCCCGCAGGCGCAGGTGCTTCTCCTCTGCATTGGTGAGCCGGATGCGGGAGAAGATGTAGCGGCAGCCCATGTCCCGGAGCGCCGTTTCATCAATGGCGATCTGACTGCTGATTGTCTGATAATGCCGCACTGCCTGAACAATGCCATCCTCGTCGCCCGAGTAGAGATAGCACCGTGCACCCCACGCGTCGAAATTCACCTCGCTCGCCGGTCTCCTTTCCAGAGCCGGCGCGATAGCCGTCCGGAACACATCCTTGTAGCTCTGATTATAGAAACCGAGATATCCATCGAGCGTCGCAATCCCATTGTACTCCAAAACAGCCGGATGAAATCCATACGCCACAGCCCAGTCCGTGCCCGTGGTCCCGGAGGCCTGAAAGCCCTGCTCCGCCACCGCGCGGGCTGACGCTGTCCAGGCGGACGGATCGTCCGCCGTGCCATCCAGCGGATTGTCTGTATGCATATCCCGCTCCAGACTTCCGAACCGTTCCTCCGCCTCCTGCTGTGGTGTGCCCGCTGTCGAATCGAGATCCCCGGAAGAATACCCCAGATCCTTTCTGATTTTAGCAAACAGCTCCGGAGAATAAAATTCCCGCCAGGACAGATCGTCGACCGTCTGCCCCTGCATCTCCTCCTTCACGACCCCGCGCAGTGTGGCATAAAGGTCATTGTACGTGTTCGGCGTCGACAGCACCAGGGCGGCACTGAGCATTGGCAGCAGCATTGCTCCCGCCGCCGCGGCGCGGCTCTTCCTCCGTCCCGCGGCGCTCATCAGACGCAGGGCGATGAGGGTCATGGCCGCATACCACAGAAACGGGCTGAAGAAAATGGTCCTGTTAAACTGCCACCCCTTGAGCGGCGGCACCAGCCTTTCGACCATGCCGCGGAACGGCCGGAAATCGTACAGCCCATAAATCACGGCATTGAAGCCGAGCAGCAGGGCGATCAGATTATAGAGATCGTGGAAGATGCGTTTCCCATGCCCGCGCACCACATACCGCCCATTCAGGAAGACAAAATACACGGCGCACACCGGCAGAATCAGCTTCTTCTGAACGCCGTCCGCATGAAAAATGTTGCTTACAAAGACATCCCCGATCTCTCCCAGAACCTGCGCCGGCGTGAAATCATTCTGCACCATGGTCTCCCGGATCGTGACCGCCCCGCCGCCGAGCATCGTCCGGAACAGGCGATATTCAAAGAACACACAGCCGAGCGCCATAGCCGCGGTCCCGGCAAGGAGCCTCAGCGGAAGCCTCCGGTCCCGGATCCATATCCAGAGAATGCCCAGAACCGAATAGGCGAGCAGAAAAAGGCCAAAATACGAGAAGTACGAGACAAACGGATAGACGAACAGCCCCGCCAGATACGGGAACTCTCTCCGCACACGGCTGCTTATCCATTCTTTCCAGTGCCCGTCATGCACCACGGCTCCAGCCCCGGGCCTTCTCCCCACCCGGTACAGACGGATCATCAGCCAGACATACAGCGGGATCGAGGCAAAGCAGACGCCATAGGCCGGAAAGACATTCAGAATGCCGTACGCGAAGCCGCCGAGCAGCGCGATGGCCTGCGCGCTGTCAGAGAACGGCATCTCCTGCACAGTCTTCTCCAGGATTTCCCTCGTCAGCAGCCAGAAGCCCGCGATGGAAAGTCCGATTTTCACAAAATACAGTGTGACATACGCGGCAAACGGCGGGAGCAGCCAGTAGGCAAGCCCGGTCAGGGACCTCTCCGATGGCAGGACGTCCCGCGAAATGCCCCCAAGGAACAGGGAAGCCGTTCCCTGAGAGAAAAACGAACCCTGCTCCCGCAGCATCTGATACTGCGCCACAAAGAGATCCAGATTGTCATGGACCGCGATGTGAGCATTCTCCCCGCAGAGAATATAAAGAAAGGCTGCTCCTGCGAGGAACAGCCCGATCAGCATTTCGCAGATCCGTCTCAACCCTTTTCCGTCCATGATGCCTTCCCCTCCGCGCCGGCCGATTCTTCTTCCCGGAGCAGCTCCCGATATCCGTGATGCAGCATGTTACGCTGCACCTCGAACTGCCTCCGCGTATTCCTCTCCAGATTGGAGAGAATCAGCCCGGCAAACAGAGACATGAACGCCGCCAGCATGACAAAGCAGCACACGAACAGCGTCGGGAATTTTGCCACAAGACCTGTCACGAGATAATCCCGGAAGACCGGGATGAAAAAGATCACCGAAAGCGCCGCAAGAATCAGGGAGAACCATCCGTAGAACTGCAGCGGGCGGTAATTGCGGTACAGGTTGAAGATCGTTCCCAGCACGCGGAATCCGTCACGGAACGTATTGAGCTTTGACGCGCTTCCCGCCGGCCTGTCCCGGTATGTGATGACGACATTGTCAATCTGCATGGCGTTGTAAACCGCGTGAATGGTCATCTCCGTCTCGATCTCAAAGCCATGGGACAGCACCGGAAACGTCTTGACAAAATCATAGCTGAACGCGCGGTATCCTGTCATGATGTCCCGGATATTGCAGTCGAACAGATGATTGATAGCGCTTCGGACAAGAGAATTTCCCATGTTGTGAAACGGCCGCTTGTTTTCTGTAAAATACGTCGAGGAGAGTCGGTCCCCCACCACCATGTCGGCGTTGTGATGCAGCACCTTGTCCGCCATTTCCGGCGCCGCCTCCATCGGATAGGTGTCGTCGCCATCAACCATGATATAGCACTGGGCATCGATTTCCCGGAACATCCGCCGGATGACATTGCCCTTTCCCTGCATATACTCATGGCGGACGACCGCACCGGCTTCCGACGCGAGACGGGCGGTGTCGTCCGTGGAGTTGTTGTCATACACATAAACCACAGCATCCGGCAGCGCCGCCCGCGCATCCGCGACCACCTTTGTGATCGTCATCGCCTCGTTGTAACAGGGAATCAACACTGCTATTTTATCCATCATCATCCCCCGTGCCGCGTACTCCCCGGCACCCCTTTCCATTCCGTCACAGGCTTTCCTCCGCCCTCCGCCGCGGTCAGAATCCCTGGTAAATAAATGCCGCGGAGCTGTATCCCGGCCCATACTCTCCGAAAATAATCACGAAGAACAGGAGACAGAGCCAGAACAGCCATCGCACCGGCAGCTTCCTTTCCGCGATGCGGTCGCGCACACACATCACGTTTCCCTGCCGATCCGGCAGCACGGACAGCAGGTCCACCAGAAACAGAACAAGCACCGAAATCGCGAGAATCGCCATATCCTCCCAATCCAGCCCGAGTGAGAGCAGGGAACCGTTCACCAGTATCTGCGGATTCCACCGGCTCACGCCGAGGCGGAGCATCGCACAGGCGTCCCCTGCGCTGGCCGCGTTGAAGAACACATTGCCGACATTCACCAGGATAAACGTCCGGACAATCCGGAAGAAATCCGCGCCCTTTCCCTCCATACGGATGTGGAGCGCCGGCAGCACCTTTTTCCAGAACGGGAGCGTCAGCTCGCCGGCCACGATATAAAACCAGTGCAGCAGGCCGGACCCTATGACATATTTGATATCTCCGCCATGCCACAGGCCGACCGCCGTCCACAGGACGAACATCGCGAGAATGGTCGTGATCTCCTTGCCCGCCTTCTTTCCCAATTTCTTCCGGAGCGTCCGGGACAACTGCATCATTCCCTTTGTCCGGAGCAGCGGATAGAAAACATAGTTCCGCATCCACACGCCGAGCGTGATGTGCCAGCGCCGCCAGTACTCGGAAATCGTCCTTGAGAAAAAGGGCTGCGCAAAATTTTCCGGCAGGCGGATGCCCAGCGCCTCCGCGGCGCCGATCACGATATCCATACAGCCGGAAAAATCCGTGTACAGCTGAATCGTGAACATCACGGCACCGAACCAGATGTAGGCTCCCGGATACCGGCCATACCCCTGAAAAATGGTGTTTGCCAGCACAGCCGCCCGCTCGGAGATCACCAGCTTCTTGAAAAAGCCCCAGACCATCCTCTGCAGGCCGCGCGTCACCGTCCGGTAGTCCAGCCGGTGCGGTTTGAACAGCTCCGCGCCCGTCTCGCGGTACGTCTGAATCGGCCCCGAGACCATCGTCGGAAAAAACATCCCGAACAGCAGCAGTTTTGCCGGATTCCTCTGCCGCTCCGCGATGCCATTGTAGACATCCATCGCGTAGCCGGCCAGCGTGAAGGTGTAATAGGAGAGGCCGAGCGGCACAGCCAGCGCCCGGATCGTGCCATCCGCCTGATGCATGCCGAATTTCAGATACTTGAGCAGCGCAAGCACACCGATGAGGAACAGAACGTCGGCGAGCACCGCCGCGGTCCGAAGGCCCTGCTTCCCGGCTCTTTCCGCCCGTTCCATCGCCGCCGTCGAGATGAAGGTCGCCGCTGCGGCCGCAGCCGGATACAGAATCAGCCAGCCGCTGCCGGCGAACCAGTAATAGACAAGGCTGCCCGCAAACAGCAGGATCCACTGCCCCCTCTTCGACACCAGATAATACAGCGCGAGGAGCGCCGCAAAAAAGCAAAGAAAATAGAACGAAGTGATTTCCATGAGCCGTTCAGCTGCGCGCCGCCAGCTTCTCCGCGATGATATTGGCCATCTCTCCGACGTTCTTCATCGTCACAATCTGACCCATCGCGAAGTGAATGCCGAATTCCTGTTCCACGGCAGCGATCAGGTTGATATGCTCGAGGGAATCCCAGCCGTCGATATCGGCGGACGTCGTCCTGTCGTTGACTGTGATCGACTCGTCGTCGAAGACATCGCGGAACACCTCGTTCAGTCTGTCATAAATCTCATCTCTCGTCATGATTATTCCCTTTCTCTTTCTCTGTATTTTCTCTATATTTTCTGTGTTCAGTTGATCTATATCCCTGCCGCGCTGTCATCATCTTCAGTTCTGCACGACCGGCATGATGTCCGTCAGCGTGAACCGGGCCAGATTCATCAGATAGCGCTCATTTACCTCATAGACTACCACATCCGGGTCCAGTGACTCCAGCATATCCGGCGTATAAACATAATAATACTCCATCGTCACCTTGCGGAAGTCCGACGCCACATAATCTGTCATGATCGGCGCGAACGAATCCCCGATGAGGAGTATGCTCCGCGGATCTGCCCCCGCGTGGCTGTTCGTGTACCGATACTCCGTGGTATCCTCACTCACCTCCCGCGTGAGGCCTTCTGTGTCAGCATACCCGGCAGGCTCCTGTTCTCCGTCCGGCCCATCCTTTATCAAAATCTGTCCGAGGTGCATCAGCCTTGCAAGATCGTAGATCTGCTGCGGCGCCGCCTCCCTGGAAACGGTGTCTAACGCCGGAAGGTCGCAATGTCCCAGCGCACTATCCAGCTCCTGTGCCGCCAGATATGCGCCGAGTCGGTTCCAGTGCGTGTCATACTTCCGATAGAGCTGTTCCTCCGGGTGCTCCTCCCGGTAGGCCATGATCGTCTCCGCCGGATTTACAACAGGAATGCCGCGGTCCCGAAGAAAGGTCGTCACCTGATAAAGTCTGCCATCCCCGGGCTTGCCATAGGATGACGGCATCTCGTCCGCGTAAATCCGCATTTTGCCCGGAACCGCCATCACCACAAACTGTCTATCCATCGCCTCGCAGAGGTTCTGTGCAGATTTCATCTGCATCCAGATCTGCGCGAGTTCTCTGTCAGAAAAGAGGTTTGTCCCCTTGTAATCCGCCACCGGATCCTCCTCGTTGGCCTGATTCCCCCGGTAGAAGAGCCAGCCGTCCCGGCCTACCAGCACGCTCGTTGTGTTGGTGGAGTGGAGGACATAATAGTCCGTGAGTCCTCCCAACGTCAGGAGCTGGTTCCGGAATGGTAGATTTGCATTGTAATACTTCGTGGCATCCACCGGAAAGCTTCGGAGCGTCTGACGGTGCAGCTCCGGTCGCTGCACCAGCGCCGTGTTCTCATAGTCTGCCGCATCCGGCAGCGCGGCACGGAGAGGGTCTTTCAGTACTGCCCACAGCAACGGCGGTACGACAAGCAGAAGCACAAACAGAGCGATATATAATTTTGCCGTTTTATTCCGCATCAGAACCTCGCATAAATAAACGCATGGTAGGTATTCCCCGCAAGCAGCAGTACGCTGACAGCAAACACCAGAGCGAGATACACGGCCTCCGCCGGGCTGCCGATCCATTTTCCGCGCAGC
Organism: uncultured Lachnospiraceae bacterium; assembly: GCA_902781655.1. GTDB lineage: Bacteria > Bacillota > Clostridia > Lachnospirales > Lachnospiraceae > CAG-791. Next base: position 25,578 of record CACZJZ010000004.1, read on the forward strand.
GCCGACAGCCTGCTCTGCTTCTGGCATGCACTGTCCTGCAGTACCCCGCAGCCAGACACGCCCAGAACGATGGCTGCGAGCGACTGGAGCGAAAAATAAGACGCAATCAGCGGCTGCGCATCTCTGTGGAGGAATGGCAGGAACATACATGACAGCGTCCGCGCTCCCTCTGAGATGCTGCCGGTGCGGAACAGCGCCATGCTGACGATCCACACGAGATCCGTATAGATCACGCCCAACACGCGGTGCCGGTCAAGGAATTTCCGAAAACCAAGCCGTTCCAGCGAAACGAACATACCATGCCACAGTCCCCACAGGACAAACGCCCATCCGGCTCCGTGCCACAGGCCGGTCAGGGCGAAGACTACCATCAGATTGCAGATGGTCCTGCGCTTTCCCCTCCTGCTTCCGCCGAGCGGAATGTACAGATAATCCCGGAAGAAGGCACCCAGCGTGATATGCCAGCGCCGCCAGAATTCCGTGACCGACCCGGACAGGTAGGGATACCGGAAATTCTCCGGAATCGTGAAGCCGAGCATCCGCCCGAGGCCGATGGCCATGTCCGAATAACCGGAAAAGTCATAATAAAGCTGCAGCGCATACAGCGCGGATCCGAGCCATGCCGACAGCCCGTTCAGCTGCGTCGGCACAGCGAAGATCCGATCCACACTCATGGCAATCAGATCAGATAGAATTGCCTTCTTGCCAAGCCCGTAGAGGAAGCGCCGAAATCCCTCCGCAAATCCATTCCTCGTCACCGCACGTGCCGTCAGCTGCGCCTCTGCATGCGAATAGGGTTCGATCGGGCCGCTTAAAATGCGCGGAAAGAACGCCAGGTACAGCGCAAGCTTCGCGGGATCCTTCTGCGCCCTGACCCTGCCGCGGTAAAGGTCGATGACATACGTCAGCGCCTGAAAGGTAAAGAAAGAAATCCCGAGCGGCTGCAAAATGCCGGTTCCGCCCTGTGCAATCCGGTCCGCCAGCCGTCCCGCTCCTACGCCGGCAAATCCTCCCGGAAGGATCCGGTCTGCTGCACCGAGCACAAAATCCGCGTACTTGAACACACCGAGCACGCCGAGATTACACAAAACCGCGAGTGCCAGCACAGCACGCGCTGCGCCCGGGTGTGCCGCGCTGCCTTCGCGCCATTTCCCGGATTCTCCATCGGACCGTCCGCCTCTGCCCGAGGGTCTGGCGCTGCCCGCGCCCGTTCCCGCCCTCTCCAGCGCAAGGCCGAACAGGTAATTGACCGCGATCATCACCAGCAGGAGCACCAGATGATCCGGGTCCCCCCACGCATAAAACAGCAGACTGATCAGGAGCAGCAGCACATTCTGAGGCCGCGTGCGGCGGACAAGCGCTGTCAGCAGACAGATTCCGGGCAGCGCTGCCCACAGAAAGAGCATTGAAGAAAATTCCATACCATACCCTGTGCCGCGTTCTTTGCGGCACCCTGCATCAGCGGTTCACCCGGATATACCGGTTCTGGTTCGTGTACACCGCCGGAATCGTGAACTTCCACTGCGAGGCGCCCTTCCCGTCCTCTCCCAGCTTCGTAAATCCCATGCGGCCATAGAAGTCCTTTACCATCGCATTCTTGGCGGTCGGATAATAATAGCCGAATATCTGGCGGATGTGACGGCGGCTGCACTCGGCAACCAGCGCATCCATCATCGCATACTCCATATCCCGCTTCAGCACGCGGCAGCTCATGAGCCACAGGTCGATGAGCAGCGCCCTGTCGCCCGTCTCTGCCGGCCTTCCGCCGTTCTTACGGAGCGTCTCCTCATCATCCGTGACCGTCATCGCCTCGCTACCCACAATCAGCGACACGATACCGTTGTCCCCGAACCGGTCTTCCAGCCTTCCGTACAGCGTGACAGTCTCCGGATCCTCAGCCGCCCGGGCAATCTCCGGCTCCGTGAACCGCTTTGTCGTCAGATTGAACTGATTGCTTTTATTCGTAAGCTGCGTAATCCGCGCGTAATGCACCGGCTCAAAAGGTCTGATCTCCGCCCGCATCTCCAGCGATTTCAGATATTCCCCGTAGTCCGCAAAACTCGTCTGCGCCCTTTTGCGCTCCGCATTTGCCCGGTACATCTCGCTCTTCTTCGCATCCTCCGCCGAGAATGTCGTCACCTCGAAATACCCCGCGTGATCCAGCACACGGATGTAATTCTCCGGCCGCGGTCCGTCCACGGCGCCGTTCTCTGTGATCTCCGGTACCGCCGCGCCCGGCACCTGCTGCCGGATGATCTCTCTCTCCGCCGGATTGTCATCCACGAACACCATGCTGTCCGCACCGATGTTGAGATCGCCCGCAATCGCGGCAAAATTGGCGCTCTTCGGCTCCCAGTTCGCGCGGATGTCCACGAAATCCTCCGGCCGGAGCACGCTCTCCGGATGCCGAAGTCCGGCAAGCGCATTCGTCTCCTCGTTCTTGGAATCCACGGTCAGCAGCACGCCGATCGATTTCTGTTCCTTCAGATACGACTGAAATTCCCGGTACGTCTCCCCCAGCGCGGTCTCCTCGCCAAGCTCAATGCCATCCACCCCGTCGTCTCCGATGACGCCGCCCCAGAGTGTGTTGTCGAGGTCGAGCACCAGCGCCTTCTTGTTTTTCCCATAGATCGACTTGATGATATTGGAGACGCTGAACGCCAGAAGCGGTATTGCCTTCATCGCGAGCGCGTACTTATAGAGACTCCAGAACGCGTCGTCAAGCCACGCATCCAGTCCGTAGGATGCCGCCAGATAATTGATATCATGGAGATAGAAGTTTTCGTGCGTGTCCGCATAAGCCGCAAACCGCTCGTTGAGCCGGCTCACGAAACGCACGCGTCCGCGGTAATCCGAAGCGTCGCGGTTTCCCTCAAGCCGCCATGCCGGATATTCAAAATTATTCTGAATGATCGGGCAGCGGAACCGTTCCGTGAGCTTCTCCCACATCCCGGCAAACCGGTCCGCCGTGCGGCCAAGCAGGGCCTCCACGTCCTCCCGGGACATGGACATCTCCGGCAGCTCCTTCAGGTTCCGGTACGTGGTGTGAATATAAATCACGTCCGGCGCAAAGCTGTCCAGCGTCTCATTGCCGAACATGGCGTCCTCATAATACTGCGCGTACTCCGACTCATAAAACTCCGGCTCAATCCCCTGCCGCAGCAGAAATATCTCCATCATCCGGATGATGTCATGTGTCGTCGATCCGCCCAGCACCGCGATTTTCTTGTGTATGCGCGGCGTCCCGTCCGCAAGCAGTTCCCTCCTGATGCGCCTCGAGCGCTTCAGCATATCGTCAGGATCAAAAGGATAATTGTTCATAATCTTTTTCCTGTGCCTTTCCCCTGGTCTTTTGTAAGACACGGGTGGATTTTGAGGCTGAATCGGTGTTTACGATACCGCTCCGAGCGGCTCCACTTCCCTCCGGTACACCCTCCGGAAGAATAACTGCGTCAGCGCAAACGAGACTGTCTCCGCGATCAGGAAGCACCACCATACGCGATTGACATTGCCGGTCAGCGACAAAAGATAGGCGGCCGGAATGAGCGCGATGAGCTGTCTGGCAAGAGAAATGATCAGCGAGTAAAAGCTCTGGCCGAGTGCCTGGAACAGCGAACCCATGACAATGCCGAAGGCTGCGATCGGGAAATGAATGGCGATGATGCGGAGCGCCGGGATTCCCATGCTTTTCATGGTCTCCGAGGCGCTGAACAAGTCGAGGAGCGGTCCCGGAATCACTTCCATCACGAATGTGCCGCACAGCATGATCGCCGCAGCGAGCTTCACGGCGAAACGGATCGCCTCATCGATACGCGGCCTGCTCTTTGCGCCGTAATTATAAGCGACGACCGGAATCAGCCCGTTATTCAGCCCGAAGACCGGCATGAAAAAGAAGCTCTGCAGCTTGAAATAGACTCCGAATACCGCGGTCGCCGTGGATGAGAACTGTCCGAGAATCCGGTTCATGAAATAGGTCATGACCGACCCGATCGACATCATCAGTACGGACGGGATGCCTACATAATAAATCTGCCCGATGATCTTCGCCTCCGGATGGAAAATACCAGCGAAGGAAAGATGGATTTCCCGGTTACGCCGGAGGTTGAGCGCCAGTCCCACGACTGCCGCAATGCACTGTCCGAAAACAGTCGCGTAGGCGGCACCCGCGACACCCATAGCCGGGAAACCGAGCAGTCCGAAAATCATGATCGGGTCCATGATGATATTGACTACAGCGCCGGTCAGCTGCGACACCATGCTGTACATCGTCAGTCCCGTGGACTGCAGCAGACGCTCAAAGGTGACCTGAAAATACGCTCCCGCCGAGATGGTCATCACAATCCCCAGATACTGGCAGCCGTACTCCAGAATTTCCGGGTCTGCGGTCTGCGACGCGATGAAGGGCCGGACCACCGTGAGCCCGAGCGCCAGCGTCACCAGCGCGCTCAAAATCGCAAGAAAAATGCCGTTGCCCGCTGCCTTGTCCGCCCGGTCAAAACGCTTCTCCCCGAGCGAGCGCGACAGCAGCGAATTGATGCCGACGCCTGTCCCTGCCGCCACGGAGATGATCAGATTCTGCATCGGGAAAGCCAGCGTGACCGCCGTCAGCGCCCCCTCCGAGAGTTTTGCGACAAAGATGGAATCCACCACGTTGTACAGCGCCTGCACGAGCATGGAGATCATCATCGGTACCGACATATTGATGATCAGCTGTTTCACAGGCATGACGCCCATCTTGTTTTCCCTGCTTTTATTACTTTCCCTGCTTCCCATGCTTTTCTCGTCTTCCATCCATGTATCCCCTCTCTATTTCATCGTCTTCATCATTCCGCCGCGATCTGCCAGAAACTCCGGGAGTGCGTGCACCGGCGTTCCGTCCCGTTTCACCGCGGGATGCGCATAGCAGAGCGAATTGTAAATGGCCTCCTCCACCGCCTCCGCCGCCGGTGTGAATACCTCATTGATCCGCTCCTCCGGGAAAAGGCGGATCGTCCGGAAGGAAGCCGCATGACCGCTGCCGTGCTCCATCCCATCCGGTTCCTCCCCGAGGTAATTTCCGTTGGAGAAACCAATCACGACATCGCCCGACCCTGTTCCGAGGAACGACCCCGTGCGCACAAGTCCGACCTCCGCCCGCCGGATCACCCGGCCGAGCTGCCGCGCCGACAGCGGCAGATCCGTCCCGATCACAATCATGATGGAACCCACATCCGGCGTGGAAAACGAGGCTTCACACGCCGCGCCGCGCTTTGCCTCCGCGGCTCTCCTGCGCAGCGTCCGCTCGATCTCCCGTCCCACAGGCTCCCCGCAGATCATCAGATTCTTCAGACTTCCAAAATTCGACTGCACCAGCGCGCCGATCGTATAGCTCTGCCCTCCAAAGCGGATGACGCGCGAGGCGGATCCGATGCCTCCCTTGAGGTCACAGCAGATCGTTCCCCGCCCGGCGCCGACATCTCCCTCGGCAAAATCCGGTCCGTCCGTCTCCGCCGCCCGGATGGCCGCGAGAACCTGCTCCGCGCCGACTGCCCGCTGCGCGATGTCGCTGATCTCCGAATCATTCGTCTCCCCGACCAGGCAGTTCACGCTCCGGACCTCCCTGCCGCGGGCCGCTTCCGTCTGCAGGACATAACCCACCAGCGCATCCTGCACACGTCCGACATTCAGGGTATTCGTGAGCGCGATCGGCGACTCGAGACAGCCAAGCTCCTGCACCTGAATCGTGCCGCTCGTCTTCCCGTACCCATTGATGACATGAACCGCCGCCACCGGTTTTCTCTCATAGGCGCTGCCCTCACAGGGCAAAATCACCGTCACGCCGGTATGCACTGCTCCCTCATCCACTGTGCAGTGACCGACCCTCACGCCCGGGACATCCGTGATCCGGTTGTGTGTTCCCGTTTTACCTGCACCCGGCTTATATCCATACTCCCGAATATCCATGAAAACTTCCTCCCTATTCCGATGCCAGACTTCTGCCCGGGCCACGTCCGCCGCAGCGTCGCATCCCTTGACGCCTGACGCCTGCCCCTGTATTTTCCTGTCCCGGCCTGCTCTCAGTCGCCCGTCCCGATCTTTCTCCGGATGGCCTGCCCCGCCGGCGTCATCGCCAGCCCGCCGTGCCCTGTCTCGCGCAGGTCGGCCGACATCGCATGGCCGACGGTGCGCAGCGCGTCGATCACCTCATCCGGCGGAATTTTGCTGCGGATTCCCGCCATCGCCATGTCGGCGCTCGTCACCGCGTTCATCGCGCCGATGACATTGCGTTTGACGCAGGGGATCTCCACGAGGCCTGCCACCGGATCGCAGACGAGTCCGAGCAGGCCGGAAAGCGCCATCGCACACGCATGCGCCATTGCCTCCCCGCTTCCGCCGAGCAGATATACCGCAGCGCCTGCCGCCATGCCCGAGGCTGATCCGATCTCTGCCTGACAGCCGCCCTCCGCGCCGGACAGGCTCGCCCGCTCCGCGATCACGCCGCCGATCCCGGCCGCCACGTACAGAGCCTCGACCATCCTCTCGTCCGGCAATGACAGTTTCTCCTGCATGGAAAGGAGAACCGCCGGCATCACGCCGCACGACCCGGCGGTCGGCGCCGCCACAATCCGTTTCATGCAGGCATTGGACTCCGCCACCTTCAGGGCGCGCTCCATCACATGGGATGTGAACTCCCCGCAGAGAAGTCCTCCGTTCTCCCGGCGCACACGGATTTTGTCGGCGTCTGTTCCGACAAGGCCGCTGGCGGAATGAAGCGCCGGGTCATAGTCCCGGTCCGACGCCTTCATGGCGTCCCAGATCTCCGTCATTCTCGCAAAGGAAGCCGCCTCATCCAGCGCCTCCTCCCGGCAGTCATCAAGCTGCACCGTCTTCCAGAACGGCAGATGCGTCCTGCCGCATTCTGCCAATATTTCTTCCAGAGAATGAAACATATTCCTACTCCATGCAGTATTTTTGCGTCGCCGCAGAACAATCACAACAGACTATAGTAAGTGACCTTCTCCACGCCCTCGAGATGCTCCAGCCAGTGCACCGATTCCTCCGGCACCTCCTGATCGCACTCGATGACCATGACGGCATGCCCGCCGCGGCCGGAGCGGTAAAGCTGCATCGTCGCGATGTTGACCGACTTATGCTGCAGCATCGACGTGACCTCCGCGACGTGCCCGGGCTGATCCAGATTGTGCACAATGAGCGTCGGAAGATCGCCGCTGAAATTGGCCTCCAGTCCGTCGATCTCCCGGATGTTGATCCGCCCGCCGCCAACCGACTCCCCTACGACCTCCAGTTTCTTCCCGTCTGCCGCGGTCAGCACGAGTTTTGCCGAATTGGGATGCGCCCCCTCGCCCAGATCGACAGCGCCGAAATGAAAGGTCATCCCGGCCTTCTCCGCGAGCGCGAAGCTCTCCGGGATCCGCGGGTCCGCCACATCCAGTCCGAGCAGACCCGCCACCAGCGCCCGGTCCGTGCCATGCCCGCGCCCGGTGGCGAGGAACGATCCGTGCAGCAAAATATCCGCGTCCACGACAGGCTCTCCCACCAGTTTCCGGCAGACATTCCCGATCCGGACAGCACCAGCCGTATGCGAACTCGACGGTCCCACCATCACGGGACCGACCACCTCAAATATATTCATGAACCGCCTCCGCGTAAACGCCAGTCACTTCTCAGGGCATAGAAAGAGGGCGCGCCGCGCCCTCGCTTGCGGGATATTATAACACCAATCCCTGGAAACTGCTCCGGCCGCCCGGCCCATGCCGAAAGAGGAAGGCCAGAAAAGGCAAAAGAAAAAATCTGTCACACATCAAAGTGTAACAGACTTTTTCCCTCATTCCTATACCGTATCAGTCCGCCTTGATCGAATCCGTGCGATAGATGAACTTCACTGCGTTGCCGCCGTTCTTGTCGTCGTCCGACTGCGCCGGAAGCGCTCCCGTGAAGGAGTTGTAGTCGTCGCCGGCCTCCGTCACCGCCTGCAGACGGTCAAGCACATCCTGAACATTGTCTCCGAAGAGCTCCGTCAGCTTCTGAATGCCCTCTTTGTTGTACTTGTTGAGACCATCCAACAGCTCCTGTGCGCCGTCGTCCAGACTTCCTGTGCCGTCCAGCAGCTGCACTGTGCCATCGTACAGATCCGATGCGCCGTCGTCCAGCTGCACCGCGCCGTCATACAGATCCGCCGTGCCGCTGTCGAGCTTATCCGCGCCGGTTTTCATCGAGATCCCCGGCGCCCTTTGCCAGAGTATCGAGGCCATCCTTCAACTGAGAAGCGCCGCTGTCCAGCTTGCCAGCGCCAACGGTGAGTGCCTGCGTGCCGTCCTTCAACTGCGCCGTGCCGCTTTTCAGCGTTTCCGCTCCTTTGGAGAGCGGCTGCACACCTTCATTCTGCAATTTCGAGATGCCCGCATCCAGATCGCTGGCCCCCTTGCTCAGCTTCGAGACACTGCCTGCCAGAACAGGAAGCTGGTCGATTGCCTGAACAGATGCCTGAATCGTCAACTGATTCTCGGAAAGCTTCTGCCCGATCTGACTTCCCGCTAAATTCAGTGTCTCGAATATGCTCTTCAGCCCGTCGCGTTCGTTTGCTTCCAGCGTTGTTAAAATCTGTGCCTCAGTGGAGATGGTCGCCACGTCGCTCTGCGCTGTGGCAGCCGCTTTCATGGCATTGCTGAGAGCCTTCGATGTATCATCATCACTTGACGGGATACCTTTTAGCTGATCCAGCGCAGTATCAAGCTGTTTCAGCGCAGCATCCAGTTGATCCTTCTGCGCCTCTAACGCCTTTCTCGTCTCGTTTGCCTGTACAGCGTCCGCATAGACCTTCTGCGCCCGGCTCAGCTCCTGAGCCGCCTTATCCCGCGCATCCTCTGCGGATTTGTTAGCTGCTTCCACAGAGGCGTCGATCTCCGGGGATTCCTCCGCGGTGACAGTGACAGCCGTCACCGCAGGATTCGTCTGCGCGGGTTCTGCCTGCGCGGACTCCGCCACCGCGGTGCTCTCCGTAGTCTGGTCCGTCTGTGAGGTACTCCCGGACGTTTCTATAGCTGCGCCTGCAGTCGTGCTGTCCTGCGTCGCCTGCCCGGAGGCTTCCTGTGCCGTTCCGCTCCCGGAAGACCCTTCGCTGTCCGCAGGAGCCGCGCTCTTCCCTGACGTGCTCTCCTCCTCTGCTGTGCTATCCGCATCCGTCACGGTATCCGGCAGAGCATTGGCAGCCGCCGGGGCCATTTTCTTTGCGGCGGAGGAAGTACTGCTGCCATCCACCAGCTTTGCCGCCTGATACGCCGCGTTGGCGTCGGCATAAGCCGCTGCTGCTTGCTGATACGCATTTGTTGCATCAGCAAGGGCACTTTTCGCATCCGCCACGGCTTTGTCACTCGCACCGCGGCATGCTTCAAGTTTTGTCTTCACTTCCGCCTGTGAATCCTTCAGCGTTTTCTGCAAGGCATAGAGGCTTTGGGTATTTCCCTGTATTGCCTCTCTCTTTGCGGCATCTGTCAGATAATTATTCACTGTCTGCAGGCTGTTCGACGCCTCGACTGCCTGCGTTTTAATCGTCCCGGTCGTGCCCGAAATCTGTGCCATTCCGCTGCGAAGCGTCGATGCTGTCTCTGAAACAGCATCGCTGTCTCCGATGCTGCTCTTCACCGTATCCATCACGGACTTTACCTGATAGAGTCCGGCGATCAGCTTTGCAAGTCCGCTCTTCATCTCGCCGGCCTTTTCCGCGGTGAGACCGGAGGTCGCGGCGTTCAACTGGCCAAGGCCTCCTGACAGCTCCGAAGAACCTGCTTTCAGCGTATTCGTGCCGGTGCCAAGCTGCGAGATTCCGCCCTGGAGGGCTGCCGCGCCGTCGTCAAGACTCTTTGCGCCCGCCTGCAGCTTGCCGGAATTATCCACGAGGCTGGCCGTGCCATTCTTTAATTCCCCCGCACCGGACTGCAGCTTGCCTACGCCTGCATTCAGAGTCTCCGTGCCGGTCTTGAGCTTTGCTACGCCGTCCACCAGAGCAGCGGAACCATCCTTGAGCTCGCCCGTGCCGTCGGCCAGCTCTTTTGTCCCGTCCTTCAGCTTGCCGGCGCCATCCTTCAGATCGCCGGTGCCGTCCTTCAGCTTGCCGGCGCCGTCCTTCAGATCAGAGGCGCCGTCCTTGACCTTGCCGGTGCCGTCCTTCAGATCCTCCCCGCCGTCGATGAGCTTGTCCATCCCATCCTGCAGATCGTCCATCTGATCGGAGATCTCGCTGGTGTCGATGTCCTTCGTCAGATTGAAGCTGGACAGCACATTGCTGGATGCCATGGTCAGGGTCATATCGAGGGCAAAGTTTTTGACATCCGCCTCGATCTCCACGCTTTCCGGGATGTCGATGTCGTCGAGCTTCTTCCTGGCCTCCTCGTCCTTCGCCTTGCTCTTCATGTTGTCCCAGTCGAGGCTCTCGGTAAGGCCCGGGAACGCGACGCCGACGACAATATTGTTCTTGCCCTCGTTGATGATTCTGCCATTGGTGACGGTCACATTGCTGAACGTGTCATTCGGGAGTACCGCGCCGCTCGTCATGCAGAACGGCACCTTGATTTCCTCTTCCTTGTCTCCAACCTTCACCTTCTTAGTGGCATTGTTCGTGTATTCAAAACGGATTTTGACATGGCCGCTCTTGCCGGCGAGGTCCTCCGGTTTGATGTCCTTACCATCCAGCTGATAGGACAGCTTCACGGTCACAGGGAGTTCCTTATCCGTGGTACCCTGATAATAGACATCCGCGCCGCCGTCCGTATCCCAGGTGATGGTTCCGTCCGCATTCTCCTTGTAGCTGCCATCGCCGTTCACATTGGTGATGTCCTTGAGCGTCGTGGTATCCTTCAGAGAATCCGCGCCGTCCTTATTTTTCAGCTGATTGCTGACGATCACCTTCGTCGGCGAACCCGCCGCGTCCGCGATCACATAGACGGTCTCATCCTTGCCGCTCTCGCTGCTGTGGGAGACGCCGTCCGCCTTCTCCTGCTCTGCGGTCTCCTGCTCCACCTGTTCGGCTGCCGTGGACGCTGCCTCTGCGCTCTCGTCCGAGGCCGTCTTGCCGCATCCGAAGAGTGACATGCTCATCGTGACAGCCAGCAGCACGCTCAGGACGCGTGCCTTCGTTTCCTTTCCGATGACAAGATTCCATTTTTTCATAATCTGTATTCCTCCTCACTGGCATCCGTCAGCCAGCCGCTATTGCAAAATTCCTCTCTGTGCCGTGATCTGCCGCAGGCTTTTCATCAGTCGCTTGTCAGACTGACTGTTTCCGTCAGCCTGTCTGTTCCCAATCCCGCCTGCAAAATCCGCATCAGTTGTTCTGTTCTTTTCTTGCCGCGATGCGCTCCTGTGCCTTTGCCTTCACCATGGCATGCGTGGTGCCGCGGTCCGGCAGCGTAGTCTTCAGAATCAGCTTGTCGAAGATCATCAGGAAGCCCGGCAGCACGAAGATGACGCAGCCCATGCTGATCAGGGCGCCTCTCGCCATCATGATGCAGATGGAGCGGATGAGGTCGATGGTAGAGTAAATGCCGACGCCGAAGGTCGCGCCGAAGAACGACAGCGCGCTGACGAAGATTGACTTCGAACTCGTGCGGACCGCGATGCGGACCGCCTCCGATTTTGACTGACCGTTGTTGCGGCGCTCCCGCAGGTATCGCGTAGTCTCCAGGATCGCGTAATCGACGGTAGAGCCGAGCTGAATGGTTCCGATGACGATGCTGGCGATGAACGGCACCTGAGAACCCATAAAGTACGGAACTCCCATGTTGATCAGGATGCCGCCCTCGATGACCGCCACCAGGATGAACGGAATCGAGATCGAGCGGAACACCAGCAAAATAATGACAAAGATGATGCCGATCGAAACCGAGTTGACCATGATGATATCGCGGTTGGTCGTGGTGATCAGATCATACGTGGCCGGCGCCTCGCCGACCAGCAGAGAGTTCGGATCGTAGCTCTTGGCCAGTGCCTTGATCGTGTCGCACTGCTGGTTGACCTCGTCCGAGGCCACCTGGTACTGCGAACCGATCAGCAGAACCTGCCACTTGTCATTCATCAGATTGTCGCGGAGTTCATCCGGAATCATGTCGTCCGGAATGCCGGCGCCCTTCAGCGAATTGACGCCGAGAATATAGGAGACGCCGTCCACGTTTTTGATATCGTCCGCGAGCTTCTGGACATCCTTGGCCGGCAGATCCGCGCGAAGCATTAGCATGTCGGTCGTGGACATGTCAAAGTCCTTCTCCAGCTTGTCGTTGGCGATGATGGACTCAAAGGTCTTCGGCAGCGTCCGGTCGAGGTTGTAATAAATTGTGGCGTGCTGATTGCCGTAGGCACCCGGGATGACCAGCAGGAAGAAGATGATCAGGAACACCGGAAACCGCTTCAGCACCCAGTATCCGAGGCCATTGAACTCCGGAATGAGCGGCTTGTGTTTTGTCTTCTGCAGAATCGGATCAAACACCAGCACCATCGATGGCAAAATCGTGATGCAGGCCAGCACACCGAAGAGCACGCCCTTCGCCATGACGAGGCCGAGGTCCATGCCCAGTGTGTAGCTCATGAAGCACAGGGCGATGAAACCGGCGATCGTGGTGACGGAGCTGCCGATGACGGAGGAGAAGGTCGCCTGGATAGCCTTCGCCATAGCCTCATCTTTTTCATCTCCGTTCTCCAGCTGCTCCTCATAGCTGTGCCACAGGAAGATCGAGTAATCCAGCGTGACACCCAGCTGCAGGACCGCCGCCAGCGCCTTGGTCACGTAAGAGATGGAACCGAGGATATTGTTGGTTCCGAGGTTGTACAGGATGGCGATCCCGATGCTGAGCAGGAAGACGAACGGCACCGCGAAGGAGTCCATCGAGAGCATCAGAATAATCGTCGCGAAGATCACAGCCAGAATGACGTAAACCGGTGCCTCGCGGTCGGCCAGCTCCTGTGTGTCGATCAGAACCGGCGTAATGCCGGCGACGAAGCAGTCCTTGCCGCACAACGCACGGATCTCCCGGACCGCCTGGGTTGTCTCGTCCGAAGCGGAGGTGTTTTCATAAACCACGAACACCATCGTGGCGTCGCCTTTGTTGAACTTGTCGTACAGCTCCTTCGGAATGATTTCCTTCGGAACCGTGAGATCCAGAACCGAGTCATACCAGAGCACATTCTTGACATGATCGACATGCTCGATCTCTGACTTGAGATGGGATACCTGCCGGTCAGACATCCCCTCGACGATGATCTCCGAGAAGGCGCCAGACTGGAACTCATCCACCATGATATTCTGACCCTTCATGGTATCGATGTTCTGCGGCAGATAACTCAGCATATCGTAGTTGACCTTCATCCGCGAATAGCTGATCAGCGCCGGTATCAGCAAAACTACGGCCAGAATCAGGATAGGAATCCTGAGCTTGACGATCGCGTGCGAAACCTTCTTCATACTGCCTCCCATACCGCACCTCGTGCGCGGCACTCACCGATCTTGAAATGCCCTTATCCAGACTGCCCGGCATTTCCATTCGGCGAAAAAATAATTGACTTGCGGTCATTTACTTACAACGTGGTATGTTCTATCATAATAATGACCAAAGGTCAATAAACAAATTATTAAAAAGCCCCGGAAAACGGGACAATTCCGGCGATCTGAGGCAGAATCGAATGAAACATGCTACAATGGAAAACATGATAAATCCGGGTCATCCCGCGAACGGAGCAGCACCATCTATGGAAATCGATCTTGCAAAGAAAAGAAACAGCGGCAAAGCCGAACAGAACAAAAAAGCAAAAAAAGAAGCCCTGACGAGCGCGGCGTTCGATCTCTTCACCTCCAAGGGCATCAACAAGACCTCCATCGCCGACATCGCAGAGCGGGCAAAGGTTGCCAAAGGCACCTTCTACCTATATTTTTCCGACAAATATGATATCCGCAACTTCCTCATCGCAAACAAGGCGGGCGCCATCTTCCACAAGGCCAGCGCCGCTATGAATGCCAGGACATCATCGGTAAAGACCTTCGAGGACAAAATTCTCTTCCTCGCGTCCAACATCATCGACCAGTTTATCGAGGACCCGACCATCGTCCGCTTCCTCTCCAAGAACCTCAGCTGGGGCATCTTCAAGCACGACCTCAACGCCGTCCCCGCGGAAAACGGCGTTGACTTCCGTAAACTCTATACAGACGCCCTTGCCCAGTCCGACGTCCAGTACCGCGAACCCGAAGTCATGCTCTTCCTCATCATCGAACTCGTGAGCTCCGCCAGCTACAGCGCAATCCTCTTCCGCGAACCCTGCTCCATGCAGGATCTCAAACCATCCCTGCTGGAATCCATACGCGGAATCATCCGCAGTTTCCAAAATTGTCCCTAACAAGATTAGCCTGTTCGGGACAATTTTTGTCCCGAACAGGCTAATCTTGTTAAAGACAATTTCAATCCCTCTCGTCCGCCTCGAACCGGTTCATCAGTCTCCGATACACCGCGTCATGCGCCGAGAGTTCCACCGTGTCGTCCAGCGGCGCGAGGTCCGCCTTGCCATACTTTCTTATGAGCGCGGTGCGCAGGAGTTCGTCGGCAAACTGCGGATTTTTGGGCAAAACCGGTCCATGGCTGTAGGTGCCGAACACGTTGCGGTACCGGCACCCCTCCGTGCCGTCCTCTCCGTTATTGCCATTTCCCCTGATGATTCGGCCGAGCGGCTGCACATCCGGGCCGAGCCAGGTTTTGCCGCTGTGATTCTCAAACCCCACCACGACGCTCCCGCCGGATTCCTGCCCGAGTGTAAAGCAGTAATTATCGATCATCCGCACATCGGCGCCCTTCGTGTAGAAGTCCACCGCGCCCAGATACTCGCATTTCACGCCCTCGTGCGTCTCATAGTAATGTCCCAGCATCTGATACCCGCCGCAGATGGCGAGAAACGTCTTCCCGTCCTCGATGGCGGCGCGGATCTCCCCGCCCTTTCCGCTTCCCAGATCGGCAAGGAGCACCTCCTGTTCAAAATCCTGCCCTCCGCCGACGAAGAACAAATCGAATTTGGTCAGATCCGCCTGATCGCCGATCTTCAGCATCGTCACATGGCAGTCAATGCCGCGCCACGCAAGCCGCTGCTCCAGGCAGCGGATATTGCCGCGGTCTCCATATAAGTTCAGCACCTCCGGATAGAGGTGGCAGATATTCAGCTCCATATTATTCGCATCTCCTGTCTACGTTCTCACTGCTTCTCCCAGAACGCCTTCTTGCCGGTGGCATCCGACAGCACCTTGCGGAGCGCGAGCATCGAAGTATAATTCGGCATCACAAACACCGGCAGACTGCTCTCCTGCATCATGGCAAGGAGCTTCGCGTTGTCCTTCTCCAGATGAATCCGGTTCGTTTTGACGCCAGCATACTTGAGACGCAGACGCAGTTCCTCCGCCCGGTCTCCGGAGACCCATATTTCCCGAAGGTGACTGCATGCCGCCAGCTTCTCATAGTCCGCATCCCAGATCCACGAAATATCATGCCCGTCCGCGGTCCGGTCATTGAGACAGATCACCAGCTGAAAATCCTCCGCGAGGCCGCACAGATACGCGATGGTCTGGCTGCAGCCCGCAGGATTCTTCACCAGAATCATGCGCACCGGGACGACGGCGTTCATTCCGGCGGCCGTTGCATCCGCGGCTGCCGCCGGATTGCCGCTCTCCGCCCTCGTCATAATCTTCCTCGGCAGTTCGAATTTCTCCATGCGTCCGAACGAGCTGTGCACACCCTTCAGCGAGCGGATGATCTCCGACGGCTCTCCGCCAAATGTCACATACGCCGCGATCGCTGCCGCGGCATTGTAAATGTTGTAGACTGCGGGCAGCCCGATCGCGACAGGCCTTGTCTCCCCGCCGAACTTCATCGTCACTCTGCTGCCGTCCGCTTCCATCCGGTCAATCGACTGCACGGCAAAATCTGGTTTTGCCCGGTGATATCCGCACTTCGGGCAGACAAAATCTCCGAGATGCGCATAAGTATAGTAGCGATACTGGTACTCCGTTCCGCAACGGATGCAGTGCAGCGCGTCTGAAATCTCTCTCGGCTTCTGATCTCCCACCGGCGTATTCAGACCAAAATATACAACCCGGTTTGGGACATCGAGTGCCAGAGAGGAGACCAGACTGTCCTCGGCGTTGAGCACCAGCGTGGCCTGCGGCGCCTTCTCCACCCCGCTCCGAATCTGCGCCAGCGTATTCATGACCTCCCCGTATCGGTCGAGCTGATCCCGGAACAGATTTGTCACGACGATCACGCGCGGATGGATCCGGGGCGCGACCTGCTTCAGTGCTCCTTCGTCGCACTCGATCACCGCGACCTTTTTCTTCGGGCGACCCAGCCAGTCCGCCGCGCAGCAGAACTCCGCCGTGATTCCGGACAGCAAATTCGCGCCGGATTTATTGGCGAGCACATTTCTGCCGCTCTCCGTCAGCGCCGACTCCAGAATGTTGGCGGTCGTCGTCTTCCCATTCGTTCCCGTCACCACAATACAGTCCACGCCATCCGACACGGTCTCAAGCACATCCTTCTGGAACTTCATTGCCACCTTGCCCGGCAGCGCCGTGCCGCCGCCCTTCCCCGTGTGCCGCAGAATAGACCGGACACATTTGCAGGAGGCCACCGCCAGGATCGTATTCAATCGTAAAGGTTTCTTTGCCATCATTCTATCCGCCATGTATGATACTGATATGTGGCATAAATTTTAGCAATCCGGAACTGAATTTACAATCTGCTGGGAAACAGGAGATATTTGATATGCTTTACAGAACAGACCGATATGGAAATCAGTTGTCAGAGCTTGGCTTCGGCTGCATGCGCTGGACAAAATCAGGAGGCTCTGTCGATCTTGAGAAAGCCGAAAAAGAGGTGCTCCGCGCCGTAGAACTCGGTGTGAACTATTTTGACACCGCTTACATATACCCGGGTAACGAGGCTGCGCTCGGCGCCATCCTGGCGCGGAACCCCGGCCTGCGGGACCGCATCTGCATTGCCACAAAGCTCCCACACTACCTGATGAAATCGCGGAACCAGACGGAACACACCTTTCAGGAAGAACTCACACGGCTCGGAACAGATCACATCGACTACTACCTCATGCACATGGTCACCGACCTCGGCGCCTGGAAACGGGTCTGCGCCCTCGGCATCGAGGACTGGATTCAGGAGAAGAAAGCTTCCGGCCAGATTCGGCAGATCGGCTTCTCCTTTCACGGGCCGACGGATGAATTTTGCCGGGTTCTGAACGCCTATGACTGGGACTTCTGCCAGATCCAGTACAACTACATGGACGAACATTCTCAGGCGGGCAGACGCGGCCTTGAGACCGCGGAGGCGAAAGGCATTCCCGTCATCATCATGGAACCGCTCCGCGGCGGCCGCCTGGTAAACCTCCTTCCGGAGCGCGCGAAACAGATACTGACAGACAACCCGCACGGATGGTCCCCTGCCGAGTGGGGCCTGCGCTGGCTCTACAGCCAGAGCGGCGTCACAGTCGTCCTCTCCGGCATGAACTCCCTCGACATGGTGGAGGAAAACTGCCGCATCGCCTCCGAGGCCGCTGTCGGCACATTCGGTCCCGCCGAACAGACAGTGCTCGACCAGGTAAAGAAAGAAATAGGCAAATCCCTCAAAGTCCCCTGCACCGGCTGCTCCTACTGCATGCCCTGCCCTCACGGCGTCGATATCCCCGGCGCCTTCCGCTGCTGGAACGAAATCTACACCGAATCCAGAAAAAGCGGCCGCACCGACTACTTCCGCGCCTCCATCCTCAGACACAAACCCACCAGCGCCTCCCTCTGCGTCGGCTGCGGCCGCTGCGAACAACACTGCCCACAGTCCATCCCCGTCCGCGCCATGCTCCGCAGCGCTGCTGCTGACCTCGAGACCCCGTGGTACAAAATCGCCCGCGCCGGCGTAAAAATACTCCGCCTCTGGTGACAGAATTGTCCCTGACAAAACCCAGAAAGGATATCCCCGCCATGAAAGACATGCTCTATCTCATTGTGGAATACATTGCAAGAATCCACGACAAAATCAACACCCTGAATGATCATACAAAGGGGTTCACCGACAAGGAACTTCACTTCATCGTGATCGGAGTCATCGGCATGACCATGGTCTTTGTGCTGGTTCCCCTGGTTCGCTGGCTTGCTGAGAGAGGCCATTACCTTTTTCTTACCTGGTTCTACGTCGTGACAGTTCTCATCGTCCTGACCTTTGCCATTGAGATTGGCCAGGGCATCACGCACACCGGAACACTCGACTTCGACGATATCGTCTTCGGCCTGGTCGGCTTCTTTTCCTTTTACGCGATCTATCTCGTCATACGATATCTGATCATCGGCATTGCGCACCTGTTCATCGGAAAGTAAAAAGGGAATTTTTCATACAGGCACAGCATTGACCTCCGACTTAGCTATTTTGACAATCAACATCCTTCCGCAAGTAAATCATCACAAAATCCCAGCCTCAAACAGCAAATATAGCCAAAGGGATTGCCGGTCTACGAAACTCCTCACCGGCAATCCCTTCTCTACAAGCAGCATATACCTAAATTCAGATCAAGCCATTCGAACCATGAATACAGAATCTTTCGGAAGAGTAAAGCAGATTTCCACTCCCTCGTCCTTTACTTCAAAATGAACCGATTCCGGATTCATTGTCGAGGCTTCCTTCAGTAATTTCAAACTATATCGATCCGGATAGACAGGCGCCCCCATTTCTTCCCATGCTTTGCGCGGGTTGGCGTGGGATTCATCAATCCGATAAAGGTTCGCCTCGTGTATTTTCAGATTGTTGATCTTCACACAGACTTGTTTTTCCATGTCTGTCGGAACATCCGGCACTTGCTGATTATATGCAATCAGGCAATACCCTCCGTCTCTTCCCTTTGCCAAAAATGTACCCACTGTATCCTGCTCCTTTGCCCTCGGGTACATATCGTTCCCCAGGTTGTGAAGCATTTCGAAAGCATGAAACGTTGGCTTCTTCACCCCATGGATGGTCTGCAAACCGAATCCGCCATGAAATTCCCCAATCTTCTGCGGAGCTTCTTCGAAGATATCCGTAAAAGTCCAGAAAGAATACCCCCTGACATATCCAATATTATCCAGAATCGTTTTCGCGACAAAGGCAGCGCTATAGGGCACATCATGAACGGAATCCCCATTTATCGCGGATGTATTCCATTCTGTGTAGTATAGCGGATAATCCTGCGCCTCCTCACGGGCTTTCTGAATCATCTCTGTCAAAATTCCACGATGATATGTTTGAGCATTTTTATATGCGTCTTTATCTCCTTCCTTAGACTTTTCCTCAACCTTTGCAAAAAATTCCTCCAGATTCATCCCACTCTTCCAGAGAGGGTCGTCCGTCGGATAATGATGTGTCGAGACAAAATCTAACGGCACATTATTTTTCTGGCAGAACTGGATCAGGTCAGGAATCCATGCATTCAATGCCGTAGCCGGGCCGCCAACCCGGAGCATATCGTCTGCCTTCTTTATTGCTCTGGCAGTATGCTCATACAATTTGAAATAGTCCTTCTGTGTACCGTTGAAAAAGAATTTTAAATTGGGTTCATTCCATACTTCAAAGAACCATGTTCTTACCTCATCTATTCCATACCGATCGATAAAGTGATTCATCATCGCAGTAATAAAACGATCCCATTCATCAAAATCTTTCGGCATAGTATTGTTTGCGTTATAGTGGAACAATGTTGTGGTTCCAGAGGCAAACGCCCTGGGCATAAAGCCAATTTCCATAAATGGCTTCATCCCAATATCTAGAAGGAAATCGAAAATATTATCAATGTTCACAAAGTTGTACAGAATTTTTCCATTTTCTTCCTGAACGACACACATGTCATCATCCAAAATCCCATGAAAGCGAAGATATTTGAACCCCAACTGATCATGTGCTTCCTTTAACTGCTCACGATAGTCCTCCCGCAATGCAGTATAACCATGACAAGAACCTACACAGGTTTCCCAATAGTGGTCAAAATGCTCTGTTTTTGCTTTTACATCATATTGAAAGGTCAAAGTTTCCATTTCGTGCCTTCCGCTCCTCTTTCTATCTCCCGAAATCGTACAGCTCACAAAAACACCACAACCATTCTGTTTGTCAGAAGGGTTGTGGCATTGTCATTCTGACAGTGAAAAGATCACCCTTTGATTCCAGACATCTTGATGCCTTCTACGAAGTATTTTTGACAAATGAAGAATATAACCATGACCGGTATTGTCATAATCAATGCAACGGCCATCATTTGCCCGATTTTAGTTGTTCCCATCGATGAATTCAAAAACTGCAGTCCAATTGAAACTGTAAATTTGCTCGTTGTATTGATGTAAATCAAAGGATTGTAGAAATCATTCCAGTTCCAGACCAGCGACATCACACCCACGCACATGGACACCGGCTTGACTGACGGAAGCATGACATGCGTAAACGTCTGGAATGAATTTGCTCCATCAATCATTGCCGCTTCACTCAGTTCCTTCGGAAGCGACAGGAAGAACTGCCTGTACAGAAAAATGTTGTAGGCGCCGCCGCCTAAAATACTTGGTATAATCAATGGCCAATATGTATCAACCATGTGGAACTTATAATACAGCAGATACTGCGGGATCAGAGTAACCTGCCCAGGCAGCATCATCGTGGCCATCAGACAGGTATACCAGAACTTTGACCCCTTCGCAGGGAATTTAGCAAATCCATAGGCCACAAATGCAGATGAAAGGACGGTTGCCACGGTATTTACGATTACAAGTAGAACCGTATTCACCGTGAATCTTCCAAAGTCTGCCGCCTGAAGTCCGTTCACAAAATTTGAAAACAGCCATCTCTTAGGCAAAATCGTCGGCGGAAAGGAATAGGCTTCCGCTGTCGATTTAAAAGATGTGGTTATCATCCAGAAGAACGGAAATACGCACAGCACAGCGCAGAAAATCAAAATAATGTATATGATTGTATATACAATGCGATTATGCGCAGTTTTCGATTTTGTTTTTGTACTCATAATGCACCTTCCTTGCATGCAGACTTGTCAGTCATCATAAAACACCCACTTGTGCTGTGTTGTTTGTATCACTCCGGTAATGATCATAATGACGACGAACAGACACCAGGCAATGCAGGATGCATAACCCATTTTCCCATATTCAAACGCATTCTGGAAAACCAGCATAGATACAGTAACTGTGGAATTAACCGGTCCGCCCTGTGTCAGAATATATGGCTGATTGAACAACTGGAAGGCGTTGATGATTCCGATGACCAGATTAAAATAAATCGTCGGTGTCGATAACGGAATTGTAATAGAAATCAATTGTTTCCAGGTGGATGCACCATCAATCTGTGCACTTTCATAATAAGATGCCGGAATATCCTGAATACCTGCAAGCATGATCAGGATCTGATTGCCCAGAGCCCACAGATTCATGACAACAATGCATGCCAGTGCAAAATGTTTATCACCAAGCCAGTTAGGTCCAGTAATTCCAAAAAACGAAAGGACATAATTAATCAGTCCATAGGAACCGTTAAAGATCCATCCCCAGAGAATCGTAACCGCTACGCCTGAGGTGATATAGGGAAGATAAAAAATGGTTCTCCAAAGTCCAAGGAATTTAATATGTCGGCTGAGTAACCATCCAAGTAAAAAGGATATGACGAGACTCAGCGGAACATAGGCTAAAACATAACAGATCGTATTCTTAAATGCCTGAAAGAATCTGGTGTCCTGCGTAAATGCATATATAAAATTTTCAAATCCAATGAATGCGCCCTTCCCATCGAAGCTGGAATCTGTGAAGGACAAGGTTAATGATTTAATCATTGGATAAACAGTCAGAACAATGAAGAAAAGCAGCCACGGGAAAATATAGAAATAAAAATTCCTCGTGTTTCTCTTTTCTATCGCCGACATACTTTTTTTCTTCTTATTCATCGTTACCTCTGCTGCAGTGCCTGCATTTTCCGGTTCGAAACCAGAAATGAGAATAAGCAATCATTAAAATAACGACTGCCCTGTGCGCACCTTCGGTTGCCCCACCGTGAATAAAATGGTCATTCCCCGTATATAAATTATGGGGATCCGAACGGGTCCCCACAATTTATAGCTTATACTGTATCGATCACTGCTTGCTGCTGAACTTGTAACCCGAGAATTCCTTCTCAATCTGCGGTGCATACTGATCAACTACAGCCTGGGGATCCTGGCCATCCATCGTGACCGCCTGTACCATCGTGGACCAGATATCGCCGGAAGAAGAAAGCGTCCCTCCGAACGGATTTAGATGCGTCTTTCCCATGTGTTCTACATAATAACTGTTATCAAGGCCATCTCCGTCATAGGTAAGCGTTGAATAATAGTTATCTGCGACATCTTTTCCTGCCGGCATTCCAACAGTGGCCGTTTCTTTCAGCATGTCGGGATTGGCATAAGCACTTTCCTTCAGGAACTGCCAGGCCGCATCCGGATTCTTGCAGGTCTTCGTGATCGCCCATCCGGTTGCATACTGAATGTTGATTTCATTTCCATCCGGGTCACAAGGCATAGGAGCGAACCCAATGTTAATTCCATTCTCCTTGGCATCCCTGGTTACTGTAATAGCTTCGAATCCGCCGCAAGGATACATAGCAGCTTTTCCGGATACAAACAACGTCTCCGCAGGAATTGTATTCTGTGCCGTATCATCAGGCATAACGCCAGAGGAAATCAGCTTATTATAAAGTTCAAGCGACTTCACAATATTTTCGGATCCCATATTGGATGTCTTCAAATCATCTGAATACGGCGTTCCGCCTTCTGCATACAACATGATATTATTCATGACCCAGTGCTTAACAATCGCATAGGTCTGATCTGCGCCGCTTCCCTTTGCAAACTTAGTTCCCCAGTCTGCAAGGTCATCCATGGTCCAGCCTTCCTTAGGATATTCGACTCCTGCTGCGTCAAACATATCCTTGTTGTATGCCATTACAAAGCAATTTGCCAGAAGAGGGAATCCTTCCAGCTTGCCGTCCTGATCGTAGTAACCATCGAGAACACCGGGAACCAGAACATCATCCAGATTGATTCCCTCTTTCTCGACAAACGGTCTCAAATCCATATAGTAATCCGTATTCATGCCATAATAATCCGGACTCATCTGCATGACATCGCCGGCAGAGCCTGACGAAAGCGCTGCCGAAGCCTTTTGATCCCACGTACTGTTTGCTGTAGGAATAATGGTATAATCCACCTTTAACTCAGGATGCTCTTTGATGAACACCTGAATCGCAGCATCACGCGATTTTGCCTCGTCATCTGCGCCCCATGCCCAAATATTCAAGTTTCCTGAAAGCTGAGTCCCGCCGTCACCCTCTGTTGCGGCAGATGTATTCGCCGAATCAGAAGCTTCTGCGGATGCCGACGCGGCCTGAGAAGCAGAGGAAGACGCATTTCCCGATGCGCCAGACGTTCCACACCCTGCTGCTAAAGCAGCCGTAGTCATGATCATGCACATCAAAGCGGCTTTTTTCTGTTGCTTTTTCATGTTTTTTCCTCCCAATAGCTCATTTCCCCTGAATGCATTTGTGCATTCAGATCATTTGATAGAATAAATTATATGATAATAATGTGCATTTTTACATATCCAATTTTGCTCAATATTGTTGTTATTTTGTCCTGAAGACCGTAGAATCCTAATCATCTGCAAGGCTGGCAAAAGTGTATTTATTGAAAGCGATATATTCGAAATTCATACTCGATTTGTAGAAGCTCAGAATATTCAAAGGCAAAGGGGGCGGATTTCATGAACAATAGGGATATTGTGTATTATGAAGACACTTTTCAGTATCAGATAGACACGAACAAGCTGCGCGTCTGTTCCGTTTTTTATGATCATAATGGAAATATCGCAGATTTCGACTCCCACGTTCATTCGTACTATGAAATCCGTTATTCGCTAGAGGGAACTTATACGCTCTCCATCGGAGATCATTACTATGACGTGCCTCCAAATTCTCTGGTATTCATTTCGCCCCTTCGCGTCCATTCCATTACCCAGAACAAGGCTCCGCGTCTTCTCCAGGTGCAGGCCACTCAGAACTTTCTATCCGCAGCTGCGCTTCCTGGAAATTACGGAGCCTTAGAGCCTGCGTTTTCAGGTGGATATCTCCCCGTTACAGAACAGCTGCAAAAATTATTACAACAGCTCATCGCACATTCCCCCGCTTCCACTCTCGACCACTACGATATTACTTTGCAAGATTATTCACAGGATCAGATTCTGTCGATATATGGAGATCTATATAAAGTGATCGGAACTATGCTGAAAGAGGGATATCTGCGATTTAATAATGACCCCGTATTTAAAAACGCTGCGTCACAATTTTCAAATTTCCAAAAACTGGTTATGTATATCCTTACACACCCCGGTCAGGAAATGTCGTTGAAAGAAGCAGCAACGTTTACTGGCATGTCATACTACTATTTTTCAAAGACATTCCATCACCTGATGGGAATGCCCTATACAGATTATGTCAATAAAGCGAGAGTAAATTGTGCAAAAAACATGCTTGTACAGAAGGATATGAGTATTAAGGAAATATGCTCCGAATTGAACATCGGCTCAACAAGTTATTTCAATCAACTTTTTAAAAAATATACCGGCATATCTCCTTCTCAATATCGTGATGATCGGACATCACAAAACTGACTAAGCAGCGGTCGCAACCTATTCCATCCATATGTAAGTTCCGTCCTGCAGACATCCTTTTCTAATTCAGGGGTAAATTCCGCCTCACCGGAAACTGTTTCTTCGAAGAGACATCACGAGCGGAACAGCGAGGAGTGCCAGTCCGGTCACGACAATTGAGCGGATTCCAAACCTGTGGATGAGAAGGCTCGAGCATGAGAGTGATAAAATTCCTGACAGACTGCCGAAGATCATGTCCGTCAGGCTGTGCGCCGTGTTCCGCAAATCCTCCGGCACATATTTTGTCACCAGCTCCCGCATCGTCGGCATCATGATTCCATAGCTCACATTCGAGAAAATCATCCCGAGAATGATGAGCATCGGCGTCCTCGCAAGGCCCGTGCAGATCAGCTCGGCCAGAAGCGCCACCGTCATGAGCACCATGCGCATATGCGGCGAAAAACGCGCGAGCTTCCCGGAAAGCATGATGAACAGTCCCTGGAACATGACTGCGGCAAACATGTCGATGCCAAGCACACTCACACTGCCCCCGACACTCTCCAGCAGCACCGGCTGCAGGCTGGAAACCGGATTCACCGCCATGCCGCTCAGCAGAATCACAATGACCAGATAGATGTACTGACGATTCCCGAGAAGTGCCGACGCGCCGGCCTTCCGGGTATTATTCCGAAGAAAGACCGGTTCCTGCAGGAGCATGGCGAGCGCCATCGCCGGAATGGCGAAGAGATACGAGGCAGTCACGATGATAGGATATCCGAACGCCTCCACAAGAAAGCCCGTCGCCAGCATGGATACCGCATATCCGATCGATCCGATGCCCCGGATCACGCCGAAGCTGGCAGGGTCATAGCGGACGCTTCTCATGATCCAGACATCCAGATTGGTTCCCATCGAGCTGATAAGAAACCCATCGGCAAAATACAGGAAGCATGCCAGTGGCATATTTCGGGAGGCAAAATAAAAGGTCAGCAGAAGGATCCCCTGACAGGCTGGAAAAATCGGAAGAAATATTCTCCGGTTCGTTCCAAGACGATCGCAGAGATTTCCCCAGAAACAGCCTCCAGCCAGTGACAGCGCCTGAAAGACGGCAATCACAAGGCTCAACACGCCGCTGCCAAGCCCGCACTTCAGAAAATAGGCCGTAAGGAAACCCATGCCCGAGGCATTTCCCGCCCAGTAAAGTGCATCCAGCGCCGCGAAGGCCGCGGCGGTTCGTTTCGTTGTCGCTTCCATCTTTTCCTAACCAGAGAATACTCAACTGCTGCAAACATCAGACTGCTGATTCGTTACATATATAGAGTACATGGTCCAATTTTCGATGAAAAGAGCGGGAAAGAAAGAGGAGCGGTTTTGTCAATATTCAAACAGAAACAGGGGATCCCTGCCTCACCCATGCCACAATCTTTTCTCCGCAGCGCCCTTCAGCCTCCGCCGGGCAAACTGCGCCGCGGTGCTCTCATACCGCTCATCAAAACTGGCGTTGTCCCTGGAAAGCTCCGGTGTCCACGCAACCTCAGCCACGGCAGGGAGCCTCGGAAAAAGACGTTGCACCGCGGTGCTCAGATCCGGCACATATTCCGTCCAGAGCGGCGCCTCAATGCCGAGAAGGGCGCTCCGCAGCGCGGGTGTTCTGCCGCCGGCCAGCCAGTCCGGCCAGGGATCATGCTCCAGAATCGTATCGAGATTGATGGGATGCGTGTACCGCGCCAGCTGCTCTGCAGCCTTCTCGCGGTTTCGAAGATCCTCCTCCGGGCTGATTTTCTCCCGCCCCGCACGATCCTCCGCGGAAACCCGCGACCCCGCGCGGTCGTCCGCCGCGTAAGGATAATCCATGTAATAGGCAGCCGTGTCGGAGCAGATAATTTTGTGTCCCAGCGCCGCCTGATACTTCACATTGCCCGGGTTGCCCATCCAATACTGAATGGAGTACTGCTCCGCCTGGAAATCATTGCCCGTGAACGCGTCGCTCCAGAGCCTTGCCTCCCGCCCCTTCGCGTTCAGATATTGGATGATCCGGTCGCTGTACCAGCGCTGCAGCGTATCCTCATCCCCGAAGCCAAGCTCCCGCATCTTCGCCTGGCAATACGGGCAGCTTTTCCAATGCTCCTTCGCCGCCTCATCCCCGCCGATATGTATCGTCTTCGACGGAAACAGCTCGCACAGCTCATCCAGCACATCCGTGAGGAACTTAAAGCACTCCTCTCGACCCGCGCAGATCAGATTGGGAAATACGCCAAAATCCGTGGCGACCGGCATTGTCTGTCCCGTGCATCCCAGCTCCGGGTATGCCGCAATCGCCGCCGTCATATGCCCCGGAATATCGATCTCCGGAATGATCTCCACGTTCCGGTCCTGCGCGAACTTCACGATACGCCGAATCTGTCTCTTCGTATAGAATTCCGGTCTGGACGCCGCTCCGCCTGTCTGCGCGCCGATCTCAGTCAGGCGCGGATATTTCTCAATCTCCACACGCCAGCCCTGATCGTCGCTGAGATGCCAGTGAAACCGGTTGATCTTGTAAAAGGATGCCGCATCAATCAGCGTCATCACATCCGGTTCCGAAAAGAAATGGCGGCAGCAGTCCAGCATGAATCCGCGATACGGGAAGCGCGGCGCATCCTCGATGTGGAGGCAGGGCAGCTCCGCCGGAAATTCGAGCTTTAGCTGCTCCAGCGTAATTCTTGCATATAGAATCCCCGCCGGCGCGCCGGTCATCTGAATGCCATCCGGTGTGATGTCAAGTTCATAGGCCTCCGGGCCTCCCGGCAGCTCGCCGACATGCTCCATGACATTTCCCTGCCGCGCCGGCGGACAGACTCCGCCGCCCTCCCTGACCAGCGCCGGATAGGGAACCAGCTTCAGCTTCTGAACCATACTATATCCTCCCTCCGCCTCCGCAGGCAGCACCATTTCCGGCTCAATGCCGGTCTGCCTCCTCGTATGCCATCTGCGCCAGCCTCAGACCTCCCATGATACCCTGATCATCATGGAGCGATGCCGGCACAATATAATGATCCAGATCCGCCAGCTCCGGCGTCTTGATATAACCGTTCATGTACGCCGCGAATTTTGCCCGGATCAGCGGGAACAGCTGTGTCTGATGCATGACACCGCCGCCCAGAATGATCCGCTGCGGCGAAAGCGTCATCACCTCATCAACCAGAGCCTGCGCAATATAATCCGCCTCGAGCTCCCATACCTCGTCCCGGTCAGCCAGATCTTTTGCCTTCGCGCCCCAGCGTTTCTCGATGGACGGCCCGCTGCACAGCCCCTCGAAGCAATTGTCATGGAACGGGCACACGCTTCCGCCCGGGTCCTTCGGATTCTTCACCAGCAGAATATGCCCGGCCTCCGGATGCAGCATGCCGTGGAGCAGCTTCCCATTGACAAAGATGCCGCCGCCGACGCCCGTCCCGATCGTGAAATACAGCACCGAGTCGAGTCCCTTTGCCGCGCCGTAGGTCACTTCCCCGAGGCACGAACCATTGACATCAGTGTCGAAGCCGACCGGTACGCCCAGCGCCTCCCGGAATGGCCCTGCAAAATTACAGTGCGCCCACGCCAGCTTCGGCGTGTCAAGGACATACCCCCAGGTCGGCGAGTCCTTCTTCACATCGATCGGCCCAAATGTCACAATGCCAAGCGCCCCGATCCCTTTGTCCCGGAAATAATCCACCATCTTCGGGATAGTTTCCTCCGGTGTCACAGTGGGAATGCTCACCTGCTCCTCAATGTGCCCGTTTTCGTCACCAATGGCGAGAACCATCTTTGTTCCGCCGCCTTCCAGCGATCCAAGTCTCATGCTGCGCTCCCCCGCGGCCCTCGCCGCGCCTTTGCTTATAATTTCGTGCAGGAAAGAGTACCATCTCCGCACGATATGACCCGCTCATATTGCCATTATAGCAGACAGTTTCCGCTGTTTGCAGAGTCTATCCTGCCTGCATGATTTATGGCTGATTTGCGATTAATTCTGTGATGTGCAATATTATTTAACACATTTGCGATTATTAATTTTACATATTTGTTGTTGTTTATTTTACACATTTTTGCATTTTGATATAACACATGCGCTCCGCTTAAATATTCTTTCAATCACAAGTGTCTTTCCCTTCCCTCTCCGCCATACTTTACACAGATGTTACATCTGCGCGGCCCCGATCCAGAGTATAATAATTTTGTACGCCATTCGGTCAGTCCATAATTTCACATCAAGGGGGTATTTTCATGAGTGCAGAGTATGCAGGCAGGAGGAATCACAGCCACAGCCTCGGGTCACGTCTCATGTACGGGTGCGCCGAATTCTATAACGGCGGCGCGTTCGTCATCATCAATTCCTTCTTTACCGTATTTCTGGTGAAGGCGCTGGGCATGCCGACGGCACTCGCCGGCATCGTTCCGCTGATCGGCAACGTCTGGGACGCCATCACCGATCCGCTCATGGGCATCATCACGGACCGCACTGCGTCGCGGTTCGGCGCCAAGCGCTTTTACATCCTGATCGGCGCGTTCGCCACCGGCGTCTCCTTCACCCTCATCTGGGTGCCGTTCCACGCGACTTCCCCCGCGTCCATGCTCCTCTTCTACGCGCTGATGTACTGCCTCTTTTCCACCGGCTCCACCATCCTGATGGTTCCGTACAACGGTCTTCTGCCGGACATGGTGGACGACTACAATACGCGCGCAAAATTCTCCAACATCCGCATGATCTGGTCTACTCTCGGCTCCATGGTCTGCGGTCTCGTCCCAACCTTTATCATCAGCGATCCCGTCTCCGAGGAACTCTACTTCAAGTGCGCCCTGCTCTTCGGTCTTCTGTTTATGTGCTGTGCGCTCATCACCTTCGCCGGCACCTGGGAGAAGAAGCACACGCCGGTCAAAACCAGTGTCCGCGGCACGCTCGCCAGCACGCCGACCGTCTTCCGCAGTAAGTCCTTCCGCCTGTTCATCGGCATCTACCTCTTCGGCCAGTGCGGCATGGATTTTGTCTCCGGCATGGCTGTCTATTTTGTGGACGATGTGCTGAACGGCTACCGCAATCACTACCTCACCTACCTCATGGCCGTGATCGTGATCTCGCAGCTCCTCGGCATGCTCGTCTGGGGTCCTGTCATGGTCCGGACATCCAAGAAGACGACCATCCTGATCGGAGCGCCGATCCGGATTCTCTCCACGCTCTGCCTGCTTGGCTTCGCCCATGAGGGTGCCAGCATCATCCCCGTGCTTGCGCTGACCGCCGGGATCGGCTTCGGCAATGCCGCGACCCTCACCAGCATTTTCGCCATCATGGCGGATATGCCCGATGTCGATGAACTCATCACCTCCATTCACCGCCCTGGCGCGGTCTCCGGCATGGCGACCTTTGCCCGCAAAATTTCAAGCGGCCTGTCCGCGGCCATCATTGGCTTCATGCTCTCCGCCGTCGGATATGACGAAAAACTGGCCGGTGCCGGTGCCCGTCAGAGCCTCGCGACCCAGCGCGGTATCGCACTGACCTACGTGTTCCTCCCGGTGATTCTCTCCGCGCTGCTCTTTCTCTGCGCCTGGTATTTCCCGATGAAGGCAAAGGAATTTGATGTAGTGAAAAAGGAAATCAGCAGACGGCGCGGAGAAGATCTCCCGGAGACAACTGACGAAGAGAAGCAGATATGCGAACGCGTCACCGGCCTGCCCTACGAAGCGCTGTGGAACCCGGCGAATGCTGCTCTCTCCGTCCGGGCGAAGGATTGAAGGGTATCCTCCAAGACACCAGCCTTGCTGCGAACATGCCGCATTCTCCGCCACGCAGGCGCGCTTATGGTTGTCGATTATCTCTAATTTATTTGACAGATAGGCCGTATTTTTGTACAAATTCACGGGTTATTCATACCGTGTTCATATTTTGTTCATACATCTGCGATAGGATAAAGACAGTCAGAACAGAAGTGCGGAATGTAGATAATTTTTCATAATAGCCCGGGCGCCGAAAGGCGTCCGGGCACTCCTCATTTATAGGGACATCTGCTTATATAAGGATATCTGTTTACAATGCGGCCACGCCATGGGCTGCATGGCCGCTCACAGTTCCTCTTCCTCTCCCGCGATCTCCCGGATCTCCTCATTGAGCTTGAGCATGCTCGCGTCGAGCGCCGATACCATCTTTGCGTTCTCCAGCAGCTCATCCTGAATCTGCTGCGGAACCTCTCCGGGAAACTTGTACTGAATCTTGTGTTCCAGGCTTGCCCAGAAATCCATGGCAATTGTCCGGATTTGAATCTCCACCTTCGTATCTACAATCCTGTCCGACAGATAAACCGGAATCAGGACGATCATATGATAGCTCTCATATCCGCTCGGCTTCGGATGCTCAATGTAATCCTTGATCGCGACGACACGGATGTCGCTCTGGTTGCTGATCATATCCGCGATCCGGTAAATGTCGGACGTATAGTCGCAGATAATCCGCACGCCCGCGATGTCATTGCAGTATTTCACCATATTCTGCAGTGTCGATTCATACCCGTGCCGCTTCAGCTTCTTCACAATGCTCTGCGGTGTCTTGACCCGCGACTTGATGTGCTCAATCGGATTATACTTGTGCACCAGCTGGAACTCCCGGTTCAAAATATCCAGCTTCGTGGTGATCTGTTTCAGGGCAGACTCATAGATGAGCATGACCTCCTCATAGGAATCGACCCCATTGTCGTTCACTTCCAGTTCCATATAACACCGTACCCTCTGGCGCTCCGCCAGTCGACGCCGCTTCCCGCCGCGAGGCGTTTATTCCACGGTCACGCTCTTTGCGAGATTCCGCGGCTTATCCACATCGCAGCCGCGGCTCACCGCGATATAATAGGCAAACTGCTGCAGCGGAATAATCGCAAGAGAATTGGTGAACCACCGGTTCGTGTTCGGAATATGAATGATATAATCCGCCGCCTTTTCAATCGCCGTATTGCCGACATTCGTCACCGCAAGCACAAATGCGCCGCGGCTCTTGACCTGCTCCATATTGCTGATGATTTTCTCATAGAGGTCCTCCTGTGTGGAGACTGCGGCCACCAGCGTGCCATCCTCAATCAGCGAAATAGTCCCATGCTTCAACTCACCTGCGGCATACGCCTCAGAATGAATGTAGCTGATTTCCTTCAGCTTCAAAGACCCCTCGAGAGAGATCGCATAATCCAGTCCTCTTCCGATAAAGAAGATATCCTTCGCTGCAATATACCGGTTTGCAAAGCGCTGAATCGGCTCATGATTGTTGAGCAGCAGCTCGATCTGATCCGGAAGCCGGCGCAGATCCTCCAGCATTCCCTGGAATGCCTCGTCTCCCAGCACACCGCGGACGCGGGCAAACTTCATCGCCAGAAGATACATCGCACAAAGCTGCGCACTGTATGCCTTGGTGGTCGCGACGGCGATCTCCGGTCCTGCCCACGTGTACATGACATGATCCGCCTCCCGGGCAATGGTACTTCCCACGACATTGACAATGCCGAGGACCCGGATCCCATTTTCCTTTGCAAGGCGCAGAGCGGCTAGCGTGTCCGCTGTCTCTCCGGACTGACTGACCACGATGAGCACGGAATGCTTCACAAAGATCGGATTGCGATACCGGAATTCCGAAGCGAGATCGGTCTCCACCGGGATTCTGGCGAGACCCTCGATGACATACTTTCCGGTGACGCCGGCGTGATAGGCAGACCCGCAGGCGACAATGTAAATCTTCTCAATTTTCCGGATATCCTCATCGGACAGGCCCAGCTCGTCAATGACAATGTTTCCATCCTTGATGCGGGGAGAAATCGTGTCGCGGACCGTCTTCGGCTGCTCGTACATCTCCTTCAGCATGAAGTGATCATAGCCGCCCTTCTCCGCCGCGGAGGCATCCCAGTCGATGTGCGACTGCTCCACCGTGGTCGGCTCCTCATCGATTGTGAAGAATTCGATTTTATCCGGTGTCAGTTTTGAAATGATCTGATTGTCGATGTAATAGACATCCCGCGTATATTTCAGCAGCGCGGTTGCGTCGCTCGCGGCAAAGCTGCCGATTCCGGATTTGCCGACGATCAACGGGCAGTCCTTGCGCACCGCCCAGACTTCATCCGGGTGATCGGCGAAGACGACGGCGATCGCATACGATCCCTCGAGACGGAGCATCGTATGCACGATGGCCTTCAGCGGATCGCGGCCGTACTTACCGTAGTACCAGTCCAGATTGTGCGCGATAACCTCAGTATCCGTGTCGGAGATAAACACATACCCCTTTTTCTCCATGCGCTGACGGAGCGGGATGTAGTTCTCGATGATGCCGTTCTGCACCACCGCAATGGTCTTGTCCTTGTTAAAGTGCGGATGCGCGTTGACATCGCTCGGCACGCCGTGCGTCGCCCAGCGTGTATGTCCGATCCCGGCAAAACCCGGCATGGTGGCGCCGCCCTTCGTGATATTTTCGAGCACATTCAGCCGCCCCACCGCCTTGGTGATATTGAGCTTTCCGCCGTCGTTGACCGCCATGCCTGTCGAATCATAGCCACGGTATTCCAGCTTGGATAGTCCCTCCAGAATAATCGGAGATGCCTGTACTTTTCCTGTAAATCCAACAATACCACACATATCTGCCTCCCCGGGCCGGATCGCAGGCCCTCTGAACCTTGCTCTGTTCCTACTGCTTCTGCCCCGCCCAGTACGCGGGCGACATCGTCCACTTCCGTATGAGCGCTGCAGGCACCTTCCGATAATTTCGGCCCAGGCGGTACCCGATCAGGCGGAATCCGCACCGGACGACAAATCCCGGAATTGCCGCGCGCGCCCCCCGCTGCCGCAGAAGACCGATCACCCGGCTCACGTACTGACGGCCCTCCCCTTCTGAGGAGAGTCCGGCGAACACCTCCGGATGCTCCGTCTGCGAGACGCCCAGGTCAAAATTCCTGCGGAACTGCTGCCTCGCGGTGTAGTTATGAGAATGATACACCATTGCCTCCGCCCTGTAACAGATGCCGTATCCCGCCTTCACCGCATGGCCGGCATAAATCATGTCTTCATTGAAGACAGTGTGATTCACAAAACCACCCAGTCTTCGATAAATCGCGGTGTCATACATGGCACAGACATTCGAGCAGAAATAGGTTTTGACACCGAGTGATTTCAGATCCGCCTCCCTCTTCACGCAGGACCGGTCCGGATAATTCAGCTCCCGGGAGATGCGCTCGTCCGGGCGGGCGTCTTCATCCGGCAGCTGCCTCGCGTAGCTCGCCGCAATATCCGGCGCCATGGCAAACCCTTTTGCCAGCTCCTCGATCAGATTCTGGCCGGCCGGCAGCGCATCCTGTGTCATGAAGACCAGATAATCTGCATCGGCACACAGGTCCGCGCCGAGCGCCCGCGTCCCGCCATGATCGAACTGGTTCGCCGGGATCTTCCGGGTGCAGATCGCCATCCCGCCGATCTCTGTGCCGATCGCCGCCTCCCGGAGCAGCCGCTCCAGCGGGGAGGAGCCGTCCGGATCGCAGGTGTCAAGCAGCAAAGCCCGGCGCACCGGAAGCGACTGCTCCGCCAGACGGCGGAGCGATTCCGTCAGTCTTCCTGTCGGATGATAAGTTGGAATGATCACATCAATTATCATTTGATTCTCGTGTCCGCCGTCTTTCCATGAAATTCCGGTCGCACTATACAGCAAGGGAGCCCCGGCGGGCTCCCTTGCCAGAAATTGCATCCAAATCATCAGCCGACTCCGGCTGTATCCCCTGCCACCTTGTCACTGATTGTCTGGACCTGCGAAGATACCTGATAATTGTCATCTCCGAAGAGGAACTGATGCAGCCAGGACACATTCTTGTCAAGATCTCTTGGAATGACGCAGCTCTGTCCGACGCCGCCGATCTGCACATTTCCGGTCGTGCGCAGCTCCTCTGTCGGGAAGCCTCCCTGATCGACAATGTTGTACTTGCTGATATTGGTCAGCAGCGGAATGATGTCGTCCGTGAGGTCGAGGGACGTATAAATCTCACTGAACACATCCGTCGCCGCCTGCGACAGCGCGGAAGGATCCATCGTCTTGGCCTTTTCCATCGCCGCCATCAGCACCTCCCGCTGCCGCTCCGTACGCTTGAAGTCATCCCCCGCCGTGTATCGGATGCGGCAGTAAGCTGTCGCCTGCAGCCCGTTCAGATGGTCCGTGCCCGTTCCGGTGACTTCCTCGTACGGATACCCCAGCTCCTGCGACATCGTCAGCTGATAGCTGTTCAGATGCGGCAGCTCCGAATCGTCCACATCGATATCCACACCGCCGACATCGTCGATCACGTCTGTCAGCCCCTGGAACCCGATTGTGACAAAATCCGTGATGTTCATATCCAGATTCTGATTCAGCACGCTGATCGCCTGCTCCGGACCGCCCTTGGCGTACGCCGCGTTGACCTTCGTATAGTCCGGTTTGGACTCTGTCCCTGTGTTGAGGTACGTATCGCGGTATACCGAGACAAGCTTGATATCCCCCGTGCTGTTATTGATCGAAGCGATCATGATCGTGTCGCTCCGGTTGTCTCCCTTTGCCAGGTTCTTGTCGCGGGAATCCACACCGAACAGCGCGAGATTGGTGTATCCGCTCATACTTCCCGACTCGGTCTCCTGCACGACATTGTCATTCATATCCGCCGTGAGCTGCTTGTCGTCCAATGTGACCTTGCCGGATTTCGTCGCCTTGCTTGTGAACCAGAGCACGCCGAGGACCAGGACGAGCACCACCGCTTCCACGGCAAACAGCACCACTCTCGTCTTTTTCTTCTTTCCCCGGCCGCCCGCGGCGCCTCTTCCGGTGCTCCGCCGCGCCGGCTGGC
This sequence comes from uncultured Lachnospiraceae bacterium, assembly GCA_902781655.1. Classification (GTDB taxonomy): domain Bacteria; phylum Bacillota; class Clostridia; order Lachnospirales; family Lachnospiraceae; genus CAG-791. The sequence continues at coordinate 61,128 of CACZJZ010000004.1, forward strand.
GATAAGCGGATCCTGTATTCCGCCCGGTGCTCCGCGAAGCGGACTGCCTTCCGCCCCGCTTTGCCGAAGCGGTTCCGCCCGTTCTGCCGGAACCGCCCCTTGTCCCGCGGCCGCTCACGCCGCGTCCGCTATATCCATCTGCGTACGCATCGTAGGAGTCGTCGTAGCGGTCGTCCGCGTACCGGTCATCGTACCCATCATCCGCGTACCGGTCTTCATATCCGTCGCCATACCCATCGTCCGGGTATCCGCCGTCATGCCGATCATCCGCATACCGGTCTTCATATCCATCGCCTGCGTACCGGTCGTCATATCTATCATCAGCGTACCGATCATCCGCATATCCGCCATCATACTCATCGTCTGCGTACCGGTCATCCGCATATCCATCCTCATACTCCCTGGATGAACTGCCCCGGCGCGACCTGGCGTAATCCTGATAATCGTCGTAATCCTGATACCTGTCATCTCTGCGGTTTCGAGCCATATCACTCTCCACACAGCCGCCACTCCTGTCGGCTATGACCCTGAAAACTCCATAACTGCGTCATTATTGCATACTTTGCTGCCAGTGTCAAAAGCCTGCATGGATAGGAAGCGGCGCGATGCACCACGAGAATGCGAATGCAGCTTCAATATGCGTTCTTGTTCACAAATCCCTTGAAAATCGTCAGAAACAGAATCTTGAAGTCAAATCCGATACTCCAGTTTTCGATATAATAGAGATCGTACTCGATGCGCTTTCGGATCGATGTGTCGCCGCGGTAGCCGTTGACCTGCGCCCAGCCCGTGATGCCGGGGCGGACCTGATGCTTCACCATGTACCGCGGAATCTCTTCCTTGAACTTTTCCACGAATTGCGGCCGCTCCGGGCGCGGTCCCACAAGGCTCATACTCCCCATCAGGACATTGAAGAACTGCGGCATCTCATCGATGCTCGTTTTCCGGAGAAACGCGCCGAATTTTGTCACGCGCGCGTCATGCCGCGTCGTCCAGCCCTTGCGCTCTTCCTCCTCTGTCTGCACGACCATCGTGCGGAACTTGTACATCATGAATGGCTTGCTGTGCAGCCCAATGCGCTCCTGCCGGTAAATGACCGGTCCCCTGCTGGTCAGCTTCGTGCCGATGGCCGCCGCCAGCATCACCGGTGAGAAAAGTACGATACAGAACAGAGAGCCGGCGATGTCAACCATCCGCTTGAGGAAAATATTCCAGCTGTTGGTGAGCGGGACATATCGGATATTGATGGTGGTCAGCCCCATCAGATCCTCCGTGTAAGGTCTGCTCGGAAACAGCGAGATATAATCCGGGATGAATTTTGTGTGCACGCCCGATTTCTCGCACTCCGCAACGATCTTCTCAAGCATCTGGTAATCGTTCAGCGAGAGTGTGATCGCGATCTCGTCCAGCTTGTTCTCCGGAAGGATATACTGCAGGTTGGCGATGCTGCCGAGCACCCGCACGCCGCGGTAGGCCGTGCCGCGCGGCACATGGTCGTCCAAAATGCCATGGACCACGTACCCCCACTGCCCGTTTGCCAGAATGCGGTCGATATACGCCTCCGCCGCCCGCGAGTACCCGATACACAGGACATGCTTGAGATTCTTTCCGCTCCGCCTGACCCGGTACATGACCCATCGGAAGAAATAGTGCGCCGCACACGTGAGCAGAATATTGATGACGTAGAAGAACGCCAGAAACATCTTCGAGAAGTCGTTCATCTCGGTCAGGAAGAAGACCACGATGCAGCCGATCACGCCGATCGTGTTCGCACGGATGATCTCGAAGAACTCATTCCGAATCCGCGTCACCCGCCTCGAGCTGTACAGATGGAACGTGGAATACAGCACCAGATACATCGGAATGATGAAATAGAGCGCGGCAAAATACGTCCTGGCAGGATAGGCTGTCAGGCCGGGCGTAGTTGTCGCGAGCGGCGTCATGAACTTGAGGAACCAGGCGAGAGCATAGCTGAGGGCGACAAGCGTGCCGTCCATCACGATATGCAGCCGGTTGAGATAGACCTGATTGTCCTTGATCATTCTGTTGCCTTTGACAGAGAGCAGAGGCCTCCGGCTGTCTTCTGACATTCCGGCGGGACCGGTCTGCTGTCTGCGATTACTTCTGTTTCAGCCTTCTTCCGAGATTCCCCCAGAGCGCGAGCTGAATCCGGAAATAGTTGGGAAGATGCCGCACACGGAAGGGCACCTTTCCGCCTAGATACAGCGGGTGAAGCAGCGGCTTTTCCTGCTCTCCGCCGGCTTCCTCCTCCACCATCAGCCCGGCCTCCTCCATGAGGGGCCGTTTCTCCGGAGAATCATACCGCCGCATGAGATCCTCATATTTCGCAAGCTCAATCAGATATGCGCCGCGGGCATAGCCGCTGTCATAGGACTCGCCGAGATCCTTTTGTGTGAAGTAGCGGCGCTTCACAGCGGCGCCGAACGCGGTCAGCGGCCAGTTGAGTCCCCTCTGGAGCGCCGGCATATTTTTCCACAGCAGATAGCGGTTGTTGCCGCTGGTGCAGATTTCCTTAAACGGGTTGTGCCGCGATCCGCTCGCCGCGCTTCCCACATGATACACGACCGCCGACGGTTCATACCAGTTCACGTACCCGTAAATCCGCGCACGCCAGCCGATGTCCACATCCTCCAGATAGCAGTAATGGCGCTCGTCAAAATATCCGATTTCCCCGAAGACGCTCATCCGGTAGATTGCCGCAGCGGCACAGCACGAAAACACCGCCGACGGCCTGTTGTACGTCTCTGCCGGTCTTCCCTTGCCGCGGGCAAAGGCCCAGCCGAGCGCGCAGTATTCATCGCCCGCGTCGTCGATCACGCCATGGTCCGCGTAGGACAGCAGTTTTGCCTGCACGCTGAAGATGCGTTTCTTCCGCGAGATCGCCGCCAGCAGCCGCTCCACGCAGTGCTCCGTGACGACCGTGTCGTTGTTGAGCAGCAGCACATACGGCGTCCGCGTGAGATGGATCCCGCTGTTTACCGCATGGCAGAACCCGGTGTTGGACCGGAGGGAAAGCAGCGTGGCCCGGCCCGCATACTCCTTCTCCACCACCTCGCGGCTGCCGTCCGTGGACGCATTGTCCACGACAAGAATCTCCGGAACCACCGAGCCGGAGAGGAGCGAGTCGAGACAGGCTCTGATATAGGAGATGCCGTTGTAATTGGGAATCACAACAGTGACACTGGATTCTGACATATCACCCTGCCCATAAATTCCAAAGGCCTAATCAGGACAGCCGCAGCACCATCTCCGGATCCCAGACAGTGCGATAGCCGAGCGCTGCGGCCCGCCTGCAGAAGGCAAGGCTCTGCGCCGTATAATCCACCTCCGGGAGCAGTATATGCGCGTCGTAGCTGCTGCCGAAGACCTCCTGATACAGCCCGCGCAGCTCCGGCCGGATCCGCATACAGCGCACATCGACCGCCACGCAGTCGTGCCTCGTATCCATGCGGTGCATCGGTCCGCTCTCCCGCTCGTCCCGGCCGAGGAACTCCACGCTGCCGTCCTCCCGCAGCTGCCCGCCGATGACCCGGCGCCGCCGGTCCGTGATTTTGCCGCCGGTCACGCCGACATCCGACCGCGCCGTGAAAATATCCGGGTGGTAAATCACATCGTAGAAGCCCCGGTGTCTTGCGTGCCGCACCTCCGCGTCGATCCCGTGCGCGGAAAGGTATTCCTCCAGCGCGTTCTTCCCTGCCTCCGCGGCATAGGATTTGTTCCCCGGGTCCCCGGCCGTCGAGCCGGGATGCGTCCTCCAGTGGTAGAGTACCTTCGGAACATGACAGATCCGCGTCTTCGGCGCCCGGAGAAGCAGGTCATAATCCTGCGCGCCGTCGAACCTCTCCCGCAGCGGAAGCGCGAGAAACAGCCCCCGCTTCATCACGAGCAGATGGCAGATATAATTGTTGCTCAGCAGATAATCGTAGTCAAAATCCGGCTTCCGGTTTGGTTCAAAGAACCTCGCTGCATTCTCGTCGCACTTGTCCTCATCCGTGTAGAGAATCTCGCAGTCCGTCCGGAGAATGCCGCCTGCGGCCTCAAACAGCGCATCCGGCGCGAGAAAGTCGTCGTGATCCAGGAGAGCCACATATTCTCCTGTGACATATTGCGCCGCCGCATTGGTATTCCGGGAAATGCCGCCGTTGACCGGGAGATGCACATAGCGAATGCGCGGATCCCAGTCAAGAAAAGGCTGTGCCGCCGCCTCTACGCCGCGGCTCTCGCTGGCATCAGCCAGGATGAGTTCCCAGCAGCCGTAGGTCTGCGCCTCGAGCGAAGCGATGAGCTGTTCCAGATAGATCGCGCGGGTCTCGTAGGCAGGACAGAGCACCGATATCTTCGGTGCCGTCCTCCCCGCGCACGCCGGGCCGAACACCGTCTCCGGCGCCGCGCCGCGCATGAGGCGCCGCCAGGCGTCCCGCTGCGCGGCAAGCGCCTCCTCCGAAGCCGGCGCGTCGGAGCATTCCTCTCCGTCCGCCCGCGCGCGGAGCCGCTCCCTCGCCGCAATCCACGTGTCCGACAGGCCGTTCCTGCGGAGATAATTCAGCGTTTTATGCAGATCCTCCCTGACAGACACAGATCCTTCCTCACCCGTTCCATTACTGGCCGATGACCGCGCGGAGCGCGTCGCTCAGCTTCTTGTTGTCTTCCTCTGCATGTGCAAGGCTGTCGCTCTTCACGCCGATGTAGAACTTGATCTTCGGCTCCGTCCCCGAGGGTCTTGCGCAGATCCAGGCATCCTTGTCCAGCGCAAAATACAGCACGTTCGACTTCGGCAGTCCCGTCTCATGCGTGCTGCCGTCCCGGAAGTCCTTCACTACATCCTTCTCATAGTCGCGGAATTCCTCGACCTTCCAGTCACCGAACTGCATCGGCGGATTCTTGCGGAGTCCGTCCATCATCGCCTCAATCTCCGCGGCGCCCTCGATGCCCTTCATCGTGAGGGAAATCTGGGTCTCCTTGTAATAGCCGTACTCCTTATAGATGTTCAGCATCTGATCCCAGAGCGTCAGTCCCTGCTTCTTATAGAAGGCTGCGGCCTCGCAGAGCATCATGACCGCGACCGGCGCATCCTTGTCGCGGGAGTGCGTTCCGGCAAGGCAGCCGTAGGATTCCTCCAGACCGAACACATAATTGTAACTGTGATTCTCCTCAAACAGCCTGATCTGCTCGCCGATATATTTGAAGCCGGTCAGCGTCTCCACATAATGCAGCCCGTATTTTGCCGCCACGGCGCGCGCCAGATTGGTGGTCACGATCGTGGTGACAAAGGCCGGATTCTCCGGCATCGTATGATTCTTCGTCCGTTCCCGGAGAATATACTCTCCGATGAGCATGCCGGACATATTGCCGGTGAAGGCCATATACTCGCCGGTCTTCGTATCCTTTGCATAGACGCCGAGCCGGTCTGCATCCGGGTCCGTCGCAAGCACGATATCCGCGTCAACCTCCCTGGCCAGCTTAAGCGCCAGCGTGAATGCCTTCGGATCCTCCGGATTTGGATACGCGAGCGTGGTGAAATTCGGATCCGGGTCCTTCTGCTCCGGTACGATATAGACATGCCGGAAGCCGAGCTCCTTCAGTACGCGCTCGACCGGAACCAGCCCCGCGCCGTGGAACGGCGTGTAAACAATCCGGATGTCGTCCGCCATCTCCCGGATCACCTCCGGATGGATGATCTGCTTCTTGATCGCGGCCATATAGGCGTCGTCCACCTCTCTGCCAAAATAAACCAGCAGACCGGCCTTCTTTGCCTCTTCCTCCGACATGGTCTTCACCGCGTCAAAATTCGTGACAGCCAGCACATCGGCGATGATGCCGGTGTCATGCGGCGGCGTGACCTGTGCGCCGTCCTCCCAGTATACCTTGTAGCCGTTGTATTCCGGCGGGTTGTGTGAAGCGGTGATCTCCACGCCCGCCTGGCAGTGGAAATAGCGCAGCGCAAAGGATTCCTCCGGCACCGGCCGCAGTGTGTCGGACAAATATGCCCTGATCCCGTTTGCCGCAAGGCAGAGCGCCGTCTCCTTCGCAAACTCCGGACTCATGCGCCGGCTGTCGTAGGAGATCGCAACTCCCTTCTTCGGGTCGCCGTTCCGGATGATATAATTTGCAAGCCCCTGCGTAGCCTTCCGGACGACGTAGATATTCATCCGGTTCGTGCCGGCGCCGATCACGCCGCGCAGCCCGCCGGTCCCGAACGTCAGATCCTGATAGAAGCGATCCTCGACTTCCTTCTCATCATTCCGGATTGCGAGAAGCTCCTGTTTGGTTGCATCGTCAAAATACGGATCATTCAGCCAGTAATTGAACTGTTCCATGACACGTGCTTCCATTGTTTCATCCTCCCTTGCTCTCATGATGATACCACAGAACGGTCTGTCATGCTCAGCCGTCCTGCACCTTCAGCGACATGTCGCTCCGGTCCAGCGTGAAATTCGGATTGTAGTACGGATCTCCCTTTTCCAGGACTGCCTTCCACTTCTCGCGGAAGTGAGCGGCTTCCCGGTCGTAGCGCGCCGCGTTCGCTCCGTCCAAGTCAGAGCCGCGCGACTCCGATTCATAGTGATATAACTCGGCGAACGGCGTGAACACGTTGAGATACCCCCGCTCCCGCATCTTCAGGCAGAAGTCCACATCCCCGAGCGACACAGCAAAATCCTCTCCGAGTCCGCCCGCCTCGTTCCAGAGAGCGCGCTTCACCATCAGGCAGGCGCCGGTGACCGCGCTGAGATCCTGCGCGTAGCACAGCCGCCCCATGTATCCGAGATTCTCGCGCCGCTGTCTGTAGAAGGGATGGCCCGCCGTGCGGTGTGCCCCGAGGCCGAGGATGATGCCCGCGTGCTGGATGGTTTTATCAGGAAAATAGAGCTTTCCGCCGACACAGGCCACATCCGGCCGCTGCGCGTACATCAGCAGCTCCTCGATCCAGTTCACGGAGATGACCTGGGTGTCATTGTTGAGAAGCAGGATATACTCGCCGTGCGCGGCAGCGACGCCGGCGTTATTTACCTTCGAATAATTAAATCCCTCTCCGGCTTCCTCCGCCGCTCTGCCCTCCGGTGTATCCTCATACTTCACGATGAAGATGCGATCCCGGTACGGACCGCTCGTCAGCTCCGTGTAGTATTTTGCCGTGGCCTCCTCCGTGCTGCCGTTCTCGACGATGATGATCTCATAATTCTCATACGTCGACTTGTCCAGAATCGAGGTGATGCAGCGCTTCAGATCCTCCGCGTGATCCCGGTTTGCGATGACGATGGACACCAGCGGGTTACCCTCGATCTCATAGGTGATCTTGAAGATCGTCTCAAAGGCCCGCGTACTGGTGATGCGGAAGTTTTTGAATCCATGGCGGCGCAGATGATCCGCCACCGCGCCGCGCGCCGCCTCAATGGCATAGCTCTTCGCGCTGATGTTGCCCGCGGTCGATCCGGCGTGCTGTCTCCAGTAATACAGCAGCTTCGGCACATGGACGATATGCTTTGCCTTGTCCGTGAGGCGCAGGATCATATCGTGGTCCTGACTGCCGTCGTACTGGGAGCGGTACAGCTCCTCGCCCTCCAGCAGATGGCGGTCAAAGGCCGACAGGTGGCAGATATAGTTATTGGCCCGGAGTGTGTCGATGGCGTAGTCCGGCTTGAAGTGCATCGTCACAAAATGGTTGAGATCGTCCTCCCGGAACGTCGCCTCGTCGCAGTACAGATAGTCCGCGTTCTGCTCGTTGATGGCCTTCACATACCAGTAGAGCACAGACGGATGGAGATAATCATCATGATCGAACGGCGCGAGAAAGTCCCCGGTCGCGAGGGCCACGCACGCGTTCGTGTTGGCCGAGATGCCGCCATTTTTCGCAAGCCGGACATAGCGGATCCGCCGCGCAAGATTCTCATCCCGGCTCTGCGCCGCGCGGACCATCTCCTCCACATAGGCATGATCCGCATCCGAACCGTCCGCGAGACACAGCTCCCAGTTCCCGTACGTCTGCTGAATCACGGAATCCATCATATCGGTGAGATACTTCTTCGGCGTGTTGTAGAGCGGCACGAGTATCGAGAAGAGAATCTGCCGCGGAAAGCCGGCTGCCTCCTCCGCCTCCCTCTTCCGCTCCGCCTCGTCCGGGAATGACGCGGTTCCATAGCCCTTCTGCGCCTGCTTCTCACGCCTTTTGTAATCGATTTTGGTCAGGACGCCGCGCAGCGAGCCCTGATTGGTGATCCGCTCCTTCGTGCGCTGCGCCCAGTGAAACACATTTCTCGCCGGCAGGCTTGCCTTCCAGAGGGGATTGGACCGGATCCGGTTGAGCCGGAAGGTGAGGTCATCCACCTGGTCCTCCAGCTGCGCCACCCGGTCCGCGAGATAAGCGCTCTTCACCTTCTCCCGCTCATATTCTTCCCTGTAGTCTTTCTGCTCTTCTTCCATTCTTCCACCCAGGCCGCGTTCTTTGCGGCATCAACATCAGCTCCGGCGCACCCGGAGAATGACATCCGACCAGTTCACCAGACGCTGCGTGCTGGTGCGGTCCCGCACCAGCATGCCGACCTGGTAGCTGCCCGCCGGCAGGGCGTCCTCCGGAAACACAGTGAAGAAGCCGGTCAGCAGGTCATTTTTCTGATTCGTCAGATTGTTGGCGATATCCTCCCGGTACGAAGCCCGCACCGGCACCTCCCAGATCTGGTCGGAAGCCGCGCCGGTGGACGGAATGCTGCGGCGCAGCAGGAGCTTTCGCTCATAAACCGCATTGTCCGCATTGATCACGAAGGAATATCCCTTCACATAATACCCCTTCCCGTCGTTCTTTGCGAAAGGACCGAGATACCACTCGTCGAGGCTGTTCGCGTACTCCACGCCGAGGCGCAGCACCGGATCCGTCCATTTGTCCGGAAGCGGTTTTCTCCTGATCTGCGGCCTCTGCATATCCGCGCACAGATGCCGGATCATCGTCTCCTCCACGTCGATGACAAAATCCGTCTCGGCAGGATTCTGCGAGAGATATTTATGGTAAAACGGATCGACGCCATACAGATCCGGATGAGCCAGAAGAAGATTTTTCAGCTCCTCCGACAGCCGCTGGCTCTTCACCCGGTCCACGCGGTCGTCGCCGCGGCTCAGGGACTCGTGGTGATAGAGATACATATTGTTGCGGACGACGTTGTAATAGCCCTTCTCAAAGATTTTGTAGCACAGATCGATATCATTGAAGGCCACGGCAAATCTGGTCTCGTCAAAGCCTCCGACCTCCCGGAACAGATCCGCGCGGACACACAGGCAGGCTCCGGTCACCGCGATGACATTGCGCACGCCCTTGTTGAAGCCGAAATAATGTTCCTCCGTGTTGCTCTGATACTGCAGCTTGTGCACCGGCCCGACCCTGAGATTCACGACACCGGCGTGCTGGATCACATCGGAACCGGGGTAGAGCAGCTTCATGCCGACCGCTCCGACATAAGGCAGCTTGGCCTTCTCCGAGAGATAGGACAGCCAGCCGGGCTTTCGGATCTCAATGTCATCGTTGAGAAAAAGAAGCAGCTCGCCGTTGGCCCTCGAGGCGCCCAGATTGCACATCCTCGAAAAATTAAAATCCATTGGCTCGTACAGATACTGACTTCCGCTCCCGTGATCCGACGCGTCGTGTTTTGCCAGGATCTCCTCCACCTTCCGCCGGTTTGTCTCCGAGCTTCCGTTGTCCACGACAAGGATCTCGTAGGGAGAGGATTCCGTGTACTCCTCGATCGTCTGAATGCAGCGTTCCAGAATGTCCGGGTTGTCTTTACTCGGGATGATGATCGAAATCAGCCTTGTCGCCGCCGACTCACTGCTGTAGCGGCCGGTCAGCGATCCGCGGATGAGGCGGCTGTCCCAGAGCACCGGGCGCGTGGTCCTGTGAAACAGAATTTCGCTGATATGCCCGATCGGGAACTCCCCCTGCCTCACCTGCGCGGCGCTCCGCTTCGTGAAACCGCCCTCTGCCTGCGCCAGCTTGAGGCACAGCTTCCCGTAGATCCAAGAGGCCAGCGCCGCATCGACGTCGCTCTCCCGCGCGGCCGTCTCCTCGTCGCTGTCCGCCCGAAGCGCGGCGCGCGACTCATAGTCCGCCGCGGTGATGTCCCCGGGATTGACGAGCAGCAGCTCGCTCGAGCGGATGGCAAACACACTGCCAAAATAGAAGGTGGACAGGAACGTATCCGGTGCCCAGTCGCTCTTCAGCCACGGATCCGCAAGCTCTCCGTTTTCATCGATCCTGTCCTCGTCGCCGTACACCATGCCCGTTCCCGGATGGGCGGCAAAATAATCGCGGATCATCGTTTCCGCATAATCCGTGAGACTGCCCTCGTCATCCACCGCGATGAGAATATCCGGTTTCTTCCCCCCGGACAGCAGATAATTCTTCAGATGAGAGAAGCGCACCACCTCCGTCGAGAACGCGTCTCCGGCTGTGTGATCCTCCTTCTCCAGCTGCCGCTCCAGTTCGAGCTTGTGACAGCGGTACCAGTTGCTGTATACGGCGCGGCTCTCCGCCACCTCTTTCTCGTACTCTGCAGCCGCGCGGTTAGTGAGAAACTGCTTGATTTTCGCCTTGAGCATCGTCAACATCCCTTTTCCATACGCAGGGCCATCGTGGATGGAAGACCGGTCATCTGCCAGGAGAGCGTCACCTGCGCCGTATCTCCCCGTCTGAGGCCGCCGAGGCGGCGCACCTTCTCCATGTTCCATTCCATAGCCGGATCCGCAGTCGTGAAGACAAGACAGCCGTCCGGATCCTTTCTTCCGTTGCAGGCCATGAGCTTTGCAAAATGCGGCAGCGGTCTTCCGCTGACCGCCATGCGCTCCGGAAGCACCAGGCAGGGACAGAGGGCCGGATCGACCCGGAGTCTTCTGACATCGCCTCCCACCGGAATGGCGATCTCAATCCTGCCCTCCTCCCCGTACACCTCATCTGAGAAGAAGGAATCCTGCTCTGAATATCCCCCGCCCCGGTCAAAATAAATCTGCACGCTGGTAAGCGAGCGCGCCTCCCTGCGCTTTGTCTTCTCTTTCCGTTCCGCCTCCCGGCGCAGCGCCGGGTCATCCCGGATGATCTGCTCCGGCACGATGACATCCGTGCCGAGCGTGGCGCGGAAGGCTGACAGGGAGATCCGGCCGCCCGACACCTCTCGCTGCAGCGCCGCCTCCGCTTCCCTGCCGCGCAGAAGATCCGCCTCCGTGATGCCGAGGCGGATACGGAGATCCTCTTTCCTGACCAGCTCCTCCCGCATCGGGTCCGCGGGCAGATACACCGTGAGTGCGCGGAGCAGCAGCTCCTGCCCGCTCATCGGCTCCTCCCGCTCCCATTCATAGTCGATTGCCGTCCACTGCCCGGTCTGCTCATCGACCAAAATGTTGGCAAACGTCATATCCCGGTCCGAGGACGGATAGTCCGGTTTTGTTCCAACCAAATCCCGGTACCTCGACAACAGCGCGAAAAAGCCGTTCTGATCGCCCTCAGACAGCCGCTCGTCGAGCAGCGCCTCGAGCGGGCGGCCCTTCTCCATCGGGAACGACGCGGAGCCGTCCGGCAGGAGGCTGCAGCCGCAGATGGCTAGGCCGCTTCCCGCATAGCGCGTGCGGAGCCGCTCCGCAGCACCTGCCATCCGGCGCACATGCTCCGTCGCCTGGGCGCCCATCGGTTTCTTGACCACCAGGATCCCGCCGTCCCGCTCCACAAACTCCGTCATCACCCGGTAAGCCGGCGCCCGGTCGTTCGCGAACTTTGCGTACGTCACCGGAAGCGGCGGGCCGATCACGGCCTCATAGGAATTGGCGAAGGTCGGAAACAGACCGTCCGCCGCGATCCCGTCCCAGGCCATCTTCTCATCAAACAGCAGCATCCGGTCCCGGTCGAAATTCCGGATGTTCTCCGTGAGCTCCGCGCCGCGCGGAAGCCGGCGGTCGGAATAGACCGCGGTCGGAAACTTGTAATCCGGATACGGATAGTAGAATGAAACCTGCCGCACACCGCAGTCCGCAAAGATCCGCTCGAGCGCCGGCCTGGAGAACGTCCTTACGCCGGCACTCCGCCTCTCATAATTCTCGACGCCCTCGAAGAACCGTCCCGTGTGATCCTCCCGGCACCCGGCAAAATACTTGAGTCCAAGCCGGTTTTCAATCGCGATCACAAGCCTGCCGGTATCCGCCCGGCCCTCCTTCCAGCCCCGGAGGTGCGGCAGAATCCGCAGAAGCTCGGCCCGGAACGGATCGGGCGCATCGATGTAATGCTCAAAGTATTCAAAAACGCCGATGAGGAGTATGTAGTCGTAATCATCCGGAAGCTCCGGCTCCACATCGGCAAAATTTCCCACATGAATGGTGATATTGTCCTTGTCCCGGTTGCGGTATGCATTGATCAGGGAGCGCTGCCGCGAGAGATCCACACAGTCCACGGAACGCACCCGCGGCGCCAGACTTTCCGTGACCGCGCCGGGGCCCGCGCCGATCTCGAGCACCTTCTCCGTGCCGTCAAACGGGATCCAGCGGATGATATTGCCGCGCAGCGCCGACAGATGGTAGAGCGTAGGCCAGTCCCGCCGCTCCTCGATGACCTTCGCGTAGGAACCGGGTTTCTCCCTCCTGACGATCTCCAGAAGCTGCCCCTCTACCTCTCCGTCACAGTAATAATCCCTGCCGGGATATTTAGAATAGTCGAGCGTCACCTTCCCGATCTTCTCCGTCTCCATCCTGTCCCCCATGCCGAATAATCTGTTCTATTCCTGTTCCGCGTCCGTCACCGTGACACGCGAGTTCATGTCATAATATCCCACTGTATTCTTGTCCGACACCACCGTCAGATTGCACACATCATACAGTCTGTGATACACAGTGAAGTTTTCCTTCTCGTAGCCCGTCACGCCGAGCGAGATGAGATACTCGCCGCCCTGCAGATCAATCCGCTGGGTGAACGTGATGTCCTTCACCTCTCCGGCCTTCACCGGCTCGAGAAACGCCTTTTCAAACATGGTGTTCGTGCCGCAGATCTCGACGCCGTACACATTCCGGATGGTGAACGCGAAGATCGGCGCCGCAATGTCCGTCCGGATGCGTACACGCATATGCACCGTACAGGCCGATCCCTTCATGATCGTATTCGAGCGCCGCCCCGCGGCATCCGTGATGTAATAGTCCGTGATCTCCGCCTTGCGTGAGCCGTACTCGAGCGTATCTGCGTTTCTCCCGCTTTCTGCTGCCGCGCCGTCCGTTCCGCTCGTCTCCGCTCCCTCGGCGTTCACCTGCATGCGCTCCTCGGCCGCCTTCTCCGCCGCCCGCGCGCGCACCGCGGAGTCGCCCTTGATTTTGGCATCCGCCTCGTCCGCTCTGGCCGCCGCGACCTGCATGATCTCATCGTACTGCACCGGTCCGGCGCCGGTCGTGCGGTGCTTCTCCGGATCGTACTGGCCCACCAGCACCTGCTTGTAGATGTCAATCATCTCCTTGGGAGATCCCTCCCCCAGCTTGACGCCCTGATTCAGCAGAACAACCCGGTCGCAGTACTTGCTGATATTGGAGAGATCGTGGGAGACAAAGAGCACGGTCTTACCCTGCTTCTTGAATTCATCGAACTTGTGGTAGCACTTTGCCTGGAAGAAGACGTCTCCCACCGAGAGCGCTTCATCCACGATCAGTATCTCCGGCTCGATGTTGATCGCCACAGCGAAGGCGAGCCGCATGAACATGCCCGAGGAATACGTCCTGACCGGCTGATAGACATACTCTCCGATATCGGCAAAATCCAGGATGGCGTCGATCTTCTCCGCGATTTCCTTCTCCGAGAAGCCGATCATCGTGCCGTTCAGATAGATATTCTCAATGCCATTGTACTCCATGTTGAAGCCCGCGCCGAGCTCGAGAAGCGCCGAAATTCGGCCGCGGACCTCCACATCGCCGCTCGTCGGATTGAGCACGCCGGTGATAATCTTCAGAATGGTAGATTTGCCGGATCCGTTCGTGCCGATGATGCCGACCGTCTCTCCCCGGTACACTGTCATGCTGACATCCTGCAGCGCCATATGCTCCGTGTAGTGCGCGCCAGGCAGCCCAAGCGCATCCGCCACGCGGTCGCGGTTATGCCGGTATAGCTTATACCGTTTATTCAGATGAGAGACCCGAATCGCGATATCCCGATCTTGTTCTTCCATGCTTATCTGTGTGCCTTTCTGCGGACGGCATCCAAAAGTGACCGGTCCGCTTCCCTGGCAAGCTTATCCCTGTGCCGCATTTTGCGGACTCTATCACAGCACATCCGCAAAGCCCACCTTCAATTTCTTGAAAATCAGCGATCCGATGCAGAACACCAGGACAGTGAGAATCCAGAAATATGTGGAGGAATAAAAATGGAACCAGAACCACTGGTGCTCGAAAATCGCGTTCCGGTATCCGTTTACGATGTAGGTCATCGGATTCATCTTCACCAGAATCATGACCCTGCGGCCGTCCAGTCTGGTGATGTCCCACAGAATCGGCGTCGCCCACATGCCCACCTGGAGCAGAATGCTGATGATCTGCTGCAGATCGCGGAAATAGACCGTGATCGCACAGGTCGCGTAACACACGCCCAGCACGAAAATAAACTCGGCAAACGTGTAGTAGATCAGCTGAATCCAGTAGATGGACGGCTGATATCCGGCCGCCATCGTAATCACGAGCAGCACGCCGGTAAAGAAAAGATGCGTGAACAGCGCCGCGATGATCTTGATGATCGGCAGCACACTGATTTTGAACACTACCTTTTTGACCAGGTAATTGTACTCCAGCAGGGAGCAGGTCCCGGAGTTCAGCGCGTCCGAGAAGAAAAACCACGGCACAAGCCCTGCCGTCAGAAACACGACATACGGAAGCTCCTCGCCGCTCGCCAGCGCCATCGTGTGCTGCCCGAAGATCTTGTCAAACACGATCCAGTACATGATGACCGTGACGACCGGCGGCACCATCGCCCAGACGGCGCCAAAAAAAGATCCGGCATATCGTTTGCGGAAGTCATTCTTCGCAAGCCGCCAGATCAGGCGCCGGCTCAGCCACAGTTCCTTCGGCAGAACCAGCAGTTTATCATACGTCCCGAAGATCAGCAGCACGCCCGTGACGAGCAGCAGATAGCCGCAGATCTTCTTGAGCCGCACTGTGCCCGGGTCGTCCAGCGGATTATTGTGCATCCAGATCACGATTCCGATCACACAGGCCGCCGCCAGAACAATCCCGAGAATGATCGATTTTTGCCTGCGCTGTCTGTCCGACAGCTGAACCTTTTTATTCAACCGTGATTCCCCGCTCCGCACAGTACTCCCGGAAGCCCGGATGCACCTTGTCCTTGTCGGACAGAATCAGCTCCACTCCGTCCTGCAGAGGCCACTCCACATGAATGTCCGGATCGTTCCACATCAGACCGCCCTCGTCGTTCGGATGATAGAAGTCCGTCACCTTATAGCAGAACTCGGCCTCCTCCGAGAGCACCAGGAACCCGTGTGCAAAATTCTTGGGGATGAAGAACTGCTTCTTGTTCTCCGCGGAGAGCACCACGCCGAACGCTTTGCCGAAGGTCGGACTGCCCTTCCGCAGATCAACTGCTACATCGTACACCTCGCCGTTCACGACGCGGACCAGCTTGTCCTGCGGATAGTGAATCTGGAAGTGCAGCCCGCGCAGCACGCCGCGCCGGCTGGCCGACTGGTTGTCCTGCACGAAGGTACAGTCGATCCCCGCCGCCTTGAAATCATTGTAGTTGTACGTCTCCATGAAATATCCGCGGGCATCCGGAAACACCTTCGGTGTGATGACCTTCAGTCCCTCAATCCCGCCGCAGTTCTCTACCTGAATCTGTCCCATTTGCTCCTCTTACGCTCCATGCCGCCCTGACGCGGCGTCTTCGGAGCAGCGGCGGTGCCTGCGCCGCGATTGCTCCGATTCCAGTCAGTCCGTTCGTCGTACACTCCGTTCGCCTTACAGACCGTTCGCCACATCGACGAGATACCGGCCGTAATTCGTCTTCTGCAGCGGTTCCGCCAGCTTCAGAAGCTGCTCCCGGTCAATAAAGCCCTTCTTGTAGGCGATCTCCTCGATGCAGGAAATATACAGTCCCTGCCGCTTCTCAAAGGCCGCGACAAAATCCGCGGCGTCGAGCAGCATGTCCGGATTTCCGGTGTCGAGCCACGCGAAGCCGCGTCCCAGCGTCTCCACATGCAGATCACCGCGCTCCAGGTACGCGTTGTTGATGCTCGTAATCTCGATTTCACCGCGGGCGCTCGGCTTCACCTCCGCCGCGATATCCACCACATCATTGTCGTAGAAATACAGCCCCGGCACAGCATAATTGCTCTTCGGATGCTCCGGCTTCTCCTCGATCGATTTCGCGATGCCGTTTTCGTCAAACTCCACGACACCGTACTCCCGCGGATCCTTGACGTAATACCCGAAGATCGTCGCGCCCTTCTCCCGGGCTGCCGCGCGCATCAGCACCTTTGTGAAGCTCTGCCCGTAGAAGATATTGTCCCCCAGCACCAGCGCACAGGAGTCCCCTCCGATAAACCTCCGGCCGATCACAAAGGCATCCGCCAGACCCCTCGGCTTATCCTGCACCTGATAGGTAAAGGAGAGTCCGAGCTGCTCCCCGGTGCCGAACAGCTCCTCAAACACCGGAAGATCCCGCGGCGTCGAAATAATCAGAATGTCCCGGATGCCTGCCAGCATCAGCGTGGACAGCGGATAATAGATCATCGGCTTGTCATACACCGGCATGATCTGCTTCGAGACGGCCTTCGTCAGCGGATAAAGCCGCGATCCTGTGCCGCCTGCCAGAATAATTCCTTTCATATCTTTCCCCTCGTGCCATGTCCGGCAGTGTCCCGCCGCTCACTTCGACTCCGCCGCACCGCGATCTCCGTACATCTTCTCATAATACTTCATGTACGCGCCGTTTGTGATATGCTCCATCCAGTCCATGTGGTCAAAATACCAGGTGATCGTCTTCCGGATCCCCTCCCGGAACATCGTCTCCGGCTCCCAGCCGAGATCGCGCCTGATTTTGTCAGGGGCTATGGCATACCGCCGGTCGTGTCCCTTGCGGTCCTCCACATACGTGATGAGATCCTCGCTCACATTCGCCTTGCGCGGGTCCGTGTCCGGCAGTTCCTCCCGGAGCACCTCGATGATCGTCTTCACGATTTCGATATTCCGCTTCTCATTGTGACCGCCGACATTGTACGTCTCGAAAAGCGGCGCCTTGTGAATGACCAGATCGATCGCCCGGCAGTGGTCCTCCACATAAAGCCAGTCGCGCACATTCATACCATCCCCATAGACCGGGAGCTTCCTCCCGTTCAGCGCATTATTGATCATGAGCGGGATCAGCTTCTCCGGGAACTGATAAGGCCCGTAGTTATTGGAGCAGTTCGTGATATTCGCCGGGAAATGGTAGGTGTCCATATACGCCTTCACCAGGAAATCCGAGCTTGCCTTCGAGGCAGAGTAGGGGCTGTGCGGCGCATATGGCGTCGTCTCATAAAAGAACGCGTCCGGATCATCCGGAAGCGAGCCGTACACCTCGTCCGTCGAGACGTGCAGGAACCGCTTCCCCGGCTTGTAGTTGCCGAGCGGATCCGGCCCGTCCGGAAGACTCCAGGCCTCCTTCGCGCAGTTCAGCATATTCGCCGTGCCGAGCACATTGGTCCGGACGAACAGCTCAGGTTCCAGAATGGAGCGGTCCACATGGGACTCCGCGGCAAAATGCACGACGACATCGACGTCATTCTCCGCGAACACCCTGCGGATCGCATCCTTGTCGCAGACATCCGCCTTCACAAAGGTGTAGTTCGGCAGATTCTCCACCGAAGCCAGGTTTTCCGGATTGCCGGCGTATGTCAGCGCATCCACGTTGATAATCCGGATATCGTCTCCGTAGGTCCGGAACATATGGTGGATGAAGTTGCTGCCGATAAAGCCGCAGCCTCCCGTCACTAGATAAGTTCTCATCATTTCCTCCAGAAATACCGACCGCCGCGGCAATGTCGCATCTGAATATTCTGCCGCATGCGGGGTATAATTTTGCGAACTAAGAATATCATAAAATATGGCATTCTGCATCATACAGCAGAATGCCATCCGTCTGTTCCCCGTCCCCGCCGTCAGAGCCCGCCGATCGCGCTGAGGAAAAGCAGCGACAGAACCGTGCCAGTCGCCAGCCCGCCGGTGTGCGCCGTCATGTTGACGGACCGGTTCTGAATGCCATACGCTGCATTCAGCGCCAGCATGATCAGAATGTTGCGCACCGATACCATCGGGCGGAATCGCGGCAGCAGCGCCATCGCCACATACAGGCCCATAAGTCCGAAAATCGCGCCGGACGCGCCGGCGGATAACGTATCCTTCCCCGCATGCAGATCGAGAAGCACCGTGCACAGATTGCCGGCAAACCCGGATATCAGATACAGCGTCAGCATCCTGCCAGGACCCAGCAGCTGCTCCGCCGAACGTCCCAGCAGATACAGCGAGATCATATTCGACAAAATGTGCATCGCGCCAAAATGAACAAACATCGCGGTGAAAAGGCGCCACCACTGATGCCGCACCGTCACAGCCGACGTCAGCTGCGCGCCGAACCGCATCGCGACCGACGACTTCATGGATCCGCCTGCCATCTCTTCCAGCAGGAAAACCGCGATATTAATCAGAATCAGGGCATTTGTGACTGTCATCCTGCTTCCCCGCATCAAGCTTGTACCTCCTGTGATCTCAGTGAGAAAACGCAAATCCGTCGTCATTCCATGTAGCTCTGATTCAGATCGACATTTCCGCTGATACCGTCGATTTTGCCGGCCGAGGAGTACTGCCAGAGATCGATGCGCGTCGCGGAGTAGGTCGGCGCAGGTGCATACTGGGCAAGCCAGATGGTGTATGCCGTGAGCTGTCCGGCGTTCATCTTCTGCGAGAGCCAGGTGGTGTTCGCGTACACGCCGGCTCTGCGCCCGGAATTCTGAATCGTCGCGCAGAACGCCCGGACGACCGCCGTGCGCGTCGCGGCGTCTATCGCATCGCCCCTGCCGCCGCTGCTCTCCACATCCAGAAAAATCGGATAGTCGAGCCCGCTGCCTCCGACCACGGACAGCGCCATGGACGCCTCCTCCACGGCCTCCGCCTCGTCCACCGCCTGGGAGAAGAAATAGGCGCCGACCTTGAGCCCGGCTGCCCTTGCGCCGGCGAGGTTTGTTTTGAACATGGAATCCTGCACCAGCGCACCCGTCCCGGATCCGCGGTAGCCGCAGCGGATGATGGCGTAACGCACGCCCGCGTTCTTCACCGCGTTCCAGTCGATGCTGCCGTTCCAGCGCGAGACATCAATGCCCAGCACCGCGGACGCGTTCTTTGACAGACTGCCGTCCTCCCCGAACTGATAGGTGATGCCCTGAATGATCTGTTTTCCGGTCACCACTTTGCCGTTCTTGTCAAAATAATAGGTTTTCCCGCTCAGGGTCTGCCAGCCGGTGTACCGGTATTTCTTCTTCCCGGCGGACAGACGGTAAAAGGTATCATACAGATCATAATCGCTGGCATCGGCAGGCTTGTATGTCCTGTCCGCTGTTTTGATATAGAGCTGTTTTCCGCCCGCGTCCCTGAGCGGCTCGCTGCTGCCGGTCACGGTGACGGAAATATCGGAGGATACAGTGCTGTCCCCCGCCATCGCGACGGTGATGGTACAGTTCCCCGGCGCTGCGGCGGTGATGAGACCGTCCGCAGACACCGAGGCAATCCCGGAATCCGAGCTCGCGTACGTCACGCTCTGATCCTGCGCCATGCCGCCGTCTGAGGTTTCCACGGATGCCCTGATCTGGCGCGTGGCGCCGACAGACAGGCTGACGCTCGACGGGATCACGGAGACAATATTTGTGACCTGCGCGGCATTGTACTGGATGACTGCCTGCGCCGTCGCAGAGAACTCCCCCTCCGCTGCGGTCACCGTGACCGTCGTTGTGCTGGAGCCGGTGAAACTGAGCGTCACATCTGTCCCGTCTGTGCGGTCCAGCGTCCCGTTTCCGCCGTCGGTCCTCCAGGTGCAGGCCGCCTGCCCGCCATCCGGGACGCTGACGGAAGCATGCAGGCTGACCGAATCGCTCCGGATCGTCCGGTCCCCTCCGTCAATCGAAACCGTCAGTGTGGTCGCCGCCTGATCGGTGTTCTGCCCGCCGGCACTCTGGTCCATGCTCTGCCCGGCAGCACTCTGTCCGTCGCCCTGCGTCGGGGCATCCTGCGTGGCGTCCTGTCCGGTCGAACTCACATCCGCACTCAGCACCGGGAAGGTCTGCTCTGCCCGCACGGCGGCTGACAGATAGTTTGATTTCTCCGCCGGGATGTGGTCCAATGCCGGGATGCGGTCTAGCGCCGCGCTCGTTCCGGGCGCCGGGATCTCGCTCTTCGGAACAGCCTCGTAGGTATCCTCATCGGAAGCGAAGCCGTCCTCCCCCTCGCCGACCTCCGTCCTTGTGGATTCCACATACTCCACTGTGTCCGTGATGGCGCTCTGCACAGCCTGCTTCTGCTGGTGCTCCGTGTCCTCCTTCGCAACATTGACCTGCGATTCCGTCTTCACCTCATCGCTGACATCCACTTTGGCGTACTCGATGGTATCCTTCACTTCAATGGATTTCGGATCCGTCGAGAAGGTATAATACCGGTAATCTTCATCCGTTTTTTCAAAGGGCAGCATCGCCACCTGATACGTGCCGGCCGCGAGGTTCTTCTTATAGATGATGCCGTCCTGGTCGTCGTTCGTATATTCCGCCTTCTTGCCCGAGGGATCCGTGACGCTGCATTTCCACGATACATCCGGGACCACGCTTCCGGTTTTCTGATCCACGAACTTGATCTTGAGATCCTTCTGAATCGAGGTAAGACGAAGCTCAATGGTTTTCGCCTTTTCCTTCTCCATGGCGAGCAGCGCCTCCTGCTGCTTTTTCTCCCGCTCCGCCTTCTCCTTTGCCGCGATCTCGGCAGCAAGTGCCTCCGCGCGGGCATCTCCGACCGCCCTGATTTTATTCTCCCCCATTGCGCCGTCCAGCGGGAACTGTGCCCCGATCTGCGCAAAAGAGCGGATTACCCGCCTCAGCTGTATATATCGGTAGAATTGAATACCGGCAAAGAACAGTGCCGCAGCGGCTATGATACCAGCTGCCGCGAGGACAGCACGCAGAACCGGTCTGCGGCGCTTTGCCGGACCGGCGTTCTCCTCGCCACCCTCAGGTTCCTCCGCATCCGCATCTTCATCCGTGCCTGCCAAGTCCTCTCCAGACTTCTCTGAGATGTTTTCAGCCCCGCCCCCGGCCACTGCCGTTCCCGATTCTGTACTATCCTCCGGCCCCCGCGCCCGCAGTGCTGCCCGCCGGCCGATCTCTCTGAGATCAATCGTGTCCGTTTCGTCCAGTGCCTCCGGAACATCAGATTCCGCTGGTGAACGAAATGCTGCTCTGCCCTCGTCGTCATTCCCGAGGACCGCATGCACATCCATCTGCTCCGTCTCATCAAAATAAGAATTATTGTCTTCTGAATGGTTCTCCGAAATCATGAAAGCAGTTCTCCGTCCGAAGGGTCAGCCAAATTGATCATAGATGTCAGAATCTGTCTGCCCGGTGCGCATGCACCCTGCTCAGATTCCGTGTTTATTCCGGACGCAAATCGTCACAGATAAAAAATCAGAATTCCGGTCAGAATGAGAATCATCCCGGCAATTTTGTTTCGTGTGATCCTCTCGCCGAAAAATATCCTGCCAAGCAGCATGACGAAGATGTAGCCCATGGTCTCAAGGACCGGAACATTCATATACGAATCCGCCCAGGCATAAGCCCGGATCGTCAGGAGCATGGAGACAAACAGCATCAGATAGCCCGCGACCACCCACTTGTTGAGATACTCCCGGATCCAGCTGTCATACCGGATGCCGGCGCTCTTCTTGAGCAGCATCTGCGACGATGAGGCAATCAGCTCGGAGCAGATCATGATCAGGACACAAATCTGAAAATTGCTCATGATTTTCTGCCTCCCTCATCGGTTCAGCACGCAGACGCCCGCGATGACAAAGAGCACGCCCGCGATTTTCTTCGGCGTGACGGAGTCATGAAAGATAATCACGCTCCAGAGCAGTCCCCAGAGCAGAACCATCGCCTTATTCGCGTACGCGACGGAGATATCGATCCGCTTGATCGCCTGCTGCCAGAGCAGGGCATAGACGCCCAGAATCACCACCTCAAGCCCATAAAACAGGAAGAACCCCCTGGTGAACGCCGCCTGACCAGAGGCAAATTTTGCCGTGACCGAGGTCAGGGAAAAAATCATGACGATGCCCTGGAGAATACAGATGTCCTTCCACGCCAGTTTCTTTTTCATCAGAAATACCTCATGTGAATGCTTATTGCGGCCCCGGAAGAAGATGTGAAAACTCTGCGCCGGCTCCGCGCGCATCTCGATCTTGTAAAATCAGGTCGAATTTCCTCGCGCGCCGCGCTACAATCTTACCATGATTGGCGCCGATGCAGGGAGAAAGGTTTTGCGGCAAGAGGTATAAGTATGGCATTCAGAAAGAATCATCCGGACACGCTTCCGAAGCCGGAGTCCGGAGAAGATGAAATTGACGATCTG
Source organism: uncultured Lachnospiraceae bacterium (assembly GCA_902781655.1). Taxonomy (GTDB): domain Bacteria; phylum Bacillota; class Clostridia; order Lachnospirales; family Lachnospiraceae; genus CAG-791. The sequence goes on from CACZJZ010000004.1 coordinate 83,790, forward strand.
CTCTGGGATGGCGATGAAGGAAAAACGCCGACGGATGACCCGGACAATTCCATGGAAATGGAGTATGATGCAGAAATTTCCGGAAATCCAGGGCCTGCGCCCGCAGAAGGCATCTTCCATCTCGGAACCCTCAACAAAGTACTCGCTGTCGCGATCGCTGCCGGCGTCGCGGCCATTGTCATCTGGCTCTTCGTCTGGAACATTGGCGAAAAGTCGGTCTGGAACCGCAATAAAACAACGACAGACTACGATATTGAGGTGCAGGACGTGATTGTCGCACAGAACCCCAAAGACCTCGAGGGACACGCCGACGACGGCGTCACGAATATTTTGTTTCTGGGAAATGACCTGATCAGCGATGACGAGACGGAGAACGGCATCGCCGGACAGGTGGCCTCCCTCGGGAACGTACAGACCATCACTGCCGCCTTCCCCGGATCGCAGATCACCTGCTACAATACGGATTACAAAACTGACAGCCAGCACGACATGGACGACATCTATAACTTCTTCTACGTCGCGAACTGCATCAGCACCGGAGATTTTTCCGCGCTCAGCAATGTGGCAGCCTACCACAGCGACAACCCGGTCTATGCTGACGCCGCATCCACCCTGGCCGGCATCGACTGGAACACCATCGACATGATCGCCATCTCCTACAATGCCGCCGATTACCTGAACGGATCCGCCGTCTGGAATGACGCCAACGACCTCGACATCGTCACCTATACCGGTGCCCTGCGGCTCGGCATCCGCCGCATCCACGAGAAATACCCGTGGATCCGCCTTGTCTTCCTGTCCCCGACCTACACCCGAATCGAGGACCAGAGCGGCACGCTCCAGAATGGCGACACGACCAACATCGGCAACGGCGACATGAGCACCTACTGGCTCAAGGCCGTGGACGTCTGCGTCGGTGAACAGGTCTCCTTCCTCGATAACTATTACGGCTCCATCAACGGCCAGAACTACCAGGAATACATGACCGACGGCGTCCACCTCAACAGCGCCGGCAACACAGCCATTGCCAGACACTTCATCTACAAGATACTCGAAAACGGCCAGGCGGAGTACAACTTCCGCACCGGCACCGGCAGCGACGTCTCAGGAGATGAAAAGACAGAGGAATAATCTGTCAGGGACAGATATTCCCGTTCTTCCACAGGTCGAAGCCGTCCACATTGCCCATGTATTCCATGCCGTAATCGGCGAAATCGCCGTTCACGCTGCGATCCTGCAGGATGACAAGGTACTGGGTATAGGTGTCGTTCAAGGCCCTGACGAGGGTCTTTGCCTCAATGGTGTCCGGCTTTTCCATGGCATCGTAGACTTCGTTCCAGTAGCCCCATCTTGCGATGAGCATGTCGCGGCCGTAAGGCATATTGACCCTGGAGGTGTACTGGCGCACGAACTGCACAATGTTGGAAGGGAAGGCGGCGCTGACCTCCTGTCCGCCGCTGTCCGCGAGCAGGTAGTCGCAGATGTCCACCACCTGATGCGGCACATGAAGCCGGTTCTCAGCTTTGATCACATTGCTGTTGCGGTAAACGCTGGAACCGCATACAATGACGGCGGCGCACAGCACGGCATACCCCGCGAAGCGAAGCGGTCCCGGCAGGCGGATCGCTGCCCTGAGTCCGGCGTAGAGCATCGTAACTCCCATCGGCAGGAGCCAGAGAATCCGATAGTAAGTATCCCCCTCGTTCTGCGCCGTGTAGAACCGGTAAACGGGCGGCAGGAGAAACAAAATCAGAATCGTCAGCGGCAGGTACACCAGCATCAATCTGGTCCGCCGGTTCCGCTCCGTGATCAGGAGATAAAGCAGCGCGGCGAGATAAAGCAGCAGCAGCGCGCCGTTTCCCTGATATTCTTTTAATACATTGATCATCTCATCCATGGCTTCATTCTACCATACTTCCCGCGCCCTGCATGGAAATTCAGGGGGCGGAGCAAATTCAGCTGGAGGTATATATGTCGCAACTGGAAAACGCAGGTGTCACACCGGACGAACTTTTTCACTGGGACCCGTCGACCTATCTCATCCTCGATGTGCGGGAGCGCGTGGATTTTGAAAAGGACAGCATCCCCGGTTCGCTGCACTATGATCTCGATGCCATTCTGAGCGGCAGCGCTGCGCTGCCGAAGAACGCCGGGAATTACCGCCTTGTCCTGGTCTGCCGCTATGGCCGTCTCAGCGAGAACGCGGCGGAGGCGCTCCGCGCGCGTGGACTCAATGCCTACAATCTGGAGGGAGGCTACGGGCGATACGTCTATGAATCCGCCATGCGCGCCGAGGCGGATGAAGAGCGCAGGAAGGAGATCGAGAAGTCCATCCGCGGCAAGTTCAAGAAGGATCTGTACGGGAAATTCTGCCATGCCATCGTGGAATACGAACTCGTGAAGCCCGGCGACAAAATCGCCGTCTGTATCTCCGGCGGCAAGGATTCCATGTGCATGGCCAAGCTGTTTCAGGAGGTGAAGCGGCACAACAAGTTCCCGTTCGAGCTGGTCTTTCTCGTGATGGACCCCGGCTACAATGAGATGAACCGGAACGTCATCGAGACAAACGCAAGGCTCCTCGGCATCCCGATCACGATATTCGAGACCACGATTTTTGACTCTGTCTATCACGTGACCGAGTCTCCCTGCTACCTCTGCGCGCGAATGCGCCGCGGCTATCTCTACAAGAAAGCAAAGGAACTCGGCTGCAACAAAATTGCACTCGGGCATCACTATGACGATGTCATCGAGACGATTCTCATGGGGCAGATGTTCAGCGGCCAGTTTCAGGCCATGATGCCGAAGCTCCGGAGCACAAACTACGAGGGCATGGAACTCATCCGGCCCATGTACTGCATCCGTGAGGCGGACATCAAGCACTGGCGCGACTACAACGGGCTGCACTTCATCCAGTGCGCCTGCAAATTCACGGACACCTGCACCACCTGCCGGGCGAACGGCGACACCGCCTCCAAGCGGCTGTACACCAAGAACCTCATCGCGGAGCTGAAGAGAACCAACCCCTACATCGAGGCAAATCTCTTCAAATCGATGGAGAACGTGCCCCTGTCAAAAATCCTCGGCTGGAAGGACCAGAATGGCAAGCACAGCTTTCTCGAAGTGTACGACGAAGAAAACGGGCCCGTCATCGAGGGTGAGTCCGATCACCCCGATCACGAGCCCAAGAGAATGTTCTGATCATGCTCCGATCCACACCGCGCCGGTCTGGCGGATTCCAGTGACATAGATATTCTGCGCGCCGAAATACGGCGTCATGTATTCCACAAACTTCTCTGTCTCCAGCTTCGGCAGCACACACATGATGACGCCCGCGAAGCCGCCGCCATGCACACGGCAGATGCCGGCACCGATTTTGGCAAAATACAGCCGTGCAAGCATGAGGGCCATCGGGATTGGCTGCTCCTCCGGATGTTCCGGCACGTAGCAGTTCTGAAGCAGCTCGTAGGAACTCCGCCCGGATTCTTCAATGATCCGCAGCATTTCCTCGCTTCTGCCCTCCCGGAGCGCCGCGGCAGCCTGGTCGACCCTGCTGCACTCCTCAAAATAATGCACCGCGCGGAGGATCGCCCGGTCATTGTGCAGCTTCTCCCGGAGCGCCGGCACCGCCGCGAGCACATCGCTCTCGTTCACGTCGCACAGATTTTCTCCGCCGAACTCCTTTGCCACCAGCCGCATCTCCTGCGGGATCGAGGAGTACTCCGCCGACAGATCCGCATGTCCCCTGCCGGTGTTGATGATCACCTCGCTGCAGCCCAGCGCGTCAAACGAGAAATCGACCTTCTCATACTTCACATTCCCGCCCTGAAAATCGAGCAGAATCGTCCCGCCGACCGCGCAGGCCATCTGATCCATGAGGCCTGAAGCCTTCTCCCAGTACACATTCTCCGCATACTGACCCATCCGCGCGTAGTGCGCGCAGTCGATCGCTCCATCGTTGAAGAACTGATTCAGCATCGCACAGATCAGCATCTCAAAGGATGCGGAGGAGGACACACCTGCCGAACTGATGACCTGCGTCGAGACACAGGCGTTGAACCCGCCGATCTGATATCCGAACTTCTTTGCCGCCGCGAGAATACCCGCCACCAGCGATGTGCTCCCCTGACAGACCGGCACCTTCTCCAGCGCATCACAGTCGACCACGATGGGATCCGGATATCCCTCGCTCAGAATCCGCACCACCGACGTGCCGTTCGCCGCAGCCGCCGCAATCGTGTCCATCGTAATGCTTGCCGCCAGAATCCTGCCGCCGTTGTGATCCGTGTGATTACCGATGATCTCCGTGCGCCCCGGCGCAGTGAAGCAGGAAAGTTCTCCCTCCCCGAACGATGCCCGGTATGTTTTCTCCAATGCCGCGAAGCGCTTCTCAGCCCTCTCCGCGTCGTCTCCATATACCTGTGCCAGCCGATCTCTTGTCACCATAACCGTCCCCCGCCTGTACTCTCTTCCTGACGTTTTACCGCGCTGTTTTGTTCAATATGAGGCGGTCAGAGACGTTTCACGCTCTGGCCTCCCGAATTGCTGCCCTTATTGTAAAAATGCTCTCTCCACGGTGCAATTCCCGCCATGTCTCCGCAATATGCCATTTTGTTGCAGAGATATCCCGGCGCACCGCGCAGCGCATGAACCGATCATCCTTCCGCGCCTCTCACTGCCCGGCCCCATCTATGCCGAAGTCAAAACTCGTGTCCACGCCGAGATTGAAGACCGGACACTGCAGCAGAATCACTGCCTCAGGGTTCACGCCTCCCTCTCCCGCCAGCTGAGAAACGCCCTGCGGCGTGTAGGCGGAAATCTCATCCAGCCGGCTCGTCGTCAGCGCAAGATACTGCTGTACCGTGAACCCGAACGAATCGGTGATGAAGATAATATTCGCGTCGTTGGCAGACTTATTGTTCACCACATGCGTCGCTCCCTGCAGCGTCAGATCATAGATATCCGACCGCAGATAATCCGTCTCGTGATTCTTGAGGTAGTCCTCCTTCACCAGCAGGTCCTGAAACGTGCCCTTCTCTCCTGTCGCGACATCCGTCAGACTCGTCTCGAATTTTGGCGTGATCATCTCAAAATCATCCACGCCTCCGTACAGCAGACCGACCCGCTTGCCGCGCGACCCCAGCATAATCTTCTCATACCGGTCGATCTGATAATTGTTCAAATCCGTCACCTGCGGATCCACCGTGATCCCGGTCGTATCCGCAAGCCAGTTCTCAATTTTGCCATATGCCCAGAACCCGGCCCGCGTCGTCCAGTGATGATCCGTGCGATAGAACCAGTCATACGAATTCATCCCGTCCTTCTCCATCTCCCTGCGGAGGTCCAGATAATTCACGCCCTTCCTGTCGAGCTCATCCAGAAAGATGTTCAGATTCGCATTCGTGTAATCCACATCCCCCGCCGGCAGCTCCGGATCCTTCTCGTTCGACTTCACCGGACCCGCCACATACAGAAACGGAATCCCGCGGCTCTCCAGCCACTCCTGCAGCGCCGCCACCTTGTCCGCCTCCGCGCGAAGCCGCTCCTCCGGCACCTGCACCATCAGCGCCGTCAGATACCCATTGTTCATCCGGACGACATCATTCATCTCCCGCTCGCCCATCGCCCGGTTGATCCCGCCGTTTGCGCTCAGCAGAAACAGCTTGAACGGAAAACACGCCGTGTACTGCGCCTCGAAATTATCCGCGTCCGCGTCACTCGTCCAGTACGACAGATCCGGCTTCCCCGTGATCTTATACCGCAGAATCCCGATATCCGTGTACACCGCCGCAAAAATCAGCCCGGCCAGAAACAGACCGAGCACCAGCTTCAAACGGAACGAAGATTCCGAAATGTCCAGATTTTCATACCTCTCCGGCATACTGCACCCTCCGGATTGTCCCTGACAAGTTTAGCTTGTTCGGGACAATTTTTGTCCCGAACAAGCTAAACTTGTCAGGGACAAAACCCTAGAAATTGAAATAAATGAACGGGTTATGCGCGCCCATCACGAGGAAGGACACCGCCCACACAAACGCAAGAAACAGTCCCACCGGGAAGGCCACGTCGCAGAATGCGCGGAGCCTCGCGCTTTCGTTGCACCGCGCGCGAATGATCTTCGCGGCGGGCGTACTGAACAGCACGCCCATCAGGATATACGGTCCCCACTCGCGCCACAGCCGGATGACATCCGGATTGGTGAAGCCGAGGCTGTGATTGTAGAAGCCAAGCATTGCCATCCAGTAGTGGACGCCCTGCTTCAGGCCCACGGCATTGAACAGAACCCATTCGAACATAACGATGAGGAGCGTCACGACACGCCAGGCGATCTGTACGCCCCGCGGCCGCCGCTCCGGCCGGATGAGATATTTCTCAATCACCAGGAAGAACCAGTAGATGAGGCCCCAGAGCCAGAAGGTATAGTTCGCGCCGTGCCAGATGCCGGTCAGTCCCCAGACGACAAGCATGTTGAAAATGTGCCGCGGCACGCTGACCCGCGAGCCGCCGAGCGGAATATAGACGTAATCGCGGAACCAGCTCGACAGAGAGATGTGCCAGCGTCTCCAGAAGTCCGTCACAGATTTTGCCATATACGGGTAGTTGAAGTTCTCGTCAAAATGAAACCCGAACATCTCACCCATGCCGATCGCCATGTCCGAATATCCCGAGAAATCGAACAAAATCTGAAGGGAGTAAGCCACAGCGCCGATCCAGTAGTAAAGCACCGGATGGTCCGCCCCGGCAAAATCCAGCAGCGCGAACGGGTATGACACGCAATTGGAAAGGTTGTTGGCGATGATGACCTTCTTGCAGTATCCGATCATAAACCGCTCCACACCGTAGCCGAACCGCTCTGTCGTGATGGTCCGGTGCGTGCGGATCTGCTCCTCGATCGTCTTGTAGCGGACGATGGGGCCGGCGATCAGCTGTGGGAAGAACGCGACGTACAGCGCAAGCCGCAGCGGATTCTTCTGCACCTCCACATCCCCGCGGTATACGTCAAAAACATAGGACATCGCCTGGAAGGTAAAAAACGAGATGCCGATCGGCAGTGCAATATTCGTCACCGGCACATTCGCATGGAAGAGATCGTTCGCCATCTTGAGCGAAAAATTGAGATATTTGAAAACAAAGAACACGCTCAGATTGGCGATCACGTCAAGGGTCAGCCAGAATCTCCGCCGCCCTGTCCCCGCGGAGCGGTCGATCAGCAGCGCGAACAGATAATTTCCCAGGATGGAGGCGAGCATGATGAAGAAAAACGTGTGCTCGCCGTACCAGTAGAAGAACAGGCTCGACACCAGCAGCACGCCGTTTCTCCATCGGTCATTCCGGCATGCAAAATACAGCCCGAGCACGATCGGGAGAAACAGAAATGTGAAGATTACGCTGGAGAATACCATATCGACCTCAAAGTAAATTTATCATGCGGCATAAACGCTCACACAGAGCGGCAGAACCGTCCCCAGGACAAACCGCAGCTCCCAGAACACAGCCGCCGCGGCGGCCATCGCGGCCAGCACCGTCCGCAGTCTTCCCCGGATCCGCAGCGCGTCCGCAAAATGCATCCAGCCTGCTGTCATATAGTAAAACAGCGGGAGAATCGATGCAAGAAGATACCGACCCTGCGGCTGAAAATCCATCGCGTAGCTGTACCAGAGCCACAGCGCCCACACCGAAAGCGCAGCCGCAATCACCGCGGCATGAAAGAAACGGCGTCTCCCGCTCCGCCTCCGCTCTCCGGCCATCCCGAAGACGACAGCCAGCGCGGCGCCGCCGAACAGAAAGCAGCGGTTGTACAAATAGAGTCCCGGCCCCGCGAAAATGCTGTTTGCTCCGTAACTTGCAATGAACGATTTCAGCATCTGCGAAAACAGCCCCGTCTCCCGGAACATCTCCGGAATCGACTTGCCCTGCGCGCGATACGTCGGGGGAAAGATACCCTGCAGCGGCTCCCGTACCTTCCGCATGGTCGCAAGGCCGAACAGATCCCCGTGAAAGAGCACCGCGCTCCGCACGAACCACCATCCGGCTCCCGCAAGCACAAGCGCAAGCACCAGAAACCCACGCCGCAGCAGAAGCATCCTGTCGCAGACCAGCCCTTTTCCCTCACGCCGGTCAGAACCTGAACGCGACGCGGGGTATAAAAACGCCCCGACAAACAGCACCACTGCCGCCAGCACATACCCATAGGCATTGTAATAGGTAAGAAGGCAGAGCACGAGACCGGCCGCCAGCAGAACACAGTGCCGGATCTCCGGCCCCTCCTGATACACTGCCACCAGCGCCAGCAAAATCATCGCGGTCGAAAGAAGACTCATGGACTCCGTGTTGACATACGTGTGCACAAACAGCTGCTCCGGCCAGAACATCACGATATAGCAGAATGCCCAGCGAACCGCGCGGTCCTGCAAAACTCTGCGCGAGAGAAAATAGACCGTCACGGCCATCAGCAGGCCGGAAGCCACGTTGACACAGCGCGCCGCCATTGTGAGCGCGGCCTCCTGCCCCGTGAAGAAAGATGTGAGGCGCATAGCCCAGCCCATAAAAATGTAAGGAAGATACGGGAAAAAGGCATAAGAGCCGCCGTAGCCCGCAATCTGCACCTCCGGCTCGAATCCCGTGGGCAGCGTCCCATGATCACAGATATACCGAGGAATGACAATCCGCGTGAACTCATCCGGCGGATTGACCAGCATCGGCGACGTCGGCTGAAGAGGCTGAAACCAGGCGAGCAGCAGCGCCGTTGCCGCAAACAGCGCCAGATACAAAGCCAGAATGCCCCTCTCCAGAAAGTCTGTCCGCACTCCTGATTTTTCCCCCGCCGTGCTTTTCTTCGTCATTCTGATACTCCATGCCATACTCGCTGCGCCGCCCTCAAACAGATGCCGCGCGTCAGATATTTTGTCCCAATGCAGTTATCATACCATGATTCAGAGCCTGCACGTTTTGCAATATAAATAAACTGTGCTAGAATGAAAAAGCAATTTGCCTTTTTCCTTCAAATGTAAACAAAATACAGATGATTACTTTGCATGAATGAAACAGGAGACAAAATATTTATGAAGAAGAATCAGAGAATCTGGAGCGCTGTCACAGCCGCTATGATTGCCGCCTCCGTCCTTGCTGGCTGCGGAAGCAATGATTCCTCCGCGCTGAATACCGTTTCTGTGCCGGAGGAATCTATTCCCACCAGCACCGCCTCCGACTCGGCAGAGGCGTCCACCGAGGCATCCACGGAACAGACTTCCGCGGAAATTCCCGACGGCGACTATCTCTCCGAGCTGACCGGAACCCCGATCAGCGAGGACATCAAGGATCAGCGCCCGATCGCGGCCATGGTTGACAACGAGAAGACCGCTCTGCCGCACTACGGCACGGCGGATGCCGATATCGTATATGAGCTGATGAACAGCACCGAGAACGACCGCGTCACCCGTCTGATGTGCGTCGTCAAGGACTGGGGCGCCATCAAGCAGCTCGGCTCCATCCGCTCCACTCGTCCCACCAACATCCTTCTGATGGGCGAATATAACGCTGTCCTCTGCCACGACGGCGGCCCGTTCTACATCGACGAATACCTCAAGAACGCCTGGGCAGACCACCTCTCCGGCGTCTTCTCCCGCGTGAAGAACGGAAAGGACTGGGAATTTACCGAATACATCTGCACCGGCGACCTCGACAGCAACCTGGATTCCGCCGGCATCTCCAAGACCTACAACCAGTACGCCGTGGATTCCGCCAAAACCTCCCATTTCCAGTTCGCCCAGTGGGGCACCGAATTTGACCTCGCCGACAAATACAGCGATGCCAGCGCCGCAACCGACGTGGACCTCAGCGCCGCCTTCAAGCACAACAAATCCGCGCTGAAATACAACGACAGCACCGGCACCTACGACTACTACGAATACGGCAGCCGCCATGAAGACGCAGACAGCGGTGACCCCCTCACCTTCAAGAACGTCATCCTTGAGAACTGCACCTTCTCCCAGCTCGACAAGAACGGATACCTGATCTACAACTGCATCGCCTCCAACCAGAAAGGATACTACCTCACCAACGGCAAAATGATCCCCATCTTCTGGACCAAGACCGACGCGACACAGCCCACCCAGTTCTTCGACTCCGACGGCAACGAACTCGTGCTCAACACCGGCAAAACCTATATCTCCCTCGTGCCGTCCGACTACTGGGATTCCATCACCATCCAGTAGAGTAGCCCCATCCGGCACAGATTCCAGAAAAGCGATCCCACCCGAACGCAGTTCAGGTGGGATCGCTTTTCTGATCTCATATTCTTTCTGCTGCACGCACCCGCGATCAGTCTCTCCTGATCGTCACAAACGACTGCGGCCCCATCGTGATCTCATTCTCTCCTGTCGTCACATCTCCAATCTGATACAGCACTTCGCCAGCAGAGGCGACCGGTGCCGTGCAGGACTTTGCCTTCGGGTTGACCGCAATCAGGAGGCCCGATCTCCGATAAACGAATACCGGGCTGTCCGCCTCGGCATATACCACTTCAAACGGCGCGTCGGAGCAGAGTTCGTCACGGCTCTGGCGGAAAGCGAGTATAGATTTGACTGCATTCAGCAGAGAACCCGGATCCTGTTCCTCCGCCGCCACAGTAGGTGCGTCCGGCGCCGGATCGACCGGCAGATAGAGCTTTGACGCGTCCGCGGTCGAGAAACCAAGATTCCTGTCCGCATTCCACTGCATAGGTGTTCTCGACCCGGTCCGGAAATATCCTCCCTCCTTCGTAGGCACATCGAGATAGCGCATGCCGATCTCATCGCCATAATACAGGAACGGCGCTCCGGGCAGCGTGAAGAGACAGGCGTAGGCAATCTTCAGCTCGTCCGGCGTCAGATTCCAGCGCGGGCGCTGCGTGTCGTGATTGCAGGTGAGGAAACACCACAGACCGTACTCTTTCGAGGCTTCGTACTGCGGAACATAATCCTTTGTAAAGCGCGTGATATCCGAATCGACCGTGCTGCGGAAGTAGGAATGATCCGCGAGCTTTCCGGACCAGAACGCATCCTCCATCGTGCCGCGCATGACCGCACCGTTCTCCTTCTCCGCGAACGCTCCGCTCTCCATGACAGTCTGTCCGGTCCGGTCCGCAAAGCTGTTCCAGTAATCGCGCATCAGCGTGGAGTAGCCATTCCCCATGCTGTTCAGATAGAAATCCATGTGGAAGCCATATTTCAGCGCCTGCGTCGGGCAGGACCACTCCGAGACCATGGCCGCCTCCGGATAATCCCGGTCCAGCTCTCCACGTATCTCCGTCCAGATCGCGCCGGTCCCGCTCTTATCCTCGTCGTCCTTTTTCACGAGCGAAGCCGCCATATCGACACGGAATCCATCACAGCCATGGTCCAGCCAGAAGCGCATAATCTCCTTCAGCGCCTCCACCGTCGCGCGCGGCCCCGGCGCATCCATCGGCTGCTGCCAGTGCTGCGTCGGATGCAGGAAACCATAATTGAGCGCCGGCTGGCACTTATAGAAATTCAAAATATACGTTGCGCTCCGCTCGCTCTCCCCGCCGATATAGGGCAGGCCATCCGCGTCCTGGAAACAGAAGTCCGTCCAGATAAAGCGGTCCGAGTACTCATTCCGCACTGCCTTCTGGCTCTCCCGGAACCAGGCATGCTCCTCCGATGTGTGCCCGGCGACCAGATCGAGCAGAACATGCATTCCTCTCCGGTGCGCCTCCCTGAACAGACGGTACGCGTCCTCGTTGGTGCCATAGCGCGGCGCAATCTTCAGATAATCGCGGACATCGTACCCCGCATCCTTGAACGGCGAATCATACCATGGATTGATCCAGAGCGCGTTGCACCCGAGCGAGCGGATATAGTCAAGCTTCTCGATGATCCCCCCGATATCTCCGATGCCGTCCCCGTTGGTATCATAAAACGACTGCGGGTAGATTTCATAAAACACTGCCCTGGAAAGCCACGCTGGTTTTCTGTTCATACATACCTCCTCTGCTATATCCATTCCGATGCCAACAGATCAGGCATCATGAATTGACAAAATCACTCTGACCGCGCCAGCTTTCCGCCATGTCAGGCGATGCCGGCACACTTCACTGTTCTCATCAAATGACAAAATCATCCCTGACCGCGGGCTTCAATGTCCAAAGCCGCACAAACGCGTCGCCCCGCACGGAGAAATGATCCTCCCCCTCCTCCGGAAACACCCTGCTTGTGAAAACCGCGTCTCCGTCGTTGACAAAAATCTCGCAGGAACTGTGGTCGAGGAAGATGCGAAGGTGCGTCAGTCCTCCCGGCAGCGGCCGTGCCCGGCTCTCCCCCTGCTCCGTATTGAAGCGCCGCTTCATCCCGCTCCGGTCAACCGTGATTACCTTCTGCGTCTCGGAATACCGGATCGTGAGTCCGCCGTTTCCATCCCTGCCGCAGAACAGATCGACGTCCGCATCGCCCGGCCGCACGTACAGCTCGATCTCGCAGGCTCTGGGCAGCGGTGCCGTGCCGGACAGCTCCTCCCCGCGCAGATCGATCTCCTCCTGCCGGAGCTGACGGAGCAGCGGCAGCGGCTGCTGAATGAGACGGCGCCCCCGGATGGTGAGCTCGCGCGGCAGCGTCATGCATCCCTGCCAGTCCTCCTCGTCCGTCGGGTACGAGGAATCCGGCAGTCCCATCCAGGCGACCAGCACAGCCTTGCTCTCATCCTGTATATTGTTGGCACACTCCGCCGCGTAGGAATCAAACCCGAAATCCAGCACATGGAACCTTCCCTCCGGCGTAAAAATCAGAGAATCCCAGTCCATGGTGCCGATGATGTAGCCATTGTGATTTCTGGAATTGCCGCGTCCCGGGAGCGTCAGATGCTGCGGGCAGAACATCAGGATTTCCTTCCCGCCGATATGCTCAATGCTCGGGCACTCCCACATATCGCCAAAATCCTCGAATCCCGGAACCTTCAGCTGTCCGAGAAAATGCCAGCCGTGCAGAAGATCCTCCGCGCCGTAGACCAGCGCGCAGCCGTGGCCGTCCTTTGTCTGCGCGCCGAGAATGATGTAATTCTTCCCCCGCTTCCGGTCGACGATAATCTTCGGGTCGCGCTGGTGCTCAGTGTAGTCTGGATGCGCGCCGAACAGCGGCAGCGGATACTTCTCCGTCCAGCCGTCGTCCCGGAGCTTGGCGAGACAGGTATAAGGATGCCTCGTCCAGTCCGGATCGCGGTGATTTCCCGTATAGTACAGATATACAGCATCCCCGATCGGCATGGCGGAGCCGGAATAGGCGCCCCTGTTGTCATAGGTGTCTCCCGGCATCAGACAGACGCCCAGATTTTTCCATGTAATGAGATCCCCCGATACCGTATGATACCAGTATTTCAGCCCGTGCACAGCGCCCCACGGACACCACTGGTAAAACAGATGCCATTCATTGTCATGCCAAACAAACCCGTTCGGATCGTTCATCAGCCCGGTCACCGGCTGCAGATGAAAGGTCTGGCGATAGCGCGATACCCTCGTCCTGCAGTAAAGATCCCACAGCTCCTGCGGGTCCTTCAGCACACGATACTTCTCCTCTCTTGTCCACTCTCTCATACCCGCCTCCGAACAGCTTCCGCCTGAAACCGCCATTGTGCCATGGCGCGGCGCCCAGCAAAGTTCCTCTGCTTTTGAGTATCTCCGGGCAGAACCCTGCCGCCGCTGCCGTTCTCATGCCTCTGCAGAAGGCCGTCAGAGTCAGAACAGTCCGTCTGCTCCTCACGTTCTTCCTCAAAGATCTCCATACACCGATTTTGCCATATCCGCCGTGTATGCCGCAAGCTTCTCGAGCGCCATCGCATGCGATGCCTTGAAGTAGAAGACCGTCTCCGGACCGAGAAGAGCGCGCAGGACAGGCTCTGCCTCCTCCCTGCTATGGCAGATGCGCACATCCGCAAGGCCGCGGCGCTCTGCCTCATCCGCAATCCAGCCTGCTGCCCTGCCCACTGTGATCAGCGTATCAATATTTCCCTCCGCCGCGGCGCGCCCGACCTCCCGGTGCAGCCGCTCCTCCGCGTCCCCGAGCTCCATCATATCGCCGAGCACAGCCACATGACGCTGTCCCTTCGTATGCGACAGCGTCAGAAGTCCCGCCTTCATCGACTGCGGATTGGCGTTATATGTATCGTTGTAAACAATAATCCCCTCCGGCAGGCGGACCGTCTCCATCCGCATCGCGGTCGGCACATAATGGGCGATCCCGGCTGCAATCTCCTTTGCCGTCATGCCGTAATGCATCCCGATCGCGGCCGCCGTCAGCGCCGGATAGATCATGTGGCGCCCCAGCGCCGGCACCTTCACCGGAAACGATCCGTCCGGCGTCTCCATCGTGAACTGCACTGCGTCCTGCAGCGTGTCCTCAATATGCACCGCGCGGAACGTGCAGTCCCTGCTCTCACCGACCCAGGCAAAATGAAACTTTTCCTGCTTCTCTCTGTCCTCCCGGAGCGTCCGCAGATAGGCGTCGTCGCCGTTCATGACAGCCAGTCCGCCCTCCGCAAGGCCGCCGAAGATCTCGCATTTTGCCTTGAAAATGTTCTCCTTCTTTCCCCCGAGATTGCCGATGTGCGCCTCTCCGATATTGGTGATGACCGCGCAGGTGGGCTGCGCGATGTGCACGAGATAGTCAATCTCGCCGAAATGATTCATTCCCATTTCGACGACAGCCATCTGTGTCCCGCGGTCAAGACGCAGAATCGTCCGCGGCACGCCGATATTATTGTTGAAATTGGCCTCCGTCCGGAGCGTGCAAAATCGCTCCGACAGCACGGCATAGATCATGTCCTTCATCGTGGTCTTGCCGACGCTGCCCGTCACCGCGACCACCGGAATGGCAAAGCGGCGCCGGTACGCCCGCGCCAGATCTCCGGCTGCGAGCAGCGTATCCTGCACCTTTACATAAAATTTTCCCGGCATATATTCATCCGGGTCCTCGGACACGACCGCTCCTGAAGCGCCTGCCGCGAGGGCCGCCTTCACAAACCTGTGACCGTCCGCCTTTTCTCCCCGGAACGCAAAGAATACATTGCCAGGCTTTATCCTCCGGTTGTCGCTCTCCGCTCCCGTGATCGGCGTGTCCTCCCCGCGGAAGTCTCCCAGCAGCTCCCCGTGGACCGCCTCCCGCAGCTCCCTCAGTGTTATTGTCTCCATCCCGCGCTCCTATCGCAAAGTTTCAACGCATCCTCCACGATGTACTCGCACAGATCCTCGTATGACATACCAACCGCGGCGGCCTCCTGCGGCACAAGGCTGGTCGGCGTCATGCCGGGCAGCGTGTTGACCTCGAGAAACCATACCCGGTTCTCCGCATCGACAATAAAATCGCTCCGGGAGTAGGTCCTGAGACCCAGAATCTGGTGCACGGCGAGCGCCATTTCTCCCATGCGTTTCTCCACCTCCGCGGTACAGCGGCCCGGGCAGATCTCATCGGTCGCGCCCGCCGCGTACTTATTGGAATAATCATAGAACCGCGTCTTCGGAACGATCTCCACAGAGGGGAGAGCCCGGTCTCCGAGAACCGCCATCGTGAACTCCCGACCGGTCACATACTGCTCAATCAGCACATTGTCATCATAGGCGAGGACACTGCGGATCGCCGGCGCGAGCTGCTCCTGCTCCTTCACAATCACCACGCCGACCGACGACCCTCCTGTCGGCGTCTTGACGACACAGGGGGCCTTCCAGTCCGCCGCAATGGCGGGAATCTGCTTCTCTGACACATGCTTGTAGGATTTCCATGCCGGTGTATCCACCCCCTGCGGTGCCACCATCTCCTTGGTGATCATCTTGTCCATCGCCATCGCGGCGCCGAGATAGCCGGACCCGGTATAAGGAATTCCCATCAGGTCGAAGGCCGCCTGCACTCTGCCGTCCTCTCCGTTCAGCCCGTGCAGCGCGATAAATACCATATCCGCCCTGCTGCACAGCTCCAGCACACCGCGGCCGAAGAGAGACGGACTCTTCCATTTGCGCGAGGCCCGCACAGCATCGAGATCCGGCGCCTTCCCATCGAATACCACCGGCGCGAGTTCAGGCTGCGCATCAAAAAGCGTCTCAGGATGCGCCAACACGGCATCCCCCATGTCTTCCAATCCCAGAAACAGATCCACAAGCACCGCCTGGTGCCCCTTCTTCCTGAGCGCCGCACAGATTTTGGTGCCTGAGCTGAAGGAAATTTTCCGTTCGGTGGACAACCCGCCGCATAATACTACAATCTTCATGAAAACCTGCCCTTCCGGCGACCGCCGCAGTGTTCTTCTTCAAATTCACCAACACCGCTGCTCTGCCGCACTGCATGAAATCCTGTTCCGGACGCACGGGGACAGACCGCATTTTGCTTTCCTGTTGTCCCGTTTTTCTATCTTCCAGCTGTCCCGCTGCGCACCCTGCTTCCCGCCCACAGGAATGCTGTTATCGTACCGCAATCTCCTGGCAGATTCCAGTCCCTCCCCGCGCATCAAAAAGCGGGATCCCCCGCCCGGCGCTGCCGCCGGACCAGAAGATCCCGTCCTTCCATGCTCTGTGACGATTATCTGTCCGTCATTCCACATCCTGCAGAGCGGCCTCGTTGACCTCTCCGGTGCGGACCTTGACCACCTTCGTGACATTGTAGACAAAGATCTTGCCGTCGCCGATGTGTCCTGTGTAGAGCGCCCTGGTCGCCGCGCGGACAACGCTGTCCACCGGGATCTTGCTGACGATGACCTCGACCTTTACCTTGGGCAGCAGCGTGGAATCGACCACGGCGCCGCGGTACCGCTCCGTGGTGCCCTTCTGAATGCCGCAGCCCATAACCTGCGTCATTGTCATGCCGGTGACGCCCAGTTCATTGAGCGCCTTCTTGAGCTCGTCAAACTTTGACAGACGGCAGATGATGGAGACCTTGTGCATACCGGTATCATAGACAGCAGGCAAAATCTTTCCATCCTCTGTCTTCACCGCTGCCGCAGTCGGCGTCTCCGCGCCGCTCACCCTGACCGCCGCGCCGATCTGCGCGTCGGTGGCCTTCGTGATATCCTCCTCGCCGAGATCCGTGTTCTCATTCACATCCAGCGCCATGTTCGTGACATCCGAGATGGCAAATCCGGAATAAGCGCTGGCAAGTCCATGCTCGTGAATGTCGAGGCCGTCGATCTCCACCTGCGCAGGTACACGAAGACCGATGGTCCTGTCAATGATTTTGAAGACAATAAACATCACAACGAGGACATAGACATCAATCGCCAGGATACCGAGCGCCTCAATGCCAAGCTGCTTCACGCCGCCTCCATAGAACAGGCCCTTGCCGACGCCGTCGGTCCCATTGGAGAAGAGACCTACCGCGAGAGTGCCCCACACGCCGTTGACAAAGTGAACGGAGACCGCGCCGACCGGATCGTCGATCTTCGCGACGTTGTCGAAGAATTCGACGGAGAGCACCACCAGAATGCCAGAGACAAAGCCGATGAAGAAGGCGCCTGCCGGGCTGACACAGTCACAGCCGGCCGTGATTGCCACAAGTCCCGCCAGCGCCGCGTTGAAGGTCATGGAGACGTCAGGCTTGCCGTAGCGCAGCCAGGTGAAGATCATGCAGACTGTTGTGGCGACGGCTGCCGCGAGGTTTGTGTTCATGAAGACAAGGGATGCGGAAGCGGCATCCTCGGGCGTCGCCATGGCGACGGTGGAGCCGCCGTTGAACCCGAACCAGCAGAACCAGAGGATGAAGACACCGAGCGCCGCGGCCGTCATGTTGTGGCCGGGAATCGCTCTTGCCTTGCCGTTCTTGTCATACTTGCCGATGCGCGGTCCGAGCATCCAGGCACCGAGCATCGCGATGATACCACCGACGTTGTGAACCTGCGCGGATCCGGCAAAATCATGGAATCCGAGATCGGCAAGCCAACCGCCGCCCCAGCTCCAGTGTCCGCAGATCGGATAGACGAGCAGGGAGATCATCGCCGAGTACACGCAGTATGCCTTGAAATTGGTGCGCTCAGCCATGGATCCGGAGACGATCGTCGCAGCCGTCGCGCAGAACACCGTCTGGAAAATCACGTAACACCAGAGCGGCATCGTCTGCGGAACAACGCTGTCCGCGGCGGTGTAGCTGCCGCTGATGAAGAAATCCGGTGTGCCGATGAATCCGCCGAGTCCGCCGTGGAACATCAGCGAGAAACCGATGAACCAGAAACAGGGTGTACCGATGCAGAAGTCCATCATATTTTTCATCAGAATATTCCCCGTATTCTTGGCTCTCGTCAGGCCTGCCTCACAGAGTGCAAATCCGGCCTGCATGAAGTAGACCAGAGCTGACGCAATGAGGACCCATGCGACAGTGTTGACATTAATTTCCATAACGTTATCCTCCTCATAAGATGATGGTAACTATAAACAAAAGAGGCCGCCCCAGAGCCCTGATTGCTCTGAGACAGCCCCCTTGCTGTCAAAAGATCACTATTTCCTGCAGTGTTTCCTCAGATTTCCTTTAATGTCGTATATCCCATCAGGAACCGGTCCACCTCCGCCGCACACTGACGGCCCTCCTCGATGGCCCACACCACCAGGGACTGTCCCCGATGGCAGTCGCCTGCCGTGAATACCTTGTCCACGGAGGTCCTGTAGTGATTTTCCTCCGTGACGATGGTCCCCCGGCCGCTGCGCGGCGCGCCGAACGCCTCGGCGGTGTACGGCTCGCACCCGACGAACCCCGCCGCGATGAGAAGCAGCTGGCAGGGAAGTTCCTTCTCGGTGCCGGGAACCTCCACCATCTGACGGTTTTCGAAACGGACCCTGACGGTCCGGATTTTCTTCAGTTCTCCCTTTTTGCTGGTGATGAATTCCTTCACTGTGGTCTCGTAGACTCTCGGATCATGGCCGAATTTGTAAATGGCCTCCTCATGCCCGTAATCGGTCTTCTTGACCAGCGGCCATTCCGGCCACGGGTTCGAGGCTCTCCGCTCCGCCGGCGGCTCCGGCATCATCTCGAGCGCGGTCACCGAACGGCATCCGTGGCGGATCACGGTCCCGATGCAGTCATTGCCGGTGTCGCCGCCGCCGACGACGACCACATCCTTGTCCTTTGCGCTGATAAAACCGCCCGCTCTCTGCAGGTCCGCCGCTCCTCTGCCGGAAATACCCAGCAGCGCATGCGTCGTGGATTTCAGAAAATCGACAGCAAAATACACGCCCCTGATCTCGGACGGCTGCGATATCCCGCTGCCTGTCACCGTCCCGGAGAGTCTGCGCGGCTCCTTTGCGCCACAGGCCAGGATCACGGCGTCGTACTCCTTCTTTAACTCCTCCGCGGTCACGTCCACACCGACGTTGACGCCGCACCGGAATACCACACCCTCCTCCTCCATCAGCTTCTGGCGCCGGAGAACAACACGCTTGTCGAGCTTCATGTTCGGGATGCCGTACATCAGCAGGCCGCCGATCCGGTCCTCCCGCTCGAATACCGTGACGCTGTGCCCGCGGTGATTCAGCTGGTCAGCCGCCGCGAGTCCGGCCGGGCCGCTGCCGACGATCGCGATTTTCTTGCCGCTGCGGACCGCCGGAATACGCGGCCTGATGTATCCGTTGGTAAACGCCGTCTCGATCAGAAAGCGCTCATTATCATGCACAGTCACCGGATCGTCATACTCGCCGCACACGCAGGCCTTCTCGCACAGCGACGGACAGACCCGCCCGGTAAACTCAGGAAAATTGCTCGTCTTCAGAAGCCGGGACAGCGCGTGCTGATCGTTTCCGCGGTAGATCTGGTCGTTCCATTCCGGAATCAGATTGTGAAGCGGGCAGCCGGTCACCATCCCATGCAGCTTCATCGCCGACTGGCACAGCGGAACGCCGCAGTTCATGCATCGCGCTGCCTGCTCCCGGCGCTCCTCCGCGCCAAGATTCGTGTGAAACTCCTCGAAGGTGCGGATTCTCTCCGCCGGCGGCACATCCGGACTGCTTACCCTCTGATATTCTAGAAACCCCGTTGGCTTTCCCATAAACTCTTCACTCCTGCTTTGATTCTGCCGGTTTCTCCGCGCCGCCTGGCAGCGCCCTGATCACGCGATGGATCCCGAGACCTCTCTGAACGCCTCCAGCACCGCGCTGTCGTGCGGGATGCCCTGTTCCTCGTACTTGCTGATGGCGATCAGCATCTTCTGGTAATCATTCGGCACGATCTTCTTGAAGCTCGGCAGATATTCCTCGAAGTGATCGAGAATCTCGTGTCCCAGCTCCGAGTCGGTCTCCTTCACATAGTCCGTGAGAATGACATGGAGCTCGGCGATGTCGTACTTCTCCGTCACCTCCTGGAACGAATCCATGTCCTTGTTCATTCTCCGGTACAGGCTGTGATCCGTATCCAGCACATAGGCGATGCCTCCGCTCATGCCGGCGGCAAAATTCTTGCCGGTCGGCCCGAGAATGACGGCCCGTCCGCCGGTCATATACTCAAGACCGTGGTCTCCGCATCCCTCCGCCACCGCGACGGCACCGGAATTACGGACGCAGAAACGCTCGCCCGCCCGTCCGCAGACATAAGCCTTGCCTGCCGTGGCGCCGTACAGCGCCACATTGCCGATGATGATATTTTCACTTGCCCGGAACGGCGAGGATTTTGGCGGAACCACCACCAGTTTGCCTCCGGAAAGGCCCTTGCCGAATCCGTCGTTGGCGTCTCCGGTCAGCCTGAGCGTCAGTCCCTTGGGGATGAACGCGCCGAACGACTGTCCGCCGCCGCCCTCCGCATGGACGACAAAGCTGTCCTCGCGCAGACGATCTCCGAACTGCGCCGTGATCTCGCTGCCGAGAATCGTGCCGAACGCCCGGTCCGTGCTCGAGACCTTCAGGCTGATCTCTCCTTTCGCCTGATTCTCCGGTCCGTGCAGCGCCTTGTCAAAGGCCGGCAGTAGTTTGGACTCATCCAGCGTCTTCTCCAGATGGAAGTTGTAGACATGATCCGGATCGAAATGTCGGTCCGGAGCGTGTGCGAATTCCGGATCAAGAATGGCGGAGAGATCCACCGTCCTCGCGAACCCGGCGATCACGCCGTCGTCCTTGTATTCCTTCTTCTTCAGGCAGTCCGTGCGCCCGATCATATCGTTCAGCGTGCGGAACCCGAGGGACGCCATGATCTCGCGGACCTCCTCCGCGATGAACCGCATAAAGTTCACGACGTATTCCGGCTTTCCGGCAAACCGCTTCCGGAGCTTCTCATTCTGGGTCGCGATACCGACCGGGCAGGTGTCCTTCGAGCAGACCCGCATCATCATGCACCCCATGCATACAAGCGGTGCCGTGGCAAAACCAAACTCCTCCGCGCCGAGCATAGCCGCAACGACTACATCCCTGCCGGTCATCAGCTTGCCGTCCGTCTCAATGCAGACCCGGTTCCGGAGTCCGTTCTGAATCAGGCTCTGATGCGCCTCCGATACGCCGAGTTCCCACGGCAGGCCCGCGTGATGCACGGAACTGTACGGCGCCGCGCCGGTGCCGCCGTCATAGCCGGAGATCAGGATTACCTGCGCTCCTGCCTTGGCCACGCCGCTCGCGATCGTGCCGACGCCGTCCTCCGAGACGAGCTTCACGGAGATCCGGGCACGCCGGTTCGCGTTCTTGAGATCATAGATCAGCTGCGCCAGATCCTCGATGGAATAAATATCGTGATGCGGCGGCGGCGAAATCAGGGCTACGCCTGGCGTGGAGTAGCGGATCTTCGCAACCCAGGGGTACACCTTTTTCCCGGGCAGATGGCCGCCCTCGCCAGGCTTGGCTCCCTGCGCCATCTTGATCTGGATTTCCTGCGCGCTGCCGAGATACGCCGAGGTAACGCCGAAGCGCCCCGAGGCGACCTGCTTGATCGCGCTGTTGCGGTTCGTGCCGAACCGTGCCGGGTCCTCTCCGCCCTCGCCGGTGTTGGATTTGCCTCCGAGGGAGTTCATCGCCTCCGCCAGCGTCTCATGCGCCTCCTTCGAGATCGATCCGAAGGACATGGCTCCTGTCTTGAACCGTCGCACGATCGATTCGACCGGCTCCACCTCCTCCAGCGGAACCGGATCCCCCGCCGGGACAAAATCCATGAGACTGCGCAGGGTGTGCGGGCGCGGCGACTCGTCAATGCGCTTCGTGTATTCCCTGAACTGCTCAAAATTTCCAGTCCGCACCGCCTGCTGCAGCGTGATGATGGTCTCCGGACTGTAGAGGTGATCCTCCTTATCCCGGCCGCTTCTGAGGCAGTGGAACCCGATCGAATCGAGCGTTGTGTCGGTGGAAAGGCCCAGCGGATCGAAGGCCTGATCATGACGCCATGTCACATTGTCCTGAATCTCCCGGATACCGATGCCGCCGACCCGGCTGACCGTGCCGGTGAAGTACTTGTCCATCACCTCGTCCGACAGGCCGATCGCCTCGAAAATGCGGGCTGACTGATAAGACTGAATCGTAGAGATGCCCATCTTGGCCGCGATCTTCACCACCCCGCCGAGCAGTGCCTTGTTGTAGTCCTCTATCGCGGTGTGATAGTCCTTGTCCAGAATGCCCAGATCGATCAGCTCCGCGATGCATTCATGTGCAAGGTACGGATTGATCGCCCGCGCGCCGAAGCCGAGAAGCGCAGCCATCTGATGCACATCCCGCGGCTCGCCGCTCTCCAGAATCAGCGAAATGGCGGTCCGCTTCTTCGTCCGGACCAGGTGCTGCTCCACGCTGGACACCGCCAGAAGTGCCGGGATCGGAACGTGGTTTTCATCAATGCCGCGGTCTGACAAAATGATGATGTTCTGCCCGTTCGCCGCCGCGCGGTCTACCGCGATATTCAGCTGCTCGAGCGCGCGCTCCAGCGAGGTATTTTTGTAATACAGAATCGGAATCGTCGTGGTGCGGAAGCCCGGCTGGTCGAGCGCCCGGATCTTCATGAGATCCACGCCGGTCAGAATCGGATCGTTCACCTCCAGCACTCGGCAGTTCCCGCTCTTCTCATTGAGCAGGTCTCCATCTGAGCCGATGTACACCGTCGTGTCCGTCACAATCTTCTCCCGCAGGGAGTCGATCGGCGGATTGGTGACCTGCGCAAACAATTCCTTGAAATAATTGCAGAGCAGCTGATGATGGTTGTCGATCACCGCGAGCGGCACGTCGTGTCCCATGGACACGGTCGGCTCCACGGCGTTCTCCGCCATCGGCAGGATGTCGTCGCGCACATCCTCATAGGTATAGCCGAAGACCTTGTACAACCGGTCCCGCATCTCCTGCGTGTTGGTCGGAATTTTCTTGTTCGGGATCGGGAGCTTTGACAGGTGCAGCAGATTGATATCCAGCCACTCGCCATAGGGCTGCCGCTCCGCGTAGTATCTCTTGCACTCCTCGTCAGAGATGATGCGCTTCTGCTTCGTGTCCACAAGGAGAATCCGCCCCGGCTCAAGGCGGCTCTTCTTCACGACATGCTCCGGCGCGATGTCGAGCACGCCCACCTCCGAGGACAAAATCAGCCTGTTGTCGTCCGTGATGTAGTACCGGGACGGGCGCAGACCGTTGCGGTCGAGCGTCGCCCCGACCAGATCTCCGTCGGAGAACAGAATCGCCGCAGGTCCGTCCCACGGCTCCATCATCGTCGCGTAGTAATGGTAGAAATCCTTCCGTTCCTGATCCATGAACGTATTGTGCTTCCACGGCTCCGGAATCGTCACCATCATCGCAAGCGGCAGATCCATGCCGTTCATATACAGGAACTCGAGCGTGTTGTCCAGCATCGCGGAATCAGAGCCTGTTTTCTGAACGACAGGATAGATTTTGTCGAGATCCTTCTCCATGATCGGAGAATTCATGGTTTCCTCGCGGGCAAGCATACGGTCGATATTGCCGCGGATGGTATTGATCTCGCCATTGTGCGCGATCATCCGGTACGGGTGCGCGCGGTTCCAGGACGGCGTGGTGTTGGTCGAGAAACGGGAATGCACGATGGCGATCGCTGTCCGGTACGCTTCGCTCTGCAGATCCTGATAGAAGCGCCGCAGCTGGCTCACCAGAAACATTCCCTTGTAGACCACAGTGCGGGAGGACAGAGAGCAGATGTAGGTGTCCTCGGAACTCTGCTCGAATTCGCGTCTGACGACATACAGTCTGCGGTCAAACTCAATTCCCTTCTCCACGTCCTTCGGTCGTCCGATGAAGCACTGGCAGATGCAGGGCATGCAGTCCCGCGCCGGTGCGCCGAGAATATCCGGATTGGTAGGAACCTGCCTCCAGCCGAGGAAGGGCAGTCCTTCCTTCTCCGTGATGACCTTCAGCATCCGCATGGCGAAGGTCCGTTTCAGGGTGTCCTGCGGCAGAAAGCACATTCCGATGCCGTAGTCTCCCTCGCCGAGAGACTCCGCGTCCGGAATGCCGGCCTCCTTCATCGCCCCTGCAAAGAAGCTGTGGCTGATCTGCAGCAGAATGCCGACGCCGTCGCCCACGCGACCGGTTGCATCCTTTCCTGCCCGGTGCTCCAGCTTTTCCACAATGTGCAGGGCGTCGTCCAGCACCCGGTAATCCTTATGCCCGTCGATGTTGACGATGACGCCGATGCCGCAGGCATCATGTTCTCTGATCAGTGGTCTTGCCATGTCTTCTTCCTTTACAATACGGAAACGGAAAGTCCCTGTGGAGGCACCGGGAAGCACCCGGCCCGCGCCTGAACTTTCCGTCTGTCAATATTGGCCGCAGTCCCGCCGGGCTTCTGATTTACCGCAGAGAGAACAGCAGCTCGCCATATGTCGGATACGGCAGATACGCCTCAGGGATGAGAGCTTCCGCCGCGTCCACATGTCTGCGGAGCTCATCCATGTCCGCCAGAATGGTGTCGTGATAGTACTTTGCCACATGGAGAACATCCGCGTCAGACTCCGCTCGCTTCGTATCCACTCCCAGCTTTGTCAGAGCGGCATCGATCGCATCCGCCTCGGTGTCGAGCGTGGACAGCACGTCCGTCTCGACCGTACACTTCGCGGACGGAAGGACCGCCTTCTTGCCGCTCATCTCCTCCGTCAGCGCCTTTTCATAGGATACGAGTCCGGAGATGAAATCCTTGCGGACCATTTCCTGCATGGTCAGTGACTCGATGTGCACCGTCTTGCTGTAATTCTCAAGGAAGATCTCATAGCGGCTCTCCAGCTCACTCCTGGTGAAGACCTTGTGCTTCGTGAAGAGCTCGACGCTCTTCTCCGAGATAAGATGCGGCATTGCCTCCGGCAGGGACTTGAGGTTATAGAGGCCTCTCTTCTCCGCCTCAGCAACCCATTCGTCGGTGTAGCCGTTGCCATTGAACAGCACCTTCTTGTGCTCGTCCAGCAGCTCCTTGAGCAGCTTCTTCAGCTCCGCGTCAAAAT
This sequence comes from uncultured Lachnospiraceae bacterium, assembly GCA_902781655.1. GTDB lineage: Bacteria > Bacillota > Clostridia > Lachnospirales > Lachnospiraceae > CAG-791. The sequence goes on from CACZJZ010000004.1 coordinate 109,149, forward strand.
TCTCCTTCGGGACATCCTTCAAGGCGTCGTAGATGTCGGACAGTGCCTCTGCAACCGCAGTATTCAACACAATGTTGGGGTCTGCGACCGACAGTGCGGAACCCGGCATACGGAACTCGAACTTGTTACCCGTGAAAGCGAACGGCGAGGTCCGGTTGCGGTCCGTGGTGTCCCGCATGATATGCGGCAGCACTGCGGCGCCCATGCCCATGGGAGTTTTGCCGGTTCCCTTGAATGCCGTTCCGTCGTCGATGCTCTTCAGCACAGCGGCGAGCTCATCGCCGACAAAGATCGAGATGATGGCCGGCGGCGCCTCGTTTGCGCCCAGACGGTGATCGTTGCCCGCCGTGGCGACCGAACAGCGGAGCAGATCCGCGTATTCATCCACCGCGGTGATAACCGCCATCAGGAAGACCAGGAACTGCATATTTTGGTCCGGTGTCGCGCCCGGGTCGAGCAGATTGACGCCGGTGTCCGTGATAATGGACCAGTTGTTGTGCTTGCCGGAACCGTTGATGCCCTCAAACGGCTTCTCATGAAGCAGGCAGGCGTAATTATGCTTGTCCGCGACCTTCTTCATCATCTCCATCGTCAGCTGGTTGTGATCTACCGCGACGTTGGCCGTCTCGAAGACCGGTGCGAGTTCATGCTGGGACGGCGCGACCTCGTTGTGCTTGGTCTTGGCCGGAACGCCGAGCTTCCACAGCTCCGTGTCGAGATCATGCATGTATTCGGACACCTTCGGCTTGAGAACGCCGAAGTAATGATCCTCCATCTCCTGCCCCTTCGGAGCCGGCGCGCCGATCAGCGTACGGCCGCAGAGCAGCAGATCCTTTCTTTCCTTATACAGATCCTTGTCTATCAGGAAATATTCCTGCTCGGAGCCCACGGTGGTGTCCACGTGGGAGACCTCATCAATGCCGAGGAGATGAAGCACCTTGACCGCCTCGGTGCTGAGTGCCTCCATGGAGCGGAGCAGGGGCGTCTTCTTGTCCAGCGCCTCGCCGCCGTAGGAGCAGAATGCGGTCGGAATGTACAACGTACCGTCCTTGATGAAGGCCGGCGAGGACGGATCCCATGCCGTATATCCTCTGGCCTCGAACGTCGCGCGCAGTCCGCCGGACGGGAAGCTGGAAGCATCCGGTTCGCCCTTCACCAGCTCCTTGCCGGAAAAGTCGAGAACCACGCCGCCGTCCCCGGTGGGAGAAATGAAGCTGTCGTGCTTTTCTGCCGTCAGGCCTGTCATCGGCTGGAACCAGTGCGTATAGTGCGTCGCGCCGTGCTCGATCGCCCAGTTCTTCATGACAGCTGCGACCGTGTTGGCGACATCCAGTTCCAGATGCGTTCCGTTCTTGATGGTCTGATGCACCGCACGGTACACATCCTTAGGAAGGCGTTCCTTCATGACCCTGTCATTGAAGACCAGGCTGCCGTACAGTTCGGGGATGCTCTTCGTGCTTCCTGTCTCTTCCATAATGTATCCTCCTCGTCGTTAGTCTGCACGAATCTGTGCAGTCTTTTACAAAGAAAGGCGCTGCAAAATCCATCCTGCCTATGGATTTTCCAAGCGCCGTTGCTTTATGCGCCTATTATACACACTCATCCCGGAGTGTCAAGAGAGATGTATGCCTGTATACAATTTGCTCTTGACACCGGCGTCCACCCGCATCATAATCATGGAAAACGCTGGAGCGCCGGTTTGAAGACTGCTGCCGGCCCCTGCGGATAAGCGGAAGCAAGCGGCAATGGCGCCGGTTATTTTGTTGTGCCATTGCCGCTTTTATTTTGGTTCTGCCGTGTGACCTGCGGTCAGTGCCGTGAAAAAGGAGAGCTTACCCATGTGTTCCATTCTTGCGTACTGCGGAAAATCCGCGGACATTGAAACCGTTCAGAAGATGCTTCAGGAAACGACCTCCAGAGGTCCGGACGATTCCCGGATTCTGAATACAGGCAATGGATACCTTGGCTTCAACCGGCTTGCCATCATGGGACTGACTGCATCCGGCATGCAGCCGTTCACGCTGAACGGCAGTGCCGTCGTCTGCAACGGCGAGATCTACGGCTTCCGTCCGCTGCGGGACTATCTGAAGCTGAACGGCTATACCTTCGCCAGCGACAGCGACTGCGAAATTCTTCTTCCTTTATATGAGAAGGTCGGCGTATCCATGTTCCGCATGCTCGACGCCGAGTTCGCCCTCGTCCTCTACGACGCCAGACAGAACACCTACATCGCCGCCCGCGATCCGATCGGCATCCGTCCTCTCTATTACGGATATGATAAGAATCAGGTGATCGTGTTCGCCTCCGAGCCGAAGAACCTGATCGGCGTCTGTGACCGCATCATGCCCTTCCCTCCCGGCCATTATTATAAGGATGGCCGCTTCATCTGCTACCGGGACATGAGCGATGTGGAATACTACTCCCACGACGACATGGATACCATCAGCCGGAACATTCATGACCGCCTGATGCGCGGCATCGGGAAGCGCCTCGACGCCGACGCGCCGGTAGGCTTCCTGCTCTCCGGCGGCCTTGATTCCTCCCTGGTCTGCGGCGCCGCCGCCAAAATTTTCGACAAGCCGCTCGAGACATTCTCTGTCGGCATGGACATTGATGCCATAGACCTCAAGTACGCACGCGAGGTCGCGGAGTATATCCACAGCAATCATCACGAGGTCATCATCTCCCGGGACGATGTCATTCGGGCTCTAGATCCCGTCATCCACGCGCTCGGAACCTATGACATCACCACCATCCGCGCCTCCATCGGCATGTACCTCGTCTGCAAATGGATTCATGAGAACACCGATATCCGGGTCCTCCTGACCGGCGAAATCTCCGACGAGCTGTTCGGATACAAATATACGGATTTTGCACCGGATGCCGAGGCCTTCCAGAAGGAGGCCGAGAAGCGCATCCGCGAGCTTCACATGTACGATGTGCTCCGCGCCGACCGCTGTATCTCCGTGAACTCCCTTGAGGCGCGCGTACCGTTCGGCGATCTCGATTTTGTCGATTACGTCATGCACATCGATCCGGAAAAGAAGCTCAACCGCTACGGCATCGGCAAGTATCTGCTCCGCCACGCATTCGAGGAGGACGCGCTCATCCCGCACAACATCCTGATGCGTGAGAAGGCCGCGTTCTCCGATGCCGTCGGCCACAGCCTCCGCAACGACATCATCGACTACGCAAACGCCCATTACACCGACGGGGAATTCGAAGAGAAGCGCCGCAGGTACACGCACGCCCAGCCCTTCACGAAGGAATCGCTGCTCTACCGCGAGATCTTTGAAAAGTACTACCCGGGACAGAGCGAGATGGTCGTCGGCTTCTGGATGCCGAACCGCGACTGGGCCGGCCTCGAGAACGTCAACGATCCCAGCGCCCGCGTCCTCTCCAACTACGGCGCTTCCGGCGTCTGACATCCGGCGTCTGCCGGATTGATACCCTCCGCCGCATTTTCTGCGTCCGCGCGCAGAGTCCTTCCGGGCTTTCCCCGGAAGAGACGTCACTGCCCGCTGTCCGGAATATCCGGAATCAGCTCTACATACAGCTGGTCAAAATCCTTCCGCAGCGCCTCCTGAATTTTGCTGCGGATAGATGCCCAATGACGCACATCGATCGTGCTCGTCACCTTGTCCGGGGTGACATATACCTCGACCCACACCTTCCGGCCGGTCTTGATGACATCGAGGAAGGAGCATGTGTACGGATAGGTCTCCATCGACCGGTCCACGGCATCCCGGATCATCGTCATGGTCTCCTCATCCGGCGCAAACAGCACCAGATTGCGGAAGCCACTTCCGATCGAGGCAATCGGCTCCCGGATGAGCACCACTGCCATCCCAAGTGCCACGCCGGAATCGATGTAGGGGATAATCCCGGAGAGCGGTGTGTGTTTCAGAACGATCTGGGACAGAAACGCCAGAGACACGCCCATGCTGCTCACAATATCCTGCTTCCACAGATACAGCTCGGACTGGATCGTCGGAGAGGTGTACCGTCGGCTCTCAATCCGCAGAAAGACATACACCGCAATGCACAGAAGTCCGATCGCCATCTCATAGAGCGCGACGCCGCTGTAATTGACCGTATGGCCTCCGGATAAAATGACGCGGACGTTCTCCACGATCATCGTCACCGTCACTGCCAGCAGAATACCATATTTGAAGATCAGAAACAGGGATTCCAGCTGAGAATACCCGTAGGGGTGCTTCTCCGTCACCGGCTTGTACAGCAGTGGCACCAGAACCAGAAACGGACCCAGAAGAATCAGGTCGGCACAGTCATACACACCGTCCATCAACACGGAATAAGAATGAAGCAGCAGTGCCATCACTACCTCGGTGATCGTGAACAGCGCGCTGCACAGGAACGAAAAGCGAAGGATTCTCTCCTCCGCTTTTTCTTTTGCTGTAATATTTCGTTCGGCCTTCTGTTTCATCTCCTTACTCCAGTTCGTCCGCCAGTTCATAAATCAGCCGTTCGCTCTTGTCCCAGCCGAGGCAGGGATCCGTGATGGACTTCCCATAGACGCCTTCCCCGATCTTCTGACTGCCATCCTCCAGATAACTCTCGATCATCAGGCCCCTGACCAGGCCGCGGATATCCTGTGACATCCTCATGCTGTGCAGCACATCCTTGGCAATACGGATCTGCTCAAGGTACTGCTTGCCCGAATTCGAGTGGTTGCAGTCCACGATCACAGCCGGATTCTCCAGATCCGTCTTCTGATATTCGTCGTACAGGTTTTGAAGGTCCTCATAGTGATAGTTTGGATGGCTGCGCCCGAACCGGTCCACATAGCCCCGCAGAATGGCGTGTGCGTACGGATTGCCCGTCGTCTGCACCTCCCAGCCGCGGTAGATGAATTTCTGCCGGCTCTGCGCCGCCACCATGGCGTTCATCATCACAGCGATATCGCCGCCGGTCGGATTCTTCATGCCCGCAGGAATGCCGATGCCGCTCGCCACCATGCGGTGCAGCTGATCCTCCACCGAGCGCGCGCCGATCGCCACATAGCTGAGCAGATCGGACAGATAGCGGTGATTCTCCGGATAGAGCATCTCCTCCGCGCAGGTGAAACCGGTCTCCCGGATCACCCGGCTGTGCATCTCGCGGATCGCGATCAGCCCCGCCAGCATGTCCTCTCCCTTGTCGGGATCCGGCTGATGCAGCATGCCCTTATAGCCGACGCCCTTTGTGCGCGGCTTGTTGGTGTAAACACGCGGAATGATAAAAATTTTATCCTTCACCTTCTCCTGCACCCGAGCGAGCCGCGTCATATACTCGAGCACCGCGTCCTCCCGGTCTGCAGAGCACGGCCCGATGATCAGAAGAAAACGAGGATCCTCGCCGCGGAAAATTCTGGCGATCTCCTCATCCCGCTGCTCCTTGATCTCACGGATTTTCTCCGTCACCGGAAACTGCTTCTTTAGATCCGCCGGAATCGGAAGCTTCCGGATAAATTCCATCTGCATCTCCATAACGCCGCTCTCCTCTCGCCCCGCGGGGCTGCATGCTTAAAATCTGTCAGGCATTTGAAAAAACTTTAACACAAACCTTCTTTCATTGCACGAAGTTCCACATCTTCCAAATCCATATTGCGATCCAACATTATATCATATCAATATTATTAACGCTTTATAATATGTATTTCACATATTAATCGTGCAGTGTTATACCATAATCAGAGCAAGAGGAGCAGAAGAATAGCTTCTCAATATCATAGACAAAGGACGAGCAGGGGAAAGTCCTGTTCCAGAAAGGAGTTCATTATGAAATTCTTTAAGGAAATCGCATCGTTTCTGAAGACCTATGGAGATCAGTTCGAGAATCATATGTATATCGGAAAATGACAGCTCCGTCATCCGTACCCGCTGATCTCCGTGTGCGGGGGAGATGGCCTGTGAGTACCAATAACGAGGTAAGAAAACTCGACAAACGAGGATTGAAGTAAATGAAATCATGGATTCATTCCGATCGAACGGATATCCAATGATCCCCGACACAGACGATTCATTCTGATGCCGGGGATTTTTATGCCCTGCTTTTGCATATCCATACCGCATTTCCCGATGCCAGTCTCTAGTCAGTGTTCGATCTTTTCTCTCTCGTTCTCCGCTGTGCTTTCCATTCCGGCCAGGATCCGCGGAAAACGTCTGACAAACAGAAGCGTACAGATCGCGGCTGCCGTGCCGTCCGCGACAGCCTCGGCGCCGTAAATCCCCATCACACCAAAAAAGTGCGGCAGAATGAGCGCGAGCGGCACCAGCAGGAACACCTTCCTCAGTAGTGCGATAAATACGGAGATCTTCGCCTGATTGAGCGCAACAAACGTATTCTGGCAGGCACGCTGCAGGCCGAAGATCGTCATCCCGAGGAGGAAAACCGGCATCACCCGGCGAACGACGGCGATGAGCGCCGGATCCGATGTGAAGATACGCGCAATCAGTCCCGGATTCAGAATCATGAACAGAAACAGAGCAAAATTATAGCTGGCCATGACAGTCATGACCACCCGGACACCCTGCCTGACGCGGTCTCTGTCCCCATGTCCATAGTTGTAGCTGAGTACCGGACTCGCTCCCTGCCCGAAGCCCTGCAGCGGTATACTCACCATCTGCATGGCACTTTGCATGATGGTGAGCGCGCTGACATAAATATCTCCAAAGGAGCGCAGCCCGCTGTTCATGACAAGTCCGATGAGGCTCTCCGTGCTCGTCATCACAAAAGGAGAGACTCCGAGCGCCAGCATCTCCTGGACAATTTCCTTTTCCGGCTTCATTCTGCCCGGAGAAATCCGGAGCGCCGCCTTCGGAGAGAACAGGCTGTGCAGAATGATCCCCGCGCTGATTCCCTGCGAGATCACCGAGGCAGCTGCCGCACCGACCACTCCCATGCCGGCGCCGAACATCAGAATCGGATCCAGCACAATGTTGATCCCGGCGCCCACAGACACCGCCGCCATCGAGAGCGCCGGCTTCCCCTGTATATTCAGAAAAGCGGCCAGACCCGTGTTCACCATGACAAAAAATGTTCCCGTCAGATATACGGACAGATACGATTCCGCATAGGGAAGCGTCGCCGCGGACGCGCCGACTGCGAGGAGAATGGGACGAAGGAACAGATAGATCGGCACCATCGTCAGTGCCGTAAACAGGATCAGCAGCGTCATTCCCTGGCTCAGAATCCGGCCGGCGCGATCCCGGTCTCCCTGTCCCAGCGCGATGGAGGCAATCGGTGCGCCGCCTCCTCCGACAAACTGGGCAAATGCCGACACCAGAATGATCACCGTGCTGCAGACACCTACCCCTGCGAGTGCGTCCGCGCCGACATCCGGAATATGGCCGATATAAATCCGGTCCACTATGCTGTACAGCAGATTCACCAGCTGCGCCGCCACGCACGGCAGTGCCATCTTACCCATGAGCGGCCACATCGGCGCTGTTGCAAATTCCCTGTCAAAATTCTTCATCTCATCTGCTTTCCATCACGTATCATGGCTAATGGCTCGTCGCTTTCCATCTCGTGCTCCGCACTCGATGATGGGCGGTCGCCATAGCCATGCTTTGCAAGCAAGCTTGCAGCATGTCTACTGGCTCGTCGCCTTCACAAAAAGGCGGCTGCTCCCGAAGAGCTGACGCCGCCTTACATTCCCTTGCATTATTTTGCTGCTCTGGCTACAGCCCGGCAGTTATACTTCCTCTCCGCGATGCATCCGCACGTGCTCCGCGTCCTGCATCTTCAGATTCTCATGCACCTCTCGCTTGTCCGCCCGACCAATCATCGCATCGCGGTCCTTGGTGAGCTCCTGCAGAGTTCTCTGGCGGCTCGGTCCCTGGACACAGCCGCCCTCGCAGGCCATGCCTTCCATAAATTTCTCCGGCAGCCGTCCCATCTTCATCAGCGTGAGCGCCGTCTTGCATTCCGCCGCGCCATTGGCGACCTTGACCTTCAGATTTGATGTGTCGACGCCCCGCTCCTTCATGCACTGCAGCACAGCGCCCGCGACACCGGCGCTGTTGCCGAACCGCTTGCCGAAGACCGATGCCTGCTGTGTGAACTCCTCCACCGGCTCCAGATCAATTCCCTTGCCCTGCAGCATCTGGAACGCCTCGTCGAACGTCAGTACATAGTCCGCGTTGCCGGAAATGCTGGTGTCAAGGATCTCGCTCTTCTTTGCCTGGCAGGGTCCGATAAACACCGTAATGGCGTCAGGCTCTTTTTCCTTGATCATGCGGGAGACCGCGCACATCGGGCTGACTGTCGTGGAAATCTTGTCATTCAGCTCCGGGAAATGCTTGTGAATCATATTGACGAACGCGGGGCAGCAGGATGTCGTCTTGCCCTCTCCGGCTTCCATCGCCTCAGCCCACTCGTCCGCCTCGGCTGCGGCCGTCAGATCGCCGCCCAGTCCTACCTCGAGCAGATCGGCAAAGCCGGCCTTTTTGAGTGCCGCTCTCCAGGAATCCACCGTGATATCCTTGCCATACTGCCCCTCGACGGCGGGTGCGATCATGGCGTAGACCTTCTCCCCGGCGCGGATCATATTGATGACATCGACGATGAAGGTCTTCGCGCCGATCGCGCCGAACGGGCACGCATGAATGCAGTGGCCGCACTGGATGCACTTGCTCTCATCGATCTGGCAGAGTCCGGATTCCGGATCCATCGTGATTGCGCCGACCGGGCAGGCCTTCTTGCAGGGACGGACCAGATCCACAATGGCTCCGTAAGGGCAGGCGCGGGAGCACATGCCGCACTCCTTGCACTTCGCCGGATCAATATGCGCGCGGTTCTTGTTTCCGTCGTGTGAGAAGGATATCGCGCCGAACCGGCAGGAATTATAGCAGGCTTGTCCGAGACAGCCGTGACAGTTGTCCGTCACCGTGTAGGAGGACAGCGGGCAGTCGTCGCACGCCGCCGGGATGACCTGCACAATATTGGTTGTGTCCTTCGTTCCCGGGCACATGCCGCGTGCCATCCGGACTCTCTCCCGGATGATCTCCCGCTCGCGGTAGATGCAGCAGCGATATTGCGCGTGCGGTCCCGGGATCATCTCCTCCGGCAGATTCTCTTTCTTTTCCTCGAGTTCGCCGTTCCATGCGAGTTTCGCCACTTCATAGAACACCCTCTGGGTGATGTCGAAGGTTGTCTTGTCATTCGTAACCATAAACTCCTCCTTGGAATGCGGTTGCTTCTGCAAAACGCAAAGTCTGCTCCGCCGCGCCTGCTCAGACGCCGGTGCATTCCATTCCCGGCATGGCGGCGTTTATTGCTTCCGGGCGTCTGCCCGGCCTGTTTCCACAGGTATGATAATTGATTAACAATCTTCCTTCAAGCGGAAAGCGGCTGTCCCGCTGTACATATTTCTGAACAAAGGCGGACAACCGTTCATCTGTCAGAGACACTGGTCTGCTAGTACAAATGCAGTTCAGTCGGCCGACCGATTGCCCTGAGCGCATCTGTCAGCTGCCTCGTCAGATTCTGGCGCATGCCCAGCTCCAGCGGCAGATCCGGATTCTGATAGGCGGCGTTCACCGCCGTGCCAACATACAGCACTACGCTCGTGCACTCCTCGATGAACACCCGGGCGATCCGCGCCGCCGCGTTTGGCGCATCCAGCTTGCGGAAGAAATCCCGGTTCACCCTGCTCGTGTCCGCGTACTCCCGGATGAGGCGGATCACCTCCGCCAGCGTGAGTACGCCCTCCGTCACCAGATCGATGCCCTCGATCTCTCCCATCGGCGGAATGTCCGCGTCCTCGTAATCCAGAGACACCTGCAGCGGTCGTCCGAGTACACGGGACACAATCGTCGCGCTCGTCCCTCCGGACACAATCCGGGTCACACTGTCATCCCCGGACATGAACTCCCGCACCATTTTCTCGTCGTCGTCCGGATTTTTGGCCGGTCCCGTCATAAGGTGCACGACCTTCTCCTCTGTCACGCGGATGCAGGCGACCGTGGTATCATCCCCCGGCCTTCCGTCGTACAGCTCGCTGCAGGCATCACAGAGCCGGATAGCCTGCCGCATCGGCGACTTCCCTTTCTTCCAGCTCTTCAGGGCAAAATCCGCGATCTCCTCCCACGGCCATCCGAAGCTGTTCTTCTGTCCGACGCCGGCATGAATCGTCCCGTCGCTCATCAGAAGAAAGGTGTCCCCGGTTTTCACCGTGAACCGGTAATCATTGACTACTTTCCCATGCGCGACACGCTCATGATGCGGAATCCGGAGAACCCTTCCGTCCCGGATAAAGACGCACTCCGGATTCTCATACTCAATCAGCGTCGCCCGCCCGTCGTGGAAAATCTGGAGCACCGTGAAGGTCGAATAGGATACATGCGTCACCGGATCGTTGGGAAGGGTATCCACCACCGTCTCCACACACTCGTCAAGGTGTGCGCCCTCCTCCAGCATTCTGGCAAAAATCTGGCTTGTCAGCGTCGACAGCATGTTGGCGCGCACGCCGCTGCCCATACCGTCCGCCAGCACCACAATATCCGAATCCCTCCGGTGCACGATCTGCACACGGTCGCCGCAGAGAATTTCGCCGTAGTGGTTCAGGCTCTTATATGCGATTTCCGTCGTGACACTCATGCTGCCTCCGGCCCGCTCTCCGGAAAGCCTTGCCTGCTTCATCCCGCAGACGGCTTATTCCTTCTTCTGATACTTTTCCACGATGTGATATTTTTTTACCGGATTTGCCGGATTGCGCTTTTCAGCCGCCACATCGAGATTCAGTCCGTCAAGGCGGACAGAACTGACAGTATGCTGACCGGCCGGCTCCGCTGTGCCGCTCTCTGTGCTCTCCACCGTCTGGCCATCCATGCCGTCGCCCTCCGCGCGGATGGAATCGCACAGCCTCGTCAGGGTTGTCTTCGTCTCCGCCGTGGTTTCTCCCAGCAGGGAAGCGATCTTCTGCGCCGTGATCATCTGCTCCCGGATGACCTTGCCCGCCAGATTCATATAATGCAGACGGTTCTCATATTCCTCGCGCGCCTTCTTCTCCTGTCCGGTGATGTCCGTGATCGTCATCAGGACACAATCCTGCTTCGGAATATAGACGATGTTCTGCAGGGTGATCAGCCCGTAGGCCGGATAGGATACCTTACAGCCGTGTACGCCCGTTTCCGTCTCAAAGACGCGCTGCACGCCGGACGGATCGATGAGATCGCCAAGCTTCCGGGTCAGGGCGTCGGCTCTGGAGACGCCGAAAAATTTTTCCCCGATATCGGAGTACTCGAGAATCTGCAGATCGCGGCTCACCATAATCACGGCATTGGGACTTTCCTGGAGAATCATATTCGCCATGGATTCCGCCTTCTGGTGCATGTACGGAATACACATGTCGAGCTCCGCTTTCCCCTGAAAGACCGCAACTGCCTTATCGCGGCAGGAGCGGTATCCGCAGGCGCCGCAGTTCAGCTCATCCTCCGGTTTGAATTTCCCGATTTTGGCGAGAATCTCCCGGATCTGCTCCTCCGTCGGAACCGGATCGTGCAGGGACCGGTCCTCGAACGTCTTGGAGAAATCCAGGCCTTCCATCAGCCTGCGCACCGTTTCCTCCGATGCCGCCTGCTTGGGGATCGCCTCGCTCATATCCAGCTTGATCTTATATTTGTAGACGTCCCTGTCGTCCACCGCGGGCCCCTTGATGCAGCCGTCCGCGCACATATTCATCTCAATGAAGCAGCCGGACACGCCGCCCGCTTCCATATCGTGGCACAGGTCGATGCAGTCCTGTGCGCCGTGTACATAGAATTTGCGGTAATGGCTCCACGTGCCGTCCGGGCGCTGCGCATCCCAGACGCCGCTCCTGGCCTGCTCCTCCGGGTGATTGAGCGTCTCACTGAACAGAGTGGCCCGAACGGATTTCAGGACTCCGCCCGTCACCGGATAGAGCCGGTTGATACTCGGGTCCATGGCGAACGGCGTGTCGTCGCACGCGCCGATGTCGATATGCTTCTCCGCGAGCCAGCTCTCCAGATCCTCGAAGGTGAGGACCGCATCAATATATCCGGCGTGGCGCGGATCGCGGGCCTCCCTCTTTTTGGCGATGCAGGGGCCGGCGAACACGACCTTCACGCCTGGCATTCTCCGCTTGATCAGCATCCCGGACGCAATCATCGGGGAGACGACCGGTGCCAGATACTTCACCAGCGACGGATGGTACATCTCGATCAGGTTATTCACGCTCGGGCAGCAGGTCGTGATGATGTTCTCCATCCTCCCCTCGCGGATCAGGCGGACATACTCCCTCGTCACCACGGCGGCTCCCTCGGACGTCTCCGCCACATCGGCAAATCCCAGCCGCATCATCGCATTCCGCACCTGGCCGATCGTCCGATATTTGAGCAATCCCGCATAAGAAGGAGCCAGCGTGAGCACCACCTTCTGCCCCGCAGCGATCATCGCCTTCACCTCTCCCAGCTCGGAGGACAAAGTCTTGGCCGACTGCGGGCACACCTGAAGACAGCGGCCACACAGGATACAGTGGCTGCCGATGATCTCCGCCCGCTCGTTCCGGATTGCGATGGCCTTCACGGTACAGTTGCGGACACACTTATAGCAGTGCTTGCACTTGGTGGAATTAAACTCAATGATTCTCATGGGATGATTCAGGCGCTGACTCTGGTCATGATTTCATTTTGGAAAAAGTCCTCGGTAGTCTCCGGTGACAGCGAGTACAGGGTATCGCCGATGGTCACGCAGACAGCATGCTGGCAGTTCCCGGTGCAGAAGGATCCGCTGAGGGACACCTTATCCTCCAGATGGTTCTCCGCGATCAGCTTCTTGAGGCGTGCGATCACCTCCTTGGACCCCTTCATATGGCAGGCACTTCCAATACAGATCGATACGTTCAGCATAGGTATTTCCTCCTTGCAGGATTACGTTTTGATATACCGCCTCTGTCTTCCGGGCGAAGCACAAGAACTTCCCCCTTTTTCCGCAGGCGGTCCGGTACAGCTAAGCAGATTTTACCACAGAAAAAGCGGGAAAAACATTTCCCGCCTTCAAAATGCACTTTGTTGCCTGCTGTGAATGCAGCAGCGGCATCCGGCTGCCCGGTCCGGATCAGTCCAGCTCGCGGAGCACCTGCTGCGCCACCTCTCGCTTCGTGAGCGAACGATTCATTGCCTCGGTCTCCAGATAGCGGTGCGCTGTCTCCTCTGTCATTCCCTTCTTTTCAATCAGCAGGCATTTTGCCCTGGTGATCAGCCCCAGCTCCTCCATCCGGCGGCTGAGACGGTCGTTGTCCGCCCGAAGTTCCGCAATCCGGCGATGCGCTGTCAGCAGGAGATTCGCACTCTGCACCAGGATCTGCCCGCGCACCGGTCTTGCGAGGACGAAAACGCCGGCGCCGCGTGTCCGGTACACCGCGCGGTCATAGACATCCGCCGGGACCAGAACGATCACCGGAACCTCGTGACTTGCGATATCCACCGCCGACTCCACACCGAACTCGTCCACCGCCGGTGTATTCACGATGAGTGCCATCTCCCGCTTTTCGAGGAGCTTCTGTCTGGCCTGCGCCATGGAAGTCGCCTGCACGGTCGTCTGAAACACCCCGGCCAGCACCTCCCGGATTGAGCTGTATGTAGATGTGCTCTGCGTCACGATCACCGCGCCGCATCTATCCCTGCCAGTCATCATAATTTATCGTTTCCCGTACAGTCTGACAATATCCTCCGGCACATATTTCCGGACAAATTCACTGCGCTCTGCCACTGCTGCCGCGGCTTGAAGCGTCTCCGGCAGACGGGCCAGGCCGTCGGTGACTGCTGCGTCCGCCGTGAACAGATTCATGTCGAGACTGGGTGCAGGCTCCAGATTTTCCTCCATACCGGACAGGCCTGCGTAAATCAGCAGCGTGTATGCCAGATACGGATTGCACGACGGGTCCGGAGATCGGAGTTCGATCCGCCTTCTCTCCTCCTCCGATGCCGGAATCCGGATCAGCTGGGAACGGTTTTGCTCCGACCAGCTTACATATTCCGGCGCCTTCTGGCGGCCGAGACGGCTGTAGGATTCCTCCCGCGGATCGAGGAACAGTGTGATATCCCGGATATATTTCATGATACCCGCCATGAACGCCGCAGAACGATCCACTCCGTCCTCACACTCAACAGACATATTGATATGCATGCCATTGCCCGGCGCATCCTTGAGCGGCTTCGGCGAGAAGTCCGCGGACAGGCCATTGCTCTCGCAGATGCTGCGCACCGCCCATTTGAAGGTGGAGGTATTGTCAGCCGTGGTCATGGCGTCGCTGTACCGGAAATCAATCTCATTCTGTCCCGGCCCCTGCTCATGGTGAGAAGCCTCCGGCGTGATCCCCATGTCGATCAGTGTAAAGCAAATCTCTCTTCGGATGTTGTCCCCCCGGTCCATCGGTTCGCAGTCCATATACCCCGCGTGATCGATCGGCTCCGTGGTCCGGTTCCCATTCTCATCCTTACGGAACACATAGAATTCCAGCTCCGGGCCAAAATTCACGCGCACCTTTTTTTCTGCCGCGGCCTTCACCGCCTGCTTCAGCATGTAGCGGGTGTCCTTCTCATAGGGACGTCCGTCCGGATAGCGGATGTCGCAGAACATCCGCACAACGCGCCCGTCCACCGGTCTCCACGGCACGATGGATACTGTGCTCACATCCGGCTTCAGAAAGAGATCGGATTTTTCCTCCGTGCTGAATCCGTGGATCGCCGAGGCGTCGATGGATATGCCATATTTCAGCGCTCTCGGCAGCTCGCCAGGCATGATCGCGATGTTCTTCTGGTTCCCGAATACATCAAAGAATGCGAGGCGGATGAATTTGACGTTTTCCTCCTCCATGAGCTCCATCACATCTTCATTTGTTTTCATGGCTGTCTCCCGATCCGGTCTGGTTCTTCCACTGAGTCATCCGCTCCACCGCGACCACTGTGTTCTCGTAGGTCCCGAATGCTGTGAGCCGGAAGAAATGCTCCCCGTGCGGTCCGAAGCCCGACCCCGGCGTCCCGACCACGCCTGCCTCCGCGAGCAGCCGGTCGAAGAATTCCCAGCTTGTCATTTCTCCCGGCGTGCGGAGCCAGATGTACGGCGCGTTCTCCCCGCCGTACACCCTGAATCCGGCGTCCGCCAGATGGGTGCGGATATAGGCGGCATTGCGCATGTAGTAGGCGACCTGGGTCCGGGTCTGCTCCTGTCCCTCCGGCGAATAGACGGCTTCGCCCGCCCGCTGGACAATATACGGCGCACCGTTGAATTTTGTCCCATGGCGACGGTTCCAGAGTCTCTGCAGCGGTACCGCCTCCGTGACGGTTTCTCCGGTCTCCGGACTGATGTAGGTCACCGTTCTGTTAAGATCCGTTGGCACGACCGCCGCGCCGAGGCGCAGTCCCGTAAAGCCGGCATTCTTGGAGAAGCTCCGCAGCTCGATGGCGCACGTTCTTGCCCCCTCGCACTCATAAATGCTGTGGGGTACGTCAGGCTGCGTGATATAAGCCTCGTAGGCCGCGTCAAAAATGATCACCGCGCCGTTCCGGTTTGCATAGTCCACCCACGCCTGCAGCTGCGGCTTCGTCAGCACCGCGCCGGTCGGATTATTCGGAGAGCAGAGATAAATGAGATCGCAGGCGCCGTCCTCCGGAAGCTGCGGCGCAAAGCCATTTTCTTCGCTGCAGGGCAGATAAAGCACGCCGTCAAACCCTGCCTTCTCCCGGTTGTACTCCCCGGTTCTGCCGGCCATGACGTTCGTATCGAGATAGACCGGATAGACCGGGTCGCAGACCGCCACCGTGTTGGAGAGGCCGAAAATCTCCTGAATATTGCCGGAATCGCTCTTGGCGCCATCCGAGATAAAAATCTCATCCGGACGGATATCGCAGCCGCGGGCGGCATAGTCCGTCCGGACCATCGCCTCCCGGAGAAACGCGTAGCCGTTCTCCGGCCCGTAACCGCGGAAGGTCTCCTGCTGCCCCATCTCATCGACTGCACGGTGCAGCGCCCCGATGACAGCCGGGCAGAGTGGCTGAGTCACATCGCCAATGCCAAGCCGGATGATCTTCACCTCCGGGTGCTCCTCCTGGTAGGCGGAAACTTTCTTTGCAATGGTCGAGAAAAGATAGCTTCCCGGCAGCTTCAGATAATTCTCATTGATTGTAAACATAGACTCAGCCCCTTCCTGTCCGCATTACAGCTCCATCCTGTCCTTGGAGTAATCCTCCGGCACCGCCGTCGGATAGTCGCCGTTGAAGCATGCACAGCAGAAATCTCTGCCCGGCTCCGGCTCTTTCCCGTCTACACGCATATTGGCCAGCCTTTTTGCCGCCTCCACGCTCAGATACCCGAGCGAATCCGCGCCGATGATGTCCGCGATCTCCGGAATGGTGTGGTGACAGGCGATCAGATTTTCCCGCGAGTCGATGTCCGTGCCGTAATAGCAGGGATTCAGGAACGGCGGCGAGGAGATACGCATATGCACTTCCTTCGCTCCTGCGTCCCTGACCAGCTGAATGATGCGCGCCGATGTCGTGCCGCGCACAATCGAGTCGTCGATCAGAACGACCCGTCTGCCCTCGATGACGCTCCGGATCGCGTTCAGCTTGAGCCGCACCAGATTGGTGCGTTCCTGCTGGGACGGCGCGATGAAGGTTCTGCCGATGTACTTATTCTTGATGAGTCCGAGCGCATACGGGATTCCGGATGCCTCGGCAAAACCGGTGGCTGCATCGAGTCCGGAATCCGGAACGCCGATAACCAGGTCAGCGTCCGCCGGATGTTCAATGGCCAGTTCCCTGCCCGCTCCGACGCGGTAGTCGTGCACCGACACGCCGTCGATGACAGAATCCGGTCTCGCAAAATAAATGTACTCGAAGATACAGTGGCTGGTCTTCTGCGGCGCCTGTTTCATACCCTCCAGGGTCGACAGCACCGTCTCCTCCGCCGTCTCTCCCTTCGCGTCCTCCAGGGCGGACAGGATCATCTTTTCCTCTGCGCCGGTATCTGCGGTCAACTCTGCCTCAGACGATGCAGCCGCAGCCAGCAGAGCGGGGCTGCAGTGGCGGCGGTCTGTCCGGACACCGTTTTGATCGGCGATCACGATTTCTCCCGGAAGAATGTCCCGCACGAATTTTGCGCCAATGGCGTCAAGCGCGCAGGATTCGGAGGCAAAGATGACACTGCCGTCCTCCATGGTGCCGAGACACAGCGGTCGGAAGCCGTGCGGATCGCGGCAGGCAATCAGCTTGGCCGGGGACATGACGACCAGAGAGTAGCCTCCCTCCAGCTCGTTCATCGTCCGGCTCACGGCCTCTTCAATCGCGCCGCAGCTCAGGCGCTTGCGTGTGATCAGATAGGAAATGACCTCGGTGTCGCTGGTGGAATGGAAAATGCAGCCCTGAAGCTCCAGGCTGCGGCGCAGGGCAAAGGAATTCACCAGATTGCCATTATGGCAGATGGCGAGCTGTCCCTTGACATGACGGACCAACATGGGCTGGGCATTTTCCCGGGTCACGGAGCCGCTGGTGGAATACCGCACATGCCCGACCGCCATCGTGGCATACGCCTCTCCGCCGCAGATTTTGTCCGGGCGGTTATATTCATCCAGCTCATCCAGCAGCTGGCGGCTGAACACCTCATGAACCAGCCCGAGATCCTTGTGACAGACGATGGTCCGTTCCCGGTTGACCGCGATGCCGGCGGATTCCTGCCCGCGGTGCTGCAGCGCGGTCAGCGCACAGTACGTAATGTGTGCGACATCCGTATCCCTGGGCGCCCGGATGCCGAAGACGCCGCATTCCTCATGTATGCCGTCCGTCTCCTCTCCCTCCGGAAACCGATTTTCAAAGAGAACACTGCGCGCTTCCGAGCCCCCCCGGGCACTGCCATGGCCGGAGCGGCCGATCAGACTTCTGTCCTCACTCATCAGCTTTCTTCTCCTCCGCAGATTCCGCATGCTCTACCGCTGCCTTCACAAGCCCTGCGAACAGCGGATGCGCGTGGTTCGGACGGGACTTGAACTCCGGGTGTCCCTGTGTCCCGATATAGAACGGATGCGTCTCCTCCGGCAGTTCCATCATCTCCACGATGTGGCCGTTCGGTGAGGTGCCTGACAGCACAAGTCCCGCTGATGTGAAGGCGTCCCGGTATTCATTGTTGACTTCATATCTGTGACGGTGGCGCTCCGAGATCAGTACCGGAGCATTTTCGTCGTCGCATGTCTTCAGCAGCGCGTCAAGCGTCGCCTCCATGCTCTGCGCCGCGTTGGCGTCATCGCCGTCGCTCATCAGCCCTGCCACGGTGCCGACCCGGGCGCCGGCGGCGAGGCGCAGGCTGCGGGCGCTCTCCGTCCCGTGATAGGTCACATACAGTTTCTCCGCAAGCGACCCCTTCCGGAGGACGCAGGGATAGGCTCCGAGACGCATGGTGCCGCCGAGGTCCGTGACGTTCTTCTGCTCCGGCATCAGATCGATGACCGGATGTGTGGTGTCAGGGTTGAGTTCCGAGCTGTTCGCGTCATGCCAGTTCAGAACATTTCTGGCGTAGGCGACCAGCGCCATCTGCATGCCAAGACAGATGCCGAGATACGGAATTTTGTTTCTCCGCGCATAATCCGCCGCCATGATCATGCCTTCCGTGCCGCGGTTTCCAAAGCCGCCGGGAATGATCATGCCGTCGATGCCGTCCAGCATCGCCTCGCACCCCTTCTCCTCGAGTTCCTCGGAGTCCACCCAGCGGATCGTGACATCCGCGCGGCCTGCGATTCCGCCGTGGTGCAGCGCCTCGACGACCGAGAGATATGCGTCGTGCAGCTGCGTATACTTTCCCACCAGCGCGATGGTCACCTTGTGCATCGGGTGATTCATGTCGTCGACCATCTTCATCCACTCCCCCAGATCCGGCTCCGGGCAGGGAAGCTTCAGGCAGTCGCACACCGCCTGCGCGAGATGCTCGTTCTCCATCATCAGCGGAACCTCATAGATGGAGTTGGCATTGAGATTCTGCAGCACGTGGGAACTCGGCACGTTGCAGAACAGGGCAATCTTGTCCTTCAGCTCCTGCGGCACCTCATATTCGGAGCGGCAGACAATGATGTCCGCCCGGATACCCATGCGCTGCAGCTCACGCACCGACGCCTGCGTGGGCTTTGTCTTCATTTCGCGGGAACCGTAAAGATACGGGATCAGCGTGACATGAATCATGCACGCGTTATTCGGGCCGACCTCCTGCATGAACTGACGGATCGACTCATAGAAAGGCTCGGATTCGATGTCGCCGACCGTGCCGCCCACCTCGATGATGGCGATCCGTTTCTCCTCCTCGCTCGTCGGGCGGTAGAACCGACTCTTGATCTCGTTCGTGATATGCGGAATCACCTGAACCGTGCCGCCGCCGTAATCGCCGTGGCGCTCCTTGTTCAGAACCGCCCAGTACACCTTCCCGCTGGTGACGTTGGAATTATGATCAAGGCTCTCGTCGATGAAGCGCTCATAATGTCCGAGATCCAGGTCCGTCTCCGTGCCGTCGTCCGTGACAAACACCTCGCCGTGCTGAATCGGGTTCATCGTGCCGGGATCCACATTCAGATAGGGATCGAACTTCTGCATCGTGACGCTGTAGCCGCGCGCCTTCAGCAGACGCCCGAGAGAGGCCGCTGTGATGCCCTTGCCAAGTCCTGAAACAACGCCGCCTGTTACAAATACATATTTGACCATTGATGCCTCCTTGCACAACGCAGATCACGCCGGCGTCCCCGCCGGGAGACGGCGGAAGCTGATACAGCTCCGGCAGCCGGTCCGCTCCCGGCCATTAGAAAAGGTGACCTGGCATGGGAGCCGCGGGAACCCCCTCTTATGACACCATCGTCACCTGTTCTTTCTGTGCCTCTGCACAGCACTCTATTCACACGGACATTCTTGGAAAACGCTTTCTAATCAAAACTTATCCGGAGATGTAAAAAAACAAATACATTAAAAATCATACAATAAAAAAGCAGAGCTTGTAAAGCACCGCTCTGCTCTTCCCACCGGAATGAGGACTGATCTGATTACTCTGAACGGCTGCATCCCGGACTGCAATCTACTGCCGCATAATCTCTGCCGTCATCTCAGCGGCAGAGTCAACGATACAGGACGCTTTGTGCTCCTCCAGAAACCTTCTGCCGCGGAAGCCCCAGCTCACACTGACGCAGGGAAGCCCTGCGTTCGCAGCCGTCAGCATATCCACTTCAGAATCGCCGATATACACAGCCTCCTCTCTGTTCACACCGAGCAGAGCCAGCGCCCGGAGCGTCATATCCGGCGCCGGCTTGCGGCGGACCCCCGGCATTTCTCCGATTGACGCATCAAAGAGACCCGGGAAAATGTCCGCTGCCAGCTTCTGCACCGCGACATCCGGCTTGTTGGAGACTACCGCGGTCTTCAGTCCCGCTTTCCGCAGATCCCGGATTGCCTCCGGAATCCCCGGATACGGACCAGTTTTGATGTCACAGTGTTCCGCATAATACGGTGTAAAAAGTTCCTGGATGTGGTTTACCTCCGACTCCCTGACATCATACCGCGCCAGAAGCTGTGCGCTCCACACCTTGGCCGAATCCGAGTCCGTCGCGCCGATCACCTCGAGATCCTCCATATCCATCCCGTTCTCCACGGCGAGCGCCCGCTCGATGGCGACATGTGCGCCGCTTCCAAAGAACTGCCGCACCTGATCCACCGTATAGTCTGCGCGGCGTTCTGATGCATCCAGTGCCCAATTCAGCGCATCTGTCAAATCCTCTGCTGTGTTGAGAATGGTTCCGTCCATGTCAAAAATAGCTGCCCGATAGCCCATCATGTTCTCTCCTGCCGCTGTATACGCTGCTCCTTTACTGCAGCTTCCGGGATTATATCCCCGGTCCCCTGCTATCATATCAGCAATTCCACCGACAGGCTATTTATAAAGGACAGGATTCTTTCGAAACCTCTCACTCCACGACAACCCTCACCCGGTCCAGATTGCGGACCTGTGTATAGAGCGCCGCTTTGTCGCCATGGCGCTCTGCCGTAAACCTCGCTGTGGCAAAATAGGTGCCCGGCCTGCTGTAAGTATGTGTGGCCGCGGATACTCCCTTTTCCCCGTTTTCAGAGAGCGTCCATGATCCCGGCGTAAAGGTTTCTTCGTTTTCAAAGCTCCACTCAAGCGACGTGAACGATCCGGTTCCCGCCGGCACAGCGCCTGTGATGGAGAACTGTACCGTGTCGCCCGCATGGATGTGCACGCATTTGCTGCCGTCAGCGGTGAGACTGGCAACCGGCTGGATACCGCCGCGCTCCTCGGCCGTTGCGCCTGTGCTCACACAGCCGCCATTCAAGGTATAGTTTGTGGACGGAACCGGCGCGATGCCCTTTTCGACCCAGGCGGCCAGATCGAGCAGTCCCTGGCGGAGTCCGCCGATATACCCGGCCACCCGCAGCGCGCTTCCCATATCAGTTACATCGCCATGAAACGCGTTGTCAAAATACCAGAGACGCAGATAGTCCGCGTCATTTCCTCCTCGCACCGACGCGACCTTGCGGCGGTACCAGTCTGCCTGCCACGGATATGCCTGCTCATCCATAAGGCCGGCAACAATGATGATCTTACATGCGACCCTGCCGGTCTGCGAGCAGCCGGTTCCGCCGCTTGTGAACAGCGGTCCCAGAAGAGCCGGGCGCTGCGGGTAAACCGGCTTGTGATCTGCGTCCCGGAACTGATCCCAGGCGTGATAATCCGGTGTCGGCACCTGGTGCCTGTGATAATACTGGACAGCGATGTAATCGGAATTGTCGAGGGTGAGCATGTCGCCCGCGGATACAAGCCCCAGCGTATCCGCAATCGGATCCATCCCGATCCAGTCGCTGAAATAGAGACGTCCGTCCTCCACTTTCTGAATATGCAGTTTCTTTCCTTTCGCGTTGCCGCTCGTGAACGTCAGAATGGTTCCGCCATAGTATGGATCCTTCTGATCCGGCAGGCTGTCCACCGTCATATACGGTTCCGCCGCCAGGGCATTATCCGCAAGCATCTTGCGCCATGCGTCATTCACGCCGTTCCGGGTCTCCGCCTTCTGCTCCTCCGATCCACTCTCTCCCGGCAGAAAAACAGAGCGGACCTTTGTATCGAAATGAATCCGGTCGCGTCTTGCGGATTCCTCCGGATTCGTTCCCTCATAGCCGGGCTTCTCCCAAAAGTCCGTAAAGTACGCCGGATCCCGCTGTTTGATCCCCGGCAGCAGCACAGGCAGCGCTCCGTCATCCCCGCCTGCACTTGCAAACCAGCTCGGGCGGGGATACCCGAACAGTGTCGCCTCCTGCAGCGCCGCCTGCTCTTCACCCGTCAAAAAATCTTCCGGATGCCCGCTGCCACCGGCATCATAGCAATCTGCCACACGCTTCAGATTGTGGCGCAGAACCCGCTCGGCATAAGCACGCGTCGTCTGACAGTTCGGAATCGCATAGGGCGAACCGATGACATAGGGAATCGCGCCGTCAAACGCATTTGTGTTCTCAATGCAGCCGATTGTGCGGTACCCTCCGCCGCTTCCGCCGTAGACGTACCCATATGGACGATGCTTGTATCCATAAATTTCACATGCTTTTTCCCGGGAAAATTCCGCAGCCGCAGCACTCGACTTAGGCGTCATGTCCGGATCCGGAGAATTTCCGAAGCGGGCAGGCGACCCCAGATTGGTCTCGATAAAATACGCGCCATGCGTCAGACAGAAGCCGATTTTATCGTCTACACCGGTCGTACTGTAGGAGACCATCTCCTCATCCGGACCGGGAAATGGAGACAAATACTGATAGAAGCGTCCCTCATACGCTTCCTTTAACGGGTAGCAGAACGTGAATTTCACAGGTGTTCCCCGGAATGACCCATGTACAAACCAGAACGGAATATCCCGCCCATCCGTGAGATGCCGTGTCCGTTTTTCCTGTACATCCACAACCGGCTCCGACCACATCGGGTCCTTTTTTGCATCATAGCGCTCTGTCAACATAACTGCCTCCTTATTGAATGGTCACATCAGACCAGAATTTTCTTGTTCTTCCCTCAATCTTCAGATCCTCGCGGATCTCAAATTCTCCCGTAAGCCGCAGATCGTTGCTCGCCGCGCCGATGCCGACCTGAATCGTTCCTTTTTCGATCTTCCAATTGTCGTCCTCATCCAGAAACGCCATCTGCCCCGGGTACACCGTGAAGATGACTTCTCTCTCCTCGCCCGGTTCCAACGGAACGCGGGCAAATCCCTGCAGTTCCATCACAGGCCGCGCCATGCTGGCATAGGGATCTTTCAGATATAACTGGGCGACCTCCGTTCCCTTCACGGTTCCGGTGTTTGCAATCCGGCAGGACACACGCACCGGCGTCTCCGGCCCGCCCTCTCCCTCAATCTGCAGGTCGCGATAAGCAAACGTTGTGTAAGAAAGCCCCTGTCCGAAGTAATACCGGGGCGTGTGAGGCAGATCCACATAATCCTGAAAGCCAATGCTGCCGGCCTGGTGCCATGACGAACCGTTCGAATGGTTGTAGTAAACCGGAATCTGTCCGGCGTTCCGCGCCGTCGTGAGCGGCATGCGCCCCGATGGATTGTACGCACCCGTAAGAACATGCACAACCGCCTGCGCGGCAAATTCCGCCGGCGTAAACGCCTCTATCAGCGCATTCAGATATTCATCCGCCGTGTCAGAAGAAATCGGACGCCCGTCAAAATGCACGCCGATCATCGGTTTGCCGAGGCTTGCCGCTTCTTTGATGAACGCATCCTGACAGGCCGGCAGGTTGATATCTGTGCTGTCCACGCCCTCGCCCATTGTGGCGATCGAGCCGGAACCGTTCTTTCCGCCAAGCGTCAGAAGGATCAGATCCGCGTCCTTCGCGATGTCAAGAGCCTCAGCAAAGCGCGATGTATCCGCACCTGCCTTGTAGTACCCTGCTGCCCAGTCAATCTGCACGTCCGGAAGCTCAGCTCTCAATTCTTCCATCAGGCTCCGGCAGTCTGGCTTCTGGAGCTTTAAAATGTCGTCAAATTCTTCCGATTCATCGTCCTGCACCTGCGTCCCCGGCACCAGACGGATTTCAGCTCCACTCTCCTGCCTTCCACGGACCCCCGCCATCGAATTTCTGGCGGCATGCATAGCCTCTTCCATCGACAAATGGGTGTATCCGCCAAAATAATAGCGGGCATTGACTGCCTGCGGTCCGATGAGCGCAATCTTCCTGACTGGTTTTCCCGCCGCCCGCAGCGTGCCGTCTTTTTCCGCCGCCAGCGGGAGTACGCCGTCGTTCTTTAACAGCACGATGGATTCCTGTGCCATCTGCCCGGATACCTGCCTGTCTGTCTCGCGGTGAAGGACAAGTTCGCGCTCCGTCTCTTCCATAGCAAAGGGATGCTCGAAGAGTCCCATGCGGAACTTTGCCCGCAGCACACGCCAAACGGCCTGATTCAGATACGAAATATCCGCACGGCCGTCTTCGAACAATTTCTTTAACCCGTCGCCGTACGCCTGCCCCATAGGCAATTCCACATCCATGCCGGCTTTCAGGCACCGGTAGCCGGCATCCTCCAGCGTTTCGCCGATTCCCTGTACGCTGTGGACATTGCTGACGGCGCCGTAATCCGAAACAGTCACGCCGTCAAACCCCATTTCGCCGCGCAGAAGGTCGGTCAGAATCTTTCTCGAAGCGGACACCGGCAGCCCGTCGATCAGGCAGTAGCAAGGCATGATCCCTTTCAGTCCGCCCTCTGTGATGGCTGCCTGGAACGGTTTGCCGTAAATTTCGTCCAAGACCCGGTGTCCGAGCCTTGCCTCTGTGCCGTGCACGCCGCCCTCCGAGGCGTGAAACCCGAGAAAATGCTTGGCCGCAGACTCCGGATGCCGCCCATCCGTCTCTGTTTCCTGAACGCCTCTGACAAAGGCCGTTCCCATCGCCGCTGCCAACGTCGGATCTTCGCCATACGGCTCTGACTGGCGTCCCATGCGGGAATCCCGCGAAATATCGAGCACCGGCGCCAGGATCTGCGTGATGCCGTACGCCGCCTCCTGGCGGGACACAATTTCTCCGATTTTCTTCTCCAGCTCCGGGTCGAACGAAGCACCCCGGTTCACACCCGACGGAAAGCTGGTGCTTCCCTGAATGAACGCTCCGCAGATGCCCTCCATATGAAAAACCGCCGGAATATGATGCGGACTGTTCTCCATCACCATGTTCTGTACCTTCCGCTGCAATTCGGCAGCTTCCCTGCCTGTCTTCAGCTCCCGGAAAGCGAGCGTACTGACCTGCCCAATCCCGAACTTTAAGAACGGCGCCATCCGCTCCACAGCCGGCACCAGAAAAATACCGGTGACCTGAGCGACTTTTTCGTCCAGACTCATGTCCCTGAGTAAATCGTCTGCCCTTCTTTCCGGCGTCTCCTCCGGATTCTGGTAAATTCTCATCGTGACTTCCTCCATGCATTATCTTTACTGTGCCGCCACGCGCATGCAAGTGCGCGAATATAGCAGTCTTTTGATACTGTAATCATAATAAAAGACGAAACCACAGCAGCCCAGCCACGGTTTCGTCTTTCTCTGCCCCGATTTGTCAGGATTTCTTCGTCTGACCCGTCCCCTGCCCCATGGTCTTCCGGAAAACGGCGGGAGTCATTCCTGTCTTCTCTTTAAACGTGCGATCAAAATGACTCCGGCTCTTAAATCGAAGCTCAGAGGAGATGGCGTCGATATCCTTTCTGGTTGTCAGAAGCTGCACTCTGGCCGCCTCCAGGCGCACCTCCCGCAGGTAGTCCTGAATCCGCCAGCCAGTTTCCTTCGTAAACTTGCGTGACAGGTAATACTCGGTATAGCCGACATTGCGTGCCAGATCAGCGAGTGCGATGTCCTTGCGGTAGCTCTGCCGGATATACTCCATCGTGAGCTGGATCGGGACGGATATGCCCTGCTGCGCTTCCTGCTTTGTCTGATGGACGGCATCGATGAACGCTTCATAGTTGTCCCAGTTCTGGCGCGCCGCTTCTGCAATATCCGTTGCGCGCTCGATTGCCTCCACACCCCGCTGCTCCAGCTCCAGTGCTTCCTCAAGCGGAAGGCCGCCATCCCGCGCCGCCTGGGTGCAGAGTCCCTGAAAAATCAGCAGACTATCCTTGATGGAGCGAAGCGAATCTTGCCGGAACAATTCATGAAATCCACCGGTAGGAACACTTCCCGCATCCTGCGCGTCCCGCGTTCCGGTCCGTACCGCCTGCAGAAGCAGCTCCTGCAAATGCGCATATTCCAGCATTTCCGCCTGACTTCTATCCGGCTTCTGAAGCAGACTGTTCTGCATCCGCTCCTGCCACGTTTCCGTCTTCACTTCCGCATCTTTCGTATCCGAATGCTCTTCGTCTGCATCTGACAGCCTTTGTCCGACATATACCTCCGTGGCGCCCAGATACTCGTCATATATGGCAAAATGCAGCATGCGGGACACCGCTTCAATAAACATGGTGTTCACAACCGGCGCTTCTGCCAGAATACGCGTGAATTTCATGCGCTTCGCGACTGACAGCGTAAGCTGCGCCAGCTTCTTCATCAGTGTCTCCTGCGTGAGTCTCATCAGAAACACAGGCCCTACCATGAAGAAAAGCGTGCCGCCATTTTCCAGATCAGCCCTTTCATAGATCCAGATGAGATCGAGATTGTCCGAGAGAACTGTCGGGCGTGGGGGCTGCTCCTGATCGGACACAACGGTCTGCAGGATACCGTTCACTTCCAGAACATTTCTCAGATCATCGCTGAACGGATACGTCGAATAAAAGACATTCCTCTCCCGATTGAAGCACCAGGTCCCTGTCTGACAGGCACTGTACATCTCACCGGCAAACATGCGCAGACGCTTGTCCATATTGCTGGAAGCTTTCATACCTATACCTCACTGGGGCAAAATCCACGAATGCGGTTTTGCCGAACGCGGCACGCAGTGTGTCAGCATGACAGCATCTTTTCACCGCAGCGCACGGGTCAGACCAGACTCTCTTTATTCTTCGATATAGTCAGCCAGTGTCGCATAATCGGAGACGCTCTCGCACATGATCGTTCCCTGATGCAGGTATTCCTCGTCATTGCCTGCCGACGCAAAAACAAACTGCGAAATCGTGGATTTCAGATTCAGATGATCCCCTTCATTGCTCTCAAAATACACATCGTGCTGACACTTCTTTACTGTGTCGATAAAATCCTTCAGCGATACATTTTTTTTCAATCTCATAAAGGGCTCCTTACTTTGTGCTGTCTGTTCCTGCCGCGGCTGCTTCCGTTTTCTGTTCGGCTGCTGCCAGACGTCTCGCTTCATTCGCCTTCTGGATTTCCGGCATCTTCCTGCCTAACGCATAAAAATTGAAAATGAAGAAAACGAGTATGTACATCACTGCCGGAACCATTGTCGACATCATACGGATCAGCGTAATGGTTGAAGCCGGTTGAACCGCCAGCGTTCCATCATAGCCGCCCGCTCCCAGAAGAATGCCGAGAATGCCGGCTCCGATTCCGGCGCCAACCTTGGTCGCGAAACCGTTCACAGAACTCAGGGAACCCTCCAGACGCCGCATGCCCTTGTACTCATTATATTCCGAGCATTCCAGAATCAGAAGCCCTGACAGCATGGACATAGGCACCACGCCGCCTCCTGTCAGGATCGCGCTGACCGACAGCAGGAGAATGTTTTTGTTCGCAAAATAATACAAAACATAACCGGCAATCGTGACCAGCAGGCCTCCCTTGATGACATTGACCACTGTCGTTTTTTTCAGAATCTGCGGCAGAATGAACATCAGCGGAACCACGACCACCTGACTGGCTGCCGTCACGCTCATCAGCCCGACATTTCCGACGATATACTTAAAGTAATACACGCCGGTTCCCATGTTCGTGATGATATTCATGACGAAAGAACCGAACGCGATGATGTAAATGTATGGGTTGCTTTTTAAAACAAGAAGTACATCCCGGAATCTGACCTTCTCGCCGTGCGCCTCAACATCTACGTCATATTTTTCCTTGTGGACAAAGAAACGAAGCATTCCAACGACAACCATCGGAATAAGGAAAATCAGAACCAGCTGTACCCAGCCATGCTGCGAGGTCGCCAGCTTTCCCATCAATGTCGGAAAGACGATATTGAAAATCAGAACCATCACGATCGGGACCACACCGCCATACGTGGAGACATCCACATAATCCTTCTTCCGGTTGAACGCGCGAACCATATATACATTGCTGTTCGCATTCAGGAATGTGTAGAATACCGAGTTTGCAAACGCATACATGATGAATATCCAGACCAGTTTCATCAGCGTACTGAACCGCGCCGGCACCATGAACAGAAGAAGTGTGCTCAGCCACATACCGGCCACGCACCATTCATACGGACGTCCCTTGCCCCAGCGGGTGTGCGTCCGGTCGACGAAGTACCCCGCAAAAAGATCCGTCAGGCCGTCGAGAAATTTGCTCAGCAGCAGCGTGCCCACTGCAGCCGGCGGAATACCCATGGTGTCGGTACAGAAAATTGTCAGGTATCCCATAATCATCGAGGCGATACCAGTCGAACCGCCTCGCGCCGACCACGAAAAAAGCTTCCAGAACCCCATGCCCTTTTCTTTTTCCTTCGATACGGACTTTGCCTCCGACTCTATTTTCCCTTTTCTTCCCATATCTGCCTTCCCCTCCCGTTTTTCACGAGTTCAATTGCCTTTAGTATACGTTCGCGATCCATCCGGACCTATTCTCCGTTTTGCTTTTTTATGACTCAATTCGTGAAAAAGAAAAAACGCACCGGTTGAACTCCGATGCGCCTGCGGCCTTATATATTTCCTAAAAATCTGTGTATGAACTTGTTCACTGAAACATCGTCCTGATGTTGGTAAGGTCAGTCCTCGTAGATCTTTGGCCTCTCCGCGATGCCGAATTCCTCCGGCCGGAAGCGGGGACAGACATTTTCCTTCGTGGCGATCACCGACCCGGCAAGTCTTGTCCCGATCTCGCAGGCCTCCCGCAGTGTCTTCCCATAAGTCAGCCCGATGGCGACGCCGGCGAAGAACGAATCCCCCGCCCCGGTGGTATCCTGCACCATGACATGCAGCGCGGGGACATAGCCGCTCAGCCCATTTTTCTCCGTATTCTCCGCGTATACCGCGCCATCTCCGCCCAGGGTGATCACCATGCGCGGGATGCGCGTCTGGCAGAGCTTCTCCTCCAGAATCTGCTGCATCTCCTCGTGGCTCTTTCCGGAATAGTCGTCGGAGAAGAGCAGGCTTGCCTCCTCCTGGTTGCAGACGACGCAGCCCGTGCGGGACAGCAGATCCCGGCGCTCCATGGCGATCGACATATTGGAGACCGCGGCGTAAACCTGCTTGTGATACTTCTCCGCCAGGTCAAACACCTTCTTCAAAATATAGGAGCGCATGTCGATTTCCACAACCACGCTGTCACACTGCGAGATAATCTCATCTCCGTGCTCATCCAGAACGTCGGCGATGCCCGAGAGATCCGGCCGTTTGGAGATGGAGGCCACGACATCATTCTCATTGTTGAAGATCGCAAGCCAGGTCCCGAGTCCATCCCGCCGCCGGACAATGTAGTCCACATTCACCTGATGTCGGCGAAGCTTGGCAACCACATCTGCGCCGATCCCGGTGTCGTCCACCACGCTGACAAAGGTCGGGCGCAGCTCCACATTGCCAATGTCCTCCGCGATATTCCGCGCCACACCGCCATGCAGCTCCACCACACGCCCCGCATTGCGCCCCTCAGGTATGAACTGCGCGATCGGATATCCCTTGATATCCACGAAAACTGCTCCAAAAACCGCGATTCCCATGTGCCTTTTCCTCTATTTTACTGATCTCCGCATTCTGATTTCCATACTCCGTTCCGCGTCTTCCGCGGCACCAATGTCATGTTCCGTCCATTGCCCATCACTCCCGACGGACTGCTGGTGAGACAGACAGAACCGTATACCCGGCCTCGCGTACCGCCCGCTTCAGGCTTTGCGCATCGGGCTCTTCTTCGGTCCGGACTCTTGCGATGCTATCGCTGATACTCACCTTCGCCCAGGTTCCCGGGACGCCGTTCAGCGCATTCTCCACCTTTCTTGCGCAGTTGTCGCAGGTCATGCCTCCGATTGTCAGACGCGTCTCCCAGGGGTACTGCCCGCGCCTTCGACGAGGGGCACCGGTTTTCCGGACAGCCGCCTCATGACTGCCGCAGCAGCCTCCTCCCTGCCGGAACCTCCTTGCCGTAGCAGCTGCCGCTGCGGCGATTCCTGCCGCCACACATATCGTCAATAGGATTGCTGCCATGCTTCCTTGTTCCCTTCTTCACGCTGCTGTGATCCGCCGCGATTACCGCAGGCCGGCGAGATATCCGATGCCATGCGCCGCGAAAGCCGCCAGATACGCCACGCAGCACTGGAAGAGGACGACGGCCGCCGCCCACTTTCCGCCCATCTCACGTCGGATTGCCGCGATGGCCGCGACGCAGGGTGTATAGAGCAGAGAGAAGACCAGCATACTGACCGCGGACAGTGTCGTCATCGTGCTTGCGATACTGCCTCCATATAGAACCTCCAGCGTTGAGACCACGCTCTCCTTCGCCATGAAGCCGCTGATCAGCGCCGTCACAATGCGCCAGTCGTCCAGTCCGACCGGGCGGAAGACCGGCGCGATCGCACCTGCGATCAGGGCCATCAGACTCCCTGAGGAATCCGTCACATAATTCAGGGACGGGCCAAAACTCTGCAGGAACCACACGACAATGGTTGCAATCAATATGACCGAGAACGCCTTCTGCAGAAAGTCCTTCGATTTCTCCCAGAGAAGCTGGAGCACATTCTTTGCTCCCGGGAGCCGGTAATTCGGCAGCTCCATGACGAACGGAACCGCCTCGCCCCTGAACAGTGTGTCCTTGAAGAGCAGAGCCGTCACAATGCCCAGCAGAATTCCAAGGAAATACAGACCGGTCATGATAAGACCGCCCTTCCCCGGGAAAAACGCCGCCACAAAGAAGGTGTATATCGGGAGCTTGGCCGAGCAGCTCATGAACGGCGTCAGCAAAATCGTCATGCGGCGGTCCCGCCTCGACGGCAGCGTTCTGGTAGACATCACTGCCGGCACCGTGCATCCGAACCCGATCAGCATCGGCACAATGCTGCGTCCGGACAGACCAATCCGACGCAGGAGCTTGTCCATGAAGAACGCGACGCGCGCGATGTATCCGGAATCTTCCATCAGGGACAGGAAGAAGAACAGCACTACCACGATTGGAAGGAAGGACAGTACCGATCCAACGCCCTCGAATATGCCATTGATGACCAGGCTGTGCAGTCCCGCATTCACGCCCGCCGCCGTCAGGCCCCTATCTGCCGCCGCGGAGAGGGCGCCGATACCCAAAGCCAGCAGATTCTGCAGCGCCGCGCCGATCACGTTGAAGGTCAGATAGAATACCAGCAGCATAATCCCGACAAAGCACGGAATCGCCGTATATTTTCCCGTGAGCACCCGGTCGATCTTCTCGGAGCGGATCCGCCCGACACTCTCCTGCGGCTTGACCACCGTCGCCTCGCAGACGCGCTCGATGAAATCAAACTTCATGTCAGCGATAGCCGCGCAGCGATCCATGCCGCCCTCTTTTTCCATCTGCACGATCACATGCTCGAGCATCTCTTTTTCATTGATGTCGAGATCGAGCTGCGCCATGATGAGCGGGTCTCCCTCGATCGCCTTGTCCGCCGCAAACCGGATCGGCAGTCCTGCCCGCTCCGCATGGTCCTCGATGATCGCCTCGACCGCGTGGTGCGCCCGGTGGATCGCGCCGCCGTGGTCGTCTCTGGAACAGAAGTCCTGCTTTCTCGGAAGCTCCTGATATTGCGCGACATGCAGCGCATGCCGCACAAGCTCATCCACGCCCTCATTCTTCGCCGCGGAAATCGGCACCACCGGAACCCCGAGCATGGACTCCATCCCATTGATGTCGATGGAACCGTGATTCTCCTCCACCTCATCCATCATATTGAGCGCTACCACCATGGGCACATCCATCATCAGCAGCTGAATGGTCAGATACAGATTGCGCTCAATATTGGTGGCGTCCACAATATTGATGATTGCTTTCGGCTTGTTTTCAAGAACAAAATTTCTGGAGACGATTTCCTCGCTGGAATAGGGCGACATGGAATAAATGCCGGGAAGA
This sequence comes from uncultured Lachnospiraceae bacterium, assembly GCA_902781655.1. Classification (GTDB taxonomy): domain Bacteria; phylum Bacillota; class Clostridia; order Lachnospirales; family Lachnospiraceae; genus CAG-791. The sequence continues at coordinate 141,377 of CACZJZ010000004.1, forward strand.
TCCGTGACAAGCGTATTCGGATGCCCCTTGATCGGCCCGTCCTTTCTGTCCACTGTGACGCCCGGAAAATTCCCGACGTGCTGATTCGCGCCGGTCAGCTGATTGAACAGCGTCGTCTTGCCGCAGTTCTGATTGCCCACCAGCGCGAAGGTGAGAACCGTCCCATCCGGAAGCGGCTTTCCGTCTCCCTTGTGATGATAGAGATAACCGTCCTCGCCGAGTCCCGGATGGTCCGACGGCTGGATCTCCTGCACTCTGACATGCTTGTTGGTGCGCTCCGGGATCTGTCTCACCCCGATCTTGCCGGCATCGTCCAGCCGCAGCGTCAGCTCATAGCCGTGAATCTGCAGCTCCATCGGATCTCCCATCGGCGCAAACTTCACGACTGTCGTCTCCGCGCCCGGAATCACACCCATGTCCAGAAAATGCTGACGGAGCGCTCCTTCTCCTCCAACCTCCGTGATCACGGCACTCTGTCCAACCTTCAAATCCTTTAATGTCATTGCATATCCTTCCGCCGTCCCGGCGCTGTCGTTTATTTTTTATCAACTAACTATTGTTAGTATAAGCTAACTTCAAAAAAAGACAAGACCGTAAATACAAAATCTGGCAATTCAATACCATACCGCCTCCGCCTGTCCTTCACATCTGCTTCAAGATATACGAAATCACCTTTTTCTGCGAACTCCGCTGCCACGCCTTCTCCCGCTCCTGCTCCGCCAGCGGACAGATGATCTGAAAGTCCAGCGCTTCCCCCGGCACCCTGCCGCTCCGTTTCGGATCGGCGAAATGTGCCCGCCACTCCTCTTCCGTGGCGTGCGCAAATTTTGCCGGATTCAGATAAATCTGCTGCCGTTTCGTGGCGGCGATGAACATCCTTGCCGCGAGGGGAGCGAGCAGTGCATAATCCTTCTCCCCGACATTCTCAAAGATGTCCGGAAGCGGCGCCGGTACGATATGCTCCGGCCCGCGTAGAATCTGAATGCCTCTGGCGTCAAAATTCCAGCCTTCCTCTGTGAGATCAAGTCGCAGCAGGATCCCCTTCTCTGTATTGAACTGGGCGCGCTGGTAATCGGTGTCAAAGATGAAATTTCCGAGAGAATAAAAGATGGCCTTGTCCCCCACCCGCTCATAATTCATCGGCACATGGGGATGATGCGCCACGATGAGATCGGCGCCCATGGAAAGAAACCGGAGATAGCGGTCCCGCGTGTAGGGAGAGGGAAGAGAAGTAAATTCCTCCCCTCCATGAGAAATCAGAATACACCAGCGGCAGGTCCGGTGAATTTCATCGATCGTCCGCTGTATCCGCTCCATGTCGTTCCAGAGCAGGCAGCCTGCGTGATCCTCCCCGGCCGGCTTGCAGCCGCGCCGGTACCCTACGCTGAACATTCCGACGCCGCCCGCCTCCGGCAGAAAGACCGGCCTCGCGGCCTCTTCGATATTCCGGCCGGCTCCAACCGTCCGGACACCGCACTTCTCCGCCGCGGCCAGCGTATCCCGCACGCCCGCCTCTCCGGCATCCATGATATGGTTATTGCAAAGGTTCCAGATATCAGCGTGCATATGTGAAAGAACCCGGACAGCCGCCGGGTTCATGGTATGCATCAGCTGCGCCGCGGCTCCGGTGGTCCCCATCGCGGGGTCAGTCCCCGCTCCGGAGATTGCCCCCTCCACGTTGGCAATGACATGGTCCGCGTCATGCAGATAGGAAAGAATCTCCGGCGCGATCAGATCCGGATCGTTCCACTGCCCGTCCATGTATTTGTCAAATCCGATATCCCCTGTGAAGACCAGGGAAAGCTTTCCCCCGCGTCCGCTCATGACACTGTGCTCCTCCGCCGATCAGATGCACTGCGGCCGCCCGGAATCCGTTCCGGGCAGACCGCCTGCGCTCATCGATATTCTGCCAGTATCCTGCATCCGCAGAGGAAAGTCAAATCACCGCATGCACGGCGTCCGCCATGCTCCGGACATAATCCCTGACACGCGGAGCCGACTCTCTGCCATACTGATCTATAATTTTGATGATCGCGGATCCGACAATGGCGCCGTCCGAGAGAGAAGCCATTTTCGCCGCCTGTTCCGGCGTCTGGATGCCGAATCCCACCGCGCAGGGAACCTTCGCCGCCTTCCGCACAAGAGCTGTCATCGCTCCGATATCTGTCGTGATCTCACTTCTCGTTCCCGTGACGCCGAGCGAGGATACCATGTAGACGAAGCCCTTTGCCCCGCCTGCGATTCTGGCGATGCGGTTCTCCGAGGTGGGTGCGATCATGGAGATCAAATCTATGTCATAGCGGGAGAACGCCGCGTCAAATTCGTCCTTCTCCTCATAGGGCACATCGGGCAGAATCACGCCGTCGATCCCCGCCTCAGACGCCCTGGCGGCGAATTTCTCCGTTCCGTAGGAGAAAACAACATTGGCGTAGGTCATATACACCATCGGAACAGAGACCGTCGCCCGGAGCTGTTTCGTCAGGGCAAAGACCTTGTCCGTCGTGGTGCCCGCCGCGAGGGCCACATTATCCGCGTGCATGATCACCGGTCCCTCGGCCGTCGGATCGGAAAAAGGAATGCCGAGTTCGATGAGATCCGCGCCGCCCTCCACCGCCGCGTGGACAATCTGTTCCGTCGTCTCCAGATCGGGATCCCCGACCGTGATAAACGCGATAAAAGCCTTATGATTCCGAAAAGCCTCTGCAATTCGATTCATTTTGAAACCTCGCTTTGACAAAATACGTGCGTGCGGTTTTTACCGAATGTGGCACGCTCTCTCCTCAGTCGTCCCGGATGTTCTCCCCGCGGTACCGCGCGATCGCCGCGCAGTCCTTGTCGCCGCGCCCGGAAATGGTGATGACAATCACTTTGTCTTTTCCCATCGAAGGCGCCAGCTTCATGGCATAGGCCACTGCATGTGCGCTCTCAATCGCAGGAATGATTCCCTCCGTCCGCGAGAGATACTCAAACGCATTCACCGCTTCCTCGTCCGTGACCGGAACATACTGTGCACGGCCAATGTCATGGAGCCATGCGTGCTCCGGTCCTATGCCCGGATAGTCCAGACCTGCGGAAATCGAATACACCGGCGCGATCTGCCCGTACTCATTCTGGCAGAAGTAGGATTTCATGCCGTGGAATATGCCGGGACGCCCGGTATTGATGGTCGCGGCGGTCTCCATCGTATCGACCCCGCGGCCTGCCGCCTCGCAGCCGATGAGCTGAACACCCGGATCGTCAATGAAATGGTAGAAGGAGCCGATGGCATTGGATCCGCCGCCCACGCAGGCGATCACGGCGTCGGGAAGCCTGCCCTCCTTCCCGAGTATCTGCTGCCGGATTTCGCTGGAGATGACCGCCTGAAAATCGCGCACGATCGTCGGAAACGGATGGGGACCCATGACAGACCCGAGACAGTAGTGCGTGTCGTCGATCCGGGAGCTCCATTCCCGCATCGCCTGTGACACCGCGTCCTTGAGCGTTCCTGTTCCGTCCGTCACCGGCACCACGCTGGCACCCAGCAGACGCATCTTGTAGACGTTGAGCGCCTGCCGTTCCGTGTCCACCTTTCCCATGAACACGACACACTCCATCCCCATGAGAGCGGCGACCGTCGCTGTCGCCACGCCATGCTGGCCGGCGCCTGTCTCCGCGATCAGACGGGTTTTGCCCATCTTCTTTGCAAGCAGTGCCTGCCCAAGGCAGTTATTGATCTTGTGCGCGCCGGTATGGTTCAGATCCTCCCGCTTCAGATAAATCTTCGCGCCGCCGAGATCCTTCGTCATTTTCTCCGCGTAATACAGGAGGCTCGGCCGTCCGGCATAATCATTGTAGAGTGCCGTCAGCTCCCGGCGAAATTCCGGGTCCTCCCTGTAGTGATTGTAGGCCTCCTCCAGCTCGATCACCGCGTTCATCAGTGTCTCCGGGATATACTGCCCTCCGTGTATCCCGAACCGTCCGCTCGGATTCGTACTCATCCTCTGCTCCTTTCTTTGCGCCCTCACCGCTCCGTTTATTCTCCGGCCGCGCGCACCGCCGCCGCAAACCGCTTCACCTTCTCCGCATCCTTGTGACCGTCCGTCTCCAGCGAGGAGCTGACGTCGACTCCCCAGGGATGAACCAGCCGGACCGCCTCCGCCACATTGTCCGCGGACAGCCCGCCTGCGAGCAGAAAGGGCCGCTTCACATGCCGGAGAAGCGACCAGTCGAAAGTTTTCCCTGTGCCGCCCGCTCCATGATCCAGCAAAATCAGATCCGCCCTGGACGCCTCCGCCCGCTCCACATCCTCCGGTCCGTCCACCCGGAACGCCCTGATCACAAACAACCCCGGGCGTGCCGCGCGGAGCGCTTCGATTTCCGCATCGCTCTCCTGCCCGTGCAGCTGCACCGCATCCACAGGACATCGCCTGAGCACATCCAGAATTTCCTCCATCGGCGCGTTCACAAATACGCCGACAGATCGGATCCCGCTCCTCAGCCTTTTCCGAAGCAGTTCCGCCTCCTCCGGCCTGACATACCGTCTCCGCGACGGGTCAAAGATGAATCCGGCAAAATCCGGCGCCGCCGCATTCACGGCCTCCACATCCGATGGTGTCCGGAGTCCGCAGATTTTGAGATGCGTCTTTTTCTCCCTGCCGGCGAGGCGCCGCAGCTCCGCTCTCCGGTCCGCTGCCCGCATCAGCTGCTCGCCGATGAGCACGGCATGGATGTCGTGCGCCTCAAGCGTTCTGATATCCTCCGGTGTCCGGATGCCGGACTCCGCGACAAAGAGCGTATCCTCCGGCGCCTCGTCCCGCATCCGCAGGCAGTTTCCAAGGTCCACGGTGAAATCGCGGAGATTCCGGTTATTGACTCCGATGATTCTGGCGCCGGCATCCGCCGCCATCCGGACCTCCTGTGCGTCATGTGCCTCCACGACCGCGGACAGTCCAAGGCTGTCCGCAACAGCGAGATATTCCTTCAGCTCCTCCCGATCCAGAATCGCGCAGATGAGCAGCACCGCCGAGGCGCCGAGGGCCTTTGCCTCATAGATCATGTACGGATCTACGGTAAAATCCTTCCTGAGGCACGGGATCGACACCGCCCCCGCGATCTCCCGCAGATACCGGTTTTCTCCCAGAAACCATTGCGGCTCCGTCAGTACCGAGATCGCCGAAGCGCCGGCCGCCTCGTAATCCTTCGCAATCGCAAGATACGGAAATTCCGGTGCGATCAGTCCCTTCGAGGGAGAGGCCTTCTTGCATTCGCAGATAAAATGCATGCCGTCCCCCGCGATCGCCTTTTCAAACCAGTATGCCTTCTCCGGCTCCGCTGCTGCCAGCGTCTCAGCCTTCGCCCGCATTGCACCCGGCGGATCCTGCTGCTTCGCGAGAGCCACGCGTGCCCGCGCGGCATCCGCCAGCCTGTCCAGAATGGTTTTGGGTTCCATTTCCACACCTCATCGCTTTACACTTTTGCGTTCTCCGCTTTATCCTCACAAATGCGACACCTCGATCACCCTTTCCAGTGTCCTCATCGCTGCGCCGGAATCAATCAGCTCCGCGGCCAGCTTCACTCCTTCCCCGATGCTCGCTGCCTTCTGTCCGATGTACAGCGCCGCGCCGGCATTCATCAGGACAATATTGCGCTTCGTGCCCTGCATTTTGCCGGATAGTATGCCGCGCGTGATCTCCGCGTTCTCCGCGGGAGTGCCGCCCACGATCTCCGCCTTCTGCCCTCTCACGAGTCCGAAGTCCTCCGGCGCAATCTCGAGCGTCCGGTAATAGCCGTCCCTGATCTCGCACAGCACACTCGGCGCACTCGCGGAAATCTCATCGAGCCTGTCCCTGCCATACACGACAAAGCCGCGCTTCACGCCGAGAGAAACCAGTACCTTCGCGATCGGTTCCACCAGATACTCGTCATACACACCGAGCAGAAACATCTCCGGACTCGCCGGATTCGTCAGCGGTCCCAGAATGTTGAATACCGTACGGAACCCCAGCTCCTTCCGGATCGCGCCCACATACTTCATCGCGGCGTGATATTTCTGTGCGAACATAAAGCAAAACCCGGCCTTCTCCAGCATCGTCAGGCAGAGCGCCGGATCCTCCTGGATATTGACGCCGAGCGCCTCGAGGCAGTCCGCCGTGCCGCACAGCGACGAGGCTGCCCGGTTGCCGTGCTTGGCCACTTTGACGCCGCCGGCCGCAATCACCATGGCCGATGTCGTGGAAATATTGAAGGAATGGGCGTTGTCTCCGCCCGTTCCCACGATCTCCAGGACCTCCATGCCGGGATGCGGCACCGGCGTCGCCAGGGAACGCATCGCACAGGCACAACCGGAGATCTCGTCAATCGTCTCCGCCTTCGCCGACTTGGTCGAGAGGGCGGCAAGGAATGCCGCATTCTGCGTCGGCGTCGTCTCTCCGCGCATGATCTCGAGCATCGCTGTCCTGGCCTCCTCATAGGTCAGATCTTCCTTGTTCACAATTTTGATGATCGCTTCCTTAATCATGATGTCTCCTCCCCGTTCAGAAAGTTCTGCAAAATCTTTCTTCCATCCGGCGTCATGATCGACTCCGGATGAAACTGCAGGCCATATACCCGCCTCTTCCGATCCTCGACCGCCATCACCTCGCCGTCCTCCGCCGTGGCGATGACGCGAAGCTCCGGCGGAAGCGTCTCCGGCCTGACCGCCAGCGAGTGATACCGCGCGACCGGTATCTGCTCCGGAAGTCCCGCAAAAATCGGGCTTGTCCTGTCGAGCGCCGCGATGGACTGCTTGCCGTGCATCAGACGATGCGCGTAGTCCACGACTGCACCGTATGCCTCACAGATGGCCTGCTCTCCCAGACAGACACCCAGAATCGGAATCTGACCGCCGAGTTCCTGCACCACGCTCTCGCAGATGCCGGCGTCTGCAGGCCGTCCGGGGCCCGGCGAAATCACAATCCGCTCCGGCCGGAGGTCCGCGATCTCCGTCACCGTCAGCGCATCGTTCCGGACGACATGGATGTCCGGATTCAGCTCCCCGATCAGCTGATACAGGTTGTAGGAAAAGCTGTCGTAGTTATCAATCAGCAAGATCATTTGCAGCCTCCAGTGCGGTCACCACCGCCTTCGCCTTATTGATGCACTCCTGATATTCTTTCTCCGGCACAGAATCCGCTACAATGCCGGCGCCGCTCCGGACGAAGACCTTTCCGTTTTTCTTGTAGGCAAGCCGGATTGCGATGCAGGTGTCAAGATTTCCGGTGAAATCAAGATACCCGATGGCGCCTCCGTAGATGCCGCGCTTATTGTTTTCGAGATCATTGATCAGCTGGCATGCACGGATTTTGGGCGCACCAGAGAGGGTTCCTGCCGGCAGGACTGCATTCACGGCGTCGAGCGCCCCCATATCCTGCCGGATCTCCCCGCGCACCGTGGAACCGATGTGCATCACATGGGAAAATTTCAGTACCTCATGATATTTCTCGACGGTCACTGTGCCGAATCTGGAAATCCGCCCGATATCGTTTCTGCCAAGATCGACCAGCATGTTGTGCTCGGCGAGCTCCTTTTCATCCGCCAGAAGCTCCCGCTCCAGCGCCGCATCCTCCTCCGGCGTCTTCCCGCGGGGCCTCGTTCCGGCCAGCGGAAACGTGTGCAAGACGCCATCCTCCAGCTTTACCAGCGTCTCCGGAGAAGCACCCGCCGCCTCCACGTCCGTTCCGGAGAAGTAAAACATATACGGCGACGGATTCAGGGTTCGAAGCACCCGATAGCTGTTCAGAAGGCTGCCCTCGTAGTCCGCCTCCAGGCGGTTGCTGAGCACAATCTGAAAAATATCGCCCTCATGGATATGATGCTGTGCCTTCCGCACCATGCTGCAGTACTGCTCCCGGTCAAACATCGGCCGCACCTCCGACCGCAGGACGCCAGCCGGCTCCTCCTTTGCCTTCCCGGTCAGGATGAGGTCCGCCATCTCCCCCAGCTCCCGCTCCGCCTTGCGATATGTGGTCTCCGGCTCCGCCAGATCGATGTTGACGATCAGAATAATCTTCTGCGCTACATTGTCGAACGCAATGACCCGGTCGAACAGCATCAGGTCCACATCCTTGAACTGCTCGCTGTCCTCCGCGTCGAGATGCAGCGACGGTTCCGCATACTTCAGAAAATCATAGGAAAAATAGCCGACCAGACCGCCGGCAAACGGCGGGAGGTAATCCATGCGCGGCGCACGGTACTGATCCAGAATTTCCCGGATATACGCTGCGGGATTGGTCGTTTCAAAGGAAAGGTCTCCCACCGTCATCCGCCCGTTCAGGCAGGTGATCTCCAGCTTCGGATCATAGCCGAGAAAGGTGTATCTGCCCCACTGCTCCTGCGCTTCCGCGGACTCCAGAATATAAGTATGCGCCGAAACATTCTTCAGCTTCCGCAGCACCTCAATCGGTGTCGCGACATCCGCGAAGATCTCCGTGCTCACCGGATACCGGCGGTACGGCCTGCCCCCGCCGCACTCCTCCGCGGCGAACCTCACCACTTCCTCCATAGACGGTCTGATTTTCAGCTGCATATCCACCTCCACATGCCGCGCGGACCCTGTTATCTGTTTTCCGCGTACGCAAAACGTCCCTGGCAGAACAAAGCTCTTGTTCTGCCAGGGACGATACAAATCGCGGTGCCACCCTGCTTCGCGGATGTTCCTGTGCCGCCTGACTTCTGCATTCTCCCTTTGCTGACGATTTCGAATCACAGGATGTGATTCCAATCCGCCCGGGATATAACCCATCTGTCACCGACAATCAGAATATTCCGCGCTCTCTCCTGAGTACCATCATACTCATGGCAACTGACGTATGCCTGACGTCGCATCCTACTTGCCCTCCGGCGTTCGGTGCGCCCTCCGCGGTCCATTTGCATGCCGGTGTCCTGCCAGGTTCCCATCCTCCCCGGCTCTCTGCGAGTTCCTCTGCATACGTTATCTCCGCTTCAACGGTTTAAAGCGTTATCAAATTGTTGTGCTTATCCTACTCCCAATTCGCTCTGTTGGCAAGCAAAATCCATCTTTTTGAGCCATTTCATTTTAGGTTGTTTTAAGGAATCCATGGGATAACTATTTCATCCCATGAATTTTTCATGCTCTGCGGCTGGCGGTCGCAGGGCACAGTCAACCGGCGGCATCTGGCCGTTGGACGCCATCAAAGGATTTTGAAATGATCAAAACAATTGGAAGGTCTGCAGCGATTCTAACGACAGGCGCTCTTCTGCTGTGTGGCTGCGGCGGCACCGGATCCGCGTCCGGAGCATCCTCTTCATCGTCATCGGAACCTGAGGAAGCTGCCGGGACAGAAGCAGCAGATGCCACCGTTACGGCAGCGGCTGATGCCAGCAGCACCTCATCAAATTCTGAAGCCGCGGTCAGTATCAGCAGTTTGTCCTCCGGCACAGTCTCGACAAACCTCAGTCAGGTCGACATGTCAAAATGGCAGTACAACGAGGAGGACGACGTCTGGTATCAGCTCAATATTCAGTACGCGGAGAACTCCCCGGATGAGCAGTACGATACGCTCGCCATTTTTGTCCCCGGCGCCTATATGGACGGCACCGACAACGGAGACGGCACCTACACGTGCCAACTCAATACGGAGTCAAAAGTCGGTAATTATACTTCAGAAACAGCGCCAATCGTAGTGCCAGTCAACACTCCAGGCTATTCTGCGCAGAAGGAACTGACTGAATACACCGATGTCAGCGAATACACTGATGCGGGCTTTGTCTATGTCCACATCGGTTGCCGCGGCAGAGATGCCGGCGCTCCCTACGGCGTGACCGATCTCAAAGCCGGCATCCGCTACATCCGCTACAACAACGGGGTGATTGCCGGCAACACCGACGCGATCTTTTCCTTCGGCATGTCGGGCGGCGGCGCTCAGTCCGCACTGCTTGGCGCCACCGGTGACAGTTCGCTCTACGATGCCTATCTTAAGGAAGTGGGAGCTGTCACAGGCGTCAGCGACGCTGTGCTCGGATCTATGGACTGGTGTCCGATCACCTCTCTCGATTCCGCGGATGAAGCCTATGAGTGGAATATGGGTTCTACCAGAAGCGGTCTCTCAGACGAGGAGCAGGAAATCTCGGACGCCCTTGCCGAGGCCTATGCCAGCTATATCAATTCCATCGGACTGACCGATGAAGACGGCAATGTCCTCACGCTGGAGGCATCGGACGAAGGCATCTATCAGGCCGGCACCTACTATGACTATATCAAGAACGTAATTGAGACTTCCCTGGAGAACTTTATCGCGGATACAGAATGGCCTTATGACACCAGTACATCCTCTGAAGCCGGCCCGGGTGGCATGCAGGGCGGTCCGAATGGCGGCAGCACAGAACGGAATGTGACAGACGCCATGGCAGCGAGTGAACAGAATGACCATATCGCGCGGAACGCTGCCGCATCCCCGCTCGATCTCTCCGGCACCTACGAGACCCCGCAGGACTACATTGACGCTCTGAACGCTGACGGAGACTGGGTGAGCTATGACGCGTCCACCGGAGAAGTGACCATCACCAGTGTCGAGGCCTTCACGGAGGCCCTCAAGAACGCCAGCAAGAATCTCGGTGCCTTCGATCAGCTTGACGCAGGCCAGGGGGAAAATACACTGTTTGGCTATGGCGACGGCGAAGGCGCACACTTCGATGCGACGCTCGCCTCCATTCTCGAGAAGCTTGGCAGCAGCTACGCCGATGCTTATGCCGGGGATCTGACCCGCACCGATTCCGTCGGCAATACCGTCGATGTGAGACTTGAAATGTACTCTCCGCTCTACTATCTGCTGGAGAGCCAGGACGGATATAATACCTCCAATGTGGCAAAATACTGGAGAATCCGCACTGGCATCAATCAGGGTGATACTGCGCTGTCGACCGAGGTCAACCTCGCTCTCGCGGCAGAATCAAATCCCAATGTAGAAAGCGTTGATTTTGCAACCGTCTGGGGACAGGGTCACACCATGGCCGAGCGGACCGGCGACGCCGATACTAATTTCATTGACTGGGTGAACGACTGCATGTCACAAACGCTCTCCGCGGAGGAATAACAGCTACCCCGGCTGCCTGCTTCGCGCCACCCGAAAGGGCCTTCCCGTGGATGATTTCCCTGCATGACCTGCATCCCAGCGCAGACTCTTGTTTCTGCGCAATCGAAAAAGAACCACCTGCTGTTTTGCCTCTTCTATCTTTGTTGTATCAAACTGTTTGAAGCTCATGTCTCGTTCTCCCTTCAATGTTTTATCTACAAGAGCGATCAGCCTGTCCAGTCTGTCCCGCTTTTGCACCAGAAGTGCTTTCTGATTTTGCAAAGCAGTCTCTTTTTTATAAGCTGGATTCTGCATGATCTCTCGAATCTCTTCCAGCGAAAAGTCAAGCTCCCGGAAAAACAAAATTTGCTGTAAAACCTCCAAATCAGCATCGTTGTAAACCCGGTAGCCGCTGCTTGTGACTTCACTTGGCGGGAGTAAGCCGATTTCATCAAAAAAGCCATTGACTATATCGTTGATCCTGCAAAGACCGACAATAAGCTGCTGGTGTCCTCATTCGGCTGCGCCGTGGAAACCGCAGACCTTGAGTTTGAAAAGACACGGCTGCCTGCCATGCAGAAAGGCAACAATCTTGCCCACCACCTGATACAGGCCTTTGAGCCGGGTGAGGTCAGCTATGCGCAGATCCGCCGCGTCAGCGACAGGCTGATTCCCATTTCCAAAGACCTTGACGACCTCCTGCGTCGGTTGGAATCCGAGGGGTATGAAATCAAGCGCGGAAAGTATATCTCATTCCGCGTTCCCGGTCAGGTGCGATTTACCCGTGCAAAGACGTTGGGTGAAGCCTACACCGAGGAAGCCATAGCCGAACGCATCAAGGGCAAGGTCATTCTGAAAACACCGAAGCCAGAGCGCAACGGCGTGTCGCTGCTGATCGACATTGAAAACTGCATCAAGGCGCAGCAATCCGCAGGCTATGAACGCTGGGCAAAAATTGAAAATCTGAAACGCGCTGCCCGCACAATGGTATTTCTCGACCAACACGATATTTCCCTCTATACCGATTTGGAGCAGAAAATTGCGGAGCTTCAGAACAGCAACGACCAAACGACCGCTGCGCTGAAAACGGCGGGCGTCGGTGATAAGCTCCCCGACCTTGCCAAGCTGCGTGAGGAATATTCCAGACTGTCCCCCAATCACGGGCAGGATCAGGACAAATCCTTGTAGCTTCTCCGACACTCACACATTATTTTAAAGTAATCTAATGTGTGCTCGTCGTTTTGCGGTTGGCAATCGCACATTATTTACGTATAATATAATGTGTGACTGTCAAAGCGAGGTGAGAAGCATGAACGCCAAGGAAAAAATCGAAGAACTACTGGAAGCATCGGAGGACGGCACGATCACCGCAGCGCAGGTGACGGAAGCCGGACTGCACCGCAGCGTTTTACAGGAATTTGTAAAGAGCGGCGAGATGTACCGCTTTGGGCGCGGTCTGTATGTGCGTAGCAGCGCATGGGAGGACGATTTTTACCTCTTGCAGCGCAAGTACGGACGCGGGATCTATTCGCACGATACCGCTCTGTATCTGCTGGGCTATTCAGACCGTACCCCGGCGAAATATACGATGACCTTTCCCAAGGGCTACAATGCCCCATCCTTGAAGCAGGAAAATTTAATTGTCAAGCGCGTTGTGCCGGAGAACTACGAGTTCGGCAGAATTGAAATTGAATCCCCATCCGGCAATCCAATTCGTGTTTATGATTTGGAACGGACGCTGTGTGACATTCTGCGCGGCAGC
>CACZJZ010000005.1 GCA_902781655.1 uncultured Lachnospiraceae bacterium
TAAGAAGAAAAAAATGCTTACCGCGGCGAGAAAATTTTGCTTACCAGGCGGAGAAAAAACTCCTTACCGCCGGCTGTAAAATCAGCTTACCGCGCACATAAATCTCCTCTCAGATATGGAAATCTATGTTGATAATCTTGCCGGAATGCAATTTAGAAACATCAACAAAATGATTGAACAGACACGTGTGCGTCTTCAAAATAAAGGCATTTCAGATGAAGACCATTACATGAAGACTTTAGAAGCTGCAACTATATCTGAAGACAACTATTTTAACAATCTTCTTGGAAATGACATTGTCAAAATAGCAAAAGCTATACGAGATGCCCACTGCAAAGATGCAGAAACTGGTGATGCAACCACACCAGTTGACGATATACTTGACTCATTTGAAGAGTTAATGACTGCCGACAATGCCACTCAGGCTCAGATGGTTATGTACAGCAAGCTTTTCAAAATCAATTTTACCAAAATGGATCCCTATGAATTTAAAACCTTTACAGACATCTTTCAGAGATACTCGGATCTCTGTAAACCGGTAAAAGGGAATGGTCGCGGCAAGAGGAAAAAATAACACTTATCTGAAGCTCTGTTTGTTTTTAGCAGCAAACTTTACTTGGACATAGAAAAAGATGTACTTCCTGCAAATAACTGCCATTAGGTATTTACAAAAGTACACCTTTAGTGTCTCTATAGAATGACATATTAAATAATTATACTTTTTTACATATATACAAAAGATGATTTGTATTCCCAAGCAATTCCCTTTTTTCTGAGTATGACATATACCAATCTGAAAGTCTCTTAAAGTCATCGTCGGAGATTGCAAAATCGGCCCGATGCTCAATTGGCTCAATAAGTCCGTCCACACCTGCCGTTGTAATATACGTCACATTTTTATTCTTAAACAGATTCTCAAATTCTGAAATATCATAACCGGTAAAGAGTTGTTCTTTAAAATGTCTAATCTTATTATCGTCTGTAAAATTCAATTCCTGTCCTTTAGACCAATTTCCATAAAAGTAATTTGAATACATAATTGCATATACTGATATAAATGCAAACATTATCACTCCATCTGGTCTGGTTACTCTGATAGCTTCGTCGATTGCCCTATTAACTTCTTCGCTCTCGTACAAGTGATATAGTGGTCCAAATACAAGTGTAACATCAAAGCTATTATCTTCTAACATATTAAGATTTGTGGCATCTGCCTTAATTGACCTTATATTACTGATACTCTTGCTTTTATCCTTTAGAATTTCCAAATTCTTATCAACAAGTTCAACGGCAGTTACATCCATTCCTTCTTTTGCCAGGGCTATGGAATATCTTCCTGTTCCTGCTCCTATTTCCAAAATCTTTGAATTATTATCACAAAACCTGTGGATATAATTCATCGTCGTAGTAAATTCAAGTCTCCCATGCACAGTTCTTTCAAGGCGACCATCCTCTTCATATTGAGAGTAAAATTTGTTGATGATTTCTTCCCTTGAAGAACCTTCCTCAATCTCATTTATCCTTGTAAAATACTCTTTTTCATTTTCATGATGAATATATGCTCCATTTTTTATCTGCACACGGAGGCTTGCAGGATTATCTTTATTAACAGACATATACACTTCATGAATGCACATCTGCCTTGCCTTTGTAAGAGTAAGTTCCAGCCCTTTCGTTGCATATCCCTTTCCACGATATTTTTTTGAAATGCAATAGCCAATATGTCCAGGTCCTTCCCTCAAAAAATCATTCAAACAATGTCTCAAATTAAAAACACCGACATAAACATCTTCATCAACAAGCACATATGTAGTATCAGGAACAAATCCTTCAGGAAGATTTTTCCCCATTGACCAATCTCTCTTTTTCTCAATCCACTCAAGAAACTGCTCATAGCTATAACCGTATACATTATTCATGTACCCGTTTTCATTTTCAGGAAAGGACATATAAAGCTCATATGTTTTTCGATAATCAGAATCCTGTACACTTACTAGTTCCATAACAAATCCTCCATTTTCATTTTATATAAAGAAAGCCTCATCAAACCACTATAGTCTGATGAGGCTTCACTCTTTATTATATGTTTTAACAATATCACTAAATATATTGTCGTTCCTCATCATCTACAACACCAAAAGTCCCCTGATTTGTATTCACGGGATTAGAATTTGGTGTATTAAAATTATTGAGGGATGTATATTTCATATTTTTTCCTACTTTTTCAATTTTTTTATTTTTGAGTATAATCATGTGCCTTCGTCATGTCAACCAAAAATCCTCACATCATAGAATAAATATTCTCTATAACCGGCGCCTTGTGTTCAATATATTTATCAATATCCTCCGGATACAAGGAAGCAGCCTCCACCTTAATTTTACTATATTCATTTACAGCCTCTGGATGCACTCTGAGATAATCCCTGAATGCAAGATGTCTTTTCAACTCCAAAGAATCCTCCGGGCACACGTATAAATGATGTTGCTGTAAATGTTCTTTGCCTTCATATGCGAAAGCTTCTCTCCCAGGTATTCCGAGATTTCCTTCATGGATGTAACCAATTTTATTAAGGGCTGATATAGCATTATTAAGATTTTCATTTTTTACAACAATATCAATGTCTATAATTGGCTTAGCCGCCAATCCTTTAACTGACGTACTGCCGACATGCTCAATAGAAATAGCAATCTCTCCGAGTGCCTGACTAAGTTCAGTTTTTATGTCAATATAGTCCTGCTTCCACTTTTCATCATATGGAAGTACAACAACATGTTTTGTTCTCATTAAGCTATTTCTCCATCATTTCAATTGCTTCTTCCAAAGAAATGCAATCGGCAAATCTCTTTGGCCACATCATTTCATTGTAATATTTATAAGTCGTTTCGCCATCCATGTAATCATTATCAAATTTAGAATTCGTCCCATTTGGAATGATTACTCTGTATCCTCTTTCAAAAGCTGATTTCACAGAGGCATCAATACAGAAGTTAGTCTGAAGTCCCACAATCATAAGTACTTTATCTTTCTGTTTATCAAGATACGTGGCAAGCTCTTTATTCCCAAAACAACTGTTAATCTCTTTTACAAAAATCTTATCACCAGCTTCTGGAGCAACTTGATCAACTATCTCAAAATCTACATCACCAATAGAAAATCCTGTCCCCGGACCATCATCGTGTTGAACATAAATAACCTCAACACTATTCTTCCTTGCGGCATCAATGATACTTGTCACATTCTTTATGAATCCATCAAAATCATATAATCTTTCGTCCGTAATTCCTTTTTGTATATCTATTACAATGAGCTTCACTCTATATTCCTCCAAGTCCGATCTATAGTTACCGTGGTACATTAAGCTGTAAGATAAATTTGCTTCTTATATCATCTGAAAATGCCTCAAAGCATCCTCTATCGCCTTAACCTTTTCCTCCGGACATCCAGGCTGTCTGCTATTCTCAGATTTTGGCTTATTGTAATTTTCACGCTCTATGATCCCATGTTTCTGCTTAACCTGTGCAATGTTCAGGTTTGTTACATGAAATCCGTATTTCTCCTGCACCCACTCCCCAATCTCTTTGTATGTTGCCTTAGCTTCAGCACTTGTAAGATCAAGTTCATCCATATCTAGCTTAACATTGACATGATGCTTTGCCTCATGAAGTTTGGACAATAAACATACCGTTTCTATCCCCGCCGTCCACGGGAACATGTCAACGCAGACCGCCTTCTGCAGGCGGTATCCCGCGAGATAAAACGCCGGAATATCCCGCGCCAGGCTTGTGGGCTTGCAGGAGATATATAGAATATTCGGGACCTGATACTGCAAAATCTTCGGCAGAGCCTTCGGATGGATCCCGTCCCGCGGCGGATCGAGGACGATCACGTCCGGTTTGTCCGGGATCTGATCGATCACCTTCAGCACATCCCCTGCGATAAATTTGCAGTTTGTAAGTCCATTCACCACGGCATTCTCCCTTGCCGCCTGTACAGCCTCCTCCACGATCTCGACACCGACGACCTTTCGCGCGGATTTTGCCATCAGCTGGGAAATTGTGCCAGTTCCGGAATACAGATCAAACAGGACCGGCCTTCTGTCCGCGTCGCATTCTCCGGTTCTGGGATGACAATCCTCCTGCGCGGCTGCTTCCGTCTTCCTATCATCCATACCCGTACCGCAGATGCCCTGCAGATAGTCCCGCGCCGTCTGGTACAGGACCTCCGCTCCCTCGCTGTTCGTCTGGAAGAAGGAGAATGGTGTCACGCGGAATTTGAGTCCCAGAATTTCCTCCGTGAAGCTGTCCTCTCCGAACAGGATCTCCGTCCCTTGATCGATCACCGCGTCCGCCAGCGAATCATTATGGGTGTGCAGAATGCCGCGAATCGTGCCCTCAAGCGGAAGGGCAAGCAGCGTCTCCGCCCACAGTCTGATGTCCTCTGCGTGCTCCTCCTGCGTCGTCGTCACAAGGTCCACCAGAATTTCCCCGGTGTGCCGTGCCTTGCGGATCAGGAGATGGCGCAGGAAACCCTGATGATGCATCCGGTGATAACAGGTTACAGCCTTGTCCGCATACCGCTGTCCCCAGAAATCGCGCGTTGACCGTAGAATAGCCCGGAAATCCGCATCCACGATGCAGCAGTCTGTCACCGTCAGGATGTCATAGAACCCGCCGCGCCGGTGCTGCCCCACCGCCAGCGGACCGTCCCGGTACTCGTCCCCGAATGTGAACTCCATCTTATTCCGATATTCGTAGACCGCCGGCGACGTCTTGATTCCCTGAAAGTCAAAATGCGACCCGGACGGATTCTGCGCCATCCACCCGCTGTTCTCAGGATCGGGAGTCGTCCGCTTCACCGCGGCTTCTGCCTCGCCGACTGCCTGATCCAGGAGCGCCTTCACCTGCTGCGCCTTGAGTTTTGTCGTCTCCTCATAAGGAAGATTCTGCCACGTGCAGCCTCCGCAGACGCCGAAATGCGGGCACCTGGGTGCCGTCTCAAGCGGAGAGGGGGAAATGACCCGGAGGAGTCTTGCCTCCGCGCGCTTCTCCCCATGCTTTTTCTGAATCTGTGCCTCGACCGTCTGCCCCTCCACTGTATTCTTGACTGTGACGGTTCCCTGCTCCGTCCGGACCAGTCCGCGGTTTGGAAATGCGACGCGATCCACGCGTCCCGTGATGATGTCGCCCTTCTTCATATCGATACCTCGTGTCTCTTTTTCCGTGACAGCCAGATGTCCCTGCACAGAAGAAGGCGATCCGCCCTGGATCGCCTCACTCTTCAATACTATTTTGCCTTGCTCTTTGGCACAATGATCATGAAGCCATTTTCCCGCTCTTTTCCCACTTTGTCTGTGCCATGCAGGTTTCTGTTATCCTTCATCCGGATCGGTCATTCCACCGGAATGCTGTCTTCTTCGTGCTCCTTCTCTGCCTTCGCCTTTTCTTCCTTTACTGCCTCGCGGGCCGCCTCTTCCTCCTCGGCATCCTCGCTCTCGTAATCATCGTCAAAATCGTCGTCATAATCCTCGAAATAATCCGGGGTCATGAACCGGTACACGCCGTAGGCAACTGCCGCAACACAGGCGATCACACCGATCACCGCCAGGATCCAGAGAAGCGGATTTGTCTTATGATCGTCCTTCCTGTTCAGAATATCATCCATTTTTTTCATCGCCAGAAGATCCTCCCATCGGTCATCCTTCATCATGCCCTCCTCTTCTCTTTTTCCACAGCTTCCAATTGTATATTCCATGCCGCGAAAAAATATCTGAAGTATTAGTAACTATAGCACCTTTTCGAGCTTCGCAAAAGCGGCATACATGACTTTCTGCCCATATGTGTCGAATTTCACTGTCACCTTGTAATCGCGCGGCGTCTCTTCAATCTGTTCCACCACGCCCTCGCCGAATTTTACATGGCGCACCCGGTCCCCGACCTCATAGGAGGGCTTCTCCATCTGAAACGAGGAACCCTTCTTTAAACCGGAAAGGCTCTTCGTGCGGGCAATAAACGGTTTATGCGCATCATCGGTGTGTGTTCCCCGGTACACAGCCTTCGGCCGTCCGTCCGCGCTGTAAGCCGCGGGTCTCGGCTTTTCCTCCGTATCGTACGCATCGGCATAGGAACGCGCGATACGCCGCGCACCATAGGAAGCGTTTCGTCCATTCCCGCCAGCCTGTCTTCCTGCATAGCCGTAGGTCACAAAGGTCCTGCCGTGTCCGGAGCTGCCATAACCCCCATCATCCTCAAACGGCTCGTCCTCTTCTGCGCCATCCTCGTCCCAGTCATCTTCCGACCACGCATTTCGTTTTGTCAGCTTTCCATCGAGCAGCGTCTGCGGAATCTCATTGACAAACCGGCTCACCGCATTGAAGTGCAGCTCCCCGCGGAGCATCCGGGACTTCGCACAGGTCAGCGTCAGCTCTGATTTTGCCCGCGTGATACCGACATAGCAGAGGCGGCGCTCCTCCTCCATCTCCTCCGCGTTCTCCGAGTGAATGGTCATCTCTCCGGGGAAGATGCCTTCCTCCATGCCCGCCATATAGACGCAGGGGAACTCCAGTCCCTTCGCGGAATGAAGCGTCATAAGGAGGACCCGGTTGTCGTCCTCGCCCACGCTGTCAATATCGGCGATCAGCGCGACCTCCTCCAGAAAGCCGGAGAGCGTCGCCGGCTCCTCCGCCGCGGACTGTTCATAGGAGACCGCCTTCGTCACCAGTTCATCGATATTCCCGATGCGATCGTCCGCGTCCTCCTCATCGGATTCCTTCAGCAGCTCGACGTATCCCGTGTCGGCGATCACCTTCTTCAGAAGCTCCGACACGGCCGCATCGCTCCCTTCCTTCTCCTCCCGGAACTTCCGGAGGGAGTGAATGAGCTCCGTGAACGGCATAATTTTGGCGGCAGTGCTCCTGGAGAGCGTCGGAACCTGTCCAGCCCGCTCCAGCGCCTCAAAGAAACTGATGCCATGCGCTGCCGCGAACTCCGCCACCTTATCCTGCGTCGCCGCGCCGATCCCGCGCTTCGGCACATTCAGGATCCGGCGCACCGCGATGTCGTCGGCCCCGTTGTCCACTGTCTTGAGATACGCCAGCAGGTCCTTGATTTCCTTCCGCGCATAGAAATTCGTTCCGCCGACCACGTTATACGGAATCGAATCCATCACAAAGCGCTCCTCCAGAACGCGGGCCTGCGCATTTGTCCGATAGAGCACGGCAAAATCGCGGTAGGACAGACTGTTCTGCCCGTCCATCCTGTCCCGGATATCGTCCGCGATAAACTCCGCCTCCTCCATCGCATCACGCAACTGATGAAAGTGCACTCTGGCGCCGGCGCCCTGGCTCGTCCAGAGCGACTTCTCCTTTCGATTCACATTGTTGTGAATCACTGCGTTCGCCGCGTCGAGAATATTCTGCGTGGAGCGATAATTTTGCTCAAGACGCACCACAAAAGCGTCCGGGAATACCGTCTCAAAATCCAGAATGTTCCGGATATCCGCACCGCGAAACTTGTATATCGACTGATCGTCGTCACCCACTACGCAAAGATTCCTGCTGCCAGCCGAAAGCTGCCGGATCAGCTCAAACTGCGCCCGATTCGTATCCTGATATTCATCGACATGAATATACTGAAAACGGTTCTGATAATTCTGCAGAACCTCCGCATGGGACGTAAAAAGCTCCACCGTCTTCATCAGCAGATCGTCAAAATCCAGCGCATTGTTCTTATGAAGCTCGCTCTGATACTCCTCGTAGCAGTCGGCAATCTGCCGCTCCTGAAACGTGAACGTGTGCTTCTCCCGATACTGCATCGGCGTCTCCAGCTGATTCTTGGCGCCCGATACCGCACTCAGCACAGTCCGCTCCCGCAGCTGCTTCGGATCGATATTCTGATGCTTCATCACCTGCTTCATCAGCGTCTTCTGATCATCCGTGTCATAGATCGTGAAACCCGTCTTATATCCGATCAGATCAATATAACGACGCAGAATCCGCACACACATCGAATGAAACGTCGATACCCAGATACTCTCTGATCCGAAGCCGACCAGCCTGTCCACCCGCTCCCGCATTTCTCCCGCCGCCTTGTTTGTGAACGTGATGGCGAGAATATTCCATGGATTCACCCCCTTCTCAATCAGATATGCGATCCGGTGCGTGATCACCCGCGTCTTGCCCGAGCCAGCTCCCGCCAGAATCAGAACCGGCCCCTCCGTGTGAAAACATGCCTCCTGCTGCTCCTTGTTCAGAGAATCGTAAATACCCATACTACCTCAGAATTGTCCCTGACAAGTTTAGCTTGTTCGGGACAAAAATTGTCCCGAACAAGCTAAACTCGTCAGGGACAAAAGCTGTCATTCACTGCAATTTCGTGCCGCACTCCGGGCAGAACTTCGGTGCCGTTCCGGCCGGATATTCTTTTCCGCAGCCAGGGCACTTCACTGCTCCGGCAGGCGCCGGTTTCTTCGTGCCACATTCGCTGCAGAATTTTCCGGTGTTGACCGCGCCGCACTCCGGGCAGGTCCAGGTATCGCCCGGCTGTCCCGCGGAATGCTGCGGCATGCCGTTATGGGCTTGTTGTCCGGCTGTTCCCTCCGCAGCGCTCATCCGGTAGAGCTGCGTCGCGTCAATACCGCCGGCCTGCCCCGCCATATTCATTCCCATGAACGCCATCGCCGGCCCGGCCGCAGTATTTTTTGCCGCGTCCCGCATGGCTTGCGCCTGCGCCGTCGTGAGTGTCGCCGCCGCCATGGCCGGATTGCGGAGGGCCGCGTTCATCTGAAGCTCCTTGATCTTCTCCTCATCGTCGTCCGAGGCTGTAAGGGAACTGATCCCAAGTGAAACGATCTCAATGCCGCGAAGCTTTCTCCACTTCTCAGACAATTCCTCGTTGAGCGCCTGCGCGAGTTCCACCGTGTGTCCCGGCACCGCGGAATAGCGGATGCCCATCGCCGAAATCTTCGCAAAAGCCGGCTGCAGCGCGGTGAGCAGCTCTGTTTTCAGCTGCGAATCAATCGCATCTCTTGTAAACCGGTCCGTGACGTTCGCGCAGACATTTGTGTAAAACAGAATCGGATCGACAATGCGGTAGGAATACTCGCCAAAGCAACGCACCGCAATATCCACATCGAGACCGATATTCGTATCAACCACGCGGAACGGAACCGGATTGGCCGTCCCGTACTTGTTCCCGACGAGTTCCTTCGTGTTGATATAGTAAACACGCTGGTCTTTCCCCGTGCTCCCACCGAAGCTGAAGCGCCGCCCGATCGCCCGGAACGTCTCCCGGACAGAATCGCCGAGCTGACCCGCGAACAGACTTGGCTCCGTGGAACTGTCCCAGCGGAATTCCCCGGGTTCGGCGCAAAACTCAACCACCTTACCCTGCTCAACCAGCAGCATGCACTGACCGTCCGCCACCGCAATCACAGACCCGTTCGAGATGATATTGTCCTCGCCGAACAGATTCGATCCGGCATGCTTTCCTCCAAGCTTCTTCCTGCCCCGCGTCATCAAAGTCTGTTCATCCATCGCATCGCAGTAGAAAAATTCCTTCCACTGATCCGCCATGACGCCGCCAGCCGCGGATAATGCTGCATGAATCAGTCCCATTCGGATACCTCCTGCCCAAATGTTTCAATGCTTGCCCAAGTGTTTCAATGCTTGCCCAAATGCTTCAATGGCAGCTGTCCAACAGTTTCTCCAGATACAGCTTCCTGACATAGATATCTGCCGCAATTCTGCAGATCGCGTCAAACTGCTGCAGCTGTGCCTTCACAGCAGGATCCACTCCCTCGAACGATCCGCCTGCAGCACGGATTTTGTCCTCGATGTCCCGGATACAATCCCTTGCCCCGTCATTCAGCTCCGCCTCGATCTCATCATAGACCCTGGCGAACGTCTCCTTCGGCGCCAGCTCCTCTCCCTTCTTCGGTGCACGACCGGTGCGCTGCTCCTCCGTGAAGCAAACCTCCTTCACCGGATCCAGGATCTTCTGCACATCGTTGATCGTGAGAAAATTCTTCATCATATAGATGAACACCAGCTGAAGCAGATGGTCCACGCTGTATTTCTTACGGACCGGAGGGTTCAAAAGCCCCGCCTTGGCATAATTGTTGATCATCGTCTTGGTCAGAATCTTATCGTCCCCGGGATGTCTCGACAGCCCGCCCAGCTGCTGCTCCAGGTACGTCGTCACCTGATCCATGTACAGATCAAGATGCGGATACTCCGATGCCTTCGGCAGACGGGCGCCCTCAAGCAGCTTCTGTGCCATGTCCAGCATCTCCTCAATTGACCTGGTTTCACTACTCATGCGCTTTTCCCCGCCTTCACTGCCCTGGCTTCCTTTTTCATCTCCGCTACATTCTCCAGCACCGCTCTGGTGACCTTCTGTCCGCCGAGGAGTCTCGCGAGCTCTGCGTCGCTCTCTTCCTCCGTCATGCGGTGAATGTGCGTGAACGTCCGTCCCTTCTCCGATTCCTTCCGAATGACAAAATGACTGTCCTCCATCGCCGCGATCTGCGGCAGATGCGTGATGCACACGATCTGATGATCCCGCGCGAGGCGGCCAAGCTTCTCCGCCACCTTCCATGCGGTCTGGCCGCTGATTCCCGTATCGATCTCATCGAAAATAAAGGTCCGGATATCGTCCCTGCCCGCAAACACCGTCTTCAGTGCCAGCATGATGCGCGACAGCTCACCGCCGCTCGCGATGGACTCAAGCGGCCTCGGCGTTTCCCCGGGATTCATGGAAATCAGGAATGCACATCTGTCAAGCCCGTCCGATCCGGCATTCTCCTCCCCGCTCGTCAGACTGACCTGGAACTCCACCTGCAGAAAGTTAAGCTCCAGCAGCGAATTTTTCATCGCCGCGGCAAAATCCGCGCCTGCCCTCCTTCGGACCGCTGACAGTTTGCCGCAGGCCGAGAGATATTTTGCCTTTTCTTCCTCCATCTGTCCACGAAGCGCCTTCCGGCGCGCCGCGTAATTCTCCAGCATTTCCGCTCTGCCCCGCCGGTCCGCGAGCGCCTTTTGCAGCGCCCCGACGGAGCTGCCGTACTTATCCTTCAGGTGATTGATCAGGTCAAGCCGCTCCTCCGTCTCCTGAAACGCGGCCGGATCAAATGTCAGCCCGTCCGCGTAATCGGAAAGCGCCCGATTGAAATCCGACAGCAGCCCATCGATCTCCCCGAGCTGCGCCGCCAGCCCGTCGAGCCCGTCGTCGCTTCCCGCCGCCTCCGAGAGTGCCCGGCACGCCCGCCCGATCCGGTCTGACGCGCCGTCCTCGCCGTCCGTGAGCTGCATCGCCTGACCTACCGCCTCCGACAGCCGGTTCATCGACTGCATCCGACGGTACGCCTTCTCAAGCTCCTCATCCTCGCCGGGCCTCACCGCGGCCTCCTCAAGCTCCCGGATTTCAAAATCCAGCAGCTCCATCTCCCGCGCCCTCGCCGGCCCGTCGAGATCATCCTTTTCCCATTCCTCTTCCAGCTTCCGGTACGCCTGATAACAGCCCCGCACCTCAGACAGCAGCTGCGCCGCAGCATCCCCCGCAAACTCATCCAGAATGTGCAGCTGCCTGTCCCGCCGCAGCAGCGTCTGATTCTCCCGCTGCCCGTAAATATCAATGAGACACGCCGCCATCTCCCGCAACTGCCGCGTCGTCACCGTCTCCCCATTGATCGACGAAACACTGCGCGCCGGCATAATCTTCCGCTTGATGAGAATCGCTCCATCCTCCTCCACCGGAAGATCCAGCTCCCGCAGACGCCGCACCTGCTCCCCCGAATCCGCCTCAAACAGCAGCTCAACCAGAGCGTACTCCGCCCCGTCCCGGATCACCGTCCGGTCCGCCTTCGCACCAAGCGCCAGATTGATCGAGCCAATGATGATCGACTTCCCGGCTCCCGTCTCGCCCGTCAAAATATTCAGCCCGTCCGTGAAGGAAATCTCCTCCTCCGCGATCAGCGCCAGATTCTTCACATGCAGACTTACCAGCATCTCGTTCCTCTCCCCTCCGCCGTTCTCCGGGCAGCACCAGGGTACAGAACGTATTCTAACCTGTTTTCAATCCCCCTGACAAGTTTGTCCCTAACAAGCTACCCGGCTCAGTCAAACACATTTTCGCCGAACCGGACGCGGGTGTAAGCCTTGATGGCCTCCATGGTTTTCTCAAATCCCAGCCGGCTGGAATCGAGGCACAGGTCGTAATTGTTGGCATCATTCCAGGTCTGGCCCGTATAGTACTCATAATACGCTGCCTTGTGGCGGTCTGTTTTTTCAATGAAGCGCTGCAGCTCCTCGCCGCGCATCGGCTGCTTCTCCGCCGCCTGCTCCAGCAGGAAAGGCATCGGGGCATGGACGAAGCACGACACGACATTGTCGTAGTCCTTCAGGACAAAATCCGCGCAGCGCCCGACGATGACACAGGGTTCCGTCTCCGCGAGGTGGCGGATGATTTTGGCCTGATAATTGAACAGGTTTTCAGAGGAAGTGAAGTCGCCGCTGTCCGGTGTGAAAAGCTGTCCATCGTAGACCGTCTTCGGATTCCGAAGGAAGCTGAACCGCGCCCGGTCGCTCCGGAGGCTCTCGTCCGCCTGCACGAACAGCTCCTCGGAGATGCCGCTCTCCTCCGCCGCAAGCTTTACCAGCTCCTTATTGTAATAATGAATACCCAGATTCTCCGCGAGCATCTTCCCGACAGTGCGCCCTCCGGAGCCATACTGTCGCTCGATGGTAAATACAATCTTCTTCATGATACCGCCCCCGCTTTATTCCCCAAGATAAGCCTTCCGGATGTTTTCGTCGTTCAGAAGGTCCGACGCCTTTCCTTCCATGGTGATGGTCCCGGTCTCCAGGACATACGCCCGGTCCGCGATGGCAAGCGCCTTTCTCGCGTTCTGCTCCACCAGCAGCACCGTGGTGCCTTCCTCATGGACTGCTTTAATGATATCAAAAACCTCGTTCACCAGGATAGGAGAAAGTCCCATGGAGGGTTCATCCATCAAAATAATATCCGGCTCTGACATGAGGGCACGGCCCATCGCCAGCATCTGCTGCTCGCCGCCGGACAGCGTTCCCGCGGGCTGGCGTACGCGCTCCTTCAGTCTGGGAAAGCGCCTGTAGATACTCTCCAGCGTGGCGGCTGTCTTATTGGAATCGGTTCTGGTGTATGCGCCGAGCCGCAGATTCTGCTCCACTGTCAGGTCCGCAAAAACGCGGCGTCCCTCCGGCACCTGCGCCATGCCAAGCCTTACGATCTGCGCTCCCGGCATCTTTGTGATGTCCCTGTCATGGTACAGAATCTCTCCCGTCTTCGGACGGAGCAGACCGGAGATGGTATGGAGCGTCGTCGTCTTGCCGGCGCCGTTGGCGCCGATCAATGCGACAATCTCTCCCTTGTCCACATGAAACGAAATGCCCTTCAGCGCCTGAATGACGCCGTAGTATACGCTCAGATTTTTTACTTCCAGTAATGCCATGGCTATCTCCCGTTCCGATTATTCATCTCCAAGGTATGCTTTGATAACCTCCGGATTGCTAAGCACTTCCTTCGTCGGCCCCTCGCACAGGACCCGCCCGAAGTTCAGAACCGTCAGGCGTTCGCAGATACCGCCGACCAGTTTCATGTCATGTTCGATGAGAAGGATGGTGATGCCGAACTTGTCCCGGATCAGCTCAATGGTCTTCATCAGCTCCGCGGTCTCGTTCGGGTTCATGCCGGCTGCCGGCTCATCGAGCAGGAGCAGCTTCGGATTGGTCGCCATCGCGCGGGCGATTTCCAGCTTTCTCTGCTGTCCGTAGGGCAGATTCGAGGCGAGCGTCTCCGCAAAACGGTCCAGGTCAAAAACCTTCAGCAGATCCATAGACCGCTCCGTGATCTCCTTCTCGACCTGGCGGAATTTTCCGAGGTGCGTCAGGGAGTCAAAGAGGCTGTAGGAATACTGATTCTCCAACGCCGCCTTGACGTTGTCGATGACCGGCATCTGAGAAAACAGGCGGATATTCTGGAAAGTTCTCGCGATGCCGTCCTGGTTGATTTCGATGGTTTTGTGTCCGGTAATATCCTGCCCGTCGAGGATGATGCGTCCTTCGTTCGGGGCGTAGACACCGGTGAGCAGGTTGAATACGGTCGTCTTGCCGGCGCCGTTCGGCCCGATCAGGCCGTACAGCTGTCCCTTTTCAATCGTCATATGGAAATCGTCCACGGCCCGGAGCCCGCCGAAGGAGATGCACAGATTGTTTACCTCCAGAAGTGCCATTATACGTTCTCCTTTCTGGCAGCCTTGAATTTTGCCGCAAGGTTCTCACGCCACGCGATCGCAGCCGGTGCCCAGTTGAAGATCATCACGACGATCAGGACGATCGAGTAGATCAGCATGCGGTACTTGTTGAGGCCGCGGAGCAGCTCCGGCAGCAGATACAGGATCGAGGCAGCGATCACCGACCCGCGCAGATTGCCGATGCCGCCGAGGACCACATACACCAGAATCATGATGGAGACATTGTAGCCAAAATACTGCGAGGACGCCTGCAGGGTGGAGATATTGTGGGAAAACAGAACACCCGCCGCGCCGGCGATGGCGGCCGAGATGGTGAAGGCCTGCATCTTGTATCTGACAATATTGATACCGATGGATTCCGCCGCGATGCGGTTATCCCGGATTGCCATAATGGCACGTCCGTGTTTGGAATGCACAAGATTCTGCGCCAGGAACAGCGCAATCAGCAGCACGACCATGGAAATCGTAAAATTCGCGTCATGCGGCGTGCCGGAGACACCCATGGCGCCGTTGATCAGCATCTTGCCGTCCGGCGACAGGCCCAGCGCCATCTGATTGGACAGGGAGGCGTGCAGACCGTTCTCATCGATGCCGAGATAAAGTGCATTGAGCAGGTTCTTGATGATCTCGCCGAAGGCCAGAGTCACAATGGCCAGATAGTCACCGTTGAGGCGGAGCACCGGGATGCCGATCAGGAATCCGAAGAGCGTTGCCAGGGCGACGCCGACGAGAAACGCCAGCAGAAAGCGGAGGCCGTCAGGCAGCACGCCGTCGGTCAGCAGAGAAAACACTGCGCTCCCGAACGCGCCGATGCACATGAAACCGGCGTGGCCGAGGGACAGCTCCCCCAGAATGCCGACGCAGATATTGAGGCCCACCGCCACGATCGCGTAATACACCATGGGCACCAGCAGGCCCTGCAGATGGCTTGACATGATGCCGGTTTTGATGCACAGCTCCAGCACCGCGTATGCCGCGAGAACGACAAAATATGTCATGGCCGGACTCTTTCCGTTCACGGCGGTCTTTCTCTTCGGTGTCATTGCCTTCAAAATTTTATCCGTCATAATTCGGAGATCTCCTTCCTTGTCCCGCGGATCGGGACAATGCCCGTGCCGCATGATCCGCGGCGTCAGACCTTCTCCTGCGTGACTTTGCCCAGCAGTCCGGTCGGCTTGACTAACAGCACCACAACCAGGATACCAAACACGATTGCATCCGACAGCTGGGAGGAAATGTACGTCTTGCTCAGAATCTCAACGATTCCAAGCACCAGTCCGCCGATCATGGCGCCCGGTATGGATCCGATGCCGCCGAGAACGGCCGCGACGAAAGCCTTGATGCCGGGCATTGCGCCGGTATACGGCGTGAGCGACGGATAGGCCGAACACAGAAGCGCGCCGGCTATCGCGGCAAGCCCGGAACCGATGGCGAAAGTGAGCGAAATGGTCTTGTTGACGTCAATGCCCATCAGGGTCGCTGCCCCCTGGTCCTGTGCCACCGCGAGCATAGCCTGACCGTTCTTCGTGTGATTGATGAAAAGCTGGAGCACGATCAGAATCGCCAGACTGACCAGAATGGTGACGATCGTCACACCCTGGATGCGAAGCTGTCCGCCGAAAAGCGCGATACCCGGCCAGGTCACTACATTTGTGAAAGACTTGGTGTCCGCGCCGAAAATCAGCAGCGCCAGATTCTCCAGAAGATAAGAGACACCGATGGCCGTGATCAGGACGGCCAGATTGGATTTTGCGTGGCGGAGCGGCTTGTACGCCACCTTCTCCGTCCCGATGCCGAGGAGTGTGCACAGAACAATGGCCAGCAGTATTCCGGCCGCCGGCGGGAGTCCCGCCGTGGAGACACAGGTGAAGATGATATAGCCGCCTACCATGATGAAATCGCCGTGGGCAAAATTCAGCATCTTCGCGATGCCATACACCATGGTGTAGCCGAGGGCAATGATCGCGTAGATACTGCCGAGGCTCAGCCCGTTGACGAGTGATGTGAGAAAGCTCATAGGATACCTCCCGGAAACGAATTCAGAGAGGCGCAGCCCGTTCCACGCGGGCTGCGTTACTCTCTGAAAATTCATCCGCTGTATCGATTTTTGCAGAATTCCTTATTCTGCGCTGACATAGGCGCCGTTCTTGATGACGACAGCCTTCGGCTGCTTGTTCGGCTCGCCGGATGCCTGCCAGGTCATGCCCTTGGAGGTCAGTCCGTCGACTGTGATCTGTGTCATGGCCGTCTTCATCGCCTCACAGATATCGGAAACACTCATGTCAGGTGTGATGTTCGCCTTCTCGACCGCCGCCTTGATCGCATACATTGCATCGTAGCTGTCTGCCGCGAACTGGTTCGGCGTTCCGCCGTAATCCTTGTTGTAAGCGGCAACAAAATTCTTGGTCAGATCGTCGTCCGCATCCGCCGCGAAAGGAGTCAGCAGCATGACGCCCTCGGCGAGGCTGGTGTCAAAATTATCGACGGAAAGAATGCCGTCCAGACCGTCGCAGCCGAAGAACGTGGGCTTATATCCCATCGTGTTCGCCTGCTGCAGGATGAGGGAAGCCTCGGTGTAGTAAATTGGAAGGAAGACCAGATCCGCACCGCCGTCCTTTGCCTTCTGCAGCTGCACTGAGAAGTCTGTCTTGTTGTCCGCGGTAAATGCCTCCTGCGAGACGACCGTGAGTCCCTTCGCCTGCGCCTCTGTCACAAAATTCTGTGTTATACCGGAGGAATAGACATCCGAGCTGTCATAGATGATGCCGATCTTGGTCGCAAGCTTGTGATCCGCGATATAATCCGCCGATGCAGTACCCTGTGCCGGGTCGGAGAAGCAGACACGGAAGACATTGTCATATTTCACGCAGTCAACAGCCGATCCGGAAGGTGTGATCTGGAACATATTGTCATCCTTCGTGTACTCGGAGACAGCAATCGAGCACGCGGAAGTGGTGGGTCCCACAAGCATCTGCATGCCCCAGTCCTTCAGCGTATTGTATGCGTTCACTGACTTCTGGTTGTCCAGCTCATCATCCTCGGTCTTCACCTCGACCTGATAGCCGTTCATTCCGCCGTTCGCGTTGATTTCCTTTGCCGCAAGCACGGCTGCGTTGCAGACCGCGTTGCCATATGCTGCCGCGCCGCCCGTCAGCGGTCCGATCGCGCCGATTTTGAAGGTCTTGCCCGATGCCGCCGCAGCTGCCGTGTCCGCGCTGCCGGCTGCGGAGGAAGCCGCCGCGGCATCCGTGGAGGTCGCTGCCCCCGATGCCGCTCCCGATGCTCCACTGTTTCCACAGCCCGCAAGCATGGAAACCGCCATGGCAGAAACCATCACCGCACTGATCACTCTGGAAGTCTTTTTCATAATGTTTTCCTCCTCGTCTCTGGTTCCGCAATCATTCCGAAATTCAATGATTTTCTAATAATTTAGACGCGTTTACCCGCACTGTCAAGAATACCAGACCGGAAAAAACACACTCAAAGGACGCTTCGAAGCCATGCGGGAATGGTCTTCTATATTAAATTGCTATAATATTTGCAATAAAAAAGATATGATTTTTGCCAACCTGACCATTCTTTTCCCTATGGACAGCCCGACAGATTTCATATCCACCAGATACCGCGGCTTTGCCGCGGCATTCCTTGAAACAATCTCTGAATTTTCGTCTTGCGGAGCCGCGCTCGATGCGGCGTTCGGGCGCCTGACTGCATACCGGATCACCCCCGCATCGCCTCTTCCAGCTTCCTCATCACCAATGCCGTATCGTCCACCGTCCGGATCGCCACCATGATCGTATCATCTCCGGCGATACAGCCGACCACCTCCGGAAAATGCATCGCATCGATCGCAGCAGCCACCGCCATCGCCATGCCGGAAACCGTCTTCACCACCAGAATATTCTGCGCCGGATCCATCGACACAAACCCCTCCCGCAGAACACGAATGTACTTATCCGACAGATGAGACTCGCTCTGCGCCTCCCCTGCCGCATACTTCTGATGCCCTTTGCCCGTCTGCATCTTCGTCAGCCGCAGATCCCGAATATCCCGCGAAACCGTCGCCTGCGTCACATCATACCCACTCCTTCGCAGTGCGTCAGCCAGCTCCTCCTGCGTCTCAATATCCTGCGTCCGGATAATCTCCAGAATTTTCGAATGCCTGTCCTTCTTCATGATTCTGCTTCCTTCCGCCGCCATCCGGTATTTTTATGCACCAATTATGAATAATTATACCATTTCAGGCAACGGAAGCAAGCGCGAAATTGTCCCTGACAAATCGCACACTCTCACCGCGCGGACATTTTCCGATGCAGTGTCTCCAGGAAGCTCTGTCGATAGATTCGGATAATTTTTGTCGTCATCGGCGAGGCCTGCACGGTGATGCGCTGTCCAGATTTCATGGACAGAGCATGGTCACTTCCGTCAAAATCCGCCTCGACTGACACCTCTGCGCCGTCTCTCGCTCTTCCGATTTCAATCTCTATTCTGTCCTCCG
Organism: uncultured Lachnospiraceae bacterium; assembly: GCA_902781655.1. Classification (GTDB taxonomy): domain Bacteria; phylum Bacillota; class Clostridia; order Lachnospirales; family Lachnospiraceae; genus CAG-791. The sequence continues at coordinate 18,783 of CACZJZ010000005.1, forward strand.
GAGAAAGAATTATAGTCCGGGTATTCAGTGTGTGCGGGCAGATCGGCGTCAGCAGGATGAGTTTTGACTGTGGCTCCGCGATGGGGCCGCCGGCGGACAGGTTATATCCCGTGGAACCGGTAGGCGTGGACAGGATGATGCCATCAGCCTCATACCGGTTGAGAAATCGTCCGTTCACATATACATCATAGGGAACAACCCGGAGCTGACCGGATCTTGTGATGGCGACATCATTCAGGGCCTGCAGGGCTATTCTTGTGCGGCGGCCCGGACAGTCCTCCGCATAACCCATCAGCATCATCCGCTCCTCGATCTCAAAATTGTCATCGAGCAGCCTTGTGAGCGCATCTCTCCACGCATCCTTTTCAATCTCCGCAAGATATCCCATCGTGCCGAGATTGATTCCAAGAAGAGGGATCTGCCCCTGCGCGTTATCGTCCGCCGCATTCAGCATTGTCCCATCGCCGCCGAGAACGAGAATACACTCGCATCCGGCTGGCGCTATGTGCCCGCTTTCCGCCTTCTCCGCAGCCACGGTCACCGTCTTTCCTGCCGCCTTGAGAAAGTCACATATTTCTTGCTGAAGTGCCTCTGCCGATTGCTTATTTCTATTCGCAATGATGTAAAAATGGTCCATACCTGCCGATTTGCCCGTTCAATTCTTCTGATCCAGCTCCGCATGCGCCGCGTCCACCAATGCCCTGATCCGCTCCTCTGTCACAGAGTCTTCCTCCGACACAGAAGCCTCCCGCAATTCAGAAGCCTCAGGCCGCGCTGTTGTTTCCCCTGCCGGCTTGCCAAGCCACATCAGATACTCAATGTTGCCCTCCGGTCCCCGGATCGGAGAATAATCAAGTCCCAGTATCCGGAATCCGGCCTCCTCCGCATAACCGGCGCAGGCATGGATCACATCCCGATGTACGCCGCGGTCCCTGACCACACCCTTTTTCCCGACATTTTCCCTTCCCGCCTCAAACTGCGGCTTGATCAGACACACCATCTGGCCCCCCGGCGACAGAATGGCGTACGCCGGCGGAAGAATAATGCGCAGCGAGATGAAGGATACATCGCAGGAGGCAAAATCAACCCGAACCTCGGAGCTGGATTTCTCTGTTGTTTCCTCCGCCACTGGCGCCGCCTCCCCGGTATTCTTATTCGAATCTGCCCCGTCCTTTCCCGTCATCTCCTCCGCCACTGGCGCTGCACCCTCTTCGTCAGATCCCACGGCGGAAATCAGCGTCTGCTCTGTTACATAGCGGAAATTCGTTTTCTCCATGCAGATGACACGCGGATCATTCCGCAGCTTCCAGTCGAGCTGCCCATATCCCACATCAATCGAGAATACCCGCGCCGCTCCATTCTGCAACATACAATCCGTAAATCCGCCCGTCGACGCCCCGATATCCATGCACGTTTTCCCGGCAAGCCGGATCGGAAAGACCCGCAGCGCCTTCTCCAGCTTCAGCCCGCCGCGCGAAACATAAGGCAGAACCTGCCCCCGCACCTCAATCCTGGTTTTGTCCGGATCCGGATCAAAACCCGTGCCCGCCTTGTCCTCCTTCTGCCCGTTGACATAGACAACCCCCGCCATAATCAGCGATTTTGCCCGTTCCCGGGACGGTACCAGCCCCCGCTCCGTGAGAAGCAGATCCAGCCTGCGTTTTGCCATGTTTCCTGTTCCTTCCTCTATTCATCCACCTCTGTGTCCGGAATGTCCACCAGTTCGCCCGGTTGTTTTGTCTGCTGGGCCGGGCACGGCATCGGATGGTGTGCCGCCCAGGCGCGGATGACCGCCTCGCGGATGCCGTCCCGGTCGATTCCCAGGACCTGCCGGAGGACCGGCACGCCTCCATGCGGCACGAACTGGTCAGGAATGGCGATGTTCAGCACAGTATGCGTACTATCCAGGTATCCCGCCCGGTTCAGGTATTCGAGTACCCGCTCGCCGAATCCTCCTGTCCGGACGTTTTCCTCCATAGTGACAATCAGGGAGTGGTTCCTGACAAAGGAGTCCAGGATACCGGTGTCAATCGGTTTGGCAAACCGCGCGTTAACCACAGAGACGGACAGTCCCCGCTTCTTCAGATCATCGCGCACCTGCATGGCTGTCTCCACCATGGATCCCAGCGCGAGCAGAAGAATGTCCTTCTCCCGGACGAGTACCTCTGCCTTGCCCTGGGTGATGGGTTCTCTGTACTCCTGCATGGTATCGCAGGCCGCGCCGCGCGGATAGCGGATGGCGATAGGACCCGTGCCGGCATCCGCGAACTTCATCATGTCGGACAGCTCCCACTTGTTCTTGGGCGCCATGACTGTCATGTTCGGTATCGCGCACAGGTAGGACACATCAAAGATTCCCTGATGCGTCTCCCCGTCCGCACCAACCAGCCCCGCTCTGTCCACGGCAAAGATGACATGCAGGTTCTGGATGCAGACATCATGGATGATCTGATCGTACGCACGCTGCAGGAAGGAGGAATAGATACAGACGACCGGCGTGAGTCCTCCCACCGCGAGTCCCGCCGCAAATGTCACAGCATGCTGCTCTGCGATCCCAACGTCGAAGAACCGGTCGGGGAAGATGTTGTGGAACCGCTTCAGCCCGACTCCCTCCTCCATGGCCGCCGTGATCGCGACAATCTTCGGGTCCCGCGTCGCCAGCTTGATCATGACGGTCGAGAAAATATCCGTCCACGCCGCCTTGGATTTTGACGCCTTCGGCAGTCCGGTCGCGATGTCGAAGGGACCGGTGCCGTGAAATCTGGACGGATGCTTCTCCGCCGGGCCGTAGCCCTTCCCCTTGGTGGTGATGACATGAACCAGCACCGTCTTGTTGATCCGCCGCGCGTCCTGAAACACCTTCAGCATGGCGCCGATATTGTGGCCGTCCACAGGACCGAGGTAGGTGATGCCCATGTCCTCGAACATCATGCCGGGAATCATGAGCTGCTTCAGCGAATTTTTGGCCCGCTGGATACCCTTCACCATCTTCGGCAGATTGTCGTTCATGGAATAGTAGATTTTGTCGCGCAGATGAAGATAGCTGTCGGAGGTGCGGATATCATTGAGATACATGGAAAATCCGCCCACATTCGGGCTGATGGACATGCCGTTGTCGTTGAGCACGATGATAAAATTCGTGTTCAGCTTGGAGGCATTGTTGATTGCCTCCAGCGCCATGCCGCCGGTGAGCGCGCCGTCTCCGATGACTGATACAACCGTATTATTGCGTTCCTCAAGGTCCCTCGCCTTCACCAGTCCCAGCCCGGCGGAGATGGATGTGGAGCTGTGCCCGGTATCGAAGGCATCGCACGGACTCTCCTTCCGCTTCGGAAATCCGCTCAGCCCGCCGTACTGTCGAAGCGTGTCAAACTGGTCCTTGCGTCCGGTGAGAATCTTGTGCGTGTAGGACTGATGCCCCACATCCCATACCAGCTTGTCCTCCGGGAAGTGCAGGAACAGATGCAGCGCCATGGTAAGCTCCACGGCTCCCAGATTGCTTGCGAGATGCCCTCCGGTCCTGCTGATGTGCTCTATCAGGAAATCCCGGATTTCCTGCGCCAGCTGCGGATAGTACTCCGGCGGGATATTCCTGATATCATTCGGTTTTTGAATCGAATCCAAAATATTACTCATCTTCAATGTGTTCTCGTCATCAGGGATTGGATCAGTGCCCGGAGGAATTCGTTCTCCGCGGACAGACTGTCAAACAGACTGAGCGCCTCCCTGGTCAGCTTCTCCGCGTCGCGCTCCGCCTGCGCCAGCCCGTGCACAGAGACATAAGTCGCCTTGTTCTCCGCAGCGTCCTTCCCCGTGGACTTGCCGAGCTCGGCGGCGCTGCCGCGCACATCCAGAATATCGTCCTCGATCTGAAATGCGACGCCGATATCCTCCCCGATCTTCTGCAGTCTGTTGATGTCTTTCTCCGGCGCGCCGGCCAGAATCGCGCCGATGGCAAGTCCGCTCTCGATCATACAGGCCGTCTTGTGCTTATGAATGTACCACAGCTCCTCCGCGGTCACACTGCTCTTTCCCTCGCCCGCGAGATCCGCGCACTGTCCGCCGACCATGCCATACACGCCTGCGTTTTCCGCCATCAGGCAGGCCGCGCGGATTTTGCGCGTCCGGACATCCTCCCGCTTCTCCTCCGCGATCGCACGGAGCACCGTCTCATAGGCAAAATTCAGAAGTCCGTCCCCTGCGATCACCGCCATGCCGGCGCCAAATACCGCGTGCGTCGTCTTTTTCCCCCGGCGGTATTCATCGTTGTCCATTTCCGGAAGATCATCGTGCACAAGCGAATAGGTATGTATCATTTCCAGCGCGGCAAGAAATGGCGCGGCATCCTGCTCCTCTCCGCCGTACATCCGGCATGATTCAAGGACAAACATCGGCCGCAGCCGCTTTCCCCCTGCCTCCACGCTGTAATTCATCGCCTCGATGACCCGGGCGGCGTATCCCTCCGGCTTCGGCAGATATGCCCGGATCACCTCATTCAGATGGCTGCATCGTTCCTCACATTCTTTTTCAAAATCCATTTTCATCCCCCGTGCCGCTTCCCAGTTCGAAGGTGACGCATCGGCGCCACTATCAAACCCATGCCCCGCCGGAACAGATCCGTGGATCCGCCATCTCTGTTCACTGCACGTCAAAATCCGTGAATCCTCCGTCGGCCCCCAGCTTCTCCACCTTCTGCTCGACATCGCGGATGCGGTCATTGCAGTGTTTGACAAGTTTCATGCCCCTTTCATAGGCACGGAACGATTCCTCCAGCGGAATCTGCGGATTCTGCATCGCCGTGAGAATCTTCTCCAGCTCAGCGAACGACTGCTCGATAGAGAGCGTGTCCACGGGAGCCTGTGCTTTCTCTCCGGAGTCCGCCCCTGACGACTGCAAAGCAGCTTCTCCAGCTATTTTTTCCACTGGGGATGACTCTCCGCTCTGAGGCTTCTCCGCCTGCCCTGCTCCTGCTGACTCATTTACCATGTTATGTGCCTCGTCGATATGATCTGCCACGGATTATTGTCCCTCCGGCGATCTCTCTTTCCCAGTTTCCTGAACCATTTTTACCACAGTCATCCTGTCAGCGGTCACGGCTCCTCCCGCAGAGCAATCTCCTCCGCTCTCGCCGTGACAGAACCGTCCCGCAGCCGGATATCGATCCTGTCCCCTGCGCGGACCTCTGCCGCGGCCTGCACCGGTTTCCCGTCCCGGGTGAGATAGCCGAAGCCCCCGGACAGCCTCCGCAGCGGCGACAGGCCATCCAGAGAAGCGCTGTACACAGAAAGAGCGTCCCGGCGCTGCCGTACGGCCCGCTTCATCGCCTCGGTCAGAGTCTCCCTGGAAAAACGTTCCTGCTGCCGGAAAGCTCTCTCCAGGGCCATGGTCATCCCGTCAGTCAGCCGCTGCGCCGCGTGCGCCGTGAAGGTCCTCTGCTCCCGGATGCGGGATGCCGGCGAGAGATGCGTCAGAAGACGCCGGTCCGCCTCCAGTTTTCTCCGATATCGGTCGAGACTGTTCTCCATCTGCCCCGAGAGCGAATCCTGCGTGCTCTGCAGGGTCTGCGCAAACCTCCTGTAATCGAAGACCGCGATCTCCGCGGCACCGGTCGGCGTCGGAGCCCTCCGGTCCGCCACATAATCCGTGATGACATAATCGGGTTCGTGCCCCACTGCTGAAATGATCGGTGTCCGGCATTCGAACACTGCGGCTGCCAGTCCCTCGTCGTTAAAGCACCAGAGATCCTCCATGGATCCGCCGCCCCTGCCGATGATGATGACATCCGGATGATCCCGCCCGGCAAGGCTGTCCAGCGCCCGGATACCGCGGATGATCGAAGCCGGCGCGTCCGGTCCCTGCACCAGAGCGGGCTTCAGGATGATCCGGATGAACGGATTTCGCCGTCTGGCCGTCGTGATGATATCATGGACGGCTTCTCCGGTATCCGCGGTGACCACGCCGAGCGTCCTCACATACGCGGGAAGAGGCTGCTTATAAGCCTCGTCGAACATTCCCTGTTCTTCCAGCTTTTTCTTCAGCCGCTCAAACTGCTCCTGCAGCTGCCCCACGCCGTCCAGAACAATTTGTTTTGCGTACAGCTGGTACTGCCCGGTCTTCTCATAGACAGATATGTAGCCATACACAATGACCTCGTCCCCGTCCTTCATCGGGAATTTCAGCCCGCGCGGCTTGAACATAGCCCACATGACACAATTCAGCACGCCGGATTCATCCTTCAGCGTAAAATAAATATGTCCGGAGGAATGATACTTACAGTTGCTGACCTCGCCCCTCACGAGAATCTGCTGCAGCATAATATCCTGCCGGAACATATTTCGGATATATTCATTTACCTGTGCGATGGAATAGATCGTTCTGTTCATGACCGGCTGTATTCTGTGCGGGAACCGCCGCGCAGACGATGCCCCAGTGCTCCTTCAGCGCAGACATAACGCCAAAATCTCCGATATGCCAATTATTTTGCCTGTTTTCTGGTGTGCACAATGTGCACCTGTGCACCGCTGTTTCTCGGCCGGTTGCGGTCCGGTGCTGCTTCCTCTGCCTGTTTCTCCGTCCTCAGCGCCTTCTGCTGCTCGTACTTCTTCTCGCCCTCCGCGGTGAATCGGGAGAGGATCGCATTCACGAACGCCGGCGCGCCGTCCTGGCCAAACCGGCGGGCCAGTTCCACTGCCTCGTTGATGGCGATTTTCTCCGGCACGGACTCATCATACTTCATCTCATAAACCGCGAGCCGGAGCAGCGTCAGTTCCACTTTTCCCATGCGGTCGAGAGACCATCCCTCCGACCGCTCTGCGATCTCCCGGTCTATTTCTTCTCGGTGTGCGAGAATGCTCTCCAGCTTCCCCGCGATTTCCGCGCGGTCAGCATCCGTAAAGGTCTGATCGCCGCTGTCGAAGAACAGCTCTTCCTGCTCCTTCATCTCCTCTCCGGAAAGAAAATCGAAACGAAACAGAAGTTTAAAGAGCTGCTCCCGGATAGTGCGTCTGTACATTGCCATGTTCTGCCACTCTCTTATTCGTTGCTGTCGGAATTATCTGCAAGCTTTATTCCCGCGATGCGGACATTGACATCCGTCACGGAAAGACCGGTCATGTTCTCGATGGCCTGCTTGACGCGGGCCTGCACTTTACTGGAGGTCGCAGGAATATTAAACCCATACCCCATGATGATCTGAAGATCGACCCGGACATTCCTGTCATTCACGTCAACCCGCACGCCCTTCTGCGGATCCTTCATGCCGATGCTGCCAAGAAACTCCCTGGTGGTACCCGCCGCCATCCCGGCGACGCCGTCGACTTCCTGCGCCGCGACACTGGCTATCATCGCAACCACGTCGTCTGCGATCCGGACCGTTCCAACCGCGTCGTCCGTCGCCTTCTGTTCCTGTGCCTGCGCATTCTGGGATGCACGCTCTGCGGCGTTCTGCCGAGACTTTTCCGCCGCCTCCCGGACCGCATTGCCAACCCGCGCCGTCTGTTCCCAAACCGTGCTGCCGACCCGTGCTGTCTGGGAACGAAGCTTTTCTCCGTAATCGTTCAGCTTTTCCTTCATAGAGGGCTTTTCGTCCAGCCCGGTTTGATTATCCGCATCGTCGACCGTCCTGTCGGCCTTCTCCTGCCCGCTCTCTTCCACATCCGCGGTCTGCGTCCCGGCTTCTTTCCCGGTCTGCTCTACAGCATTCACCTTGTTCTCCGGCTCTTCTGCCCTCGTGACAGCGCCATCCTCTTTCCATTGTTCAGACATATTTACCTTTCCTGCCGCATCGCCCGGCGGCTATTGAGTCATCACGCCTATTTTATACCCTGCGCCGCGTTCGTCGCGGCGCCCGCAGGAGAAATGCCCGTACCAGCCTTTCCCACCCCGGGTCATTGGCATCAGTGCCGCCAATGCCTGTCTGAAAGTGACAGACTGTTATCTCATTCGGGCTTTTAATCAAAGTTATTTTAGCATCGTTCCCGCATTTTGCATACTGGAAGAAAATCCATTACAATCATACGAGGAAACAGACACAGAAACAGGCGCAAATCGTTTCTGATGTGAATCAATATGTAACAGATACCTGTTCAGAACCCCGCATGTGCTGAGCAGTGAATCAGAAAGGACTAATCATGGATATTATCTGTCTCGACATGGAAGGCGTTCTGGTGCCGGAGATCTGGATTGCGTTTTCAAAGGCAAGCGGGATTCCGGAGCTGAAACTCACAACCCGTGATGAACCCGACTACGACAAGCTGATGCGCTATCGTCTCTCGATTCTGCGTGAGCACCATCTCGGCCTGCCGCAGATCCAGGAGGTCATCTCCACCATTGATCCGCTGCCGGGCGCAAAGGAATTTCTGGATGAACTCCGCTCCTTTGCCCAGGTAATTATCATCAGCGATACCTTCACGCAGTTCGCCATGCCGCTCATGAAGAAACTGGGCTACCCCACCCTCTTCTGTAACACCCTTGAGGTAGCAGAGGACGGCACCATCACCGGATATCGCATGCGCATCGCGCAAAGTAAACTCTCTACCGTCAGGGCATTGCAGTCGATCGGCTTCGATACCATCGCGAGCGGTGACTCCTTCAACGACCTCGGCATGATCCGGGCGGGAAAGGCCGGTTTTCTCTTCAAGAGCACCCCTCAGATCATCAGGGACAACCCGGATATCCCTCATTTTGAGGAGTTTCCTGATCTCCTCGCAGCAATCCGAAACGCCATGCAGAAATGACACGCGTCCAATCTCGGCCCGACCGTGCGCAAAGCCTCACATATGCAGAATGCCAATCAGCACAATCCAGGCCAGTCCGTAGTAGGACACGACGCCGACCATATCTGTGATGGTCGTGATGAGCGGTCCGGACGCGGCCGCCGGATCGACGCCGATTTTCTTGAAAAACATCGGCACCGCCGTCCCGACAAAACTTGAGATGACCATCGCTAGAATCAGAGACACGCCGATGCAGCCCGAGATGGCAAAGGCTTGCATCACCGCAATATGCTTGAATGCCATACAGTAGACACCGATCACGACAAAGGCCATCACAGCGAGCAGCAGACCGTTGGCGCCGCCGACGGTCATCTCCTTGCCGATCAGATGCAGCTTCTCCTTCACGGTCAGCTTCTCGTCCATCAGGACACGGATCGTCACGGCCAGTGACTGTGTGCCGACATTTCCAGCCATGTCGAGAATCATGGACTGGAAGCTCATGAGTACCGTGAGCTGTGCCACCACCGCTTCAAACGCGCCGACCACACTCGACACTCCCATGCCAAGAAACAGCAGAAGGATCAGCCATGGCAGACGCTTGCGCACGCTCTGCTTCACCGGCTCCTTCAGATCCTCCTCCGCAGACAAGCCGCCGAGTTTTGCGTAATCCTCGCCCATCTCGTCATCGACGACCTCGGTGACATCCTGTGCGGTGATCACGCCCAGAATTCGGTTCGTATCCGACAGAACCGGGATGGATTCCTCGGAATAATCCTTCAGCTTTTCGAGACAGTCATCAATTTTCTCGTCCGCGTATACATACGGATAATTGGTCGTGATGACATCCTCGAGCTTCGTGTCCCGGCGCGCGATAATCAATTCCTTCAGATCGACGGCGCCATAGTAAATGCCCTGGTCGTCCAGCACATAAATCACGGAAATATTGTCATGCACCGCCGCCTGATCGATCAGGGAGCGCATGGCCTCCTGAATCGTCATCGTGCTCTGCAGCGTGACAAAATTCGTGGTCATGCGGCTGGCGATGAGGTCTTCGTTGTAGGCTGCGAGAGAATTCAGGGTATTTCTCGCCTCCGGATCCATCAGCTCCACCCAGGCCTGCTTCTTCGGCGACTGCGTGCTCTTCAGGATATCGACCGCCGTGTCCGTCTCCATGTGGGAAAGCACCTCGGCCGCCTTGCGTGGATCCATCTCGTCGAGATACCGATCCGCGTCCTCATCTGCGTACTCCATGACCTCCGCAAGATCATCCGTATTCAGAATGCGGTAAATCGCGCTGCGTTCCTTGGGACTGAGCACAGGCAGAACATTTGCCAGGTCATTGGCATGATAGTCAGACAGCTGCTCCGCCAGCAGCTTCGGAGACATATTGCTTCGGATCAGCTGCAAAATCTCTTCTGCAAACTCCGGTTCTTCCTTCTTCTTGCTCTCTTCCATGACGCCTCCTACTCCCTGCCTGCAGACGGCAGGGCTGCTGCCTTCGATACGATCTCCGGCGTAATGACCATCCGATGAAACAGACGTCCGTCTCTCACCGCGTTCAGCCACCGCCACGGTAACACTGGAATCCACGGAAAACAAGTCGGAATCTGTCAGTTTTTCCGAAACTCCGCCAGCTCCAGTCCCTTGTTGCGGTCAAGTACCATCTGCACCGACCACTCGTTGATGAAGAGCAGGAGCGGATTTCCCTTCAGATCCTCGATGCGTTTCATGTCCGAGGTGCCGACGATGTTCTTCACGTCGCCGTCCCACTTTGCCACCCAGCGGATATGCTCATAGGGCAGCTGCTCCAGGATGATCTCCACGTTGTACTCGTTCTTCAGCCGGAACTTGAGCACATCAAACTGAAGCACACCGACGACACCGCAGATGATCTCCTCCATTCCCATCCCGCTCTCGCGGAAAATCTGAATGGCGCCTTCCTGCGCAATCTGACTGATGCCTTTCACAAACTGATCGCGCTTCATGGTATCGACCTGACGCACCCTGGCAAAATGCTCGGGCGCAAAGGTCGGAATGCCCTCGTAGCGGAACGTGGCTTTCGGCATGCAGAAGGTATCCCCAATGCCGTAGAGACCCGGATCAAAGACACCGATGATATCGCCGGCATAGGCTTCGGACACCACCTTCCGGTCGTCCGCCATCAGCTGCTGCGGCTGGGACAGGCGTGCCACCCGCCCGGACTGGGCGTGCTTCACCTCCTGCGCGGCGTCGTATTTTCCCGAACAGATGCGCAGAAACGCGATGCGGTCCCGGTGAGCCTTGTTCATGTTCGCCTGAATTTTGAAGACAAAGGCCGAGAAATCCTCCGCATACGGATCGACCGGTCCCTGATCCGAGACGCGCGGTGTCGGCGGCAGTGCCATGCGGAGGAAATGATGCAGAAAAATCTCCACGCCAAAATTCTGCAGGGCTGATCCAAAGAACACCGGCGTCAGCATTCCCGCCTGCACCTCGTCGAGATCAAACGGCTCGGAGGCGCCGTCGAGAAGGTCGATCTCCGACTGCAGCTTCTTCAGCGCCTCGCCGCCGAGAACCTCGCCGAGCCTTGCCGTCTCTGAGAGCGGAATTCGCTCCTCGTGGCCCTCCTTCGTCCCCTTCCTCGTGTCCGAATACATCAGGACATCCTCCAGCTCCCGGTCATAGATCCCCTGGAACCGCTTTCCGGATCCGATCGGCCAGTTCATCGGGCAGGTGGCGACGCCCAGATTCTTCTCGATGTCGTCGAGCAGGTCGAACGTATCGAGCGCGTCGCGGTCCATCTTGTTGATGAAGGTAAAGATCGGGATGTGGCGCATTGCGCAGACCTTGAACAGCTTCCTTGTCTGCGGCTCGACACCCTTCGATCCGTCGATGACCATGACCGCCGAGTCCGCCGCCATCAGCGTGCGGTACGTGTCCTCCGAAAAATCCTGATGCCCGGGCGTGTCCAGCAGATTAACCACGCAGCCGTCATATTCAAACTGCAGCACCGAACTGGTGACTGAAATGCCGCGCTGTTTCTCGATCTCCATCCAGTCGGAGACGGCATGCTTCGCCGTTGCCTTGCCCTTGACGGATCCTGCCGTGTTGATAGTCCCGGAGTACAGCAGGAACTTCTCTGTCAGCGTCGTCTTGCCGGCATCCGGATGCGAAATGATTGCAAAGGTTCGCCGGCGCGCAATCTCTTCTTTCATGGAATAAGCCATATATTTTTCTCCCTGAGCCGCCTGCAATGCAGATTTTTGAAATCGACAAAGAAAGACCCGGCACAAAAAGTCCAGAGCTGGCACTCACGCCAGTCCTGAACTTTCTGCCGGGTCATATCGGATGAATTTACTGATGCTGCGGAGCATCCTTGATCGAGAAGGACAGTCTGCCCATGCGATCCTTGCCGAGGCACTTCACAGTGACCTTCTGGCCGATGCTGAGCGCATCCTCGACTCTCTCCAGCCGATGGTTCGTGATCTTGGAAATGTGGACCATTCCCTCCTTGCCCGGAGCAAACTCAATGAATGCACCGAATTCCTTGATGGAAACGACGGTACCGTCGAGAATCATCCCTTCTTCAAAATCCGTGGTGATGATCTCGATCATCTTCCGTGCCTCGAGCAGCGCGTTCTTGTCCTGTCCGCAGATCGATACCTTTCCGTCGTCGTCAATATCAATCTGCGCACCGGTGCGCTTGATGATCTCATTGATCGTCTTGCCCTGCTTGCCGACCACATCGCCGATCTTCTCCGGATCAATCTGTGTGTAGATGATCTTCGGCGCGTACTTGGAGACCTCCTTGCGGGGTTCCGCAATGGCAGGCGTCATGACATTTGCCATGATGTACTCGCGGGCATCCTTGCAGCGCTGGATCGCGCCCTCGACAATCGGACGGGTCAGGCCATGGATTTTGATATCCATCTGGATCGCCGTGATGCCGTCATGCGTTCCAGTCACCTTGAAATCCATATCGCCGAAGAAGTCCTCGAGGCCCTGGATATCGGTCAGCAGGACAAAATCATCGTCCGTGTCGCCGGTCACGAGGCCACAGCTGATACCGGCGACCTGCTTTTTGATCGGGACGCCGGCGTCCATCAGTGCCATGCAGGACGCGCAGGTAGAGGCCATGGAGGTGGAACCGTTGGACTCCATCGTCTCGGAGACCGCACGGATGGCGTACGGGAACTCCTCCACCGACGGAAGCACAGGCAGCAGCGCGCGCTCCGCAAGCGCGCCGTGGCCGATTTCGCGGCGTCCCGGTCCGCGGGAAACCTTGGTCTCTCCCACAGAGTAAGCTGGGAAGTTATACTGATGGATATACCGCTTGGATGTGATATTGGGATCGAGTCCCTCCACCTTCTGCGCTTCGGAGAGCGGCGCCAGGGTGACAACATCGCAGATCTGCGTCTGTCCGCGAGTGAACATCGCGGAGCCATGGACTCTCGGAATCAGGCCGACTTCTGCGGCCAGCGGGCGGATCTGCGTGAGCAGGCGGCCGTCCGGACGCTTGTGATCCTTCAGAATCATCTTCCGGATGGTCTTCTTCTCATACTGATAGACCGCGTCGCCGAGCTGCGCGAGATACGTATCGTTCCCCTCGAACGCTGCCCTCATTTTCTCTGTGATCTCCGCAATTCTCCTCTCGCGCGTCTGCTTGTCGTCCGTGAAGCACGCCTCCTCCATTTCCTCCGGAGAGACGACCTTCTTCATATCCTCAAACATCTGATCCGGAACCGCGACAGAGATATACTCCTGCTTCGGCTTGCCGGCCTCCGCCACAATCCGGTTGATGAAGGCGATGATCTGCTTGTTGACCGCATCGGCCTGATAGATATAGCTGATCATATCCTTTTCAGGGATCTCGTTGGCTCCCGCCTCAATCATAATGACCTTATCCGCGGTCGAGGCGACCGTCAGGCGCAGATCTCCCTCATCCCACTCCTTCTGGCTGGGATTGATGATCACCTTGCCATCCACAAGGCCGACCTGCGTGGTCGCGCAGGGTCCGGCGAACGGAATATCTGAAATCGAGGTGGCGACAGAAGCGCCGATCATTGCCACAAGCTCCGGTCTGCAGGCCGGATCCACGCTCATCACCATACACTCGAGCGTGACGTCGTTGCGCATATCCTTCGGAAACAGCGGACGCATCGGGCGGTCGATCACACGGCTTGTCAGAACCGCGTTTTCACTTGCCTTGCCCTCTCTCTTGTTGAATCCTCCCGGAAACTTGCCGATGGCATAGAATTTTTCCGTGTACTCCACACTCAGCGGGAAGAAATCCACGCCCTCGCGCGGCTGTGCCGACTCTGTCGCCGTGCACAGCACCGTGGTATCGCCATAGTGCATGAATGCACAGCCATTTGCCTGTTTTCCGACCCGGCCGATATCAATCGACAGCTGTCTGCCGGCAAGATCCATGGAATACGTCTTATACATTTCTCTTTTGTCTCCTCTTCTCTTCGTCTCTTTGCTTCGTCTCGTCTTCTATAAACCGATAAAGAGACGGACTCCCTGCCGGAAACCGGCAGACAGCCGTCTCTTTCTGTGCTGTGCTGGAAAATTACTTTCTGATGCCCAGATCCGCGATCAGCTTGCGGTACTTCTCCAGATCGTTCTTCTTGAGATAGTCAAGAAGACCTCTTCTCTTACCAACCATCTTCAGAAGTCCCCGGTTGGAGTGGAAATCCTTCGGATTCTTCTTCATGTGATCGGTCAGCTCCCGGATCCTCTCAGTCAGAACAGCAATCTGAACTTCCGGAGAACCGGTGTCCTTCTCGTCGCGCGCATACTTCCGGATAATCTCTGTCTTCTTTTCCTGTGAAATCATGTCTTCTCCTTCTGCCCCGCAGGGCTTCCTCATGCACCTTCCTCCAGGGTCTGGCCGGAGACAGCCGGGATCCGGGCGGAGGCAATCCTCTACTGCCGTGCATAGACACACGACAGAATTAGAATATCACGCAGTGGAATCTTTGTAAAGAAATTTTGCACACCGGTTTACGCCAGTTTCCTGCGAAGATTGAGTCGGTCATCGTCAGCGCCGAACATCGTCTGATCATCTGCAGTCTCTTCCGCGGTGGAACTCCCTCCCCGCCTCGATATCCCGCTGCATCTGCGCCTTCAGATCAGACAGCGACGCGAACCTCCGTTCGCTGCGCCGGAACGTGTAAAGGCTGGTCAGTATCTTCTCTCCATAGATATCGCCGTCAAAATCATACAGATATGTCTCGACGGTCACGACCGGCTGTTTTCCGGGCACCTTTCCCTCCCGGATCGTCGGCTTGACGCCGATATTGGTCATGCCGTGATAAATCCGACCATCCAGAAGCACGTCCGAATAGTAGACCCCGAACGGTGGCAGGAGCTTTCCCTCCTCCGGGATCTGGTTCAGCGTCGGAATGCCGATGGTACGTCCGATCTGATTGCCGTGGCGAACCGTCCCCAGAATCTGGTACGGCCGGCCGAGGAATCGGCTTGCCCGCTCCATCTCCCCGCGCTCCACCAGCACCCGGATATACGTGGAGCTCACCACAACCCCGTCGATCCGCACCTTGCTGACCTGCTCTGCCTCAAAGCCGAGCGACGCGCCAAGCTGCCGCACCAGCGTGAAATTTCCCCTTCCGCCGGCGCCGAAGGATAAATCATCCCCCGCCGCGATGTAGCGGGCATGCATCTGTCCGAAGAGAATGCGCCGGACAAAATCCTCCGGCTCTGTCCCGGCGGTCTTCTCATTCATCGGAAATTCCATCAGGTAATCCACGCCCAGCTCCGAAAAGAGCCTCCGCTTCTCCTCCCGCGTCGAGAGCTCGCGCACCTCTTCGCCGCGGCCGCTGAAAAAAACGGCAGGGGACGGATCAAAGGTGAAAACCGCCGTTTTTCTCCCCTTTTCCTTCTGGCGGGAAAGCATCTCCAGAATCTTCTGATGGCCCAGATGCACTCCGTCAAACTTTCCGATGGCAGCTGCAGTTTCCTCCGGGATCTGAAATTGTGTGGTGCCGCTGATAATCTGCATAACTATACCCCGTGCCTCATTCTACGCGGCACAAATATTCCTCACAGAAACATCTTCTCTGCCATATATCTGCTTCTCTCCGGGTTCCATCTGTAAAGGCCACAGAACTTTCCCTGCGAATCATAGACCCTGACCCGTTCCGGCATTTCCGTGCGGGCAGCGCCCTCTCCAGCTGTATCACCCGCATCGGCTATTCCCAGCTGCTCCCTGGTCAGTGCGTTGCCGTTCCGGAGACGGAAATCATCCTCCGGCGCGGTTTTCCCCCGCGGACAGTCCTGGAAAAAGGCATCCACCGGCATCACGAACGGACGGATCAGACGGTAAGGATCCTCATCCTCTCTGCAAATCATCTGCTCTATCTCATCCAGCGTCCGTGCGTCGGAAAGCCGGAAAACGCCGACCCGGGTCCTGAGAAGATACTCCATCGCCGCGCCTGTGCCAAGCTTCTGGCCGAGATCCTCGCACAGAGTCCGGATATAGGTCCCCTTCGAACACCGGACGCGGAATCGCACCCGGGGCAGATCCACGGACAGCAGTTTGATCTCATAAATCTGCACAGTACTGGCGCGCCGCGCCACCTCCAGCCCCTGTCTAGCATACTCATACAGGCGACGGCCGTTTACCTTCCGCGCCGAGTACATCGGCGGAAGCTGCTCGTAATCGCCGAGAAACGATTGCAGCACCCTGCGCAGAACTGCCTCCTGCCAGAAAACCGCCCGGCTCTCATCGGATTCCACGGGACAATGTCGAACCGCCGCGCCATGGGCAGGCTCAGTGTCTCCATTCTCATCCATCTCCGCAAGACGCCGCAGCCGTGAGACGACCTCGCACTCCGGCATTTCCTCCAGCACCGCTGCGGAGGAAGATAAATCCTGCGTGTCCGTCCGGATTCCTAGACGTGCCACGGCTTCGTATTCCTTGTCGCGGTCCGCAATCAGATCCACCAATTTTGTCGCATTGCCAAGGCACACCGGGAGCACCCCCTCCGCATCCGGATCGAGGGTCCCGGTGTGCCCTATTTTTTTCATATGAAGAATGCCGCGCAGCTTCGCCACAACATCATTCGAGGTATATCCCTTCTCCTTGCGGATGACGAGCATCCCGCTGAGTCCTTCCATCCTACTGCTTTCCGGCCTTTCTCTTCATCTGTATATCAATGCTGTCCGAGATATTGTTGATGATGTCATGATACAGCGCGTTGCATGTGCAGCCTGCCGCGCGCTCATGCCCGCCACCTCCGTAGAAACGCGCAATGTCCGCCACATTGATGCTTCCGTCCGACCGGAGTGAAACCTTGTAGGTCATCGGCTTCACTTCATACATAAAAATTGCGCACTGCACCCCCTCTGTCAGCATCAGCTGGCTGGCAATGCCGTCCATATCCTTCGGGCCGACCTGGTAAAATTCCATCGTCCGGTGGTCAACCACACTCACGATGCAGGTACCGTTCCGGAACAGCATGCTCTCCAGCAGCGCCCGTCCCAGAATCTGATTCTGCAGATAGGTTTTGCCGTAGAAGATTTCGTTGATGAGCACGCCCGGCTCCGGCGTCAGATGATGACTGATCAGATCGCCGGCGGCCTCCATCGTGTGCCGCGAGGTGTTGGAATACTTGAAAACCCCGGTGTCTGTGATAATGCCGATGTAGAGTGCCCTCGCCACCGGCTCCGTGATTTTCGCAGGGTCGATCAGATCGTAGATCAGCTCGCAGGTGCTGCTCGCCTCCGGCCGAATGTAATTGACATCTCCGTCGCCCGGATTGCTCTCATGATGATCGATATTGATTTTGCGCGCTGCCCTGTCAAAATACGGCTTTGCCCCGGCAAGCCGGTCCGATGCCGTATCGAGATCAAAGAACACATCGTACCGCTCCACATCCGTCTGATAGTCGAAGCGGATCTGTTCGATTCCGGGCATGTATCGCCGGATGCTGTCCTTCACATCCCCGGCAAAGACATCGATCCTCACATCCGGGAGCTGTCCCTCCAGATACAGAGCCAGTCCCATCGATGCGCCAATCGCGTCTCCATCCGGGTTTTCATGGCCTGCGATGCCAATCGTTCTGGCACCGCGCACTTCTTCGAGTATATTCAATCTGCCGCTCCCCCGTCTTCCGGTTTCTCGCCGCGCGCTGCCTCTGCAGCTTCATCCTGTGCAATCACCTCGTCGATCTTCTTCGACATGGCGACGCCATACGCGATGGAGTCATCCGGGATAAAGGTGAGTTCCGGCGTGTTCCGAAGATTGACATCATGCGCAAGCGCCGTGCGGATAAAGCCCTTCGCGCTGTTCAACCCGTCGAGCGTCCGCTTTTCCTCGTCCTTGTCTCCCATCACACTGAACCAGACCTTGCATGTCTTCAGGTCGGTGGCTACCTCCACCTCCAGAATACTGACAAACGGGCTGACTCTCGGGTCCTTCAGGTCATTCCTGATGATATCGGAGAGAGAACGGCGCACCTCATCGTTGATTCTCCTGTTTTTGACGCTGTTCTTCTTCATTGCTATACGTTATACCTCCATGCCGCACCCCTGGCGGCACCCACGGGAGAAAACAGGCGGAGCGCTGCTCTATTGCCGCACGCACTCCGCCATTCTGTTTATGCGTTTGTGGCAGCTGCCTTTCTGGCTGCCTTTTCCGCCTCGGCCGCCGCTTTCCGCTGCGCCTTGATCTCTGCCGCTCTTTCGCCTTCCACCTTGACCATCTCGCAGCATTCCACCTGATCGCCGACAGCAATCTGGTCAAAGTCCTCGAAGACAAGGCCGCATTCAAAGCCCTCTTTGACTTCCTTCACATCGTCCTTGAACCGTTTCAGCGAAGCGAGTGCTCCCTCAAATATCTGCTTCCCGTCTCTGGTGATACGGCACTTGCAGCCCTTTCTGACCACGCCGTCCAGCACAGAGGAGCCGCCGATATTGCCGACCTGCGACGCCTTGAAGATCTGGCGGATCTCGGCATGTCCGATCACCTTCTCCTCATAGACCGGCGCCTCCATGCCCTTGATCGCGGCCTCTACCTCGTCAATCGCATTGTAAATGACATTATAGAGGTGGATATCCACACCCTCGCGGTCAGCGGTCGCCTGCGCTACCGGATCGGTCTTTACGTTGAAGCCGATGATGACCGCATTGGAGGCCGCCGCCAGGTCCACATCCGATTCGCTGATATTGCCGACGCCGCTGTGGATACACCGCACCTGAATCTCATCGTTGGAGAGCTTCAGCAGGCTTGCCTTCAGTGCCTCGACCGAACCCTGTACGTCCGCCTTGATGATGATGTCAAATTCCTTCAGATTGCCTTCCTTCATCTGATTGAAGAGATCGTCAAGGCTCATGCGCATTCTCGTCTCTTCGAGAAGGTCTTCCTTGTGCTGATTGCGGTAGGTTTCCGCAAACTGCTTGGCAGTCTTGTCATCCTCGTGGGCCACCAGGACCTCGCCGGCGCGGGGAGCCTCGGACAGACCCAGCACCTCCACCGGTGTGGACGGACCGGCTTCCTTCACCGTCTTGCCCTTATCGCTCAGTAGCGCGCGGACCTTGCCCGATGCGGCACCGGCGGATATGAAGTCGCCCACATGAAGTGTGCCCTTCTGGACCAGTACGTTGGCAACCGGACCGCGGCCCTTGTCGAGCCTTGCCTCAAGCACAAGACCTCTTGCCTTGCGGTTCGGATTGGCTCTGAGTTCCAGAATATCCGCCGTGAGGAGCACGGTATCAAGCAGATCGTCGACTCCCTGTCCGCTTCTCGCGGAGACCGGCACCATTTCCGTCTCTCCGCCCCAGTCAGTCGCTGTGAGACCGTACTGCGTCAGCTGTGTCTTGACGTTGTCAATATTCGCGCCGGGCTTGTCGATTTTGTTGATCGCAACAATAATCTCTACGCCGGCGGCTTTTGCATGGTTGATTGCCTCGACGGTCTGCGGCATGACGCCGTCGTCCGCCGCAACCACAAGGATGGCGATATCTGTCGATTTTGCGCCGCGCATGCGCATCGCCGTGAATGCCTCATGTCCGGGCGTATCGAGGAAGGTGATCTTTCTACCCTTGACCTCAACCTGATAAGCGCCGATGGCCTGCGTGATTCCGCCCGCTTCCTTATTGGCGACGCTGATCGCCTTCAGCTTCTCCTGTCGGGTCTTCTTGTCCTCTTCAAAAATACCATAGGACATCGCGCGGATGTAATCGAGCAGTGTCGTCTTGCCGTGATCGACATGCCCCATGACACAGACGACCGGAGGGCGGGGAACAAGCGTATCCTCCGGATCTTCGTCCTCCTTCAGGAGTTCCTCGATCACATCGACTTTCTCTTCCTTCTCGCACAGAATATCGTACTCGACTGCAATATTCTCCACTTCCTCATACGTGAGTTCCGTGTTCGGTGTCGTCACACGGCCCTCGAGGAACAGCTTCTTAATGATGTCGGCATCATGGATATGCATCTTGGCCGCAAGATCACGGATCGTGATTTTATCTGGCACGCTGATGGTCCGGATCTTTTCCTCCGGAGCCTCCTCCATGACCTTCTCGGGGCGGATGAAACGTCCTGCTTTCTTCTGGCGGCTCTCCTCCTCGTTGTACATGTAGTCCTTGCGGTTCCGCTTGTCACGCTCCTGACCGGCCTTCCTCCGGTCTGCGTCCCGATGCTTCTCCGCGTCCTTGACAAAGGAGTCTCCGTTCCCTCCCGGTGCCGGTCTTCCACCAAACCGGCGGTTTCCGGCTCCGCCAAATGCAGGCCTTCCGCCCTGACCGCCCCGGCCGGCACCGGCGTTCCCGTTGCCCCGGAAGCCGCCTTCCTGTCCGCCCCGGCCCTGATATCCAGCACCGGGTCTGCCCGCGCCGTACCGGTTCTGGCCCTGATAGCCGCCCTGGCTGCTCCGATAACCGCCCTGGCTGCCGCGGCCCTGATATCCGCCGCTCTGACTATTCCGGTTCTGTCCGCCACGCGTTCCTGTGCGTCCGCTGCTGACAGGCTGTCCGCCATTTTCGTTTCTGCGGCGCACGGCAGGATCGATGATATATGGAATATCCTGCGGTCTTCTCACCGCGGAAACTGTCTTTCTGCCCTGCGGCGCAGCGGCGGATGGCGATGCAGTGGCTGCCCCGGAATGACTGTCGCTCTCCGGCTTTCTGCTTTCCACAGCAGGCTTCAGGGTTTTCTGTGCCTCCGGCGTCCCGTTCTTCACCGCATCGGTTTCCTTTTCGGAGCCGGCCTGCGCTGCTGCCTTCGGCGCTTCCGCCGGAGCTGCCTTCGCAGCTGCCTTCTCTGCTGCCTCTTCGACCGGTGCCTGAGAAGCCTGCGCAGTCGTCGCCGGCTGCGTCTCCTGTGCCGGAGCGGCTGCTACAGTCTGGTCCTGCGAAGCTGCTGCCACGGAAGCTGCGGTCATCGCCGCCGAC
Source organism: uncultured Lachnospiraceae bacterium (assembly GCA_902781655.1). Lineage (GTDB taxonomy): Bacteria > Bacillota > Clostridia > Lachnospirales > Lachnospiraceae > CAG-791. The sequence continues at coordinate 39,890 of CACZJZ010000005.1, forward strand.
TCCGTCAGTTCTGTCTCCGGCTTTGGCGCTGTCTTTTTCGGCTGCGGTGCCACCGGCTTGTGATAATCCACTTCCATCTGGGACGGCACCGTCTTCGGCCGGATGATATGGTGCTGCGGCGCCTGCGTGAATGTATTGCCGCGGCGCTCATTCCCGGTGCCGCTGGAATAGTTGCTATTCCGGCTGTTCTGTCCGCGTCCCTGCGCGTTTCCGCTATTCATGACAACATTCGGGCGCCGGTTCTGCGGACGGTTCCCCGCATTGCCGGTCGTTACAATAATCACTCTCTTCTTGTGCGGCGCCGCCGGCTTCTCTCCCGCCTGGGCATTTGCGCTCACAACGCGCCGTACCTTTCTGACCTCTCCGGTTCCAGCCGGCTTCTTCTCCGCCGGAACTCCGGATACTTTTTTCTCAGGTGTCTGATCTCTGCTGGTTTCTTCCACCGGTGCTTCCTTTCCTGTCCTCCCGCTGAATTTCCGATCCAGAATAGCGACTGCGGAATCCTCGACACTGCTGTTCGCCGTCTTGGCTTCCACTCCGTTCTCATGCAGGCAGTCCAGAATCTCCTTGCTCTCCACTCCGTACTTCTTTACGAGTTCACTGATCTTCGTCTTCGCCATTCTGTCCTCTCTCATCGCTCCCGCTGCCGGACTCCAGCAGCTCCTGTATTTTCCCTGCAAACCCGGCATCTGTCACCGCCAGGCAGGAGCGCTCCGCCTTGCCAAGACAGTGTCCGAGTGCTTCCTTTGTGCTGTACCGCACAACTGGAATGCTATGGTATTTTCCCATATCCGCAAAATGCTTGCGGGTATTTTCTGATGCGTCCTCCGCAAGGAGAATCAGCCTGGCGCGGCCTTTTCTTGCCGCCTCCTCAGCCTCGAACCCTCCGCTTCTGATCTTGCCGGCGCGTTCGGCAAGTCCCAGCAGCGACAGCACTCTATCCCGCATGGTTTCCTGCCTTCCCGGCGGAAACCGGATGCCCGCCCGCCCCGGTCTTCTGATCTGAAACAGACCGGGAAGCTTTGGCCCCCGGACTCTCCGGTCCCGTCTTGCTTTCGGGCAGTGCTGTTCCGGACAGTTCCTCCTGCAGAGCAAGGATCGTCTCCCTGCTCACCGGAACGCCGAACGCACGGGCAATCGCGCCGCGCTTCACCGCCTTCTCCAGGCAGGCTGGATCGTCGCAGAGATACGCGCCTCTGCCGCCGACCCGCCCGGTGCGGTCAACCATAATCTGGCCGTCCTTTGTATGAACCAGCCGGATCAATGTCTTCTTCTCTTTGCAGATTCCACATCCGATGCAGGTGCGCATCGGGATTTTTTTCGCCATAGACCTTCCTCAGCTGCCTGTCAGGCAGGATGTATTGAGATGGCAGAACAAACCAAAATGTCTTGCGGCAGGCCCCGTCAGGCCTCCGATGCAGGCGCATCCGCCGCATTCGCCGCAGCGTCTTCTCCGTTGGCAGCCTCTGCCTCGCCGTCTCCGGATGCCGTCCCGTCCTCTGCTGTCAGAGGATTGCCATTCTCATCCACCGGGTTGCCATTCTCATCGACATACTCGATTTCCTCTGAGCCGATCGGATTGCCGTTCTCATCAACCGGATTGCCGTTCTCGTCGACGTATTCTGTCTCACCGTCAAAATCAAGCGGATTGCCATTCTCATCGACCGGATTGCCTTCCTCATCGACATACGTGACGTCATCCGCATAATCCTCGTAGCGGAAGCCCGGCGCATCCTTTGCCTGCGTCTCGCTCTTGATATCGATCTTGTACCCGGTCAGCTTCGCCGCAAGACGGGCATTCTGGCCCTCCCGCCCGATTGCGAGGGAAAGCTGGTAATCCGGGACGACGACCTTGGCCGTTCTTGCCTCTGGATCGGCGAAGACCGCGACGATCTTTGCCGGACTCAGGGCGTTCTGAATAAAGTTTCCAGGATTCTCGTCATAGTTGACAATATCGATCTTCTCGCCGTTCAGCTCGCTCACGATCTGATTGACGCGTGAACCGTTGAGCCCGACGCAGGCGCCGACCGGATCCACATTTGGATTGTGGCTCCACACCGCGATCTTTGTGCGGCTTCCCGCCTCACGCGCGATGGACTGAATCTCGACAGTCCCGTCGCTGATCTCCTGCACTTCTTCCTCGAACAGGCACTTCACCAGCTCCGGATGCGTGCGCGACACCAGAATCCGCGGAGAACCGGAGCCGCGGGAATCTCTCTGTCCGGAACGCACCTCCACAATATAGACCTTGATACGGTCCGTCGTGTGCAAATACTCCCCCGGCACCTGCTCGTTGGCAGGGAGCAGGCCGTCCGCGCGCCCCAGATTGATGCTGTAGCTGTCGCCGCTCTTGCGCTGCACGACGCCTGTGACGACATGATGCTGCAGCTCCATGTAGTAATTCAGGACCTCGCTGCGCTCCTCCTCCCGGATCTTCTGTGTGATCACGTTCTTTGCATTGGTCGTGGCGATACGGCCGAGATTCATGCTGTTGATGGGCACCTTCACCGTCTGGCCGATTTCCGCATCCGGCGTGATCCGCAGGGCATCGTCCAGACTGATCTGCAGAAGTTTGTCCTCCACGTCGTCCGGCGTCCCGACGACTTCCTTGTCCGCATACACGGAGTAGGTGCAGGCTTCGCGGTCCGTCACCACATGGATGTTGTCGATTTTGCCGTACTGATTGCGGCAGGCGCTCAGCAGTGCGTTTTCGATGGCATCGAACAAAATGTTGCGGTCGAGGTGCTTCTCCTTCTCCAGCGCCTCAATAGCCTCTCTCAGCTCACTGCCGTTGTTTTCCTTCGTGTCCTTTTTCCTCGCCATTTTCTTTTGTCCTCACTTTGCATGATCAGCCCCGGGTATGGACTCCGTGCTTCCCGTTCCTCTGCCCGCCCAGGTATCCCGGAGAGCCCTCGCTCTCTGTCAAAACTCGACCGCCAGCCGGATCCGCGCGATGTCTTTGCGCTGCAGCACGATCTCTTCCTCTGCCGTCTCTGTCTCCGCCCCGGCCGCTGCTTTCTTCCCCTTGTGCCCGGCCTTTTTCCCCGGATCAGGGCGCAGCGTGACCGATTCCTTATCAAAACCTGTCAGAACGCCAGTAAACTCACGCTCTTTTGTCCTCTCTCGCGGCGCATAAAGCCGGATCTCAACCTTCTCGCCGATGCTGGCTGCAAGATGCCTGTCCTTCGTGAGCGCCCGCCCGAGACCCGGACTAGATACCTCCAGTGTGTAAGCGTCCCTGATCGGATCCTCACGGTCCAGAACATCGGACAGCGCCCGGCTCACTTTCTCGCAGTCTTCAATCGTCACCCCGCCGTCCTTGTCAATGTAACAGCGCAGAATATATTCCGTTCCTTCCTTTATATATTCGACGTCGTAGACACGGACGCCGCAAGCCTCCGCAATCGGTGTGAGGAGTTCCTCAACCTTTGCCGCAGTCTCTTGCGCTTTTCCAGGCATGCCATTCCTCTCTGTTCCGCCACTCCGGCAGAATCATCAGGCCAGCTTTCCGGCCCGCGATTTCCTTTTCCCGTGACATAGAAAAAGTGGACTTTTTCAGTCCACTTTGCCAACTTCCTCAAAACATCTTTACGGTATCACGAAAAGCAGCCTTTTGCAAGGCTTTTTCGCGATTTCATGTTCTAATCCAGCGAGCGGATCGCCTCAGTTGCCGTATCGTAATCCTCCGCGATCTGATGCAGCATCTCCATGAGTTCGTCCTCAGACGGCTGTTTTCCGCCGCGCACCGCCTCCGTCAGACTGCTCGCCGCATGCGCCAGATTGTCAAGCCCCAGATTGAGACAAACACCCTTCAGCACATGCACCGACCGGAATATGGCGTCCAGATCCCCCTCCTTCGCCGCCTCCTCCAGATCGTGGTAACTCCTGTCCTCCAGAAACAGCCTGAGAAAGTTCCGCACATTGTCCTCTGAAATCAGTCTGCGCACCGCTTCGTCATAATTGCCGCCAACCGCATCATAGCATTCCCTGAGTGTCATGTCCTGCGCCTCCTGTCCAGAATCTCCTGCCGTACCCGCTTATTATATCAGACGCAGTACAATAGAAACCGCTCGTAAAGAAAATTGGTTAATTTCAGAAAACGATCAAATACTCGCACTTCTTCCATGATCGGGCCGCTTCCGCCCCGCGTCGTGCGCAAAACGAGGTTGCCACTGCCGGGGGAATCCGCCTGCCTCAACCGGACTTGCTCCGCCCGGCGTCGCGCAGAAAGACAGCTGCCCGCTTTGTCGCCGCCATCAGAGGCCTGTACAGAATCAGGCACAGGGCAAAATTGCTGACGCCGTGCAGGATATCATACGGTATGCCCGCCACCCACCACGTGAACGCCATGCTCCACCCACCGACTGCCAGATAAGGAATCGAACACAGCGCGCCGAAGCAGAATCCGAACAAAGCTGAGAAAACAGCATGAAACCAGTAAGAGGCATGCCTCCGGGTAAAGTGGACGAACAGGATTTCCGCCGGCCAGATGTAAAGGTACATGATAACCCAGTTGTTCACACCCCAGAAAGCCGTCTCCACCAGCGTGAAGGCGACGGACACCGCCAGAACCTCCAGTCCGAAGTTGAGCGTGAAAACCATAAACAGAAGGGTCACCAGCTCCACATTCGGAAGGAACTCCAGTGCCCGCTTGCTCACCTCGATCAGCGCCAGCATCATACCCATCGCCGCGATGTCACGGATGGTAAACCTTCGCTTACTGTCCTTTTTCATACACAAACTGGAAATCATCGCCGTCCGCGACCGGCTGGGAATCCGCGCCGTACTGTCCCACTTCCCCGTTCACATAGATGGACCAGTACGCCTTATCCTTGTCGTAATCCGCCGTCACACCGTTGATCGCCGTGATATACAGACCATAATCGCTCTGGGTTCCTTCATAGGAGAAGTCTCCCTCAGCTGCCAGCTCATCCATCAGACCGCTGAGATACTCCGCGTCTGTTCTGCCCTGATACGATTTTGTCTCTCCATTCTGATCGACGACCTCGACCGTATATGCCTTTGTACCGGTCTGCGTCTTCGGCCCGAACTTACGATAGACACACAGGAGCACCGCAAGCAGCGCCGCGATCAGGATCACGCCGAATATTATTTTCTTTCCTCTGCCCTTCTTTTTTCCTGCCTGTGTCTGCCCGATCTTTTCCCGTTTGACTTTTTCCTGCTGTTCCATTCTGATCCAGTACCTCACTTTCTCTCTGGTGATGTTGTGCCAAAAGGTGCAGGCGCAGCCTTCAAAAAAGGACCCCTCTGCGGAATGCAGCCGCACGGGAGTCCTTCGAAATGGCAAAACAAAACCAGAGCAGTCCGCTCTGTACGGGCTGCCAGGATTCGTGCCGCCAGGATCTCGTGGCGATTGCACCGCTGAAGGCAGGTCTCCCGGCTGATGGACGGCGTTTCACATGGAAATCAGCGATCCAATCACGGTGACGAGTTCGTGCGGGATCCTCACCCGCTTCCCTTTTCACCGGGCCCATCCGGCCCGGCACCTCCGGCCTATTCAATGGGTGGCATTATACCACCCTCTGCGAAAATAAGATAGAACAAGTTTAAATACGGCATCAGCCGCCGTTCCCGCGCGAAGCCGCTCAAATACGTGAATTCAATTGCCAAAATCCGGCGATTATGGTTAAATAAGGGACGGTTACAAAGCTCCCTCCGGCGTTCTGAGCACAGCGGCCGGATCCGGGCATTTTCATACATCCTCGAAAGGAGATTACACATGGTTTACTCATCAGAAGTAAAGGATATGTGCGTCGTTCATCAGGGCGTGCATCATGGCGCGGCTCCCATTCCGGAAGAAGCGAAATGGGTCAAGTCCAGGAAAGTGGAAGATATTTCCGGATATACGCACGGCGTTGGCTGGTGCGCACCGCAGCAGGGTGCCTGCAAGCTCTCCCTCAATGTCAAGGAGGGCATCATTCAGGAGGCCCTCATCGAGACAATCGGCTGCTCCGGCATGACGCACTCTGCTGCTATGGCAGCGGAAATTCTCCCCGGCCTGACCGTTCTTGAGGCGCTGAACACTGACCTGGTGTGCGATGCCATCAACACTGCTATGAGAGAGCTGTTCCTTCAGATCGCCTATGGCCGCTCCCAGTCCGCATTCTCTGAGGATGGCCTTCAGATCGGCGCAGGACTTGAGGATCTCGGCAAGGGAACCCGCTCCATGGTCGGTACTACCTACGGCACTCTGGCAAAGGGTCCCCGTTACCTGGAACTGACCGACGGCTATATCACCGAGCTGGCACTGGACGAAAACGATGAGATCATCGGTTATAAGTTCGTCAACTTCGGCAAGATGATGGACTTCATCAAGGCGGGCGACGATGCCAACACGGCATTCCAGAAGGCGTCCGGCAAGTATGGCCGTGTCGCGGATGCTGTGAAATTCATCGATCCCAGAAAGCAGTAATCCAAGAAGGAGGAAAGTAAGACAATGGCATTATTTGAATCATATGAAAGAAGAGAGCCCCAGATTCTGGCCACTCTGAACAAGTATGGCATTTCCTCCATCGAGGAATGCAAGACCATCACCGAGGCAGCCGGTCTGGATGTCTATCACCTTGTCGAGAATATTCAGCCCATCTGCTTCGAGAACGCAAAGTGGGCATACACCGTCGGCGCGGCGATCGCCATCAAGAAGAACTGCCGCAGGGCGGACGAGGCCGCTGCCGCAATCGGCGAGGGCCTGCAGAGCTTCTGCATCCCCGGATCGGTTGCTGACCGCCGTAAAGTAGGTCTTGGCCATGGCAATCTCGGCAAGATGCTCCTTGAGGAGAACACCGAGTGCTTCGCATTCCTCGCCGGCCACGAGTCCTTCGCAGCCGCAGAGGGCGCCATCGGTATCGCTGACAAGGCAAACAAGGTCCGCAAGAAGCCCCTTCGTGTCATTCTGAACGGCCTTGGCAAGGATGCCGCCAAGATCATCTCCCGTGTCAACGGCTTCACCTATGTTGAGACAGAGTATGACTATTTCACCGGCGAACTCAAGGTTCTCTCCGAGACCTGCTACTCCAAGGATCCGACCAGCCCCCGCGCCAAGGTCCGCTGCTACGGCGCTGACGATGTGCAGGAAGGCGTCGCGATCATGTGGAAGGAGAATGTGGATATCTCCATCACCGGAAATTCCACCAACCCGACCAGATTCCAGCACCCTGTCGCAGGCACCTACAAGAAAGAGCGCCTCGAGGCAGGCAAGAAGTACTTCTCCGTGGCATCCGGCGGCGGCACAGGCCGTACTCTTCACCCGGACAACATGGCTGCAGGCCCTGCTTCCTACGGCATGACCGACACCATGGGCCGTATGCACAGCGATGCGCAGTTCGCGGGTTCCTCCTCCGTCCCGGCACACGTCGAGATGATGGGCCTGATCGGCATGGGCAACAACCCGATGGTTGGCGCCACCGTCTCCACCGCTGTTTCCGTAGCACTGGCTGCGGAACAGGGCAAGTTCTGATCAAACCTGCCCTGCAGTCCCTTGTCCAATCGGGTTCCTGCTCGCTGGCAGAGGTCACCGGGCAGGATTCCCATGTTTCAAAGAACAAAAGCACGACCGGTACATTCCGAACAGGAGCGCGCCGGTCGTGCTTTTTATCGTTTTTTCTGGCCTTTTTACATCAAATGACGCAGGCGCAAAAATCATTCAGCCATCCTGCTTCATCAGGGACACGACAAAATTCGTGAGATTCAGGACATACAGACGATCCCCGTTTTCTTCATTCCGCATTAGGTACGACAGCTGCCCGTGGAACCTCCGCTCGTTCACCGGGACCTCGAAGCTCCATTCTTCCGGTTCTGTACCCCGCCCTGCTCCATCCGGCTTTCCTTCCTTCCGCTCCATTAGTATCTGGAACAGACTCTTTGCCAAAGCCGAGTCATCCTTCAGATAAATTTCCGACCCCCTGATTTCAAGAATATCCCTCAGGTTCTGCTGCATTTCATCATTCATGCGCATGACAGTGAATCGGCGCGTCCCGGCATTCCACAGAAGAACCGCTCTGCAGAATCGATAGGCGGCATGGTTCCCCGGAAAATAGAGCTGGCTCCCCGCGATGTCCAGTTTCACTTCTGCCGCGGTCTGATAAAAACGATCTATGCATGCGTCCGTGCGATTCCGTAGAAAACTGCTTGAGAGCAGTTTTTCCAGCGGAAGAGGCTGGCTGAAATAGAACCCCTGGATGAAATTGATGCCCCACTGCTTCGCCAGCAAGAACTGATCCCAGTTTTCCACTCCCTCTGCGATCATCATGCTGTTTGTCTCATGGCTGAGGTCTACAACGCTCCGGATGATGGTCTGCGTCCTGGGATTCGCATAGTCTGCCAGAAACGACTGGTCCAGCTTGCATCCCTGTACCTGGTAACTCCCGAACGAAGACAATGAGGACTCTCCCACGCCGAAATCATCGATCCACAGGCGATATCCCAGCTCGTGCATCTGCCGCAGAGAATCCTGGAGAAGGCTGGAATCGGCGAATGCGGATTCCGTGATTTCAAACTGAATCTGCTTCCTGGAAATCTGATAGCGGGACATGATATGCTCAATCTCGACCGGCATATTGACAGTGCGGAAGTCTGTCTGAGACAAATTGACATTGATGAAGATCTTTTCTGGAAAACGATCCCGGTGCGCCGCAACATCCCTGCAGACCTGGTCCAGTATATAAAGGTCCAGCCGGTATACCTCGTTTGTTCTCTCCAGATACGGAATATAATCAGCCGGGGGAATGAGTCCCTGTTCCGGATCCTGCCAGCGGCTCAGCGCCTCAAAGCCGCAGGTGGTTCCGCTGAGAGACCCCACAATCGGCTGATAGTAAGGGACGAAATATTTCTTCTGCAGTGCTGTTTCGAACCGGTTGTGGACAAAGGTCCCCCTGTTTCTCTCCTGACTCATTGCCGCATCATAGATGTGGAAATAAGAATCGCGGTGATACATATCCGGATCCGCATCCGCTGCATATTTTGCATTATACATGCCTGTCGCAAAGTCGGTCGGCGCATCGTTTGCATGATGGTGGAATATTCCTGCCCTGAGAATGATTCTGGGCCTTCGCTCCGTCTTATACACCTCGTCCTGTATCTTCCGGACACGGCTGACAAACTCATCATCTGGCAGAGTGGAAAACAGCACAAAATGATCGGCTTCTCTGTGGATCAGTCTGACACCGGGGACACAGTTTAAAACGATCTGACTGATTTGTTCCAGCAGATTTTGTCCCGCCCTGTAGCCGAGTTCTTCCGTGATCTCCGAAAAGTCGTTCATATCGAGATAGGCGATACTCCATGCCTTGCCGGACATGTCATTCTGATCAAACAGCTTCACCGCCTCATTCATGTCCTCCAGCGTATCAAGGACTGGCGTCTGAGCCGGCAGCCAGTGGAGAGCCTTGTTCTCCGTCATGGAGACAGTACCCTTTATTTTTCCTCCGCCCTCTCCCTTTGCCTCATAGAGAAAGCTGTCCGCCACCCGAATCATCGTCCGGAGTTCCTGCTCCGAATGCGCGATTCCCCTGTAATATCCGATCGACACAGAAAAGCCGATTCCTTCTATCTTAATTCGACATAATTTCTGAAATTCCTGGAGCCGCTGGATGAACCGCTGTCCATCTGGGTCTTTTGAAATCACCAGAAGTTCATCCCCGCCATAGCGATAGCAGCGATCCTGCTTTTCCCGAAAAACCGTTCTCAGTGTTCTGCCAGACCGAACCAGGATCCGATCTCCATAGACGTGCCCGTACATATCGTTTGCTCTCTTGAAAGAGTCGAGATCGATGAGCGCTATGCACAGCGTCACATTCATCAGTTCCGGAAAATCCTCTCTCAGTGCCGTCCGGTTCAGCAGTCCAGTGAGTTCATCAGTCCGGCTTTTGGAATGGAACCTCTTCTCGTTATCTTCAATCTGGAATTTATCCGATTCCGACCGCAGAAATGCTTTCCATCGAATCGAGTTGATAAAGCTGCAGATGACATGGAGCGCAGCGAAATCCACCAGATCCTGCCATGCCAGAACATGATGGATCGAAATCATAATGAGGATGGCGGTAACAACATTGATCGCAAAATTTCTCAGATTGGTCAGAATATCCGACATCGGCACCAGATAAATGATGGATGTCACCAGAATATATTCAAAGAAAAAACTGCTGTTCTTCTCCGTCGTAAAGAAAGTCAGGCTGGCAAGAATCATATTGACAGCCATAAAACAGTCGATCTCTCTCCTGCTCCGCTTGCGTTCCCGTTCTGATTTTCGCGTGACCGCCCTGAAAAACAGCAAAACAAAAAAGGCGTTTACGGAGAAAAGGAGAAGATACACCATTGTGGCGTTCAGCTGCGTAAGAAGGATGCCTCTGCCCCACAGCGCATGGGTCCCGACCACTCCGATCATCCCCAGTATGCACAGCTGGATGCCTGCGGCAATGCAATAATTCAGATTGCCTTGAATGTAGTCCCTCGTCAGTCTCGGGTTGCTCCTGGATACCGCAGTATCGAAGTCCGGGATGACCAGCTGTATGTCCGTCAATCGTTTCAATGGCTTCATGATATGTTATCTCTTCGATCTTTTCCGATCCTATTTTCCGTTCGGTCTTTTCCAGCCACAGGCGCGCCGACTGCGTGTTCCTCGCCTCCAAAACCTCAGTTATTGTATTCCCCTCTGCCCGAAATGCCAAGGAGAATCCTTTCACATTCTCCGTTTCGCCAGATGAGACATACGCAAAAGGCGCTGTCCTTTCGGACAGCGCCCCGCTGTGTCATCCCCCTCGTATTACTTTTTAGTCAGTCTGTCATGCAGTCATCTCCGACAGCCGGTTTACTGCTCTGCCTTCCATGCTGCGTACTGATCCTGGCAGGCCTTCAGGACATCCTGATAGCCGGCGCCATCGAGTTCGCTCTGGAACTCCTTGATGGTCGAGTCAACCTGATCCTCAGTATATCCGCCGAGTTCAAGGGACTTGCCATAGGTGTTGAACTTATCGATGCAGGCTGCAACCTTGTCCGTTACGCCGGCAGCATCCGCGTTGAAACGGAATCCGGTGGAAGGATAAGTCTTCGCATCGTTGTTGAAGGTGTCATACATCTCAACCTTGTTGTCAGGCTCGTTGACTTCCAGCGTGACAGCCTTCACAGAAGTGGATTCCCACGGGCTGTGATTGTAAAGGGTGCCGGTGCCTTCCTGTGTGCGGTCTACCTTGCCGTCAGTCAGAACATAATCCGTGCCTTCGATACCATAGGTGTAAAGGTTGCCGACAACCGGATCTGTCTCCAGAACGCCGAGGAAGTCGATGCAGGCCTTTGCCTGATCCTCAGTGCACTTTGCGGAAATCGCGAAGCAGGAGCCAAGCGTAGATCTGGAAGTGCTGTAGGTATTGGTCAGAGTCGCGAACTCTTCCTTCTGATTGCCGTCACGGCCTTCCGATTCCTTATCGTTCGGAATGGAGGTCCACCAGTTGAACAGCCAGTCCTGCGACTGCGTTGCGGAAGCGTCGACAACGGAACCGATCTCATCGTCAGCGTTGACGTAGCCCTTGTCGGCCCATCTTGCCATCATCTTGCAGAACTTGGAATAGTCGTCGGTCAGAAGCGGATCCACAACCTCTCCGGACTGTGCGTCCACACCGATCATGGAATACATGTTCGGCACAACGAAATCATACTTGTCCATACCGAAGCGGTAGAACATATTCGTGCCGGCGAATACAAACGGATAGCGAATGCCTGCATCCACAGCCTTGTCCATGAACGGCTCGAGTGCTGCCAGCTTGTCCCATGTGTTGTCCGCAGCATCGACTGCCTTCGTTACCTCATCTGCGGTTACGCCAATCGCATCCAGATTGGACTGCAGCATCTTGACCTTGTATCCCTCGGCGCCTTCCTTGTAGATCGGAACATAATAGTCGCGTCCGTCATAGCGGCAGCCTGCCCAGTAGGATTCCGGAATCGCCTTGTAAAGATCTGTGCCGGGAAGCAGGTCCGTGATATCATACGCGGACTTATTCTTGTAGAGATCGTCGGTTCCGATGGTAGCCCACCAGTTCGAGGTCCACATCAGATTGACTTCGCCGTTGTTCCAGGCCATGTTTGCCTTATCAGCATACTCAGCGTTGTTGATATCGTGAATCTCGACCTGTACATTGTGGCCCTTCTCGAGCAGATACTGATTGATCGCATCCTGTACCTTCGTCACCTCATCCGTATCAGGGTCTGCCACATTGTATGCCGCGCGGTAAACAACGATCTTCTGAACGTCGCCCGATGCCGCTGCGGTAGTGGCTGTCGTGTCAGCCGCCTCAGAGGTTGCTGCTGCTGCCGTGCTGGTCTCCGCCGCTGCCTGCGTGGAAGCCGTGGAGGCTGCCTGATTTGCCGTATTGCTGGAACCGCATCCTGCGAGCAGAGCTGCAGAGGTTGCTGCTGCCAGTGTGAGTGATACCATCTTCTTAGATTTCATACTTGCCCTCCCATTGATGGTCAATCTATATTCTCTGCGGGACCCCATGCCCCGCGACGAATATCAGTTGTTACTGTTGCTTCTGTGAGCGATGTCACTTTTTGCTTTCTGCAGATATTCCGTGCTGCTGACATCAGCTCCTCACGAATGTTCTCGTGTTCACGAAACATTTTCGCTGCATCAGGTTGAAAGGAAATGATCATGTCTTGTGATATTCTCTTTCGAAACCGATTAAGATGATATATCCTTTGTGCATATTTTGCAATAGCTGTTTTGCAAAATTTTATTTTCCCGTATTATCGCTACTCTCGCGTCGATAATTCGCCTACAATTATGCACATTTACGATAACGGTTACATAAGTGAGAAAAATATTTCCCCCGTCAGGGCAAATCCTGACGGGGATCAGGATCATCCGGTCATCCCTTGACAGAACCGACCGTGAGTCCTTTGACAAAGTATTTTTGGAAGAACGGATAGGCGATGATGACCGGTCCGATGACAATAATGACAGTCGCCATGGTCGCGGACCACTGCGGGATGCTGCCGCCCATTGCCGCGATAACGGCAGACGGAATATTCTTGTTGGAAAGCAGTGTCTCGATGGACTTCTGAATTTTGATCAGAAGGAGCTGCAGCGGCTGCTTGCTCTTCGATTCGATGTACAGATAGGCGTTCTGCCAGTCATTCCAGTAGGTCGTCGCCATCATGAACCCGACCGCGGCTAGCGTGGGCTTCATCAGCGGAAGCGTGATCTGGAAGAAGGTGCGGTACTCTCCGGCGCCGTCGATCCGCGCCGCATCCATCAGCTCCTCCGGAATGCTGTTCTGAATATAGGTCCGCAGAATGATGACATTCATCGTAGTGACGCAGATCGGAAGGATCAGCAGCAGCATGGAATCCTTCAGATGATAGACGCCGGTGAAGATCACATAGCTCGAAAGCTGGCCTCCGTTAAAGAGCATCGGAATCAGAAGATAGATGCTCAGGCCGTACCGCATACGGAACTGCGGCCGGCTCAGCGAATACGCGAACATCGACATCACCAGCAGACCGACAAAGGTGCCGACCACGGTGACAAAAATGGTGACGCCGTAGGAGGTGCCGAGCTGCTTTCCATACCGGAGCACTGCGTTCATGCCTGCCATGGACCAGTGCTGCGGAAAATATGTGAAGCCGGACGATTTGAGTTCCTTGTCATCCGTAAAGGCGGAAATGACGGTCAGGACCACCGGAGCTGCACAGAACAATGTATAGAGCGCGAGGAAGAACCCAAGGATATACTGCCCCACCCCGTTCTTTTTCTTCTTCGGTTTAACCAGAATCTGTTCCTTTGCCATGACACCCTCCTTAGAACAGCGCGTTTTCCGGGCTGATCCGGTTGACCATCCAGTTCGCAAACAGCATCAGCAGAAGTCCGACCACAGACTGGAAGAACGTCGTCGCAGCCGTGAACCCAAAATCCGAAATCTTCATGATCGCATTGAGGACATAGCTGTCGATAACCTGCGTGGTACTGTAAAGGTTTCCGGTGTTTCTGGTGACCTGATAGAACAGACCGGTGTCTGAATGCATGATGTTTCCGACTGAGAGGAGCAGCATGACCGTGATCATCGGAACAAGTGCCGGCAGCGACACATACTTGATCTGCTGCCACTTGTTCGCGCCGTCGATCTCCGCCGCCTCATAGAGGGAAGTGTCAACACCGGCGAGGACGGACATATAGAGAACCGAGCCATATCCGACGCTGTTCCACATTTTGACAATCGTCAAAATCAGAGGCCAGTACTGCGGGCTGCGGTAAAAGGCAATTTTATGGCCGTTCGCGGCGAGCGCGTTGCTGACGATACCGACCGAGGAGCCGATATAAGCCATGACAATGAACTGAACCGCCGCAAAGGAGACGAAGATCGGGATGATCATGATCGTCTGCATGAATTTGCCGACCTTCTTGAACGCGAACTGGTCGATCGCAATGGCAAGGACGACATTCAGAAAAGTGCCGAGGGCCGTGAAGATCACATAATACATCAGTGTGTTCTTCGTCATATTGAGGAAGGTTGACTTCGACGCAAGCAGGAACCTGAAGTTCTGCAGGCCGTTCCACGGGCTGCCGTAGATGCCCCTCGTCATGTCATACTTCTTGAACGCGAGCACAAGACCGGTCATCGGAACATAGTTGAACAGGAACATGATGATGACAGCCGGCAGAGCCATCACCAGATACGCCCTGTGTTTCCAGGTATTGTGCCAGAAGCTGTTGCTCTTTGCCTTCCGATAGTCAAATTCCGTCATTTCTGCCGGGCTGCTGCCCTTTGCGGCAGGTTTCGAATTAGCCATATGCCTCCCCTTCCGATCCCTTTCTGCTCGCTGTGATAAATACGGCGGATTCTTGTCCGCCAGCCGCCATATTTATCGGGATCTGGTGAATTTGAATGCAAAATGTTACGAAAGCTACACGAAAGCGTTCTTTCCTTAAACGTTTTCGTCCCGCGGTATTATTATATTACACATTTCTTTCGCGATACACTGTTATATTTTGACAAGTTTTTTACAATTATTATGTTAAATATTTACAACCTCAATTCCGAAACCAGGAGTTTTATCCCATTGTTTCTTTTCTCTCATTTATTATTCTGCGAAATTACGTAATCGTTTCGTCCAGCTTTTTCGTGTCATGATTCATCTGCGCACAATAGAAAAGCTCCGGATCCTCCGGAATCTGCATAAATAACAGATTCCGGAGGATCCGGAGCAAATTCATTTCATCTACAGCAGGTGGCGGCATCTGTGCCCCGCTTCTCCCGTTTCCAGTGCAGATTCAGCACGCCTCCTGCCCCGATATCGTACCGCGGCGGTGTGTCCGGTCAGGCCTCCACGCGCCCGTTCGGAACCGGATATAGGTCACAGCCGCGACCAATGTCCAGGTGAACGCTGTGCCGAGCCAGATTCCCCAGACTCCTACCTGAGGGATCAGGGTCAGTGGCTTCGGGAAAAGAATGCGCCCGGCGCATTCCGTCACGCCGTTGATCAGGGAAAATGCCGCATCCCCCGCGCCGTTCAGCAGCCCTCGGAACACATAGATCACGCCGAGCGGAAGATAGAACAGACTCGTGAGACGGAGCGCGTGCGCGCCGAGTGCGATCACCGCATCGTCCTCCACAAACAGACCGACAATAGCCTTTCCGCCAAACTGCATCACCGGGATCATCGCACACGAAAAGACGAGCATCATCGCAAAGCTCTTCCAGACGCCCTGCTGGACGCGGTCCTCTTTCCTCGCGCCGATATTCTGTCCGGTGAAGGTGGAAATGGACATGGACAGAGACTGGTAGGGCTGCTGCACGAGCTGCTCAATGCGGCTCGTAGCGGTGAATGCGGCGACCACCGTGGATCCGAAGGAATTTACCACGCTCTGCAGAATGACACAGGAAAACGCGATGAGGGAACTCTGCGCAGCCATCGGCACGCCAATCCGCACGGCTTTCCAGATAATATTGCGGTCCGGAAGAAAGGCCTCCCGCGTCAGCCGGAACAGCGGATTGCGCCGGAGAGAAAAGAGAAGGCTCCCGATGCCGGACAGCAGTTGCGAGATGATGGTCGCAACACCCGCGCCTGCGACTCCCCAGTGGAACGTCCGTACGAAAAGAAGGTCGAGTACCACATTCAGAACACTGGCCACAATCAGAAAATAAAGCGGCGTCCGGCTATCCCCAAGTCCACGGAGAATGGCGGAAATGCAGTTATACAGCGCGACGGCGATGACTCCGACGCACATGATCTGCATATACCCCGTTGACATACCAATGATGTCATCCGGCGTTTTCAGCAGCGCGAGCACGGGCCTTGCAAAGAGGAACCCAAGCCCGCCCATCAGCAGCGCCGAGGCTGCGATGATATAGCATGCGTTGCCGATGGTTTTGCGAACCTTGTCCTCCTCTCCCGCGCCAAAATACTGCGAGATAACAATGCCGACGCCATTGCCGAGGCCGTTGCAGAGGGAAAAGAACATCCAGTTGAGCGAACCGGTGGCGCCGACCGCCGCCAGTGCATCCGCGCCGACAAACCGGCCGACGATCATGGAATCCACCATGCTGTACAGCTGCTGGAACACATTGCCGATCAGCATCGGGATCATAAACGCCAGCATCAGCTGCACCGGATTCCCCTGCGTCATATCCATCACGCCGCTGCCGCGGGAGCTGCTTCCTTTCGCCTCCGCATGGGATATCCTGCCACCTGTGTCCGGATTATTCTTGTGAAAATTCATCAAAATTTACTACTTCTTTCTATTTCTGTTTCATGCGAAACACAGGGAACCTGGCCGCGCTCGACTCCGGGCCTGTTACACTCCGATCCGATTGCTCCGCAGTACTTTTACTTTACACGGAACGCAAGGAACTGGCCCGGCGTCAGAACCAGATCTGCCTCCCATTCCTCCTGCGGCTGAAGATCGAACGCGCCCTGCACCTTGCGGAAGGAAAGAACGCCATCTCTGCCGTTTATCCACCCCGCGGGGGTAAGGAGCTCAATGTGTTCTGCCGGCTTCAAAGAATGTACTGTCACACGGACATCGTGGATCGGGTCCTTGACGTAGCGGTACAGAACAAAGGTTCCGTCTTCATACTGGAAAAGCGACAGATTTCTGCCCGTCACGAAGACGCCGTCCACATTCATGACTCGGCGGAGCGGGTCGAGCGCGCTCTCGGGGATACGGTCGAGATCCGACGGGTTCTCCGGAACCGAGAGGGTGAACAATCTGCCCGGTCCGTAAGGACTCTTCAGAAACAGACCGGTGTGATAATCGCCGCTTCCGCCATCCAGCAGTGCCCAGGAGGCATTATTGCCATGCTGCAGATCCGGGAACAGAACCGGCTCCGCGCCGTCAATGTACCCTGCCGGATCGTCCGTCACCCAATAGCGGTCCACGGTGATTTTCCTGCCTGTGTAGCGAAGCTCGGACAGCTCTTCCCATGCCTTCGCCGGGACCTTCTGTACAAAGCCGCTCGTCACGACGACGTCCCCGCCGGTGAGAAGCTTGTCCTTGATTTTGCCGAGGATTTCCGGATCCTCGAGGGACGATTCCGTCAGAAGCACCTTGCCCTTGCCAAACGGGAACTGCGGTGTCGCCTCCACCGGAATACCCAGCATGCCGAGACGCATCTCGAGATGATTTTCTCCGCTGGAATTGTACGGAATGTAGGCAGGAATGCCCACCGGTTTGCCAGCGCCGGAGAGAATCGCATCCAGCTTATGGAGCTGAATGCCGAGGGGCGCCACAAATTTGTTGTCGATCAGATCTTTCCACTGAAACAGCATGATCTCCCGGGCGCCGGACAGAGCCGTGAGGTAGGCCTGTTCAAGATAGCGGTCGGTGGACCAGCACTGATACGTGTCAAGCCAGCCTCCGCCGTTACGGCCAGGCGCCGCGTTTTCCATCCACCGCATGAGAGAGTAGCTGAGATACTCCGGCAGATGCTGGTCCTGATATGCCTGCATGCGCGTCTCCGTGCCTGTGTAAATGGCATCGAAAATATCCTTCTCCTCCTCCGGCCGATATCCCGTATAGGCGAACGATTCCCGCCAGTTGGGGAATTTGACGACCATCTTCACTTTGGGATTCACCGATTTTGCAGGACCGACAATGAGATTCTTCGATACGTCCACCATGAGATCCCGGCGGAATTCCTTCCATGTCCTGCTGCCCTTCCGGCGGATGCAATCCTCACAGGTGCAGTTGGTGAAGTAATAATCATCCAGAATGACCTCGTCGAAAATGGACGCCGTGAACTCGGACACCTTGCGGATTTTTTCGCGCATAGTCTCGTTGGAATAGCAGTAGGTGCCGAACAGGCGCTGTCGTTTTTCATCCCCATTTCCAGGAATGTCGTCCGTGACCGTCGTAAATCCGCCAGACACCTCGATGCCATGCTGCTCCAGCAGAGCCTTCCACAGCATCACCTGATCTCTGGAAACCCACGTATCGCCGCGGTACGTCTCCAGGTAGACTTTGTCGAGCCCGACATACTTTTCCAGAAAAGCAAGGTCGCTCTCGATCTGCTCCTTCGTCCCTCGCGCCGTGATCGCTGCAGGGATGTACGTAACCATCTTGAAATTATGATATTGCGCCATATGTCCCTCCAATCATTTTTCCCCCGCCTTCACACCAAAGTCCCGGTTATCTCCATCATATCGGAGAAAGCCGGGACTTTGGTGTGAGATTAACGTTATTTATAGTAAATTTCTCTTCTCAGCGCGTTCTGTGGCATTACTGCTGCCACAGAAGCAATTATTCATACCGGAGCGCCTCGATCGGATCCATCTTCGCCGCCTTATTCGCCGGATAATAGCCAAAGAAGATGCCGATGGCAAGCGACACACCGATGGCGAGTCCGATGGCGCCGACCGGCACCGCGATGGAATAGCCCATGACGCGGCATCCGACCATGCCGCCGATCAGACCGCCCACAATACCGATGACGCCACCGATCACGCACATCACCGCCGCCTCGATGATAAACTGCTGTCGGATGGCGCTGCGCTTCGCCCCCATGGCCTTGCGCGTACCGATCTCCCGGGTGCGTTCGGTGATCGTCACGGTCATGATGTTCATGACGCCGATGCCGCCGACCAGCAGAGCGATCGCGGCGATCAGGGAGATCGTGGTCGTCTGCTGCTGCATGTACTTCTTCGCCTCGTCGATCATTTCCTTGTTGCTGTATCCATCCACCACGACATCGGCATCCGCGCTGAACTGCCCCTGCATGTAGTTTTTCAGCTCGGTCGTGAAGGAAGCGATATCCGTGCCGTCCACCGCCTGCAGCGTGAAATAGTTGATAGCAGTGGGATCATACATGACATCGTCGGTGAGTGAGGACAGGACGAGCGCTTTGCAGGTTTTGTATGGAACAAACACCGGGGTGTACATTTCCTTCAGATCCTTGTTGGACATCTGCCGCATATAAGAGGCGTCGATGTTGAACGAATATACCCCCGCGATGGTATAGGACTGCACGGAGTCGTCATCGTCGCTAGTCCCCATGAGCTGAATTTCTTTTCCCACCGCGCCGTCGTAATTGCCCGCGAACAGATTGTCGACCAGCATCGTCGAAACAAGACAGGTGTTCGTGGCATTATTCAGAGCATCCGCGCTGAAAAAGCCCCCCGCTTTCAGCTTGACGTTCTGCACCGTGAAGTGTCCGTTGTTCACTCCCTCCATGGAAACATTGGCGAATTCCTGCTCCGCCCTGTCGGTGGAGATCACAGCCTTATAGGAATTGCCATACAGGTCAAAATCAATGGCGGCTATCTGGTCACCATATTTGTCGCACATTTTCTGCAGCATCGGAATGGTGAAGCTGTAGCTGGGCGTATTCTCATCGTAGCTGTTCTGATACATATAGAGCTGGATATTGTTGACCCCGCCCGCCGCATATTGCTGCTCCATCTGTTTCGTCTGTCCCGCGCCGATGGTCTCGATCGCCACCACCGCGCCGACGCCGATCATGATGCCAAGCATGGTCAGAAACGTCCTCATCTTGTTGGCTGTGAGACTGTGAAGCGCGAGCCGTATATTTTCCAGAAACATCGTTTTCTCAGCGCCTCCCTGTCACCGGATGCCGTCTTCCGAATCATCCACCCCGTCTGTCTGATCTGCTGTCTTCCTCTGTTTCGGCGAATCCGCCGGTCGAATCTGATGATCCTGCGCTTCCTTTTCCTGCTCTGCTTTCTCCGCAGCCTTCGATTCCAGTGTGAATTCGTGCTCCCGATCCGCCTTGCTGCCTCTCCGCTCCCCGACGATCCGGCCGTCCACCAGCGTCAGGACGCGCTCCGCCTCCTCCGCGAGAGTAGTGGAGTGCGTGATCATGACAATCGTACGTTTCTGTTCCTCATGAAGCTGATGAAAAAGATTCATGACCGTGCGGCTTGTCTGCGAATCCAGCGCACCGGTCGGCTCGTCTGCCAGAATGATGGAAGGATCGTTCGCCATCGCCCGCGCAATCGCGACTCTCTGCTGCTGACCTCCGGAGAGCTCTGCCGGCGTGTGATCCATCCGATCCGCCATTCCGACCATCTCCAGCAGCTGTGCGGCGCGCTCCATACGCTCCTCCACCGGAACTCCTGCGTAGAGCATCGGCATGGCGACATTCTCCAGTGCCGTCGTCCTGGCAATCAGATTGTATGTCTGAAAAACGAATCCGATTTCGCGGTTGCGTATCTCCGCGAGTGCATCCTCCGACGCCTCGCTGACATCCTCCCCGCGCATCAGATAGCTGCCCTCCGTCGGATGATCCAGCAGCCCGATCTGATTCATCAGTGTGCTCTTTCCGGACCCGGATTCTCCGACGATGCAGATAAAATCGCCGTCGTAAATATCCATGGTGATGCCGTGAAGAACCTCGAGCTCATTCTCTGTACCGATATTAAACCGCTTCACGATATGCTCAAGATGAATGACCGGCTCCCGGCTGTCCGCCCCGCTCTTTCTTCCGTCCCGGCTCTCTGCTGCGGCATCCTCTTCAAGAAGCTCCAGCACCTCATCCGCTTCCGTCTCCGCCGAAGAAGACTGTCCGGTTGTTTTGCGATGTTTTATCCACAGTCTCATTCAGCGACGCCTTCCATCAGTCCACCGGTCGTGGCATCCGAACCGCCCGCCGGGCTGCTGTTGTCGATCAGAAGGTCTCCCTCCTTCAGATCGCCTCCGACAATGGCAGTGTACATATCCCCCTGCGCGCCTATCTCCACCGCGATCTGCTCCGTCTGCGTGAGATCCGATCCGTCTCCCATCACGCGGGTGACAAAATATCCGCCATTCCCGTCGCTCAGAATGCAGGTCTTCGGCACCGCCAGGCAGTTTTTATTCTCCTTCAATATAAAATTCAGCTTCGTATTCATGCCAATGCGGAGTCTCGGATTTGCGCCCAGATCCACATCCACCTCATAATAAGCCTTCTTGCTCTTGCCGGTCGTTCCCGTTGTAGACGAAGTGGACGATGTCGTGCCGGAAGACTGGGAAGGATCGGTACTGGTGCCCGTCGTCGCTGTCGTCGTCGATTTTGCCGTGGCCGGATCCTTTGTCGGGACTGGCGCCGTATAGCAGACCGTTCCCTCAACCGGATCAGCGCCCGTCGCATCCGTCAGTGCCTGTACTTTCATGCCCTCCACGACATCGGCGATGCTGGACTCATCGATCTGCGCCACCACCTTCATGGCGCTGAGATCATCGATCGTCACCGCGGCAGTGCCGGTGTAGGTCTGTCCGGGGAGGACATTCACCTCCGTGACCGTTCCGTCAATAGAGGCCGTCACTTCGCGGTTTTCCAGCGCCTTCTCTGCGTTGCTGATGGACTGCCTCGCGTCGAGCGTATTCACCTGATTCGTTACCCGCTGGCTCGCGACCTTGTCCGCTGCCGCCTGTCCGGTCTCATACTGCGTCACTGCCTCGTCCGCGGCGGACTCAAGCTGCGTGTCCTGCGCGCGCTCCGCTGTCAGCGAGGACTCATAAGCAGTTTTGGCTTTGGTATAATCATCCGTCGCCTTTGTCAGCGCTTTCTCCGCATTGTTGTAGGCGGATTCTGCCCCCGTTGCCGCGGAAGCCGCAACCGCGGCGTCGTAAGCCGCCTGCGCGGCTGCCTGGGCAGCCTGATTTCTATCAGCCTGATTATCGTACGTCTCCGTTCCATTCTTATCGACCTGGAGTGACCCTGAACTGTTCACCAGCTCCGATTGCGCAGCCTTTTCAGCGGACGTATTTTGCGCGGCCTGCGCCGCAGCCTGCTTGCTCTGATAAGCCGCGAGAGCGTCATCCCTCGTCTTCTGCGCAGCGTTCATTTTCTGCTGGGCTTCCTGCATTCTCGCCTTGAGATCCGCCACATTCTGTGCGTCCTCGTCCGGCTCCTGAATCGCGTTGTTGTAGTCCTCCTGTGCATTTTCATTCAACCGCGTCTGCTTGCGGTAAGAATTGCCTGTCGTGATCGCCGCCTCATTGTACTGCCTGGCCGCGGTATTTGCGTCAATGCTGTTCTGCTGCTCCTGCAGCGCGAGCTTCTGCTGGTTGAGTTCCAGCTCATTCTCCGTCTTGGTCATGTCAATCGTGAACAGCACATCCCCCGCCTTCACCTGATCGCCGACCTTGACATTGACCTGATCCACCACATAGCCGGTTGCATCCCCTCCGTCGGTAGAATGCGCATTCTGCACCTGCCTGTCATTGCTCGTGACCGTGCCCGTCGTGCTCAGCACCTGCTGCACATCCATCACCTGAGCAGTCGCTGTCATCGGCTGATACCCGGCGTCCTCCACCTGAGGATGAAGCCGGTCCCGGATCCACCTGCCCGGATAGACATTCAACGCGTAAGTAGCGCCGGTCACCCCTGCTGCCGCAATCACAACCCCCAGCACAACCTTCAGCTTCCTGTGACCCTTTTTCTTCTGAATACCCTTCTTCGTGGAATATGACACCATCGTTCTTCCCATCTCCCCCGCTGTATGCACACCTCTCTGAAACAGAGAGCCACTCTTCTGCCATTTTACCATATCCACCCGCTTTTCCTCACCTGGTCAGAAAACAGACAGAAAACAGGCAGATTTCCCAACTGTATTAGTTCGGTTAATACAGTTATCATACGCACCTTTCCCGCCTCCGTCAATCGGTCCGCGCAAAATTTTGTCCCTGACAAGTTTGGCTTGTTTGGGACAATTTTTCGTCATCGTTCCGTTGTAATTCGGTGCAAATCATGACAGAATAAGTTGTCCTCGGACAAACATATATTCGACAGGTAATCGCATATGCCGGATTCGGCAGATTTCACGCATATGTGGTTTTCCCAGATGGGAGATACAGACGATGAAGCGATTTGTGAAGAGAATTTCAGAAAAGTGCCCGGTCTCACGCCGCACGGCGATCCAGCGACTGACCGCCATACTGACGGCGCTGCTGCTCGCTGCGGCGCCTGTCATGCCGGCGAATGCGGCGCACGCGCTGCCGGACGCTGATTTTACCAATTATCCGGATACCATCCTGTTCTACTCGCCCTCTGTCACTTCGGACGAGCTCTACAACAATGGTGTCAATTATCTGCTTGTGCCAGACAATGTCAGGCAGCGTCTGATTTCCGACGGCGTGCGGATTTACCTCATCGCCTATCAGGATGAGGTTCTGTCCTCCTCGCGGGTGTCCGATTACGGCGATTCCCGGATCGGCGTCGCCGCCCTCACCACACACCCGACATTCCGGAAATATGTTTATACCAGAACCGGTAAGCTCGCCTATGTGGAGCGCGTATCAAACGGCATGATCGAAATCCAGACGAACGTGAGCACTGACACGGTCATCGACGCGCACCGTCTGGTTCACGAAATCGGCCACTATGTCGATACAGCCGCCGGCGCCGCGACCGCCACGTATTTTGCCATCTCCAGCGGGGCGCAGTTCCAGAATTATTATAAGCAGTTCGGCAGCAGTGTGGTCGCCTATTCGTCGTACAGGGCGGTCCCCGCCCTCTACAATGCGGAGGAGTGCTGGGCTGACTGCTTCAAGCTCGCCTACACGGAGCCCGACACACTGAAAGCTATCTCGCCGGCCCTTTACCAGTTTGTGGTCAGTCAGGTGAATGCCCTGCCGGCAGCGGAGCCTTCCATGAAGAGCAGCAAGTGAGAATCGCTGGCTGCGACGCAATCGCTCCCGGAATCCGGGCGGAATCCAAATCCGGGGAATCGTTTTCCTGTAGAAGTCCCCG
Organism: uncultured Lachnospiraceae bacterium; assembly: GCA_902781655.1. Taxonomy (GTDB): domain Bacteria; phylum Bacillota; class Clostridia; order Lachnospirales; family Lachnospiraceae; genus CAG-791. Next base: position 64,087 of record CACZJZ010000005.1, read on the forward strand.
GGAAGGATCAGTCATTGCGCGCGGAAGATGACCCGGCGCGTCATTTTTCTGCGGTCAGATCATGCAAAATCTGTGCGGTCTCCACGTCATCACGGGTGACCCGCATATTGGTGATGTACTCCTTTCCCTCCGGAGTTGTCACCTTCACTTCCACGACAGCCCCCTCGCGGAAGCCGTGCTCTCCGACATCTTTGAGAAAAGGCGCCATCCGCGGATGCTGTCCCTGAAAAATACGAAACCGTTCTCTGAGCTTCATCAGCTGAACAGGATTCACCGCCATCCCGATCTCCTTTCTGTTTTCATCCAGCTTTCTTCCCACCGCCTGCTCAGTGCCCGGTGTTCGCGCGGATCTGGTCGCTGATCGTCTGCACAGTATCCGAAACCTGATACCCGGATTCCCCGAATAGATATTCATGCAGCCACGTGACATTGTCCGCCAGTGTAACCGGAATGACACAGTCCTGCTTATCCACATAGGCGTCTGTGCGCAGGGACTCCGTCGGCACACCTGTACTGTCTCCGATAGAGTACTGTGTCGCGCCTGCCGCGAGCGAAGCGATCTCTGTCATCGAAAGGCTGGTCTGTACCTCTCCTTCCGAGAGAAGCTTCGTCGCGATCGACACCATCTGTGCCGCCGACGCCGTCTTCAACCTGGAGAAGGTCTGCGTAAGCACGGTTCTCTGCCGCTCGGTGCGGGTAAAATCCCCTCCCGCCGTATACCGGACGCGGCAGTATGAAACCGCCTGCAGCCCCGTGAGCGTCTGTGTCCCCGCAGCCTGCACCGGATGATAGGTTTTGCCCAGCTCCTGCGCCATGGTGGACTGGTAATCGTTCATGTAATGAATCTCGTCCTCCTTGACATCGATGTCGATACCGCCGAGCGCATCGATGATATCTGCCACGCCGCCGAAGCCGATCGTCGCGTAATCCTCAATATCCAGATCAAAATTCTGGTTCAGCATGGTGACGGCCTGTGTCGGACCGCCGTAGGCATAAGCTGCGTTTGCCTTTGTGTACCTGCCGTCCCCGATGTCAAGATATGTGTCACGGTAAACCGAGACGAGCTTTGCCTCCTTCGTCCCGTTGTTGATGGACAAGATGATCATGACATCGCTTCGGTTGTTTCCCTTGTCCAGGCTGTTCTCGATGGAATCGACACCGAACAGCGCGATATTGGTGTATCCCGTGAGCGTCGTGTCCTTCGACACCTGCTCAGCGATCTTTTCCTTCACCTGACTGAGCCGGATGGACCCATGCATGCGATAATATGCCGCACACAGCAGCAAAATTCCAGCGAGCAGGATGACAAGCAGCACCCGGAAGAAACGGACAACCGGATTTTTCTTCTTCTTTCCCTCAGGTTTTTCCTGCTCAGGTTCCGTATCATACGTCACATCGACCTGCGACCCCAGTCTGCGTCGGCTTCGCAGGTCGTCCTCATCTTCCTCCCGTCGTCTGGCGGCGCGCGCCCTCTCCCGGCGAATCATGTCATCCTCCTGATCCAGCTGCTGCTTGCGGCGCTGCAGCGCTTTCCTCTCCCGCTCGAGCTCCTGACGCTCCTGGGCGAGCCGCTCCTGCTCTGCCGCGTCCTGGTCAGACGGCGCTGCCGCATTCTCTGGCTGACCGGCTGCGGAATCTGCCGCCCTTCCGATTGCCTCACCGATGGCCTGATTCGTCTGCGTCACCTCCTCCGCATAGGACGATCTCTTTCCCGCTGCCTCTTCCGCCATCTGACGCAAGTCAGCCTGCACCGTCGCGGCGCGACGTCTCTCTTCCTCTTCCATCTGCGCCCGGAACGCAGTCTCATCCATTTCTTCCTTTTTTCTGTCCAAATCGCTCATCCGTATTACCCACGCCGAGTCCTCAGAATTCTCCCCAGCTGCTGATCGGCCAGAAATCCCGTTCCTTCTCAGCCACCGGAATTTTCTCCGTCCTCTGTCCTGTCACCTCGATATAAGGATCGTTCTTCAGCTGACTCAGCATAACAAAGATTGCCATGTGTTCTCCCTGCACTTCCATCGTCACGCTGCCGTCCCCGTTATTCCTCACCCACCCGGTGAGATCGTAGCGGCGGGCAAGCTGAGTCGCTTTCCAGCGGAACCCGACCCCCTGGACACGTCCGTAAAATTGAATGCGTCTGCGTACCTTCATACATGACCCGCTCAGATCATCTCCGCCTTCCTGAGGCTGTCCCCATGATAATGGAGACGGAGATGGAAAAAAGGCTGTCCCTGCGTCAGATAACGAAGAAAAATCCGGTCTCCCTCCCACAGGGAAAGCTTCATCACTTCCGGGATCGGCACCCAGGCCAGCACTCCCTCGTCACACACCTGCCGCAGGCTTCCGTCCGGCTCCGTCGGAATATCTCCCGTAAAACAGTCCGCCGTGTACAGATACATCACTTCACTCTCGCAGCAGTCATTCAGAAAATCAATCACGCCGCGGTACTGAAGGTGCGTGAGGACCAGTCCGGTCTCCTCCCGTGCTTCCCGCCTGACGCACTCCTCCGGCGTCTCGCCCGGCTCGACATGCCCGCCGATCCCGATCCACTTTCCCTGATTCAGGTCCTGCTTCTTCTTTACGCGGTGCAGCATGAGCCAGCAGCCGTCCTTCTCGACATAACACAGAGTCGTGCGGACCAGACCCTCTTCCGTGTAGGTTTTCATCACAGCGCCTCCGTACCGCTTACGATATGGATCCTCGTTCAGAGCAGCTGTCCGACCAGCTGCTGGTACACCTCCTGGTTTTTCTCCAGCCAGTGCTGCACCACCGTTTTCGCAATCTGTTCATCCGGAACGCTGAGACGGATATTGACGAGCTGCCTTCCCCGCTCTCTGGCAGACAGATCGACCTCCACATCGCCCGCCGCCATCCGATAATACCGCGCCCCGACATCCGCCTCATCCCGGATCGTCATGCCATTTTTCCGGAGAAAATCCGTGCATTCTTTTCGAATATCCGCGTTCAGGTCATGCTCGAAGAAGCGGAGCGTCTCCTGCCCCTCCCCGGTGATCCGGAGCATCGTGCGGTTGCCCATCGTCTCGGACGTGATAAGCCCCGACTCCAGAAGCTCCGAGATGGCCTGCTGGGAGGACAGATAGTTATTCGTCAGTCCCCTGTCCAGCAGGAAATCCGTGATCGTCGTCCTCGCCAGCGCGTCGCCGGTCCGGTCGAGCATGTACAGCGTAATCAATTTATAAACGGTTATCGGAGATGTCATAAGCTCTTTTCATGCTGACTGCGTCAGAACACAGTCTCTGTGATATGATCCTTCACCGCCGCGGATACGACATCCGCCACCCTCGGGTCAAAGGCATCCGGCAAAATATAGTCCTCACTCAGTTCCCCGTCGCTGACCAGCCCTGCCAGTGCCGCCGCTGCCGCCAGCTTCATCTCCTCCGTGATCTGTGCCGCATGTCCCTCCAGGGCGCCGCGGAAAATGCCCGGAAAGATCAGAACGTTATTCACCTGGTTTGGGAAATCGGAGCGGCCGGTTCCCACAACGCGGGCACCCGCTGCCTTTGCCTCGTCCGGCATAATCTCCGGAACAGGGTTCGCCATGGCGAAGAGAATGGCATCCCGGTTCATGCTGCGCACCATATCCTGCGTCACCACGCCGGGAGCGGAGACGCCGATGAAGATATCGGCGCCCTGCAGGGCATCCGCCAGCGTGCCGGAGATATCGTCCTCATTGGTCACCTCCAGCATTTCCTTTTTGATCCAGTTGAGCCGCTCGGAATGGCTCGAGACGATCCCTCTGGAGTCGCACAGCAGCAAATGGCGGAACCCGTAGCGCAGCAGCAGCTTTGCAATGGCGATGCCAGCTGCGCCGGAGCCGTTGACCACCACGCGGCAGTCCTCCTTTTTCTTGCCGACAATCCTGAGTGCATTGATGACGCCGGCCAGAACGATCACTGCCGTGCCATGCTGGTCGTCGTGAAAGACCGGAATGTGCATCGTCTCCTTCAGTCTTCTCTCGATCTCGAAGCATCTGGGAGCGCTGATATCCTCCAGATTGATTCCGCCGAACGTAGGCTCGAGCAGCTGGACAGCCTTGACGATTTCGTCCACATCCTGCGTCGCGAGACAGATCGGAAACGCATTGACGCCGCCGAATGCCTTGAACAGCGCACACTTCCCCTCCATCACCGGCATCGCGGCCTCCGGCCCGATATTCCCGAGACCGAGCACGGCCGAGCCGTCGGAGACGACCGCAATCGTATTTTGTTTGAGCGTGTAGGTATACGCCCTGGTTTTGTCCGCGTGGATCTCCTTGCAGGGCTCGGCGACCCCCGGCGTGTACGCGAGAGCCAGATCCTCCCGGGACTTCAGCTGACACTTCGGTTCCGTGCTGATTTTGCCCTTCCACTGGGCATGCAGTTCGAGCGCTTTCTGTGCATTTGTCGACATCGACTTATCCTCCCAAAAAATAGCCCGGGTGCCGGGCAGACTGCTTCGCATCTTCCGGCACCCAGGCAATCAGTGTATCACTTTTTGTTCAACTGCGCGATGATGCCCGCAAGCTGTTCTCTCGTGATGGCGCCTCTGCCAAAACTGACGAGCTGGCGGAGCGGCATATCCCGCATCATGCTCTCCACCATCTGGGCATTGATCGCGTCCGCCGCGGCGGATCCTTCCTCCGCGCCGGCGCCGGTGTCCTGATTGTTCTTCTGGAACTTCGCGAGCAGCGGCCCGATGACCCGCTTCGCATCCTCGTCCGCGAGCAGATCCCCGAACGTCGCATTGTCGTCCCACACTTTCGGAATCTTCGTGTCCGATGTGACGTGGAGTGTCAGCTCCTTCGTGATGTTGCGGGAACTGTCGCCAATGCCGATGACGTAGTCGCCAGGCTCCACATACCAGTCGTGGATCTCCGTGTTCCAGTATGCGAAGGAAGTCTTGTCCAGCGTAAAGGTGACGGTTCTGGTCATGAAGCCATCTAACTCGACCTTGGCAAAACCCTTGAGCTCACGGACCGGACGGATCGTCTTCGGATTCTTCTCTCCCACATAGAGCTGCACGACCTGCTTGCCCTTTCTCGCGCCGGCGTTCTGTGCCTTCACCGAGATTGTCAGAACACCATGATCGATATTGACCTGCGGAATGGCCTGATCCGGATTCTTCTCCGCCGCAGTGGTATCGGCGATTATCTCGCCGTTCACCGCCGCGGTCATCCCGCCGAAACTGAATTTGGAGTAGCTGAGTCCGTACCCGAACGGATAGCGGACCGGCATATTCTTCTTATCGTAATAGCGGTAGCCGACGAAGACGCCCTCCCGGTACTCCGTGCGGTCGTGGTCGCCCGGGAACCAGAGATAGGACGGGTTGTCCTCAAGACGCAGCGGGATAGATTCCGCGAGATGCCCGCTCGGATTTTTCACGCCGTACAGCAGATCAACCGTCGCCCTTCCGACGGCCTGCCCGCCGAGGTACATATCGAGAATGCCGCGGATATTCGCATCGTCAGCCCAGTCCATCTCCATCGGCGCACCGTGATGGAGCACCACGACACAGTTCTGACAGACGGAGGAAACCGTTCTGATCAGAGACACCTGGTTCTCCGGCATCCGCATCGAAGTCCTGTCATACCCCTCAGACTCAAAGGATTCCGGAAGCCCGACAAAGAGTACCGCCACATCGCAGTCCATCGCCGCGGCGAGCGCTTCGCCGAGAAGCTCCTCGTCCGTCTCTTCCTTCGACGCGTCATAGCCGCGGGCGTAGGTCACATCCAGCCCGTCCGCTTTTGCAGCCTCAAGCGCGGATTCCACGCGAAAGCTGTTGATATGGGAGCTTCCGCCTCCCTGATAGCGCGGCTTCTCTGCAAACTCACCGAGAAAGGCCACCCTTGTTTCCCTGCGGAGCGGCAGAATCGGCCGGTTGAAGGCCGGATTTCCGCCGGCATTCCCGCCCGTAATGTCAAACAGCGGATCCGGCTCCTGCGTCTCCGCGCTCGCCTCCGGATCCTTCATCAGTTCATTTTTCAGCAGGACCGCACTCTCCGCCTCGACATCGCCGGACATGCGGTGCTGTGCCTCCATATCCCAGGGCGTCTCCGGCTTCTTCGTGCTCTCGTAGTGATCGACAAGACGGAGTACGCGGCGCACACTCTCGTCCACTTCCTTCTCATCGAGACGGCCTTCCCGCACCGCCTTCACGATCGCGGCATCATTCTGCCCATTGCTTCCCGGCATTTCCAGATCGAGCCCGGCGTGCACGCCCTTCGCGCGGTCGCGGACGGCACCCCAGTCGCTGACGACAAGGCCCTCGAAGCCCCACTCGCCGCGCAGCACATCGTTCAGCAGCCAGCGGTTTTCCGAAACCTGCGTCCCGTTCAGCTTGTTGTAGGAGCACATCACCGTGTAGGGCTGCGACTCTTTGACAATGATCTCAAATGCGCGGAGATAAATCTCGCGCAGCGTCCGCTCATCCACCTGCGAATCGCAGGTCATCCGCCTGGTCTCCTGATCGTTCGCGGCAAAATGCTTGACAGAGGCACCGACGTTCTTTGCCTGCAGACCCCGCACCTCCGCCGCGGCCATTTTGCCGGCCAGATACGGATCCTCGGACTGATATTCAAAATTCCGTCCGCACAGCGGAGAACGCTTGATGTTCACTGCGGGTCCCAGATCGACGGCCAGCTTCTCGTGCTGCGCCGAGTCCGCGATCGCCTCCCCAACCTTCTCCATCATCTCCTTGTCGAAGGAGCAGGCGGTTGCACAGGCCGGCGGAAAGCAGACAGCCCTGATGCTGTCGTTCACGCCGAGATTGTCCTGTGTCTGGTCCTGCTTGCGCAGCCCGTGAGGGCCGTCGCTGACCATCACCGCCGGAATGCCAAGGCGTTCCACCGCCTTAGTGTGCCAGAAATCCGCGCCGGAGAGGAGACTTGCCTTCTCCTCCAGCGTCATTTCAGAAATCAGCTTCTCGATATCCATGATTTCCCTTCCTTTCCCCTTTCGCATCATCCTGCCGCTTCGATGCCAATCTGCCCTAATAGTACACAAAAACTTCCGGAAACGCCACGCGCTTCCGGAAGTCTTTATAATCATTTCATCATCCCTTCACCACCGGTGCCGGGCTGATGTCCAGATGCCAGATGTCCTTGTTGTACTGCTCGATCGTGCGGTCGCTGCTGAAATAGCCTGCCTTCGCGATATTGACAAGGCTCATCTGCTCCCAATGTCTTCGGTCCTCGAAATCCGCGAACATCTTGTCCTTGACCCGGATGTAATCCTCGAGGTCGATCAGAGCCATGAACCAGTCCTTGTTCAGAATGTCGTGATACAGACGCTCCAGATTTTCCTTATGGCCGACGGCCATCATCTGCGGTCCGACGAGGAAGTCGACGGCTTCCTTTATGACAGGACTCCTGTCGTAATAGTCCTTCGACACATAGTCATGATTCTTGTAATGAGCGATGACCGTATCCGCGTCGATGCCGAACATGTAGATGTTCTCATCGCCCACCAGCTCATGAATTTCGACGTTTGCGCCGTCGGAGGTGCCGAGCGTCACCGCGCCGTTCAGCATAAACTTCATGTTGGACGTACCGGAGGCTTCCTTCGAAGCGAGCGAAATCTGCTCACTGACATCACAGGCCGGGATGAGCTTCTCCGCGTAGGAGACGTTGTAATTCGTCACCATGACCACATGCATGTACGGATTCACGTCCGGATCCTGATTGATAATCTCCTGCAGGCACTTGATCACGTGGATGATATCCTGCGCGATGATATAGGCGGGAGCGGCCTTCGCGCCGAAGATGAAATTCAGCGGACGGACCGGCTTCTTGCCGCTCTTGATCTCCAGATACTTGTGGATGATATACAGCGCATTCATCTGCTGTCTCTTGTACTCATGCAGACGCTTGACCTGGATGTCGAAGATGCCGTTCTCCGCGAGCTGGACGCCCTCGTGCTCCGCTATGTACGCCGTGAGGCTGTTCTTGTGAACCTGCTTGATCTCATCGAGCCGATGGAGCACCTCGTCGTCCTCGCGGTACTCGAGCAGCTTCTCGAGATTCGTCGCATCCTTCTTATAGGAATCGCCGATCTTCTCAGAGAGAAAATCCGCGAGCTCATGATTGCAGGACAGCAGCCAGCGGCGGAAGGTGATGCCGTTCGTCTTGTTGTTGAACTTCTCCGGATAAATCCTGTAGAAGTTGTGGAGTTCTGTCTGTTCCAGAATCTGCGTGTGAATCGCCGCGACACCGTTCACGGAGAAACCGTAGTGGATATCGATGTGCGCCATATGCACGCGGTTATCCTTATCGATGATATAGACGGAAGCATCGTCGTATTTTGCGCGGACTCTGCGGTCAAGCTCCTTAATGTAGGGAACAAGCTGCGGAACGACCTTCTCCAGATATTCCATCGGCCAGGTCTCAAGCGCCTCGGCCAGAATCGTGTGGTTCGTGTAGGCGCAGGTTTTGCTGACCACATCGATGGCCTCGTCCATCGTGAACGCCTTGTCCTCGACCAGAATGCGGATCAGCTCAGGGATCACCATCGTCGGGTGGGTGTCGTTGATCTGAATCACCGCATGATCATAGAGATGGCGCAGGTCATACTGGCGCGCCTTCATCTCGCGCAGAATCAGCTGCGCCGCGTTGCTGACCATGAAATACTGCTGATAAATGCGGAGAAGACGGCCCTTCTCCGTGGAGTCATCCGGGTACAGGAACAGAGTCAGATTCTTCTCGATCTCATCCTGATCGAAGGCGATCCCTTCCTTCACCAGCGAGTCGTCGACCGTCTCCACATCGAACAGACGCAGCTTGTTGACGCCGTTGTCGTAACCGACCACATCGATGTCATAGAGCCGGCTCGTCACCTTGCGATTACCAAAATACACGTCGAACGAAACGTCGGTAGCGTCCTCCCACGAATCCTTCTGGATCCAGGGATCCTTCTCCGCGACCTGCAGATTGTCGCGAAACACCTGCCGGAACAGGCCGTAATGGTAGTTGAGTCCGATGCCCTCGCCCGGAAGGCCGAGCGTCGCAATGGAGTCCATAAAGCACGCGGCAAGTCTGCCGAGACCGCCGTTGCCAAGGCTCGGTTCCGGCTCAACTTCTTCGACCGCGGCAAGGCTCTTGCCATTCTTCTCCAGAATTTCCTTCACCCGGTCGTAGATGCGCAAATTGATCAGATTATTCGAGAGCAGCTTTCCGATCAGGAACTCAGCGGAGATGTAGTACACCTTCTTCTCCCCGGTGTTCCGCTCGGTGACATTGAGCAGACGCTTGGTCAGCAACAGAAGCGAATAATAGATCTCCTCATTGCTGCATTCGGCAATCGACTTGCCGTAGCGCTCCGCGACAATGTCCGTGAACTGCTGCTCCAGGTTGAGCACCAGAACATCCCGCTTCATGTTGGTTGTATTTTGTCCCATCATCTATCTATCCTCCTGCTTTTGCCAGAGAGGCACTGCCTCCCGTTTGCATTTGCGATTACTTTTCCTTTTGCATCTGTACCCTGTTTCCGTTTGCGTCTTCCGTTATATGAATGATTGCATTGTCCGATGGAACGCTTCCATGCTTTCAAAGCTCTATGCCGCGGCGGACGATCCTCAAACTGCCTGACGCAGATCAGTCTATGACATCGTCATACGTCATCCGGACAATCTTGTACGGCATGACAATTTTCTTGCCGCTCTCCCCCGCCATCAGACGCTGCACCTCCCGGATGCTCTCCGCAGCGATCGCGTCAAAGCTCTGCTTGACCGTATACATCTGCTTTCCCGCATAGCCCATGAGCTTCAGGCCGTCGAAGCCGCAGACCGGACGGAAAATATCCATCCGGATGAGCTCCCGCATCGCGCCGAGCGCCATCATATCCGAGGCACACACCACCGCGTCGTACTGCGCTCCATACCTGCGGGTGATCTCCTGCGCCCTGCGCTCGGAGAAATGCCCGTTCCGCACCATCAGCGACAGCTTCTTATCCCTGGCGAGCCGCTTCATGCCACCAAGCCGCGCCGCGGAGACATATCCATTGTCGTCACCCGACAGATACAGCACCCGGCTGCAGTGATTCTCCTCCAGCATCCGTCCCGCCACCTCGTACTGCGCTGTTTCATTGTCAATACTGATGTTGGACGTCCGCTGAGCAAGGAACGGCGCGTCGATCACGACGGTACAGAACTCCCCGCTTTCGATCAGCTCAATCAGCCGCGACTGCGTTTTATCCAGCGTGCAGACCACCAGCCCGCCGACATTCTGCGTCCGCAGATACTGAATTGACGCCTCCACCGACCGCTCCTCCATCGAATAGGAAAAAGCAATCGTCACATCCATACCGAGCTTTCTCGCGCAGTTGATCGCGCCGGACAGATACTGCATACTGATCTCATCGTTCAGCCGGCTCGACGGCGCGGAATTAATCACCAGACAAATGCGCGCCGGCATCTTCGAGGACAGCGTAGCGGCCGCGGCATTCGGGACAAACTGCAGCTTCCGCACCGCCTCCTCCACCCGGTTTCTCGTCTCCGGCGAGACATTCGGATAATGATTCAGCACCTTCGAAACCGTCGAAATGGCGACTCCTGCCTCCCTGGCAACATCACGGATCGATGTCATGAAAATACCTCCCTGAGGAAAGCGGCATCTCCCTTCGGCCCTCCGGTCCGCACTACTTCCGGTACCGATACCAATGCTGTAAAATCTATAGGAAATCGTTTTCCAAAACGTATGGTACAGCACCGCCCTCCCTTTGTCAACCACTACTTTTGTCCCGAATAAGCTAAACTCGTCAGGGACAATTCCACCCTCCGTTCCTTTTGACCGGCAGGCCGCAGGAGATGTATTCTAATAGGCAGTGTGGTGATGCTGCCGCAATCTGCGAGAAAACATACTTCTGTTGTTCATGAGATGTAAGGCAGCGTGTTTCAGGATTCAGAAAGAAGGGAGGGAATCAGACGATGCAGAGGAAGAATCAGAGCAGCTCGCTGCAGCGCCGCGCGTTCCGTCTCCTCCCTTTCCTTCTGGCAATGGCTCTGTTCCTGCTTCCCGGATGCGGCGAGAGGGACGATTCCATGACCGCAGAGCCTGGCGCCGCGGCCGGCACCCGGGACAATACGCCGGTCTGTCTCATTCCGGACGCCTCCGACGGCAAAGTCGTTTCCGGAAACGGTGCCTCGATCGACCTCTCTGGGGCAGACAGCGGATACATCCGGGTAGATTATACCGGGTCTGCAGAGAAAATCCGGCTCCGGATCACCAGTCCGGATGATGTCGTTTATACCTATGTCCTGACGAGCGGCAGTCGGGACAGCAATATCTTCCCACTCACCGCCGGAAACGGCGCCTACAAGGCCGCGGTGTACACCAGCATTCAGGGCGATGTCTACGCCACCAGCTGTGCGGCGGACTTCAACGCCGCTATGGACGACGCCTTTCTTCCGTTTCTCTACCCAAACCAGTACATCTGGTTCACGCAAAATTCTGCCTGCGTAGAACTTGCATCCCGTCTGGCAAAGCAGGCCAACGATGATCTCGACGCCGTCTCGATCCTGTATAATTATGTGACAGCCAACGTCACTTACGATACGGAGAAAGCTGAGAACGTGGAATCCGGTTATATTCCCGATCCCGACGAGGTGCTCCGCACAAAACGCGGAATCTGCCTCGACTATGCCTCCCTCCTCTGCGCCATGCTCCGCTCCCAGCGCATCCCGGCGCAGCTTGAGGTCGGCTACGCCGGAACCGTGTACCACGCCTGGCTGTCTGTGTACATCGATAACATCGGCTGGATCAACGGCATGATCCGCTTTGACGGCAGGGACTGGACCATCATGGATCCCACCTTCGCCGCCAACTCCGCCGGGAAGAAGCTGAGGAAATTTCTGGGCGACAGTTCGAACTACGAGGCAAAATACACCTACTAAGTGACAGGCAGCCGCAAAAACGGCATGGGGTACAAGAATGAAACCAGACAGGAAACTGAAAAGCAGGGAAAATGAGCGCTGTCCTTCAAAGCTCACAGATGTGCAGCTTGCATCCTTTCTGCAGCCGATGGCGATGCTGCTGCAGGCCGGCATCGCGCCTCTTTCCGCCGTAGATCTGCTCCTGCGGGAGACCCGGGATGCGCGGAGCCGGAACATCCTGTCCATCATCCGCGGCGGTCTGTCAGACGGTCAGTCACTCCGCGCATCCCTGGGAAAAACCGGTGTCTTCCCTGACGCCGCCCTGCAGATGCTGGAAATCGGCGAACTCACCGGTGAGACCGATGTCGTGATGGCAAGGCTCGGTGCCTACTATCGGCAGCGTAACACCCGCCGCCGCAGTCTCCGCAATGCGCTCCTGTACCCGGTCGCCATGATTCTGCTGCTCTTTCTCATTGTCGTGGCGCTGACCACGCAGATGGTACCCGTACTGCGCCGCGTCTACGCAGGCCTCGGCCAGGTATCCGGTGCGGTGGACACGCTGGTACAGGGAGGTCATCTGCTCACCGTGCTCTCCCTGTGTCTGTCTGCGGTGTTCGCAGCCGCGGCGGTGCTGATTCTTATCCTATTTCACAGTCAAAGCACCAGCCAGCACTTTCTCCGGTTCTGCGCCGGATTTTCCCCTGTCCGCCGATGGATCCGCCAGTACGGTGCCGCCGGCGCGGCCGAAACTCTCGCGCTCTCCCTGCGCAGCGGCCTTGACACCTTCACGGCGCTCTCCCTCTCGGCGGATGCCGCGCCGGATCCGGAGACACGCCGCCTTCTGCTCGCCTGCCCGGACAAAATCAGACAGGGAGCCTCTCTTGCGGATGCGCTGGGCGAATCCGGACTATTCCAGGATTTTGACATTGCCCTCATGAAAGCCGGGGAACAGACTGGCAGCCTCGACGCTGTGCTGGAGCAGACAGCCGAGCGCGAAAGAGCAGACGCCGCGGCGCAGATGGAGAATGCTGTCTCCGTGGCGGAGCCGACGCTCGTCATCATCCTCTCCGCCGTCGTCGGCCTCGTGCTGCTGTCGATGATTCTTCCGCTGATGGGAATTCTGTCTGCCCTGTAATACGGTTATGGCGGACCTCATAGATCACTCTCACGCTGTTTTGTCCGCCGCATGGCGCTGCGTCCCGTGCCGGCGCGGCGGACCGAATACGTGACTGTCATGGTATTTTCGCCGCCGCGAATGCGGTGCCGGGATTGTGTGAATTTTATGAAACGTATGAACAGGTTTTCATCCGGACCTTTTCAGCAAAATCAGCGCCGGCCGTCGCGCCTTCTTCTGGGCCTTCTCCTTCTGAGCCTGCTCCTGCCCGCCGCTGCAGCGGCTTTCCAGTCTGAGGAACGCGCAGATGCGCGGCGCGGGAAGCAGGCGCTCTATGTCGCGCTGGAGCGGGACATCAGCACCTGCTATGCGCTGGAGGGCTTCTATCCTCCGGACCTTGACTACCTGAAGGAACACTACAGCCTTACCTATGACAAAAACTCTTTTGTGGTGGAATATCAACCTGTGGCCGGAAATATCCGGCCGGACGTGACAATTCTGGAAGGAGGAACCCGGTGATGAAAAATCTCAGACGGCATCCCGTGGATTTGCTCTGTCTCCTTCTGCTTCTGCTCCTCTTCGCACTGAGCGCGCTGCTGATCGCTGTTCTCGGAAGCAGCGCATACCGCCGCATTCTGGACCGCGCGGACCGCACGCAGGATTCCCGTCTTGTCTGCGCCTACTTGACGCAGAAAACACGTCAGCTGAACCGCTCCGGCAGTCTCTCCATCGAAACCAGGGAGGGCGTTCCTGTGCTCTCCCTTTCTGAATATGTAAACGGAGTCAAGTACGACACGCTCCTCTACTGCATGGACGGAGAACTTCGCGAACTCCTGTATGCAGGGGACGGCGACGCCGTCTCTCTGAGCGCCGGAACCGGAATCATGCCGCTCACTTCCCTCTCCTTCACGATTCTGGGGCAAAGCGATGCAGACACACAGGATAGCTCCTCCGCGCAGAACGGTGCATCGGGCAGCAGCGGTGCCTCCACACAGCACTCTCACTCTGCATCCGGATCCGGCCAATACGGCATCCTGCTGGTCCAGGCTGTCACCCGATATGGCGACACCGAGACCTTTGCGCTGTCGTACCTGCGCGGCACCAGCCGGGAAAACGCGGTTTCAGAAGAAGGAGGCACGCCATGACATACAGACAGAACCACGCGCCGCTCCTTCTCATTGAACTCATGATTTCGATCTTTCTCTTTGCGGCATCTGCGGTCGCGCTCGTCCAGATCTTTGCCGCTGCAGATAAAATCAGCACACGGGCCAGAAACCGCTCCCAGGCAGCCACCATGCTCCAGACAGCGGCAGGTGCATATTTTGCGGCGGACGGCGATCCGGCGCAGACAGCCGCGCTGCTTGGCAAGGTCTGGGACAGTCCGGAAGCCGTCTCCGCTGGCGACCAGACCTCCGGGGAAACACTGACATTTTATTTTGACGAAGACTGGAACAGCACCGGTTCCTCCGACAGCGCTGCCTTTCTTCTTGTGATCCGGTTTCAGCCGGACAAAGAAGAGCCGCAGCCCGGCAGCGCTGCCGTCACCATTTCTGATGCGGATGGGGACGAGCTCCTCACGCAGACCGTCACACAATATGAAGCAACCCGGACAGAGGTATCGCCATGACACAGTTCCCATACAACACAGCAGGCCGCGACGCCAAATCAAACAACGGCGTCCCCGACAGGATTCCCATCCTCCAGCCGAGGGCAGGACTTTCCTTCCTCCCGCTGCTGTTCGTGGTTCTCATTCTGGTCAGTTTTGCCGCGCTCGCCCTGTCCAGTGCGAAGAATGATGATGCGCTCTCCTCCCGATATGTGAACTCCGTCACGGAATACTACGATGCCAGGAACCAGGAACAGCTCTGGCTCGCGAACCTGGACGCCCAGATCGCGAAGGCAGTGCGGGATGGCTCTTTTCCCGATTCATTTGGGAAACAGGACAGTGCGGCGCCCATCCGGAAAAGTTTTGAAATGAATGATCATCAGACGCTTCAGGTCTCTGTCATGCCGTCCGACTCCCTGGTGCGCGGCCACTATTATCAGATTCTCACTGAACAGGTGGTAAGCACCGCGGACTATACCATGGACCAGTCACTTCCCGTCTATCAGCCGGAGTCAAAATAGGGCTCTGGGATATGCATCAGAAAGACTGCCTCCGTGATGCCTGGCAGAAAACTGCAGCAAATCCGATGCGCACCGCCGGACTAATCCGCCTCATCCTCCAGGCTTCTCATCCGATCCCGGTACGCTGTCAGTACCTGTGCCGTGCGATGCAGCTCTTCTGCCGTCGTCGCCGGCCCGATCGTGAAGCGCAGCGCGGATTTTGCCCGCGCCCTGTCCGCGCCGATCGCCGTGAGCACGTGAGAAGGTTGCACGGCACCTGTTGTACACGCCGAGCCCGCTGATGCCGCGATGCCCCCGAGGTCGAGCGCGATGAGCGCCGAGTCCGCGACGATCCCGGGAATGGAAACATTGATATTGTTCGCGAGCCGCTCAGGCCCGATCGGAGGCCCATTCAAAATCAGATCCGGCATGCCCTGCCGAAGCTCCTCCAGGAAGGTCTGCTGCAGCGTGCGCTCCCGCCTTTCTTCTGCCTCCATGCGCCGGACTGCCACCTGCGCGGCCGCCGCAAAGCCCGCCGCTGCAGGAACATTCTCCGTTCCCGCTCTCCGTCCCCGCTCCTGCATGCCTCCGTGCAGAAATGCGCCGAACCGGACTCCCTGTCTGATATACAGGAAGCCGATGCCCCCCGGGCCGCCGATTTTGTGGGCGCTCACGCTCATCAGATCCATGCCGTCCCGGCTCACATCGATCGGAATTTTCCCATAGGCCTGCACCGCATCCGTGTGGAACAAAATCTGTCTCTGCGCCGCATCGCGGACGCGCCACGCAATCTCACGAATCGGTTCGATCGTGCCAATCTCGTTGTTGGCCATCATCACCGAGACAAGAGCGGTCTGTGGCGTGATCCTTCCGCAGATATCTTCCGGGTCGACGCGGCCTGCCTCATCCACGTCCGCAAGCACGGCCTCCGCCCGCCCACTGTCCTGCAGATAGGAAAGCGTATGCAGAATCGCGTGGTGCTCAATCGGTGTGGTAATAATCTGCGGCCGCCTCTGTGCGGCCGCCCGGGGTCCATCTGATCCATCCTGTCCCGCTGCGCGGTCCGCCGCCGCGTTCAGCGCCCAGTTGTCGCCCTCCGTCCCGCCGGAGGTGAAAAAAATTTCCTCCGGAGAGGCGCCGATCGTCTCCGCAATGGTCTCCCGCGACTGCTCCAGAAGCTGCTTTGCCCTGGCTGCTGTGCGATAGACGGCGCTGGCATTGCCATACACATCCTCCATCGCCTGTTCCATCGCTGCCACAGCCTCCGCCGCCATCGGCTGTGTCGCAGCATAATCCAGATAAATTTCCTGATTCATCATAGTTCCAAGCCGCTCTCTCCACGGCAGCTGTTCCTGTTTATACCAATCCCCTGCCGAATCATTCGCACTGTCCGTCTCATCCGTTCATCCAGCGGAGTCCGCGCGGATAGTGATTCTTCAACGTGCCGCCGGCCGCCTTACACCAGCCGAGCGGGAAACCGTCCACCGCCACAGCGGTCCAGCCCCTGGCGGATTTTCCCTGCGCGAAATGATCCTCTTCCGGAATCATGGTCTCCCCCTTGAGATACTTCACGGCGCAGGCGGCATCCGCCTCTGCCGCCATGTCGAGGCAGTAAGCCGATCGGAAATCGCTCAGCCTGAGTGCAAGTGCCAGCGCATGGGAGGGTTCGAAGCGGTCCTTTCGGATCGTTCCCAGGTCAAGTCCGGGACGCAGCACCTTCAGTCCCTTCAGGCTCAGCCTGTCCGGAAGCAGGTAGAGTTCCTCCCCAAACCGGACCACCAGGTCGCTGCGGGCACGCAATACCTCTGCCACTTCCGCCGTGAGAGATGCGTCTGCAAAGTCCTCCAGCAGCTTCGTTGCGCCCCGATCCGCCGGAATGACCCTGTCCGAACAGATTTTGACTGCCCGCCCGCCTTCCTTCCGCAGCACGCAGGCAAAGTGTCCCTCTCCGCGCAGGCGGTGCGGCCACAGCCGGACGGCGCCGCGTATCTCCGGAAAGCGGCTGGCCTGCTCATCCCACTCCGGGTGTGCGGGTGCAAAATCCGCCGCCCAGGGTTCAGAGAGATCGATCGGACAGACATGAAACTCCGGATGTCTCTCAAGAAACGTGCCGATGCTGCCCTCGTTCTCCTCTGGCGCAAAGGTGCAGGTCGAATACACCAGCGTGCCGCCCTCGCAGAGCATACCGGCCGCCGCGTCGAGAATCGCCGCCTGCCGCTCCGCACAGAGACGAATATTCTCCATACTCCAGCCGGTGAGCGCCGCCTCTTCCTTCCGGAACATCCCCTCGCCGGAACACGGCGCATCGACCAGAATCCGGTCAAAGAACGCCGGGAAATGCTCCGCCAGCGCCGCCGGTTCCATGTTTGTGACCACCGCATGCCGAATTCCCATCCGCTCCACATTCTGGGAGAGAATCCTCGCGCGCTGCGGATGAATTTCATTTGAGACAAGAAGCCCCTGCCCCTTCATCATCGCGGCAAGCTGCGTCGTCTTTCCGCCCGGAGCCGCGCACAGGTCAAGAATACGCTCCCCCGGCGCCGCGCCGGAGAGCGCCGCCGGTGCCATCGCCGACGGCTCCTGAATATAATAAAGACCGGCCTCATGATAAGGATGCTTTCCCGGCCGCATCGTTTCCGGGTAATACCGCCCCGCCGGGCACCACGGCACCGGCGTCAGAACCGCAAACTCCTTTTTCACAAGCCTCTCCAGCGCATCCGGCGGCAGCTTCTCCGTATTCACACGAAGCGCATGGGCATACGGCCGCGCATAGGACGCGGCAAACTGCTCATATTCTGCGGCTCCGAGAAACCGCTCCATCCGGGCGGCAAACTCCTCAGGAAATGGAAACGGCGACGATGCGCTGTGTTCAGTCATGAAACCATCCTCCCGCCGGCACAGCGCCGGCTCCTATCCCACCATCTTATTCACGATTCTGCTTTCCGTCAAACCAGAACAAAAAGCTGCCGCGGGAAGCAGACATCCCGCTCCATCCTCAGATGAAGCCGTGCCTTCTCCCGCGGCAGCTCCGCGCGATTTGAAAACCCAGCCGTTTGTCAGTCGGCCAGACACTTACCCAGCAAGCCCCGATGCATGAAGCCCCTTCCGGATGGGCAGAGAGATAAACAGAGCAAGAAACGTCTTCACCAGATCCAGCGGGAAAAAGCTGACAAAACAATATACCACTGCGGCGCCGTAGCCCATGCCTCCGACCAGATGAATCGTGATTGCCCCGAGAATCTCGCAGATTGCGGCGCCCGCGGCGCCGCTCACAGCCAGCAGCAGAATCCGAAGCCCCTTATTCGCCGCCTTCCAGTTTACAAACAAACCACAGCAGGCAGCCTGCACGATGAATCCGAAAATGAACCCCCCGCTGACACCCACCAATACACCGGGTCCGGCCGTCGCGCCGGCAAACACCGGAACCCCCACCGTCCCAAGCAGCACATAAATCACCACGGCGAGCGCGCCAAGCTTCCAACCCAGCACATACCCGCACAGCGCCACCGCAAACACCTGAAGCGTGAACGGAACACCTGTCGGCCCGGGAATCTGCAGAACAGACAGAACAGAAAGAACCGCGGCCATCAGCCCTACAACAACAATCTTCCTCGTTTTATTCATCGATGACAGCTCCTTATTTTTCTCATATTGTCAACCGATGCAGAATTATAAGTTGACATTATAGAATTGTCAAGGAGCCCCGGAAATTGTCCCGAACAAGCTAAACTCGTTAGGGACAATTCCCTTCACAGAGCCATAATTTCCGTCTGCAGTTCTTTTCTCCGGTCCCCGAGGAGCAGCAGCCTGTGGTAATGGAAGTATGCGTCGCACCCGCACTCATTCACAAACTTGAGGCTGTAGAATCCGCCCGTCAGTTCCGTCAGGAAGAGGACCATCTCCTGCCCTTCCCCAAAGGTGTGTGCGAGATAATCGAGCGCGTTGGTAAGGTGCTCCCGCGTTCCGGCCGACGCTTTCGTCCGCTGCGCCTCTCTGTCCGCGAACCATTCCCGGATTGCGTCAAAATCTTTTCTTCCCTGGACCCCGAGATCATGCAGCAATGTCTGCTCCGCGGCGATGGCGAGCCGCTCCGTGTGTTCGTTCTCCCGCGGCAGGAGTCCTGCTGCCGCCATGTGCTCAAGGCGGCGCGTCCGTTCCTCCATCACCAGCTTCAGCGCTGCAGCTGCATCGGCTTTTGCCGCCTGATGCGCGGTCTCCTGCTCATTCTTGCCGGTTTCCGCTCCGTGCTGCTCTTCTCCCCTTGTCTGCGTTGCCTCCGTCCTGACTTTCCTGAGGTCCTCGAAAAGCTTCTGCTGCACCGAGCGGTCCTCCGCGTACTGCCTGAATTCTCCATTCAGCGTGTCGGTCAGCAGCGACAATACCGAAAGCTTCTCATCAAAGGGAGCCTGCGCCAGCTCAGCCCGTTTTTCCTCCGCCGCCCGGTCCTCCCGGAGCGAGCCGTCCAGAATCCGCGGGATCTGATAGACCGTGCGGTACTTGTTCCAAAGCGCGTAATAAGTGGCAAAGCCCTCCGCGATCTCCGGATCCTGCAGATACTGGAGAGCAAGCTCCTGCGTCACCGGCTTTCCGATCTTCTCGTACACCCTTATGATGCGGGAGAGATCCTCCCAGCCTCTCGCCGTGACAAAATACCGGTCCTCCGCCTCGTTCCGGATGCGGTAGAAATGATCCTTCCGGATGTCCAGATAGCCCGGAATCGATCCATGCACGCCCTGCCTGCGGGCATATTCCTTCCACACGCCGTAATCCACGTCGATATCGATCCGCTTCACGCGGTCAAGAGTCACGATATCAAAATCCCGCACGGACTTGTTGTACTGCGGCGGATTCCCGGCTGTTACAATGAGAAATCCGTCCGGCACACGGTGCGTCCCGAATGTCTTGTACTGCAGAAACTGCAGCATCGTCGGCGCGAGCGTCTCCGAGACGCAGTTGATCTCGTCGAGAAACAATATCCCCTCCTGAATGCCGCTCCGCTCGATCTGATCGTAAACCGAGGCGATGATCTCGCTCATGGTGTACTCCGTGACCTGGTATTCCTTCCCGCCATAATTCCGCCGGCTGATATATGGCAGTCCGATCGCGCTCTGTCTCGTGTGATGCGTGATCGTGTAGGAGACCAGATTGATATGTGCCTCCTGCGCTACCTGCTCCATGATGGCCGTCTTGCCGATGCCGGGCGGCCCCATCAGAAGAATCGGTCTCTGCCGCTCCGTAGGAATGGCATACTCGCCGGTTTCGTCGCGGGTGAGATATGCCTCGATCGTATTCAAAATCTCCTGTTTTGCCTGCCCGATATTCATGTCATCTGTCCTTTACCGCTGCGCCGCCCTGCCCTGCGTAAACGCAGCAAAACTCATCCCTCACAGAAATATTTTGACTGCCCAGTCCGGCACCTTGTCCGCCGAGCTGTCCGAACCCGGCAGGAAGACAAAGGCCGTCTCGTATGGCGTCGGATGCTGCGGGTAGATGCCGTAACCATCCGTGAAATAGAGCAGCCCTCTGAGATTGCGCAGCGCGCCCTTTCTGCGCAGTTCCTCCACATATTGAAAGACCGGCCGGTAATCGGTGCCGAACCCTCCGCTCACCGTGAATCCTTCCGCATACCGCCGGATCTGCGCCATGTCAGTGATGACCTCGTCCCGCTGCACCCGGTCGTCGCACTCCAGGATGTGCAGATGAACCCGGTGAAAAAAGTTTTCCCCCGCAGCCAGCACACCCGCGATTTCGTCAAGAAAGAGCCGGACCAGCCGCGCCTGTGTGGAGCCGGAGGTGTCGATTGCGATCACCAGCTCGTCGATCCGCCTCGACTCCCGGAATTCATTCTCCTCGATGAGCGGCATGTTGCCGTACATCTCCATGCCAAAATAATACATTCCGTAGTCGAAGGAATCCGGATCGACCTGCGCCTCCTCGCGGAGCACCGTGTATTTTTTCAGATACTCCGTGAGGGAAGTCCTGCGCCGCAGCGAGAACGACAGCACGCGGTCAAAATTTCCGGTTTCCGCCGAGGCGAGCCGGTTTGCCGTCACCTCCGCCTCTACCTGCCGCGCGGTCTTCTCCCACTGTTCTTCCCGCCCGCTGCCCCGCTGCACCGCAATATCCGGCTGTTTCAGCGCCGGCTTATCTGCTTCCGTCTTTTGCTGCTGAGGCCGCTCCCAGAACTGGTGATCGTCAACCTCAAACTCCGCCCGCAGCTTTTCAAATAGCTCCGCCTTTTCTTCCGTTTGAAACGGCCTGTGCCGCGTGATATCCTCCGTCTCCTCTCCTGCGGCGCCTGCCGTCTTTCCGGTCGCTGCCCCGTATTCCTCCAGAACATGCCTCGCACGGGTCCATGCCTCATCCGCCTCTTCCTTCGTCATCAGAAAATGCGCATCAAAATAATGATAGATCTTCTCCGCGGTCAGAACGCCAAGCTCCCCATGGAGCTTCTCATATGTCTGCTGCCTCAGATCGGACGAACTCCGCCGCAGACACGGATAGTCCAGCGAGTCCACCACCGACTCGGCCGCGATATCGGACGCGAGATCCCACAGCGCCGTCTCCTCATGCTCCGGAGACGCCGCGCCAAACATATGGCGGAACAGACAATGCATCAGCATGTGAAGATAGGCCCTGTTGATGCGAAGCGGCTGCTCGAGATAGGTCTGTGTGAGAAAGGTCGGATTGAAGCGGATCGCCGCCGCATCCGTACCAACCGTGTGAGTCGATAAATCCATCTGATAGGACAGACTTCCGAGCGCCGGTCCGAGAAACCGCATTTCCAGCAAAATCTCCGTCCGGGAGGCCTCGAGGACTTTTCGCCCGAGTTCATTCAGTTTCTCCCGCTGCTCCATCGGCCGCGCCCTCCTGCGCCTCCTGCGGCGCCTCATTTCCGCTCACAGCACAAACTCCATCCCCCCGGCATTCCGTTCCCTTCGCCCGGCGCCTCCTGCCTCCAGCAGCGCCGCGCAAAGCGCCGGATCCTTCCTCTCCGAGGCGACGCGCAGCGCATCCTCCACATACGCCGGACAGTCCGTCCGGACGAGTCCCTCACGCTTAAGAAACCCTGCGAGCTCCGCGGCGGTCAATTCGGCGAGCACCGGCTCCCCCGGCGCGGGCGCAGCAGGGTCCGGCTCCGCGGCGACCGCCGCCGCACGCAGATCCATCGCATGCTCCTCCGTGCGCGTGAGCACCTTCCCTCCGGCCAGCCACAGCAATACATCCCGCGTGCGCTCCTGCAGGAACAATTCGTATTTTGCCCTCGCAGCCGGAGACAGTCCTTCCGGATACAACAGCCGTCCTAACGCCACCTTCGCGCCGGTGATGACATTGTCCACCGCTGCGCCCTCGAACAGCGAGTCATACTCCCGCAGCCGGATCTCCCGCCGCTTCACCGTCTCCCGATATCCCATCCCCGATCCGCGAATGTCAAAATTGATCTGCCGCGCCATCGTATTCTCTTCCGCGATACTGACAAAACTGGGAAACACCAGCAGCAGCTCACGGCCACTTCCTCCTGCCTGCCCCGCCTCCCGGATATGAATCCGGAAAATCATCTCCGCGTCAGAATCCCCGAGCAGATCCCGTATGATGGAAAAAGAACCGTGCCAGACCGTAACGTCAATGAGCCGGAGCGACGTGCACTCCCGGATCGCGCCGCCGTCATAATCCATGACCGAATCCGACAGCCGCAGCGTCTCCAGATTCCGGCACCGGTAAAAAGCGAAACTCCCGATCCGCCGCACCCGGTCCGACAGCGTGATCTCCGCCAGATCATCCCTGCCGTCAAACCCATGCGCCGCCACCGACTCCTGATCCACAACCACACATTGTTTCATGCCACCTCTTTGTCCCTAACGAGTTTAGCTTGTTCGGGACAAAAATTGTCCCGAACAAGCTAAACTCGTTAGGGACAATTTTCCACGCCTCACACCATATCCGCAGCCATGTCCTCGTACTGTCTGGAGTACAGGTTCCAGTAATATCCCTTCTTTGCCATCAGTTCCCGGTGTGTGCCGCGCTCGATGATTTTGCCCTCATGCACAACCAGGATCACGTCCGCATCGACGACGGTCGACAGGCGATGGGCGATCATGAAGGAGGTGCGGCCCTGGATCACCGTTTTGATCGCGTCCTGTATCTTCTTCTCCGTCACGGTGTCGATCGACGCCGTTGCCTCGTCCAGAACGAGAATGCGCGGATCTGACAGAATCGCGCGGGCAAAGGAGAGAAGCTGTTTCTCTCCGGTTGAGAGCATGTCCCCGCCCTCGCCGACTTCCGCATCGAGTCCGCCCATTTTGCGGACGACATCCTCCGCCGAAACAAGCCGCAGCGCGCGGCCGATCTCCTCATCGGAAGCATCCGGCTTGCCGTAGCGGAGGTTGTCACGCACTGTGCCGGAAAACAGGTGCGGCGTCTGCAGCACGTATCCGATGTTGGAATGCAGCCACAGCTGCGAGCGCTCCCGCGCGTCCCGCCCGTCGATCAGCACCTGCCCCGCGGTGGGTTCGAAGAAGCGGCAGACCAGATTCACCAGCGTGGACTTGCCGGCGCCCGTCTCTCCCACGATGGCGACGTTCGTCCCCTGCGGCACCTTCAGATTGAAGTGGGAGAGCACATATTCATCGCCGTCCGGGTACCGGAACGAGACATCCCGGAACTCCACGTCGCCGTACAAGGGCTCCCAGTTCTCCTTCTTTGGCTGGAACGTGTCACCGTATTTTGCAATCACCTCCGGCGTGTCCGCGACATCCGACTCCGTGTGCAGCAGCCGCGTCAGACGCTCGATATTTACCTGAATCGCAATGAGCGCCGAGATCGTGTTGATGATGTTCTGGATCGGGTCCATCATGCCGACCGCATAGGACATGAAGACCGACAGCGTGCCGATCTGCAGCAGTCCCTCCTCCGTCAGCCTGCCGCCCTTCCACAGCACGATGGCAAGCGCAAACATGCTCATCATCGTCACCAGGGACGTGAACAGCGCGGAGTAATGCGTTGCGTGCACCGAGGTCGCCCGCATATCCTCCGTATCCCTGTCAAAATCCGTGTTGATCCGGTTTTCAATCCCCAGCGTCTTGATCTGTCTTGCGCCGGTGATGCCCTCGTTGAAATTACCCGTGATCGTCGAGTTGATCTCGCGGATGCGGCGGTTCAGCACCACCAGATGCTTCTGAAAATAAGTGATGATGACCACGGCAATCGGCACGAGCAGAAGAATGTAGAGAGCGAGCCTTGCGTTGAGCAGCAGCATCATGACCAGAATGCTGACAAGATACGAGCCGTTCCAGACAAGGTCCATCATCCGCCAGGCGCAAAGTTCACCGATTTTGCCGGAATCGCTCATCACCCGCGCGTGAATGTAGCCTACGTTGTTCTGGTTGAAGTAAGAGAAGGACAGCGTCTGCAAATGGTTAAAGGACGCATTCCTGAGGTCCCTGTCCACCCCCATCTCGACCTTGCCGCACCAATACGTCGTGACAAAATTGTCGGCGACCTGCGCGGTCAGTACCAGCGCGTACAGCAGGATGAAGGCTCCCAGCGTGTCGAGCGTCTTCCCCGCCACAAAGTGGTTCAGCGCATAGCGGTTGAACAGCGGGTAGACGGAATCGATGAGACTGCTCCCGATGCCGAGGAGAATCATCAGCATCATCCTCGTCCTGTACGGCCGTATATATGGAAGAATCTTCGGGATGCCGAAGAACGGCAGCTTCACCCCGAGATCACTGTCTTTATTTGTATGCGTTGTATTCTCTGCCATAACCCTTCCCCATTGCAAAATCTGACATCACTTCCAGCCTGCAACATGGCTTCTGGCTCGTCGCCTTCGCAAAAACCAGCGCCGCGTCACGCCGTTGCGCCGGACCGCTGGAGATCATAGATTTTCCGATAAATTCCGTTCTTCTCCAGAAGCGCCTCGTTCGTTCCCTGCTCAGCGACGCTTCCCTTGTCGAGCACAATGATCTGATCCGCCTGCATCAGCGTCGTAATGCGGTGTGCGATCAGAATGACCGTCGACCCGCCCGTGTACCCGGCGAGCGCATGTCGGATCTTCGCGTCCGTCTCCGCATCCACGGCGGAAAGAGAGTCGTCGAAAATCATGATCGGCGGCTTCCGGATCAGCATCTGCGCAATCGCGGTGCGCTGCTTCTGTCCGCCCGACAGCGTGACGCCGCGCTCCCCCACCGCGGTCTCATACCGCTCCGTGAAATGCTCCACAGTCTCGTCAAGACTGGCCACGCGCGCCGCCGCCCGGATATCCGTTTCCTGCGCGCCGTTTTCCGCGATCGCGATGTTCTCCCCAAGCGTCCTGGAGAAAAGATACGGCTCCTGCAGTACCATGCCGATGCTGCCGCGGAGCGTCTCCAGATCGATGTCTGCGATATTCTTGCCCCCGATCGTGATCTGTCCGCAGCCCTCCGGCAGCTCATACAGCCGGTCGAGCAGGTACATCAGCGTCGACTTGCCGGACCCGGTGCCTCCCAGAATGCCGATCGTCGTTCCCTTCTTCACGGTAAAAGATACATCCCGCAGCACCTCCGGCGCGTCCGGATTCTGCGGATTCTGATAATGGAAGGAGACATGGTCAAAACAAATGTCGCCGGAGATCAGGGTATCCTCCGCCCTGTTCTCCCCTGCGATGTCACCATCCTCCTGGTAGAACGCGTACCGCTCTGTCGGAGAATTCATAATGTAGCGGATTCGGTCGATCGAGATGCCCGCCTTGGACATCTCCGAGATCACGCGGCCAAGGCCGCGGACCGGCCAGGTCAGCATGGAATTGTAGGTAAAGAACGCGATGAATTCGCCGGCGGACAGCTTTCCGTCGACGCAGAGCACGGCGCCGAATACCATCACCACCAGAATCTGAAGCCCCGTGATGAGATCGCCGGAGACCCAGAAGGCGGACAGCAGCCGCATCAGACGGACCCACATCTTTGTATACTCATCGTTCTTCTGCTCAAAGCGCTCCCGCTCGTATGCCTCCCTGCCGAACGCGCGCACCACACGCACGCCGGTCAGATTCTCCTGCGCGATGGCGGACAGCTTACCCTCCTCCACATCGGCGCGCTCAAAGGCACTGCCAATCCGGTTGTGGAAGAACAAGGAGTACAGGACAATGATCGGAATGAATACAAACGCCGCCAGCGTGAGCTGACGGTTGATACCCGCCATAAACGACAGCGCAAAGACAATCAGAATGATGATCCGCAGAAGCTGCGTGAGCTGCTCCGAGACAAACCGACGCACCGTGTCGACATCGGACGTGCAGCGCTGAATGATATCTCCCGTGTGATTCTCGTTGTACCATGCGAATGGCAGATGGATAATATGATCAAAGAGCCGGTTCCGCATCCGCTGCACCAGCTTCTCCGAACCCATGGAATCAAACAGATTGGTGAAATACCGGCACACCGCAGCGAGCACCGCGATGGCCGCCACCGCGAGCGCCACAACGCCGAGGTGCGCGTGCAGATACGCCGTGCCGCCAAGCCACCGGTCCACCAGCAGATTCAGCGCTGCCGGCAGGTCCGACGTCTTATCCCCGATGATCGAATCCACCATGTAGCCGATGATCTTCGGTGCAGTCATATCCAGAAATGACACACACATGGAAAAGAACACGCACAAAATAAAATAATGCAGCGCACCGCGCAGAAAATAGAACACCAGGCCGGATTTTGACGGAAAGCGCTCCGAAGGCTTCTGCGGACGGACCCCCCTGCGGTCGTCGATCTGCCTCTTGGTTTCATCGATGATCTTCGTTTTCATAATTCACCCCATGCCGCGCTTTTTGCGGCAGCTATCTCAGCCAAAATCAGCTCTGCCCCCTGCGAAGTTCCGGCTGAATCGTCCGGCTGACCGCCTGCAGCACAAGCCAGAGAAGAATCGTGTCAAGCGGCAGCTGAATCAGATTGGAAATGATGCGCGGTGGCAGCAGAGCGAGAAATCCCTTCCCATACAGCATGTTCAGCCAGACTGTATTGAGTCCGACGTTCACGAACGCCTTGACCAGCGCCTCTGCGGCCAGCAGACGCCAGAAACTCAGCTTCCTCCGGTAAAGAAAAAATCCGAAAATCGCCGCTCCGGCCATGGCGCTCAGCGTGAACCCCGGAAAAAACGCCCCATCGGGATTCAGCATATATTTGACGATATCCATGACCCCACCGAAGATCATGCCCGCCGCCGGACCGAACAGATAATCTATCATTACATTCGGAATCTCGCCGACACCGATCCGCATCGTCGGTCCCAGCCGGATTGTCCCGACATAAGACAAAATAATGGACAGCGCGCCCATCATGCCGCAGAAGATGACATTGCGGAGCCTTTTAAATTCCCGGAGAGACGAACACCAGCAGCTTCCTGCCCCCGCCGCGTCATGACCTTCAGACACCGTGCGATGTCCTTCCGCTGCCGCGCCCAGCCCTGCCGTAGTCCAGGACTTCCTCTCTTCCGTCTTCTCGCAGTTAAATTGAAATCTTTCTTTCATCGAAAAACACCTCCTCTGCAAGCCGTACCGCACAGGAGGTATCTCATCGCACACCGTGCAGCAGCGGGATGCGGACCTGGCACCGCAAGCGGCTTCTCCGCCGCTTTTCGTCCGGCTGACAACTCCCTGTTCAGCCGGCACTTCACGCACCCTGTCCTACTCTGCTTTGATTGTTTCCACCGACGGTTCCACCAGGAACCCATAAAAAGTATAGGGCCTGTCCCTTGCCCTGACAAGGTCCACGGTACTAAAATACGCGCATGACTACTGCATCTGCCTATCGTCTGCTCGGTGCCTCCCCGGAGGATTCCGACAGTACACTGAAAAGAAAATATCGCCGCTGCATCCGGGAGAATCACCCCGACGCGGACCCGGAGCATGAAGAGGACGCCCGCCGCAGGGCGCAGCGGATCAACGAAGCCTATGCCCTGCTTTCCAGAGAGCGGAAAAAAGCGGGAGGCTCCCCTGCTTCCCGCAGAAAAACATCCAGCCCGCGCACCAGTTCAACTTCCGCCGCGCCGCGAAATCCTGCAGCCTTCTGTGCCCGTACAGTCTACCCGCGCTGGAACGATTACATGGATTTTGCCGGCGCGCCGACCCGCGAGACAGTAACCGGCCGGTTCTGCTGGGATCCCTCTCTGGAGACCTTTGCGATGTTTGCGATGAGCGTCCACCGTCAGTGCCTCGAGCTGCTGGGACAGGATTACCTCGGGCGCAGTCCCGCCTACGGCCAGGCTGCAGAGCAGAACGACACGATACGGCTGCGCCTGTTCCATCTGCTCATGCAGGAATATATCCAACCATGGTACTGCCTCCAGAAACTGGCGGACGAGCTGCCGGATGTGGATGCCGATCCCGCCCTGCCGGACTGCTACCACCTCCCGGCGGAGCTTGCCGTCCGTGGGAGCCAGCTGATCCACCGCGCGCTGGACACAGTGGGCACGGGAGACGAGCTCCTTCCATCTGTCCAGGGCGAGCGGATCCATATTCTGACCGCGGGAGGAATCGACCTCGGACACATCGCCTTTGCAGATGATCCGCTCTACTACATCGCGCTGCCCCTGCTCGCGAACGGCGGCGCCTCCTGCCGCGTCACGATTCGCCGCAAGACCATCCGCCGCGACGTCCTCCCGTACCGTGCCGACCTGCGGCTCGACCTGTGCTTCTATCATCCGGATATGAAAGCGGCGAATCAGCCCGCCATGCGGAACCTCGAGATTGCCTCACTCCTCCGACAGACCGAGCAGGCGGGAACAAAATAAGCCGCCGCCAGAACCCGCCTCCAAAAAACAGGTCCAAAAAAACAGGAATTTCCGATTGCCACCAGCGGGTACGTCTGATAGAATAAAAAAGTCGCGGGGCATTAGCGCAGTTGGGAGCGCGTCTCCATGGCATGGAGGAGGTCGTGGGTTCGAATCCCATATGCTCCATTTAATCAGGCATATCCGAACTCTTTGTTTTTCGTCAAACACTGTTTCGGATATGTGTTCCAAATAAAGGAAGCTTGATAGCGGTCAGGCTTCCTTTTCTTTGATTTCTGGACACTTTTTATTCTCCAACTGTTAAAGATGGGATTATCATGTTCCGCCGCCTGCGAGATGACCGATGTCATTGCCTCCTTGATGCTCAGGGATGCCTGCAGCGTGACAAAATTCGTTGTCATTCTGGAACCGATCAGCTCTTCATCATAGGACGCCAGAGCCTGAAACTGCGTCCGCGACTGCGGATCCATGAGTTCAAGCCATGCCTGTTTTTTCGATGACTTGCTGTTCTTGAGGACATCGCCGGCTGTCATCAGCCGGTACAGTACCTGCCCTCTCCTTCGCGTCCAGATCCGGCAGCGCGGAGGCAGTATCATTCTCGTGAAAATCTTCCAGCTCATCGCGGATCACCTTCGATGATTTGCGACTCCGGATGATATCAAGGATTCAGAAATAATCTCCGATCCATCCGCACTGCTTCGGAATGACGCACTCCGGAAGCTTTCCCCCGCTCTTAAGTACCGGAAACTCGGTGTTTCCAAAGAGCAGATAACTTCCAAGTTCTCCGGGAGAGAGAACTGCATCCGCCGTCTCTTCCCTTTCACTCTTTCGGATCTGTACAGCCTGTCCTCCCTTATATTCCACTTCAAAACAGCCGCTGTTCTCTGCGATCTGCTCGTCGCGCACAATAAAACGCAAGGTCCCGCTTCCTTGATAACGGGCGCAGTTCAAGGCTTCTCTCACGTTTACGACCCGGATCATCCCGTCATAGCAGTCTCTCCGGGAACAGTTCCCAAATCGGATTTCCGGCAGCCAGCGGTCGATCGGAAGATCCCCCGGGACTCTCATTTTCACTCTCTCATAATCAGCGGCAAGGCCTGACAGCACATGAAGCAGGCGCATGCATGCATCCCGGTCCTCCGGAACAAATCTCCACACTTGGATGAACCTCTCCCCCGGCGCAAGATCCGTGTCCCGTTTTCCTGCATCCGCCGGAGAAAATGACATATATCCGTCCGCTCTCCCGTCTGCGCCATAGGTCACATAGAGATATTCCTGCATTCCGTTCTTCTCACGGTACGGGTCTGCCTCCCGGGCAAAGCGGTATTCATAGTCCGACCGCACCGTCGAGCCATTGTAGCGGCGGATCCACTCTGCGTCGATGCTCTTAATATCCTGAAGAACCGCATCCCGGTTTGATTCATCGACGAGAACGTTTTTCCCTTCCGGGAACGGAAGGGCGCAGAGCGGTTCGAGCCGCAGGATATAGTCGGATTTCACGACCCCCTGTTCATAGCCGAACTTACGGTAAAAGGAAGTGGAAAAAGGATACAGGTAAGAAAGAACGCATCCTTTCCCATACTGATCGTTCAAAAGCACGTTAAAAATCGAGCGGATCGCTCCTTGTTTTCTCGCCTGCGGAAGCGAAGAAACGCCACCGATCCCGGCCATTTTCACAAGATGGTTCCCAAATTTCATCTGATATTCCGTCGCAAAAACAGCCGCCGTCATCACGCCGTCATCCGTAAACGCGCCGTAGCGGTTCAAAATTTGCTCGTCCTCCCGGCTGTGCGGGTTTTCACGCCGCTCCCCGGCAAAAGCGAGCGCCCGCTCCCGATAGTCCGGAATATTCTTTACCTTCTCATAGGCTTCGCTTTTCATCGGCAGCGCAAAAGCCGCCGCAAACAATTCCTCGGTCCTTAGAACCTCATCCTCATGAATCTGTCTGGCTCGCATGTCATTTCTCCCGCTCGCTGAAAACGCGCACGATGGTCCCGTCTTTCTTTGAAAGAACCATGTTCGCACATTTTTCTTTCTCTATGGTGCCGTAGTCCTGCAGAATTCCAACAGCCTTTGCAGGATTATAGGTTGCCGCACGAATCGCGTCCTCTTTCGGAATTCCGAAACGAATCGCATTCCGGCAGCACTCCCACAGACTCGTCGTACTTCCGGCAAGCGTCCCGTCCGCAAGGTACGCTGCGCCATCATGCTTGAAAATCGGCTGGCCTCCGAGCTCATACTGCCCGTCCTCCATGCCCGCCGCACGGGTGCTGTCGCTGATAAGAATCATGTGCTCCGCTCCGAACAGACGAAACGCCGTCCGCACCGATGCCGGATGGATGTGCACCCCGTCGCTGATAATTTCCGCAAAAACATCGCCGTGCTCCCAGCCGGCCACGATCGGGCCCGGTTTCCTGTGGTGGATGCCAGGCATCGCATTGTAAAGATGCGTGAGATTCCCTGCTCCTGCGTCAAACGCCTTCTTTGCAGTATCGTAATCCGTCATGGTGTGGCCGATTGAGAAGCGGATGCGGCCGGACAGCTTCCGGATGCAGTCGATGGCCCCCTCTGTCTCCGGAGCAATCGTCACGATGCGCACGAAGCCATGCGTCTCATCTTCCAGCTTTTCTAGAAAATCCGCATCCGGCAAATGCACGAATTCCGGGTTCTGCGCTCCGACACGGTCGGGCGAGATGAACGGTCCTTCCATATGGACACCGACAAGTCTTGCCTCATCGTCCGCCGTCTGGCCCTTGGCATAGTCGTAAGCCGTTTTTACAATCGAATGGACGCTCTCCTCGGAGAGCGTCATGGTCGCGGGGCAGATCTGCGTAACGCCCTGACTCCGCTCCCACTTCGCCATCGCCTGAATCGCTTCCCATGACGCATCACAGAGGTCATAGGACATGCAGCCGTGGAAATGCTCGTCTGTCATGCCCGGAATAAGATCCAGTCCCTCTGCATCCAGAACTTCCTCGCCAGAATCCGGCTCTATTTCTTCTCTGCTCACGGTAAGAATCCTGCCGCGGTAGAACCGGACAGAGCCGCGGTGAAAATGAAAATCCTCACTGTAAATATCTGCATTCCGAATAATCATATCGATACCTCATCCGGAGAACCCGTTGCCAGCCCCAGGATACAGGATGGATCCGACAGAATTCTTGCCGCCATGATCCGGGCCGCCATACGACTCATCTCTTCATAATCTTTTCCCTTTAGAATTCTCATAATGTAAAAAACTCCTAAATTGCGCGAGATAAATCTGCAAATACAGATATACCAATTGCGTCCATCTGCCTTCGGCCTGTTTTCGGCCTGTGTCTTTCTCTCACTGTTCCATCATACGTTATCCGCGGCGGTAGTCAAAGATGCATGTATCATTCTTTGTATATTTTCCACAATTTATTCATCGCGTTCGCAGAATCATGAATGCGTTGGAAAAAGCCCTGTTCAAAAGACGGACAGGGCTTGTGTTTTGAAAGGTTATCCCCCGGCAGTTCCCTTATCAGAGGTTATTCGCCTTTGGATGCTAAGAAGTCTTCGAGCTGGGAATTTGCGGCGTCGAGCACATCGTTGACGCCGAGTTGTCCTTACGCCCTGCGCAGATACCGGCGCGGCCGCTTTCGTGCGTCTGCTCTTCCCCTTCGATCCCGCGCTCGATGGTGATATCTCCCTCGTACCCGATTTCCTTCAGCCGTTTTATAAACAGCGGAAAGTTCACTTTGCCTTTGCCGATCGGCACCTCCGCGCCGAGCTCACGGCCTCCCGTCGGATAGAATACTTCATCGCTGTATTCCCTCTTTCACATTCAAGTTCTTATCTTCTCCGCATGTTCATCATCTTTTAATAATTCTTTCTCATTCCATTCATTGCAAAGAGAGAGAACGTGTTTACAATGATAAACAGATTTTCAGAAAACAAACTCGGAAGCAAGCTCAGAAAACAAGCTCAGAAAGCAGGCTCCAGGACAGTCGCCCGGGAAGAGCATAGCTTCCAGGAAGGACAGGACTTCCGCAGATGAATCAATTTCGAGAAAAAATGGCAGACTGGATGCGCGGCCGGAACGGCATGGATCACTTTTCCGTGTTTCTGTCGTGGGCAGCCATGATCTGTCTCTTTCTTTCATGGATTCCGCACCTTGCCATTATGAGCACCGTGGCGCTGGTGCTCCTGATCTACAGCTATTTCCGGGTGTTTTCCCGCAACATTGCGAAAAGGAGCGAAGAGAACAGACGCTATCTGCTCTGCATGGGTAAGGTGCGCGGCTGGTGGTGGTCCATCCGGAACTGGTTTCGCCGTCTCCCGGGACGGGTAAGGCAGGCACCGGAATACCATATTTACAAATGCCCTCAATGCAGTCAGAAGATCCGTATCCCACGCGGAAAGGGCAAAATCATCGTCCGCTGTCCGAAGTGTGGTAATGAATTTCAGAAACGAAGCTGAATAGATAATTGCTATGACAGATCCCTATCAGGTTCTGGGTGTTTCGCGGAATGCCTCCGATGAGGAAATCAAGAAGGCCTATCGGCAGCTGAGCCGCAAGTATCATCCGGACGCAAACATTAACAATCCGAATAAAGCACAGGCAGAAGAAAAGTTCAAGGAGGTCCAGGCCGCCTACAGCCAGATTCAGTATGAAAAGGAGCATCCTTATGCCTCCTCTGATTTTGGCACCTCTCGCGGTCCTGGCAGTTCCTACGGTTCATACGGCTCCGGCAGTTCCGGCAGTGGATATGGCCAGGGCTATGAGGACTGGGACTCCTTCTGGGGCAGCTTCTGGGATGGCATGGGCGGCAGCGGCTACGACAGCAGTTACCGTCGTCAGAGCCGCGGCACGGAGAACGAAGAGGATCTCCGCTTTCAGGCTGCAGCCAGCTATATCAATGCCCACCGCTTTGCCGAGGCCATCAATGTATTGAACAGTATCAGCAACAAAACGCCGCAGTGGTATTACTACAGCGCCGTCGCCTGTTACGGCGCCGGGCACCGCGACCAGGGACTGGAATATGCGAGGCGCGCCCGCTCCATGGACCCGGCCAACCTGGAATATCAAAATCTGGTCGATCAGATGGAAAACGGACATGCCCGGAACATATGGGGAGGCGGCTACAGCCCGTTTGGCGGCCGCGAGGCAGGCACCGGCGGTGGCTGTCTGATGAGCGTCGTGAGAGTAGCCGTCTTCCTCTTCATTCTGCAGATGCTGCTCACTTTGCTCGGAGGAGGATTCCCGTTCTTCTTTTTCCTGTTCTGAAAGGATGAAGCCGGAAAGGCGAATGAAAGGTTGATACAACATGAGCACCAGAATTATTTATACAAGCCGCACCGGCAACACAAAGATGCTGGCGCAGAGAATTTTTGAAGCGGTGGAGGATGATGATAAGAACATCTGTCCCATCGAAGAATGGCAGCATGACACTGAGGCGGACACCTATTTTGTCGGCTTCTGGAACAACCGCGGCACCTGCGGTCTCGAGATCTGCGATCTGCTGGACGAACTCGACGGCAGGCGTGTCGCGCTCTTCGGCACCTGCGGGATGCCGGACAATCACGACTATTACCGGACAGTAGAGGATGCCGTAAAGGTCTGGCTGCCCGATCATGTGGACTATCTCGGCTGCTTCCTCTGCCAGGGCAAAATGCCCATGTCCACGCGGCGCAAATTTGAAGAAATGCGAAATGAGAACAACGCCAGGGAAATCGATGCGTGCATCCGAAATTTTGACGCCGCCCTTCTTCACCCGGATGAAGACGACCTCCATCGCGCGGCAGAATTTGCCAGAAACGCAGGGAAGAGACAGGGCTGATGGACTATTTCAACATGAAACCATCGCAAAAGGACCGTCTTCAGCCTTCGCGCATCAATCCGCAAAGGCCGCAGACAGTCCTTTTTCATCGCCAGGTTATCTAAGCTGCCATGGTGCCGTCTCCGGCCCAGCCATCACCAGTTCTTGCCGTGGCACTTCTTGTACTTCTTGCCGCTGCCGCACGGGCAGGGATCGTTCGGATAAATCTTCTTCGGCTTCACGACCGTGCCGGACTTCTTCTGCTCGAGGTACAGTTCCTTCTGCTTCTCCTCGCTGAAAATGTCATTCCAGGCCTCCAGCTTGTACAGCCAGTCCGCGCCGGCGCCGACCATATTCTTGTAGAGCTTTTCCTTGTCGAAGGCAAGCGAAACGACCGTATCCTCTTCCATCGTTTCAATCGGATTCGGCTCCTTCAGCGAATCATTGATGCCGTCGAGGAATCCGACCATGTACTCGAGGGAGATGCCGTACTTGTCCGCCAGCTCCTTCACCGTGCCTTTCACTTCCTCATCCGGATTCTTCAGAAGCTCCGCGTAGATATCGCGCTCCTTCCTGAAATAGTCGGACCACAGTTTCTGCAGTTCCTGCTTGTTCGCCTTGTCATTGTATGCCTTGTCGCGCCACTGTTGTAAAAGTGCCATGGTTCTATTCTCCTTTGATTCATCGGATCATCCTGTGCGGCGCCGCGCCGCGCTGGTGACAGCACCGCCGGAACGTCATGATTATACAACAACTCCTGTCAAAATACGACCACCCCGCCAAAACCTCCAGCTGCCGGATATAAGAAGAAAGCCGATGCATATCTGCATCGGCTTTCTTCTTTTTAGGGGGGTTATGTATCGAATCATCGGCGTGGGGGTACACGCCTTAAGGTAATGGCTTGTTCAGGAACTCCATCGTTCCCTCGTGAGGAGTTCCGATCAATAGTGGAGATTGTACATGGAATACTTTGCCATGAAATCAACGTAATCCCTGACGCACTCCTTGAAGAAATTCTTTACTTCTCTCATAATGCGTTCTCCTTTCCTCGTCCCGTCTGTCTGGGACCCTGTTCCGGAGTTCTTTGTTTCTCTCTCCCCGGAACAGTTTACATATTACCAGCCTGTCCCCTATAATACTTGCCAGATGCAAACATTTATCAGCCATATTTTGCATATGTTTATGGATACAGCGGATATTTCTGCGGTTTTCAATGTACATGCACAATTCTGGCAGGGAAGCAATCAGCCAAATTCTGACATTTCTGCAGGAATGTTCTATATTTATTTCCGCTGGCTGGTCCTGCCATATATGAAGGAGTTTTTATGCAGCCGCTCTACGAATCCGTCCCAGATGACCTGGAGATCTATGACCGCCCGTCGCGGCACTTTGCACCGCACGTCCATATGCTGACCGAGTTCGTTTTGTGCCTGTCCGACACGCTTGAACTCGGCGTAGACACCCAGTACTACCACATGGAACAGGGAGACCTCGCGGTCATCTTTCCCGGCAAAATCCATCATTCCCAGTATTTTGGCGCTTCCGACTCAGCAGTCTGCCTTCATCTTCTCGCCTCCACCTCTCTCACGCCGTTCTTCGAGACGCAGCTTCGCACAAAGCAGCCGCAGAATCCGATCATCAAAAAAGACGATGTCGATCCCGACATCGTCTATGCTCTGGAACGTCTGTATACAGATTATGCCATTCTTCTCCCGGACCATGCCGGAGGCGTGACCGGCAGAAAGCCCGTCTTCGCAAATCAGCCGTCTGATTCCCTCCCTGCGCCGAATAAAGAAGCGGAACCGGAATCAGAATATGATGCGCCTGTCAAAGCTGCCTTTCTGCAGCTTATCCTTGCGCGCTGTCTGCCGAAGCTGACTCTCGTCCTCCGCTCCGGCCGCGAGAATACCGACCTCGTCTACCGGATGGTGAACTACATCGCCTCGCACTTCAAAGAGCCCCTCACCCTGACCAGCATGGCGGAGGCTCTCTATCTCAGTCCCTATGTGTTGTCCCGGGAGTTTTCCGGGACCTTTCACAGCAGCTTCAATGGCTATCTTAATGAGATCCGCCTGAATTACGCGGTGAACCTGCTCCTCTACACCGATCGCTCCGTCACTGATATCTGGCTGGAGTCCGGCTTTGAATCCCAGCGCACCTTCAACCGCGTATTCCGGGAGAAATACCACATGTCACCGCGGGAGTACCGGAAGTCCCTATGACACCTTCTTCCGGAACACCGGCATCGCGTCGAGCGGCGCGTCCACATGGACCGTCTGCCCGCCCTCATAGATTTTGCCGTCTCGCGTGTCCTCCCACTTGCCAGCCGGCAGATAGACATCGCGCTCGAACTGGTTCAAATGGAAGATCGGCGCCACAAGGTACTCGCTGCCCCACATGTACTGATCCTGCAGCTCCCAGCACGCCTTGTCCTCCGGGAACTCATAGAACATCGCGCGGATGAGCGGTGAGCCATTCTCGGATGCCTCGCGGAACAGATCGCGGATGTAGTCATGCATCCCGATGCGGATGTCATAGTACTTCTTCATGATCCGGAAGTTCTCCTCGCCGTAGCTCCACAGCTCGTTCGGCTGGCCGGTGTGAAGATAGCCGCCGCCCCAGTCGCGGGTGTCGAGCGGCGGGATGTTGTACGGACCGCGGTCGCCGTGCATGCGCATAATCGGGCTGAACACCGCAAATTCATACCAGCGGATCAGCAGTTGCTGCCAGTCTGGATCGTTCACATCGTCCGTCATGAAGCCGCCGATATCCGTGTTCCACCACGGAATTCCAGCGAGTCCGATGTTAATGCCTGCCTGCACCTGATCGTACAACGCCTCGAATGTACTCGGCACGTCGCCGCTCCACAGAACATTGCCGTACTTCTGGCTTCCAGCCCAACCGCTGCGCAGCAGATTCACCACCTGCCCGTCCCGCAGGTCTTTCATCTTGTCATAGAAAATGCGGCTGTACATCTGCGGATACAGGTTACTGCAGGTGAGTGCCGGCCCCTGGCTGTAGCGATAGTTTTCAAAATCATAGACGCCGTAGTCCGGCTCGGAGTTGTCGAGCCAGAACGCGTCGATTCCCAGATCATAGTAATTCTTTTTGCAGACGTTCCAGACGTATTCTCTCGTCTTCGGATTGAACGGATCGATCTCGACGCAGTCTCCCTGATAGTCATACGTCTGCGCAGCGCCGCGCTCCGTGCGGATCAGCAGTCCCTGCTCCATCATCGGCGCAAAATTCTCGCTCTTCCGGTCGACGCTCGGCCACACGGAAACCACGACCTTTATCCCCATCGAGTGGAGCTCGTCGACCATCGCCTTCGGATCCGGCCAGTACGTCTTGTCGAATTTCCAGTCTCCCTGCACCGTCCAATGGAAGAAATCGATGACGATCTGATCGATTTTGATGCCTTCCTTCTGATACTGACGGGCAACGGACAGCACCTCTTCCTGCGTGCGGTAACGCAGCTTGCACTGCCACAGTCCCATCCTGTCCTCGGGGAACATCGGCGCGCGGCCGACCACATCCGTGTACTGCTTCAGAATCTGCTTCGGCGTGTCGGCGACCGTGATCCAGTAATCCATCTGCTTTGTCGACCGCGCGATCCACTCAGTGTAGACTTTGCCGAACGTGACCTGTCCGACCGCCGGATTGTTCCACAGCATGCCGTAGCCCTCGCTTGAGACAAGGAACGGCACCGTCACCTGCGAATTGCGCTGGGCAAGCTCCAGCTCCTCTCCCTTGAGATCAAGATATGGCTGCTGATACTGCCCCATACCGAAGATCTTTTCGCCGGGAATTGCCTCAAATCTGACCTTCAGGCTTGATTCGTCCCCGCCGATGATCCCCTTCCACTCGCGGCTCGTAATCTTGAGGCAGCGGCTTTCCTTCGAAACCGTCCCCTCATAGAAGCGGAAATACTCCTGCAGAAGCTGCTTTCCATCCCGGTAGAATGTGATCACACCGGCAAAATTCACGACCGCCCTGATTCTTCCGTTCTCAATGGATGCTATTGGTCTCTTGTCGATTGTGCCGTCCCCCACCCAGTGGTCGGCCTCCCCGATCGATACCGCCGTCTTCTCCGCCGGAACTTTCTCTGTCAGCGCCCAGTCCGGCTTCTGAATCTCCGGAAGCATTGTGGAACGCACACGCAGGGAATCCTTCCCCCAGGCCTCGATGCGCAGCGTCTCGCCGTTCAGGCAGCCCACAAGCGCGCCATGATCCTCACAAAACTGCATTGGCATACTACTCTCCTCCCTGCTGCCAGAGTACAAACAAGGCAGCACATAATTTCTTGTACTATATTACAAAAACCAGTGAATTTTCTTGAAGCAATTTTGCATTGTCTGACACAATTTTGATGGTACTATGGAACAGTGAAAAACATTCAGAAAGGAAACAGTATGTCATCCGATTACGCCATGATACGGGAAGCCATCCCGCACGGGAACCTGCGGTTTCACATGATGCTGCATGAATTCGCCTCAGACCCGGCGAGACGTGAGCGCGTCAGCCTGCACTGGCATGAGGAATACGAACTCCTCTGCGTCACAGAGGGCGGCGGAGAGATGCACTGCAATGGCAGAAGCTTCCCTGTGCGCACCGGCGACATCCTCTTCATCAACTCCGGCTTCGTCCATTCTCTCTCCTCGGAACCCGGCATCCCGCTGGTTTTCTACGCCATCGATTTTGGCCGGGAACTCATCTCCAGCTACGGCTCGGATGCCATTCAGCAGGAATACATCAACAGGCAGTGCACCGGCGAGCTCGTGTTCCGCGACCACATCCGCCCGCAGGAGGCGCTATGGAGCGCGATTCATCCGCCAATGGAAGAAATCCGCCGCTCCTGCCAGCCCGACCCGGGCACCGCCATGAATCCAGCCTCTGGAAAGGAGTTGCTGATCAAGGCGGATCTGCTCCGGATCTGGTACTATCTGTGCGCCAATCCCGCCACCAACATCGAAGCATCCGACCAGCGGAATGACCGGGCGATGGAACTGACCAAGAAAATTCTCCGCTATATCCGTGAGTCCTGTGCCGGCCCTCTCTCGCTCTCGGACCTTGCCAGGGAATTCAGCATGAGCGAGGGCCAGTTCTGCCGCTTTTTCAAATCACAGATCAACATGACCGCAGTGGAATACATCAACTACTGCCGCATCGGAGAGGCCTGCGAGCTGCTCCGCTCCGGCAGGGCACTCTCCATCAGTGACGCCGCCCTCTCCGCCGGATACAGCAACATCAGCTATTTCAACCGCATGTTCCGCCGCTACATGCACTGCACCCCGGGCGAATTTCAGCGGTCCTGCCGCTCGACGTCCTCCTGAATCTTCCTTGTCGCAGCCGCGGCGTCCACCGCTCCCTTGCTCGAATCCGGGCCGAGGCACGGATCCGGCGCGGCCGGTTTCTTCTGCTCCGCCGACTTGTCTACCGGTGTCGCATCCCCGATACCCAGAGATTCCGCCGCGACTCCCAGCGTCGCCACAAGATCGGCAATATCGGTCGGCATAAAGATCTTGGTAGCTCTGCCATCGGAGACATCCTTTAATGCCTCAAGTCCCTTGAGCCGCAGCACCGAATCGGAGACGTTCGCATTCTTCAGTGCCTCGAGTCCCTCAGCCTCCGCCTGATAGACCATCTTGATGGAGCGGGACTTACCTTCCGCCAGCGCGATCTGGGCATCTCTTTCCGCCTCTGCAGCCAGAATTTTGGCCTTCTTGTCGCCCTCTGCGCGGGAGACGACCGCCTCCTGATGAGCCTGTGCCTCGAGAACAGTCTGTCTGCGCTCGCGCTCCGCCCGCATCTGCTTGGTCATAACCTCCTCGATCTCCTTCGGGGGCTGAATGTTCTTGATCTCCACGCGCGTGACCTTGATTCCCCAGGGATCCGTCGCCTCGTCGAGAATCGCCTGCATTTTACCATTGATCGCCTCGCGGGAGGTCAGCGTCTGATCCAGCTCCATATCTCCGATGATATTCCGGAGCGTGGTCGCGGAGAGATTCTGCAGACCGACGATCGGATTCTCCACGCCGTACGTGTACATCTGCGCATCGAACACCCGCATGAACACCACGGAATCAATCTGCATCGTGACATTGTCCTTGGTGATGACCGGCTGCGGCGGGAAGTCGAGCACCTGCTCCTTGAGCGAGGTGATCCGGACCACCTTCTCGATGAACGGAACCTTCACATGAAGCCCGGCATTCCATACCGTCTTGAATTTTCCCAGATGCTCCACCACCGCGACATTACTCTGCCCGATGATCCTCACATTACTGAAGAACAAAATCAGCGCGATCACGACCAATATGATTAATATTGCAAGTCCCATCATTCCATCCCCCTTTTACTTTCTGATACCTTGCCTGGTTTCCCATTGCTCCACTTCCCGGATTCTGTTTCTCACATGTCCCGCCCTGTGGTCTGCCATGAAGATGTCTGTTCTATACGATATCCGTCATGAAGATGCCCGCTATGACAATACCCATCCTGACCCGGAACAATTTCATTTTGCCATATCCGGCAGATAATTACCACACAGACTCTTCAAACTGCCTGATTGTTACGATCTCATGTTAGTCCTCTCCGGTCCACTGAGTGACATAATCGGGATCTCCCTCCTGCAATTCGCTCTCCTCCAGCAAAATCCGCACTGCCTCCCGCGTCTGCTCCAACCTCTGAATCCGCACCTTCTCAGCCGCGGCCAGATGCACCCACGTGAGGCCATCAATCAGAAGTACAAAGAGTATTCCGACCAGCACAATCCACTTCCACCATCCTCTCATCTGCCTTGTTCCTCCCGTATCGGATATTGGTGCCACTGGCGCCAGTGTCAATTTGAGAGCGGCGTATCAGCGCCACTTCCAAGCTTCACCCCTCGTTTGGCGAGCAGCTCCTCCATCTGCGATGTCATCTCCTGCATCCAGCTCTCCTCCCCGAATTGCTGCTGCACCCTCCGGAATCGTACAATTGCCCTCCGCAGCTCTCGCATTTCCAGCCTCTCAACCACCTCTTCCCTCTCCGCGCATTCTCCATCCCACATTTTCTCATTCTTCCCGTTCCCGACACCATCAGTGAACAGCCATTCACAGACCTCCGTATACCGCGCTGCCGCCTTCAGTACTCCCTGATACGGTGCAAAATCCTTGTCTCTGCTGTCGGCAATGTCATACCGCTCGCCCAGAATGGCGATCCCGACAAAATCCCCCTCTGCAAGACAACTGTCAAGCTTCCGGGTGATGACATCTGCCTGCAGGCTGCTGTATCCCACGCGGCAGGCAGTGCGAAACCGGTCGAGATGGACGGAGGCAAGAACCAGCGCCGTCACACCTGCTGCGCACATAATCAGGCGAAGCAGCTTCCCGGCTGATATCCCTGCCGGCATCACCCCCGTCATCTGCCTCCGGACCTGCTGCTTCTTTTTTCTCTCCCCGGCGCGACAGCTCTGACGGGGAAGCGGATTCGGATTTTCCCCAAGCAATTCCTCCGGAAAAACATCAGGCACTGCCTCTGCTGCCTCCGGTCTTCTCCGCCGCTCCTCAGGCACCATATCTCTTGCAAAATCCCTGACCCTCCGCACCCAGTCCCGCTGCATCCTGCCATCTCCTTCCCCTGACCACCCGCCGCCTGGCGGGTAAACATCGTATTCAAGTCGCGACTCTCCAAAATACAAATTTTCAAATCAGATACAAAAAAGCCCTGCATCGGTACTGGTCTGCGTTAAAAAGAAAACAGACCTCGTCCGATTCAGGGCTCCTGATTGTATTCTGTTCTTTGTTATCCCGTTCCTGTCCGGGGACTGGCTGCCTCATCCAGCTTCCCGGGGATGACTGTATCGTAGCAGAAAAACAGACGTCTGCCTATTGGAGAAAATGACGATTCGGATGCATTCGCAGAAAGCTTACTCCTCATCACTCCTTTTCTTTCTGTACCCCGCAGCTGCCGCAAGAAGGGCAGCCGACAGCATCGCCAGAACAAGCCATCCCGTCATATGAGAATCATCCCCGGTCTGAACGCTTGCGTCGTTCGTGGCACTGCCATTCTTGCCGCGCTTTACCCCAAGGACACCATAATCAGCCGGATTCTCCGTAGCATGCTCCGTTTCCGATGTCGTTTCCACTGTCTGATCGGCCGGCTGCGTATTCTCCTGCGTTTTCTGATCCGGTGTTACCTTTGGATCTTCCGCCGGTCCCGAAGAATTTGATCCGGTGTTTTCTGTATTGTCAGAGTTTCCTGCGTCCGGCTTGCTCTCTTTTTCCACGGAATACGAATTGCTGATTGTCACT
This sequence comes from uncultured Lachnospiraceae bacterium, assembly GCA_902781655.1. Taxonomy (GTDB): domain Bacteria; phylum Bacillota; class Clostridia; order Lachnospirales; family Lachnospiraceae; genus CAG-791. Next base: position 107,001 of record CACZJZ010000005.1, read on the forward strand.
GTAGAAACCTGTGAATCCGCGACCGCGACCGGAGCGCCATTGTCCCCGCCAACTGTGAGGGAATATCCCTGCACCTGCGCTGTGTCCGTACTCTCCGTTACCGTGTATGTCCCCAGCGGGATATTTTCGACTGTGATCCTTCCGTTCGTAAAATCGCCATACCGTACGGTTTTCTCATACTCCTCCGTGCCGCCCGCATTGCGAATCACAAACTGCGCATCTGCCGGCGTCTCAGCGCCGCTGGATGTCTTGATGATCTCAAGACTGCCGGTTGGCTTTTTATATTTGTTAGTAAAAACAGCTTCTGCCTTTCCTTCACTAGCAATTGTGCCGGTTCCTCCCGAGGATGTGGTGTCATATTCCTTATCCTCTGCCTCTTCCACCGTATAGGCAATTCCAGCCGGTAATCCTACTGCCGTGCGGGACTGTCCACTCGTCAGCGTGAATGATGCAACGCCCTTGTTGAAGGTCATGTCCCCGTATGTACCGTCAAGATTCTCGCAGCCAGTCAGTGTCACGGTAAATGCAAATTGCTTTTGGGTGTCGCTGTTCCCTACCACTGTCTTGCTGACAGAAAGACCTCCTCTCGGGAACGTCAGAGTTTTTTCCGTCTGCACCGATCCGGTCTTGATCACTGCGCCAACCATGTTCTGGAAGACCTTGACATTGGAGTCAGTCACGTCTGTAACAGGCTGAAACATCCGAAGTTGCCCGTCCATATACTTGATGTTATCGGACGACACCGTCACTGTGACATCCCCCGCAGGCTTTTCCGCCGCGGTAAGCGAGAAGGTTTCCCCAGCCTTCACCTCCGCCGCGCTGGATGTAACACCGCTCCGGTCCACTGAAATCCTGTATGTCCCGTGATAATTATCCGGCGCAGTGATGTAGAGAGAATCGCTGTGCCACAGACCGTCCGCGGAATTATAGGTAAATGTCGTGCCGCCTTCGAGCCTAATGTCCGAATCTTTCGGAGCCTCTCTGAGAATCTTGGCGGCAGGAGCAGCAACCAGCAGGACGTTTGACAGCGGTACTGTGTCCTTTTCGCTTTCAAGATTATTGAATTTCAGATGTTGTTTCGTCAGAAGATTCCATATTGCCTGTGAGGTCGCGGTATATGCCTGAGACTCCGTCACATAGTAACTCCCGGAAAACATTTCGGTATATACGGAGAGCGGAGAGGATCCTCCGGCGTTTCCATAATCCATGCTGTAAGCCGCCCTCCAGAAAGGAAGCGCAGTCAACTGACTATAGGTAAGGCCGGATGCAGTTGTGCCGGAGGAGAGGTATCGGCCCGCTTCCTTAAGAAACTGATTCAGCCTATTGAGGTTTTCCGTATTTTGATTCGTATAATCCGCATAGGAAAACTGTGCATTTCCAATGCTGTCCGGGAAGTCCGTTCTCAGATATTCCGGGGGAACCAGAAGCTGATTGAACTCCTCCTCACTGATCTGCTGTGCATTATCAACGATCTGGTACAAAGCCAGCCCGTTATTATTGTATCCGGCATAGATCAGTGCCTCCAGCTGGCTTATACAGGCGTCTGCATCTGCCACGCCATTCTTAGTAAGATAGGTTTTCAGATCCGCGGATACATAGTTCGGAGCAGTATATGTAGGAGTATCATGCGGCCAGTGCAGCGTATTATTCATGCAGAAAAGAATCAGGCTTCCGCCCTCTCCATCCTGGACCGAATGAATGTCTGTGTTGCTGTCGTATCCGATCTTTATCCCCGTTTTGGTATCCGCCCCTCCACTCTCCCCTGCTCTCAGCACAGCAGCATAGATAGAGAACGCACTGCTGCTGAACTGCAGGGTTCCGCTCTCCTGATCAACCGCTTCTGTCGCCTCCTGCTCCGCGGCGGCAGAATCATCCTCCAGATGATAAAGCGCTGCTGTATCCCCGTCCTCGATGGTAAGTCCGCTGTACGTTACGGAAATATCCGTGAGCGGCTCGATCTCATGCTGATCTCCCAGATAGAAGTCAAAATCATACGCCACGATGTCGTCTGCCGTGATCGCGCTGTCATTTTCCGCCGTCTGAATTGCATGAAGAATGACCGCAGAATCCACCTTCGTCACCGCACATTGAATTCCCGCAGGGAAAGCTCCCTCCGGTGCGTCGATTGAGACGACAACGCCATCTCCTGTATCAATCTCATCCGTAAAGGCAGGATAGGAAAGCTCCTCTGCCGCGGCAGGGTCCCCCGTCATGTCTGTCGCTGCCATCTCCGCTGTTTCTGCAGCCGTGTTCCCATCCGTGCTTCCTTCGGCGCCGGAAACGGTCTGTTCTGCTCCTGCCGCGTCTATGACTGATTTTGAACCCTCACCGGAAGCATCCTCTCCTGTGGACGGAGCTGTTCCCTCCGCAGCGGAACCGCTCCCGCCGATGATCTGGTTCACCGTTCCACCGGATGACTGTCCCTCGGATGCAGCATTTCCTGTGTCGCCATTGGTTCCGCTGCCCGTGGAGGAAGATTCAGACGCTATTGCCGTCCCATTGCTGTCCGGAGCAGAAATTCCTGCAATGGCGTTTTCTGTTCCGGAATCTGCTGCAACAATATTGGCCTCCGCAGGAGTTCCTGCTCCCGGTTCCTGCCCGGCACTGACAGCAGAGACCGTATTTGCTTCCGCAGTCACCGGCTCGCCCTCAGCCAGTGCAGAGGCGCCGGTTCCGGCAAGCAGAGCGCCGATCATCACTGCGGAAAGCAGATAGGAGGTGCCACGTTTATTATGCTCCTTCATTCATTCCCTCTCTGCTGCGTCCAGACGGCCATCCTCTGTAGAAATGACAGGGACGACCCGCTCGCGGTCCGCGCCGCCAGACGCAGCGATGGCGGCACAGATTTTGATTTTCGATTATTGAACAAAACCAGCGTATAAACAGAAATATGGTCAAAAAAAAGAGACCCCCTATCAGGTCCCCTCCCAAGACATCCGCATTATGCCAGAGAAAACGGTAAAGCGTCAAATAATAGTTTTTTCATGATCATATGTTAAAATTATCCGGTAAATATATTTTTTACATATACATACATATTTATTGCATTTCGCTGTTGATTTATTATGTATATTAAGATAATCTTTGCTTAAATGAGAGGTACTGAAAGGGATTTCTCACCTGCATTTCGATTTTCAATTCAGCAAATAAGAGGTATAGATCATGCTGATTCAATTCAACTTTAAGAATTACAAATCTTTCCGTGATGAGGTATCATTAGATTTAACAGCCACCCGCGTGGCTGGCCATCCAGATCATGTTGTGGAACTTGGTGGAGATAAACTGCTGCTCATCGCTGCCATATTTGGCGCAAATGCAAGCGGAAAGTCCTGCATCTATTCCGCCTTTAATTTCATGTCTTACTATGTAGCCAATTCTTTTTCTTTCGGAGGGGACAGCAATACTTCAAAGGGGCAGTCCTCTATGCTCAGAGTAACTCCATATATGTTTGATTCCGTCAGCAGAATGGAACCTACCTCGTTTGAAGTTTTCTTTATTGACAGCACGGATACCAAAGAAAGGACTTACCAGTACGGATTTTCAATTCTGGGAACAGAGATTATGGAGGAATGGCTGTATTCAAAAGCTAAGACAGCCAGAAATCATTATCGAACGATCTTTTGCCGCAAAAAAGATGAACCACTTCAAACAGACGGGCTTACAGACAAAGAACGAGAGATTCTGATTTCAACTCTTGAGCCTGAAACATTACTGGTTTCTCTCGGGGCTAAACTTAAAATTTCCAGGTTAAAACGGATTCGAGACTGGTTTTTGTCCAATGAGATCGTAGATTTTGGCGATCCTGATGAAAATCTGTTCCGCTCTCATATGCTCCCCAGAAACTTCACTGACAGTAAGGAAGTACAAGATAACGTAATTCATTATTTTTCTACATTCGACGATTCCATCTCAGGTTTTCACATTGAGGAAGTTCAAAATGCGGATAGCGTAAACGAAAACGATAAGACCTATAAGATAGATTCCTTACATCATATGGATGATTCTGACAAGGAAGCCACCATACCATTACAAGATGAATCAAGCGGAACATTGAAAATGTTTGCACTTTATCCCAGCCTGAAAGAGGTTTTGGATCATGGCAGCGTAATGTTTGTGGATGAACTGAATGCGAAGCTCCATCCACTGCTCGTTAGGAACATCATACTTACCTTCACGAATCCGGAAATCAATGTCAACCACGCGCAACTAATCTTCACAACCCATGACATCTGGCAATTTTCCGGAGATCTTCTGAGAAGAGATGAGATCTGGATTACAGAAAAGCAGAAGGGAAGATCCTCACTGTACTCTGTTGTCGATTTTATAGGTGAGGATGGTGCCAAGGTCAGAAAATCAGAGGCGCTTAGTAAAAACTACCTTCTTGGGGAATATGGAGGTATTCCGGCGCTTCATCCGTTTGACATGTTGAAAGGGACCGACTCCAGTGGCAGGAAATAATACAAAAAATACACCTTGTAGAACGTACCATTGCGCTCGCTCATAATCAGGTACAATACTGTCTTCCGTGGATTGTCTTTGACCGGGACGAAGTTCCTGCATTCGATGACCTGATTGATCTTGCTGAAAAAAACGGCATCCAGGTAGGATGGTCCAACCCTTGTATTGAGATTTGGTTTTCTGCCTATTTTGGGCAAATGCCCAGCAGCCTGACATCGCAGGAATGCTGGAAACAATTTGCGGTTCTATTCAAACGGCGCACTGGACATGATTACAGTAAGGATGACAGCAAAATATATGAATTTTTGAAAAAATATGGCGACGAGCAGAAGGCCATACAGCTTGCCAATATAAAGCTCCGAGGCTGTCATGGACGAAAGCCTTCCTGCGCATCACCGGCTTGCACCGTACATCAACTGGTAAAAGAAATTCTGGATAAGACCCAGAAATAATAGTCGGCTATAGCCACTTTGCTCCGTTCAAACAGATTCTCGTAAGCTCCTCCTTCACGTCATCATCCGCGAACGAGGTCTCGATCGCATTCCGGAGCAGGGCATCCCGCTCCTCTCCGGTCAGGGAAAACGCGCGGTCCACTTCTCTCCACTCGTGCGTCAGCGTGATCCCGCTGACCGTCCGATTGTCCGTGTTCAGTGTGACAGGAACGCCGGCCCGGAGATATTCCCGGACAGGGCAGGCGGAGATGCCGGGAATCGCTCTCGTCTGCAGATTGCTGGTCGGGCATTGCTCGACGCCGATGCGCTGCTTCGCCAGAAGCTGTTCCAGGTCATGATCCCCCCGCATGGCAGTTCCGTGACCGATCCGGCGCGCTCCCATAGCGACGGCCTCCCGGATGTTGTCGCGGCTCCCTGTCTCGCCGGAGTGAATTGTAATCGGAAGCCCGAGGCGGACTGCTTCCGCAAAAAGATCCCGGAACATTGCGTTGGGATACGCCGCTTCCGCGCCGGCGAGGTCCACGCCCACGACGCCGCAGCCAAGCTGCTCCCGCGCCGCGCGGAACGCTGCAGAATTTTCCTCTGCCGTCATGTGGCGCATCGCACAGACAATCACGCCCGCGCGGAAGTATCGTCCCTCCGCCGCCAGTTTTGCCTGTGCCCTGGCAAGACCCTCGCACACCGCCCGAATGGCCCGTTCCGCCGTCAGTCTTTTCTCCCTGCAGCACATCGGGGCAAACCTTGTCTCCAGATAGACAATCCTCTCCTCCGCGCAGTCCATGGCAAGCTGAAAGGCTGCCCTGCGCAGGCTGTCCTCCGTCTGCAGAAGGGCGAGCGGAAGCGCGAATGTCTTCAGGTACTCCTCCAGGGAGGTGCAGTGCTCCGGCACCTGCATCCTCTCTCGCAGCTCCGGCAGAGTGACCTCCTCTCCGCGTTCGCGCAGCAATTCCTGGGCGAGCGTCAGATTGATCGAGCCGTCAAGATGACAATGTAAATCCAGCTTGGGCATTTCTAAATAATCCATGACGTTACCTCATCCTGTCATGCCAATCACTCCAGCGACTTCGGTCCGAATCCCAGCGGAAGCAGATCCTTCAGCAGGTAAGTCTGATACTGATCCTCCGAGACCGCGAGAATGATCTCGAACGTCTCCGGATCGCAGAACTCCATCATCACCTGCCTGCAAACGCCGCATGGCGCGCAGAGTTCCTTCGGCGCCTCACCGGCCTTGCCGCCCGCGATCGCGATGCGGCGGAATTCACGTTCTCCGTCATACACGGCCTTGAAGAACGCGGTACGCTCCGCGCAGCTCGCCGGTGTGTGCGCCGCGTTCTCGATATTGCAGCCTCCATAGACCTTCCCATCCGCGGCCTCGAGCGCTGCTCCGACGGCGAATCCGGAGTAGGGCGTATAGGCTCTCTCCCTCGATTTGAGTGCGATTCTGATCAATTCTTGTGTGCTCATGTCAACCATCTCCATATGCAAAATACCCTTCCCATCCACAGTCGCCCGTGCCGGGAAAGGTATTGTCATTTTTCTCCTGTCAAACCTGGTTGGCCGCCGTCCGCCATTGCAGATTCGAAAAGGATCTGCCATGCGACGAGGCCTGTCAGGATAACGATATCCACAGCCGCCCGTCAATGCGACTTCGTGAACGGCCTCCCGTTCGCCGCCGGCGCGTTGGCGCGTCCGACAAAGATCAGCAGTGCGAGGATCGTCACGATGTACGGGATCATCGAAATCAGATTCGGCGAGATCACGTTGCCCTGGCTCACCAGTGTCTTGATGCCGGTGCAGAAACCGAACAGCAGACAGGCGAGCATCGCGCCGCCGGGTGAGAACTTGCCGAAGATGACCGCCGCGATCGCAATGAAGCCCTGGCCGACAATGATGCTGGGACGGAACTGGTTTACCGTTGCAAGCGTCACGAAGGCCCCGCCGCAGCCGGCGAGGAAGCCGGACAGAATGACGCAGACGTAACGGACCCGGTACACATCGACGCCGAGCGATTCGCAAGCCTCCGGGTGCTCGCCGCAGGCGCGGAGGTGATAGCCGAATTTTGTTCTGTAGAAAACGAACCAGCACAGCGCCGCCACGGCGAATACAAGATACGCCATCACATAGTTGTTCAGCACATTTGCACCGAACGAGCCGCTGGGGAAGACACCCTCGAACAGCTTCGGAAGCTTGCTCGACGGATCCATCGGCGGTGTGTCGGAGGAATTGTCGAACATTGCCTTAGCCAGAAAGACCGACAGACCTGTGCCGAGGAAGTTGATCGCGGTGCCTGCGATCGTCTGATCCGCCTGGAACTGTATGCAGACAATGGCATGGATCACAGCGAGCGCCGCACCGGCAAGACCGCCGCACAGAAATGCCAGCCAACCGTTTCCGCTGAGCAGACCGACCACCGCGCCGGTAAAGGCGCCGATCGTCATCATACCCTCAATGCCGATGTTGACCACGCCGGAGCGCTCCGAGAAGCAGGAGCCGAGCGCCGCCAGAAGCAGCGGAGGCGTTGCAATCAGCGTAGCGTTGATCAAAAGACCCAGATTCGTGATAAAAGATCCCATCGCTTTCCTCCCCTGCCGTGGTTATGCGGCAGCCCTCTTCTTCGACGCCAGTCCCAGGAACAGCCGCTTGAAGACCTGAGAGATGCCGATGACGATGATGACGCAGCCCATGATGATGTCAACGATCTCCGCCGGTGCCTTGACCATAGTCAGCTTGGAGCCGCCGTACTTCATGGCGCCGTAGAAGATGCCGGAGATGATGCAGCCGATCGGGCTGGACGCGCCAATCAGCGCGACCGTGATGCCCTCGAAGCCGAAGCCTTCCTGCGTCGCGTACTGCGCCAGCCTTCCGCCCATGCCGAGAATCTGCACCGCGCCGCCGAGTCCCGCCATCGCGCCGGAGATGCCGAGCGCCTGCAGCACAGAGCGGTCCGCGTTGATGCCGGCGGCCTTCGCCGCGCTGCGGTTGAAGCCGACCGCCTTGAGCCGGTAGCCGAGCGTCGTGCGCTCAATGATCACCCAGAGAAGAATGGCAAGTCCAATGGCGAGCACAATGCCCCAGTTAAACGCCGTGCAGCCGGTCGCCGTGCGCACGCTCTGCGGAAACAGAATGCTGGCCGAGGGGAGAATATCCTTGCTCGCCTCGCCGCCGCCCTCCTTGTGAATCACCTTGAGATTCACGACATAATTGGACAGATAGAAAGCCAGCCAGTTGAACATGATGAAGGAGATAACCTCATGAATGCCCCGCTTCACCTTCATCAGACCGACGATGTAGGACCACAGGAACCCGGCTGCCGCCGCGCCCAGCAGACAGATCGGAATGTGGATCGCCGCAGGCACATCCAGCATGATGCCAAGCACGGTCGCTGTGAGTGCACCGACCACGTACTGTCCCTCAGCGCCGATATTGAAGATCCCCGTCCGGAACGAGAAGGCGACGGAGAGTCCGGTCAAAATAATCGGCTCCGCGTAAGTCAGGGTGTAGAACCAGTATTTTGGCTTCCCGAAAATACTCGACGCAAGCTTGCCGTAGGCCACGGCAGGACTGATGTGCGCGATCTCAAGGAATACCGCGCCGATCAGGAAGCCGATGACGATCGCGATGACAGTGTAGAGGAAATTTCCCTCCAGAATTCTCCGGCCGATTGATTTCTTCTTCATTGCTTCGCACCTCCTGCCATCATGAAGCCGAGTTCCTTCTCATCCGCATCCCTGCCGGCGATCTCGCCCTGAATCTTTCCGTCGAAGATAACGTCGATCCGGTCGGAGAGATCGATGATCTCGTCCAGCTCAAAGGAAACCAGCAGCACCGCTCTTCCCTTGTTGCGCTGTTCCACCAGGTATTTGTGCACGAATTCAATGGCGCCGACATCCAGTCCTCGCGTCGGGTTGAATGCGATCAGAAGCTCCTTGTCGTTCGTGACCTCCCGGGCGATGATCACCTTCTGCTGGTTGCCGCCGGACAGCGTCCCCGCCGGGTGCGCCTCCGTATGCCGGGGGCGAATATCGAACCGCTCCTCCAGCTCCGTCGCGTGGCGCCGAATCACGCCCCTCTGAAGAATATCATGTTTTGCGTACGGCTCCTCGTTGTAATGCTGCAGGATGAGGTTATCCTCCACGGCGAAGTCGAGGATAAGTCCGTTCTTCTGGCGGTCCGCCGGGATGCAGGAGATGCCGGCGTCGAAGAGTTCCTTCGGCGTCCTGTTGAACACATCCTTCCCCTCCATCGTGATCGTGCCGGACTCTGCTTTCTTTAAACCTGTCAGGATCTCTACAAGCTCAGTCTGCCCGTTTCCGTCGACGCCGGCGAGACCGACAATCTCTCCCGCTCTCACATGAAGATCGAGGCCCTTCAAAATCTCCGCGCCGCGGTAGTCCTTCGCGCGCAGGTCCTTTACCTCCAGCACTTCTTTCCCGGGTTCCTTGTCCGGCTTGTCCACGGTAAAGCTGACATTACGGCCGACCATCATGGAGGCGAGCTGACTCTCCGAGACATCGGAGACCTTCACGGTGTCGATATATTTGCCCTGCCGGATGATGGTGCAATAATCCGAGCAGGCCTTGATTTCCTTCAGCTTGTGCGTGATGAGGATGACGCTCTTGCCGTCGCCGGTCAGATTCCGGATGATCTCCATGAGTTCATCGATCTCCTGCGGCGTCAGAGAAGCGGTCGGCTCATCGAGAATCAGCGTCTTCGCGCCGCGGTAGAGCACCTTCAGAATCTCCACGCGCTGCTGCATTCCGACCGAGATATCCTGAATTTTGGCGTCCGGGTCGACCTTCATGCCGTAGCGCTCCGACAGCTCAATGACCCGCTTCCTGGCCGTCTTCTCATCGACGACGATGCCGCGCGTCGGCTCCACGCCAAGAATGATGTTGTCCGTGACCGTGAACGGCTGAATCAGCATGAAGTGCTGGTGCACCATGCCGACCCCGAGCTCGATGGCGTGCCGCGGTCCGTTCAGGTGGACCTCCTGCCCGTCGATAAAAATCTGTCCGCTCGTTGGCTTGTACAGACCGTAGAGCACATTCATCAGTGTGCTCTTGCCGGCGCCGTTCTCTCCCAGAATGGCGTGAACCTCGCCCTTGTGGACCGTGAGATTGATGTGATCGTTCGCCGTGAAATCGCCAAACTTCTTGACGATATCCTTCATCTGGATGACCACGGTGTTCTCATCGATGTGACTCGTATGATCCAACGTTGTTTCCTCCCTGCCTCATAATGATGCATCTTCAGATCAAAACTATGTCCTGATATCCCATGTCGGCGAGCAGGTCCCGGAGCTGCCCGAGATATGCCTGGGACGGCACCTCGTAGTGGGAATACTGCTCCCGCACGCCCATCGGCCGGTACGCGATCAGCTTGATCCGGAACGGATGCTCCGCATAGACCTCCCGGAGAAATTCGCCCGACGCACGCACGCTCCGCGCCGTGTCATAGAGATCGGGCACGATCACAAACCGGACCTCCTCCAGCTTGCCGCGATGGCCGAGCCACAGCGCGTTTCGCAGCACGTTCGCGTTGTCCGCGCCGGTGACTCTGTGGTAATCCTCCGGATCGAACGCCTTGATGTCCAGCATGACGCCGTCGCAGACCTCGCATAGCGCAGGGAAATTCTCGAACAGAATCATGCCATTGCTGTCGATGAGGGTGCCGAGTCCGTCCTGCTTTGCAAGGCGGAAGAGCGCCGTGAGAAACTCCGGGTGCAGCGTGCACTCACCGCCCGACACGCTGATGCCGCGGATGCAGGGAATTTGCTTCCGCACCTTCTCCATCACTTCCTCCGGCGTCATCCACTGCACGCGCGGTGAAGCGTCGTGCGGACACACATGAATGCAGGTGTCGCACTGACAGCACAGATCCGGGTTCCAGACCACAGTCCGTGCTCCCTCACGCTCCGCAAAGGACAGCGCGTGCGCCGGACATTTCTCCACGCAGAGTCCGCAATTCACGCAGACTCTCCGTGTCTCCGGGTTGTGGCAGTACCTGCAGTCGATGTTGCACCCCTGCAGGAAAATGGCTGTCCGGCAGCCCGGTCCATCCACGCTGCTGAACGGAATAATTTTATTGACAAGTGCCTTTGGTTCCAAATGAATCTTCCCTTCCGTGCCCGTTCCCGGACCGTCCGTGTGTCAGATTCCTTTCCCGGACCATTTCTGTAATCCTGCGGACAGCTGGCGTCTGTCAGCGCACCTTCCGCTCCAGAATATGCCCGTTCTTCGCCGCGCCGAGTCCGAGAGCTGTCGTGTCGTGAATGACCGCTGTCCCCTTGTTCAGCTTCTCCAGTTCCGAGCGCTTCACCAGATAGCCGGTGACGCGGATGACATCGGAATTGCTCGAATAGAACGACAGATACCGCAGATTCATCCGGAACGCGCCCTTGATGATGTCGAGCACATATTCCGGGTTTCTGTGGACCGTGATGTCAACCGGGAAGATATCGCCGGTGCCGGACGGGAAGTAATGGTGGAAATTCGACAGCACACGAAGCTGATCGATCAGTTCCTCCGGCTCCTCTCCGATCGGGATGCGGGTGCCTGGCGTCACGTTTACATCGCTCGCGATGCCAACCTGCGCATGGAGCAGGAAATGACCGTCCGTCGCCTCACAGTACGGATTCGTGTGATGCTGGTTGAAGTCGTCGATGATGTTCATGATCTCCACGCCGAGCTTTGTTGCCTCCTCGTCGTGGCCGAAGCGCAGCGCGGAACCGTCCGGGCGTCTCCTGCCCTCCTTCTCAAGAAGGATGTCGACAGCCTCCGCCAGACCGACCAGACCGAACATCGCCGAGAAATTTTTCCGGTCAATCAGGCCCTCGCGGACGAGAAAATTCTGCTCGAAGAACCCGCTCTCCTCCACCTCGAACCGGATACGGGCATCCATATAGCGGGCCATGATATCACAGACATAGGGCAGCTGGTTCTTTTCAAAATCCTCGATGCCCGACGCGCGCTTTGCGATATTGCCGAGAATCAGACGGCACAGTGTGTAGGATCCGCCGCCCAGCTTCAGACCGTTGTAGCAGCTGGCGATGACATACCGTTCGCCGAGTTCCTTCACGAACATATTGTGATTGGCAAAGCTCGGCTTTGCGCAGTGAAGCGCGCAGTCGATGGCCTTCATCATGTATTCGTCGGTGGTGACGCCCTCCTGATATTTGAGCGAGAGGTTCGGAACTGCATCCTCCAGCTCACTCTCTGCCTCAAAGATATAGAGTGCGGCTTTTGTCGGCCTCGGTCCGATGTCCGCGTGGGAGAAGGAGTCGAGAATCGTGCGGTCGCACTGCTTCAGAAACAGCCTGATCAGTTTCTTCGCCGTCGCCTCGTCCACGGTATCGATATAAGGCTCCAGCAGATCGTCCAGCTGGCCGAGGTACACCGGATAATTGGTGACGCTCGGAACATGCTTGTACAGGATGAGAAGATTATTCAGCGCCTCATACAGATCCCTCGGCGGGTCGAGCCGGAGATATTCGCTGCCCTGCTTTAGAAACTTCTCATAGTCGGGGCAGATATAGCGGGGGCGCATCGGTGCGTGTCCCTCGGACAGATCGCAGATGCACTGCCGGTCGATCGGCTGATTCAGAAGCTCGTCAAGTCCCTCCGGCAGATCCAGCACCTCCAGCAGGGAATCCGCCTTCTGCGCCATCACGGCGACTTTCTGCTCGTGCGTCAGCTCAGGGGATTCGATGGTTTCAAGAATTTCCTGTCTGGTTTTCTCCACGCGCTCCATCGAAATCGGTCTCATTTCTTTCATTTTGCTTTCTCCTTACTGTGAAAACAACGGATTTATAGATACAGCGCTGTTTTTATCCCTGCCCCTGGTCCAGGGAGCGGAGTAATCCGGACGGAAGTGCGGAGAATGGCCGCCTCTGCCCGGGTGAAAATAAGCGCAAAAAGTCAATATGAATTATAGCATAAAAAGAACCCTGCGGAAGTCTTTCCGCAGGGTTCTTCTATGGGTTCCCTTTAGGCACTATTGCTTTTCAATCGGCCGGGAGTTTGACACCCAAAAGTCCGGAAAGCCTTGAAAAGGCTTTATTTTTTCGTCAAATTAAATTTTGTGTATATGGTAATACGGTAATATATGTGG
>CACZJZ010000006.1 GCA_902781655.1 uncultured Lachnospiraceae bacterium
CGGGCAGAATCGCCGTGAAGTCCAGCATGGAGTGCCGCGCGATCAGCTTGGAATTGCGCTTTATCGGATTAAGGTAATGCAGATCCGGATGGCTTTCAAGCAATCTCCAGATTCACAGATGCCTCACAGATTCGGGATGCAATTGCAGAAGGGGCGATCACCGTCAGGATCGATGTGGTGATGGCGGCAGCAGGCGGAGCTGTGCTGCTTTCCGTGAACAGCAGACTGTTCGCGCTGGCACTGCTGCTTCTGGCAATGTATTCCATCATTGCCGTCGTCCCCTATGAGCCGCAGAAGAAGAGCAACGAGAAAATTATGGAGGAAAGCTCGCAGTTCACTTCCCATATTATTGAGTCTATCAATGGAGAGGAGACCATCAAGTCCCTGACGGCTGAGAAGGAAAGTGCACAGAAAGCACGGCGTCTCTTCGACAGACTGATGGGGAGCGTGACAAGGGGCGGTACGATCCCGAACCGGCAGTCTTCCCTGACAGGTTTTCTCAGCACGGTGCGGAACTGTGGAAGAGGCAGCTGGGGACTGCTTCCTGACGATTTAACATGGATGGACGATCAGGGTAAAAAGTGCTGGACGGCAGGAAGAAAAGGGCGGAAAATACCATGAAAGAGAAATCAGGGGAGGAATAAGGGTACAGCGTTCCGAAAAGGGGTGTGACAGCGTTTTGCAGCGACTCCGGAGAGCGCCTGCCCCTTCGGAGCAATGAAAAAGGTAAATTTTGAAAATGGCCGTATCACACAAAACATGCTGGAAACGGCGTTTCCGATGTTGATTGCGCAGGTGCTGAATCTTCTGTACAGTATCGTCGACCGCATTTATATCGGCAGAATTCCGGACGCAGGTACAGAAGCGCTCGGTGCGGTCGGTCTGTGCTTTCCAATTATTATCATTATCGCCGGCTTCACAAATATGTTCGGGCTGGGCGGCGCTCCGCTGTTCTCCATGGAGCTTGGACGGGGGGACCGCAGCAGGGCGGCGCAGATTCAAAATTCATCGCTCAGGCTTCTGGTGACATCAGGGGTGATTCTGATGATCGCAGGGGAGCTGTTTGGAAGCGGTCTGCTTCGGCTTTTTGGTGCGACAGCATCGGAGCTTCCCGTCTGTCTTTCTTATCTCAGGATTTATCTTCTCGGCACGGTCTTTGCGATGGTGTCCACGGGAATGAATTCTTTCATCAACGCGCAGGGCTATTCCACGACCGGAATGTGTTCCGTCATGATCGGCGCTGTGGCAAATATGATTCTGGATCCGATCTTTATGTTTGGCCTCGGGCTGGGTGTGCGCGGCGCTGCGATCGCGACGGTACTTTCTCAGTTCCTGTCCTTTCTATATGTGATACATTTTCTTCGGAGCGGCAGGAATGACTATCCGGTCTCCTTTGCTTTTCAGTTCCCGTACGCAAGGGATATCGCCGGCCTTGGCCTCGCACCGTTTATCATGCAGTTCACCAATTCGCTGGTGCAGATTGCGTGCAACCAGGTGTTGATGGCATTCGGCGGTTCGCTGGCAGTCTCGGTCATGACGATTGTCTCCTCGGTGCGCTCGATTCTGGACACGCCGGTGTTTGCGGTAACTGAGGGGGCAACGCCGATTCTCAGTTATAATTATGGCGCTGGCAGGCCGGACAATGTCAAAAAGGCGGTCGGCGTGATGATGTCGCTCACGCTGCCTTACACGTTCCTGGTCTGGCTTGTTATTTTGCTTCGGCCTTCCTTCTTTATCCACATTTTCAGCAGCGACCAGGCGATCATGGCGGATGCATCCCGTGCACTGCATCTGTACTTCCTGGCATTTATATTTCAGTCTCTGCAGTACAGCGGACAGACTGTGTTCAAGGCGCTGGGAAAGAAGAAAAAGGCAATCTTCTTCAGCCTATTCCGAAAGGTGATCATGGTGGTGCCGCTTACGTACCTCCTGCCGCACATCGCTGGTCTCGGGACGGACGGCGTGTTCCTGGCTGAACCGATTTCCAATGTCATCGGCGGTCTGGCGTGCTTTACGGTGATGTTTCTCACGGTCTGGCCGGAGCTGAACCGGATGAAGAAGCATCGTGAGGCGGACAGGGAGGAGCCTGTGGCATGACAATACGAATCCGGGCACATCATTTGCTGTGTACTTCTCTGTTTTCCGGTCACGGGTACAGCGACCGCTTTACGGAAGGACTCCTTCACACCGTGGAACTTCTGCACAATGGGAAAAATCATACGATCCTTCTCCTGGACGAGCCGGACCGGATTTGCGCCGGCTGCCCGAAGCGGATCATGGTCACGCAGGCCGACCCGCTCGCATACGAGCGTGCGAAGAGGAGGAACTCTGTGGGGGAGGATATCATATCGACTGCATGCGCAGGGATTCAGGCGCTGCCGGGATGCATGGAGGATCACAATCATGTTGTTCTGACGGATCACGCGGTACTGGACGCGCTTCATCTGGAGGCGGGGAAGGAATACTCCTTTCAGATGCTGCTGGAGCGGATTCTGACGGAGCTGGATGAACCGGGATTTGTGCGGATCTGCGGAGGCTGCCGGTGGTACAGGCAGGGACTGTGCAGCCACGAGGCGCTGCGTAAGCGGGCAGAGGAACTTTTAAAAAACATTTGAAATTTGGACGTGGAATCTTCTATAATCTTGTTCGTTGTGTCTGTCTTCGGACGGGAGGTCATATTATGGTACTTGCACAGACGATGTCTGTCATAATTTTCATTGTGATGTTCGGGCTGATTATCTCGGACAAAATTGAACGGCATATTGTCTCGCTCGGCTGCGGTCTCGCAACGCTGGTTCTGGTGTTCGGACTGATCATGCGCGATGGCGGGGCAGTGTGGCGCGCGCTGTCCTTCGACAGCTTCCGTCAGGCGTCGTTCTGGTACAGCGCAGGAAATTCTGCGGAGACGTCAGTTGGGATCAACTGGGCGACGATCCTTTTTATTGCCGGGATGATGGTCATGGTAGAGGGAATGAGCCGCGCCGGATTCTTCCGCTGGCTGTGCCTGCGCATGGCAAAGGCAGTTCATTATAAGGTGAGCGCGCTTTTTGTCGCCTTTATGATTATGTCAAGTGTACTGGCCATGTTTATCGACAGCATCACGGTGATTCTTTTCCTGGCTGCCGCGACGGTCGAGCTGTCAAAATTATTGAAATTCGATCCGGTTCCGCTCATTATCTCCGAGATCTTCTGTTCTAACCTCGGCGGATCGGCCACCATGTGCGGAGATCCGCCGAATATCATCATCGGTACTTCACTCGGATATTCCTTCGCGGATTTTGTGAAAAATACCGGTGTGATCGCCCTTGTTTCTCTGGCGTTCGTGATTCTGTTTTTCTATTTCAGCTTCCGAAAGGAACTGGTGCCCGCGGTGTCGGGAGAGGTGAAATACCCGGATCCGCGCGAGGCGATCACGGATAAGAGGCGGTTCACGGTGAGCACGGTTATTTTCCTGATCGCCGTAGCTCTTCTCGTTTCGCATGCGCAGACGGGACTCACCGTTGCGACCATCGGCTGCTTTATCGCCGCATTGACGCTGCTCACGGCAGGGAAGGACGCGATCGATATTCTCCGGAAGATCGATTATAAGACGCTGTCCTTTTTCGTTGGCCTGTTTGTCGTCGTGGCAGGGCTGGAGACAACGGGTATTCTGGATATCATCGCAGCTTTCATCGCGCGCATCAGCGGAAGTCACGCCATGGTCACGGTCGCGGTTGTCCTGTGGATTTCGGCGATTGCGAGTGCCTTCGTGGATAACATTCCGTTTGCCGCTACGATGGTGCCGGTGATCCGGACTCTCAGCACAGCGACCGGATGCCCGCTGGATGTGCTTGCGTGGTCTCTTGCCATCGGCACGGATATCGGCGGAAATGGAACGCCGATCGGCGCCTCCGCCAATGTCGTCGGCATTTCCGTTGCGGCCAAAAACGGCCATATGATCGGCTGGGGCAAGTACTGCAGATACGCAGCGCCAGCCACAATCATTGTTGTGACGATCTCGATGCTGTGCCTGTTCGTGCGGTATTTCTGAGGGCGGTTTGGAATATATCAAGATGAGGCCGGATGCGAGTAGCGCCGGCCTTTTTTACACTGGTCTCAACAGCCGCTGCGGTGTGATGCATGCGGGTGTGATTCATCCGGCGTGAGGTATGGCATTATTTTATTTAACAGAAAAATCCCGAATTCCTGTCCATACAGGAATTCGGGATTTTTTCGTTCTCAGCTGATGACGGGAATCGGACCCGTGACCTCCGCACTACCAATGCGACGCACTACCGACTGTGCTACATCAGCATCACATCATTACGTTTTTCGCTGAACGCAAGTGATAATATATCATGAGAATGGGATGCTGTCAACGAAAAGCATACACTGAAATCAATCAGAAGATAAACGCAATTCCGATCTTTACATCGGGTGTAGCAGGCAGGCCGAGGTATCGGGCCGCACGCTTTGCGGCACAGACGGGAGATCACATCAGGGCTTTCTGCCCTGACGGGATTTTTCCGGTTGACTCTGCTTTTCTACAACATACAGAAGATCTCCCATGCGCAGGACTGTGTCGCCGGACGGGATCATGGTTTCGCCGCCCCTGCGGATGAATATGATCAGCTCGTCCTTCAGAGCAAGGTCTGTGAGGCGTTTTCCGGTCCAGTCATGAAAGGCAGTGAGGCAGACCTCGTGCATCCCGCTGTTTTCTGCGTTTCCGCCCTCCGGACCACAGAGAATCAGCTCATCGCCCTCGCGCAGCCGGGTATCGCCCTTCGGAAGGATCTGTTTTCCGGCGCGCTCAATCACCGGAAGGATAGAGTTCGGGGGTAGTGTGATGTCCGCGATGGTTTTACCGGCCCAGGGATGCTGCTCTGTGACACGGAATTTTATAAATTGTACCGGAAGATCCTCAGCGGTATCGTTGAAAGTTGCCATGACATCTTCCCGCGCGTCAATCATGTCAAGTCGGCGGGCGACCGCCGGGATCAGCGTCCCCTGGACCAGAATGGAGAACAGAACGAGAAAGAAAACCGTGTGGAACAGGTCGTAGGACAGGCCATCTGCCTGGCTGACCGCCATGATGGCAAAGGCAATGGAGGCAGCGCCGCGCATGCCGGCGAAGGATACAAACAGGATCTGGCGCAGCGGGCACCGGAAGGGGGCCAGCAGGAGAAAGACGGCGACTGGTCTGGCGGCAAAAGTCAGGAAAAGTGCAAGGAGAAGAGCGGGGCCTGCAACGGACGGGAGCCTCGACGGATACGCGAGAAGGCCGAGCATAAAGAAGAGCAGCATCTGCATCAGTCCTGTGAAACTGTGAAAGAACCGGATGCTCTCGGTTTTGTCGGGGATCGTCTGATTCCCGATCAGAATTCCTGCGATATACACGGCTAGATAACCATTTCCGTAGAGACGACTGGTAAGGGCGTAGGTGAGCATGCCGAGTCCGAGTAGAAATGCCTCGGTGAGAACCACATCTTTGAGACGTAAAAGCCGCAGCAGACGTACGGTGGCCCAGGACATGACGACTCCGACGGCGATCCCCGCCGCAACCTGCAAAAGCAGAATCTGCGCGATGCGTCCGGCGGAGAGGCGCTCCCCCTGCATCAGACTTAGAATCACTACGGTGAGAAGATAGGAGAACGGGTCGTTGGAGCCGCTCTCCACTTCGAGCAGAGAAGCTGTGCTGTAGCGCAGGTCCATCTTCCGGGAGCGGAGAATAGAAAAGACCGACGCTGCGTCAGTTGAGCAGATGACGGCACCCAGCAACATTCCTTCCAGCATCTCCATCCGGAGCACATACACGGCAAATAAGCCTACCAGACCGGCGGTGAGAAAGCTGCCGAGACTGGAGAGCACGAGTGCCTTTCCCAGCACAGGTCTCGCCGCCCGGAGATTGGTCCCCAGACCGCCGTAGTAGATGATGAGCACAAGCGCCGCCGAGCATAGACTGCCAGCAAAATTATAGTTGTCAAAGGGGATTCGGAGAAGCCCGTCCGATCCGAACAGCATACCCAGCGCAATGAATACAAAGAGTCCGGGAACGCCGGTACGGCGGAAGATTTTCTGAAACAGGGCGCAGCAGATCAAAATGACTCCCGCGAGCAGCAGAAGATTGTCCATGAGGAACTCCTTTCGGGATGGGATGTTTCCGGCCTGTATCCGTCGATGCGTGTTCACCGCTGCATTTACTATATCATGATTTCGGGGCTTGATATACGCTGGCAAGCGTCGGGCCATATGCCTGGCATATGGCTGGCCTATAAGTCCGAGCGCATGTCCGGCCTTGATTCTTTGCAAAATCTGGTCTATATTTCACTGCGTAGCAATGAGGCTGTTCCGGGGTCGGAGCAGCCTCTTTTCACAACTCCATCAGAAGAAGGAGAGAAAACGGCGTGGAACAGCAGGAAAAGAGAACGGTGCCACAGGCAATGGTCAGTTTGTTCAGCCTTGATCAGAGGAGGCACGCATGAAGATCTGCCCGTCAGGGGATCAGGGGATTTCCGTAGAATTTGAAAATGAGATCAGTGAGGCGGTGAACGGCAAGGTGACGTCTCTCGCCGAATCGCTCGCGGCACAGGATGCCACTGGCATTCTGGAGATGGTGCCGACGTACCGGGCACTGCTGATCCGGTATGATCCGACAGCAGTATCCTATGCGGAGCTGTGCGGGATGGTCGAGCGCGCGGCTGTTCCGGGCGACGGCAGCCTTAAGCAGAAGAGACGGATATGGCACATTCCCTGCTGCTACGGCGGTATTTATGGAGAGGACCTCGGGGGGATGGAGGCGGTCACAGGCCTTTCGCCCGAAGAGATCATCCGGATTCATACTGAGCCGGAATACAAAATCTATATGCTCGGGTTCCTGCCCGGTTTTCCCTATCTCGGCGGGCTTGATCCGCGTATCGCGGCGCCCAGACTCAAAACGCCGCGGGTGAGAATCCCGGCCGGAAGTGTCGGGATCGGTGGCAGTCAGACCGGCGTCTATCCGATCGATTCTCCGGGCGGGTGGCGTCTCATCGGCAGGACACCGGTGAGGTTCTATGATCCGGAAAGTGAGCATCCGATTCTATGTGCCGCAGGGGATTCCATTCGCTTTGTATCTATCACACCGGATGAATATGATGCCATTGCGCGGGACGTGGAAAAGAGAGTTTACGTTCCTGAGAACGAAGTTTCTTAGAATGACGTTCTGAGGAACGTGGAGAAGGGATACTATGAGCATTGTTGTGGAACAGCCCGGAGCGCTGTCTCTGGTGCAGGACGCCGGGCGCTTTGGGTTTATGCAGTATGGCGTGACGCAGAGCGGCGCGATGGATACAGAGGCCTACGCGGCGGCCAATGAACTTGTCGGGAATCCGGCTGGCGCGGCGGAAATTGAGATGACCCTGATGGGCATGTCCTGTCTATTTTCCGCATTCTGTGAGTTTGCGCTCACAGGCGCGGATATGGATGCGAGGCTTGACGGCATTCCCGTTCCGCGATATCAGAGACTGACCGCTGACGCCGGGCAGAGACTGACGATGGGGATGGCTGTCTCAGGATGCAGAGCCTATCTGGCGGTGAAAGGCGGAATTGATGTGCCGGTCGTCATGGGCAGCCGGTCGACGAATCTCCGCTGCAAAATGGGAGGCTTCGAGGGAAGGGCACTGCAGGCCGGCGATGAGCTGAAGATTGGCACACTGACGGCAGGCAGTGAGGATGGAGGAGATGGTCCCGGACGGAACGTGGCGGTGCCTCCCCGCTATCCGTCAGAGGTCACGGTCCGCGCGGTGGCAGGCCCGCAGGAGGAGTATTTCACGGAGGCGGGGAAGAAGACCTTCTTCGAGACCTCCTACCGGGTACTTCCACAGAGCGACCGGATGGGAATGCGGCTGTCCGGGCCGAAGGTGGAGAGCTGTGGCAGCGTCGATATTATTTCGGATGGTATTTTATTCGGTTCTGTGCAGATCACGAACGGCGGCGAGCCGATCATCATGATGGCGGATCATCAGACGACCGGCGGATATGCCAAGATCGCGACGGTCTGCTCGTTTGACCTTCCGAGACTTGCCCAGCTGAGGCCGGGAGATCAGGTCCGGTTCGAGCGGGTTTCTGTCGAGGAGGCGCAGCGTCTTCTGCTGCATCCGGAGGAGCGCAGACGCTCCGAGCGGACTATGCAGCTGCCGATCGGAAGCTTCGGACGCGGGGCGGGAACGGCATCGGGACCGGAAAGCGCGGACGACCGGGCAGGCAGTCTTCTTCACAGAAGACATAGGCGGGGATGGACGAAGGAACCCGACCGGGGATTCCGGCACACATGAGAAAGCAGTGGAATGTAGGGAGGATGGAAATGAATTTTGATCATATGACACCGAAGGAAGTGCGACAGCTTATTCGCGAGGGAAAGTATACCGGGCAGACCTCCGGGATGTGCCCCGGCTACGCGCAGGCAAATCTCGTGGTGCTGCCGAAGGAGCTGGCGTATGATTTTCTGCTCTTTGCGCAGAGAAACCCGAGGCCCTGTCCGCTGCTTGAGGTGAGCGACATGGGCAGCAGGACGCTGCACGAGATTGCGGACGGCGCGGATATCGCAAGGGATATTCCAAAGTATCGGATTTATGAAAAAGGAGAACTGACCGGGGAGTACACGGATGTCTCACAGTTCTGGAGAGATGATTTTGTGAGCTTTCTGATCGGATGCAGTTTTTCGTTTGAGGGGGACCTGCTGGCTGCGGATGTGCCGGTGAGGCAGATTGAGGAGCATCGGAATGTCCCGATGTACAACACAAATATTCCCTGCCGGTCCGCGGGTGTGTTTCATGGCAACATGGTCGTCTCGATGCGCCCGATTCCATATGAACTCGTGCCGAAGGCGGTGCTGATCACCGGGCAGATGCCGCGGGTGCACGGCGCGCCGATTCACATCGGCAATCCGGAGTACATCGGGATCCATGACCTGGAGCACCCGGATTATGGAGAAATGGTGACGATCCGCGACGGCGAGGTGCCGGTCTTCTGGCCGTGCGGCGTGACACCGCAGAACGTGATCATGCAGTCACACCCGGATTTTGTCATCACGCATGCCCCGGGACATATGCTTATCACAGACGTGAAAAATGTGAACCTGAAGTACTGAGTTATTCGGTGCAGAAGTGAAGCAGAGACGGAAGAGACAGATTATGGAAGAAAGGCAGGAACGCAGCGATGGGAATCAGAGTGGATCTCAACTGTGATATGGGGGAGAGCTTCGGAAATTACAAAATCGGGATGGATGAGGATATTGTGCAGTACATTTCCTCGGCGAATATCGCGTGCGGATTTCATGCGTCGGATCCGCTGGTGATGGAGAAGACAATCGGACTGTGCAGACAGGCGGGCGTGGCACCCGGTGCGCATCCCGGGTTCCCGGATCTGGTCGGCTTCGGACGGCGCCAGATGAAGGTGACGATGCCGGAACTCAGGGCGATGATCATATATCAGGTCGGCGCGCTGAAGGCGTTTGCAGAGGCGGAGGGTCTTTCTCTTCAGCACGTGAAACCACACGGCGCGATGTATAACATGGCAGGAAAGGATCCGCAGATGGCGGATGCTATCTGCGAGGGAATTGCCTCGGTCGATCCGGAACTGATTCTTCTGGGCTTGTCCGGGTCTGCCTTTGAGGGCGCGGCGGCGCGCGCCGGTCTCCGCTTCGCGCGGGAAGTGTTTGCGGACCGCGCGTATGAGGAGGACGGATCGCTCGTGGCGAGAGGAAAGGACGGCGCGATGATCACAGACGAGCAGGAGGCGATCCGCCGGGTGATCCACATGGTGAAGGATCACAAGGTGACGGCGATCACGGGCAAGGAAATAGCGGTGTCTCCGGATTCCATCTGCCTGCACGGAGATTCTCCGAAAGCGCTGCTCTTTGCGAAGACGATCCGGGAGGAGCTGACAAGAGAGGGAATCGAGATTGCGCCGATTGCGCAGGTGATCGGGTGACAGATCACCAAATCTGCGGAAAAGTATGGCACGGAGCTGGAGGCTTGACAACCATGGGAAAGACTGAGGACATTATTTTGCGGCATTCCGGAAGAGGTATGAATCTTCTGCGGGAGTATCTGCCGGTGGATTACTGCACGGAGGCGGCAGAGGAGATTCTCCGATGGGACAGGGGAACGATTCTTCTGACTACCGGATTTTATGTGGCGGGTTTTGCAGAGACAGACGGCCCTGCCGGGACGATTGTTCTGTCGAGAGCGCTGTCCGGACTCGGATATCACCCGGTGATCGTGACGGATGAATTCTGCAGGGGGTTCTTTGAACCGGAGAAGATTGATACCGTTTATCTGCCGATGGACGCGGGCGAGAAGGAGTGCGCCGCGCTTCTTGCGGAGCAGAAGCCGGCAGGGATGATTTCGATTGAGCGGTGTGGCATCAATACGAGAAATGATTACGAAAATATGCGCGGGATCAGCATCGCGGAGCATACGGCGAAGGTGGATTTGCTGTTTGCGATGGCGGGGCCGGACCGCGGCACGGGCAGCGACTTCCGGATCCCGACGATCGGCGTCGGGGACGGTGGCAACGAAATCGGTATGGGATGCCTTGCCTCTGTGATCGCGGAGAAACTGTCCCTCGTGCCATGCCGTGTCAGGACAGACCGGCTGGTGATCGCGAGCGTGTCGAACTGGGGAGCCTATGGGATGGCGGAGGAGCTGGAGCACATCAGCGGCAAGCCGGTGTTTCATGAGATCGATGGCCTTCGTCCGGCAGAGAAGGTACAGGAGAGTATCGAACGGATGGTTGCGGTGGGAAGCGTGGACGGCGTGACACATGAGCGGGTCGCCCATGTGGACGGATTTGAGGCATCTGTGGAGACGGAGATTCTCGATGCACTGACCATGCTGGTACAGCCGCAAAATTCTTGACAGACGGGGAGAAAGTGTTTAGCATATCTCTTAGCGCTTACAAAGAGGTGGCGGATAGCGGGGGATATCAGCTTCGCGGTTCAGCTGCCTCTTTTTGCGCACCGGGTATTTTTTCGCGGGCGCCGCAGGGAGCGGCACGGAGGAGAAAAATGAAGACATTAGGATACTACAATGGGAAAATCGGCGAGATCGATGAACTCTCCATTCCGATGAATGATCGTGTCCACTGGTTCGGAGACGGCGTGTATGATGCCGGTCCGTGCAGACACTATCACATCTTTGCCATCGATGAACATATCGACCGGTTTTTCAACAGTGCGGCATTGATGGACATCAAAATGCCTGTGACCAAGGCCGAATTGAAAGATCTTTTGACCGGGCTGGTGAAGAAGCTGGATGACGGCGATCAGTTCGTCTATTATCAGGTCACCCGCGGCGGATATGACAACCGGCTTCACACCTTCGACGAGACCATTCCTGCGAACCTCTGGGTCATGCTGACACCTGCAAAGGCAAGCGACGGCAAGACACCGATTCACTGCATCACGGAACCGGACACCCGGTTTTATCACTGCAACGTCAAGACGCTGAATCTTCTTCCTTCCGTCATGGCGGCGCAGCACGCAAAGAGAGCGGGCTGTGTGGAGACCATTCTGTACCGCAAGAATATGGGCAATCGTGTGACGGAGTGCGCACACAGCAACTGCCACATCATTCAGGACGGCAAGCTGTTCACCGCGCCGACAGATGAGCTGATTCTGCCCGGCATCGCGCGTGCTCATCTGATCCGGATGTGCAAGAAGCTGGGTTATGGCGTTTCTGAGACTCCCTATGATCTCGATACCCTTCGCAAGGCGGATGAGATTCTTATTACAAGCTCGAGCAAACTGTGCATGCACTGCGATGTGCTGGACGGCGAGAAGGTCGGCGGGAAGGCGCCGGAGATGCTGGAAGATCTCCGCAGCCATCTGATCGAGGAATTCCTCGAGGCAACAGAATAAGTATTCCGGCTTTTCCGGAGTATTCAGAACAAAATGCAGGACTGCCGCGCAGCGGCAGTCCTTTTCTGGTATACGACGAACCAGAAGCCATGGTGCGGGCCTGCCTGCAGACGGAATTGAGCGGAGCGGATACCGGGGTCTTGTGATAGAATGAAGCCATGACTGCAGCATGCGGGGGGCGATGCATGGATAGAACACTGGAAAGGTTTTACAGCGGCAGAACGGTTCTTGTCACAGGATTCACCGGGGAGGCTGGAAGCTGGCTGATGCAGGCTCTGCTGATGCTCGGCGCAGATGTCGTCGGATTCGGCGTGAACAGGACGGAAAAAGGCAGCAGCTTCGGCACAGGAAAAAGCCTGTTTGATCTTTCGGGGCTTACTGCACGCTCGGAGCATGACCGGACAGCACCGAAGAAGGAGGGGGCTCCGCGGTTTCATGCGGTTACGGGGAGCGTTAAGGACCTTTATCTCTGCCGGGAGACGTTCATGAAAACGGAACCGGAGATCGTTTTTCATCTCGCGCCTGGCCTTTATGGAGCAGCGTTGCTTGCAGGAAACAGCCGGAGCGCTGCCTTTCATCGCGTGGCTGGTCTTTCTGAAATGGAACCTGATTTTCCGGGGGACCCGGTCCGGACGTATGAGGAAGCAGTTCTGGGTACGGTTCACGTCCTTGACTGTGTGCGGACGACTACGACAGAATTTGGCGGCGATACCGGCAGGAGATGCGTACGGAGTTTTGTCTATATTGCGGGGAATGGAGCAGAGCGGGGAGAGAAAGCAGGAAGGAATGCGTTATGCTGCTCGCTGCGGGAACCCGGAATCGATGTACCTCGCAGCCAATGCAGTGAACTCGAAACCGATGCGCGCTGCAGTGCGCTGGAGGCTGTGAAAACCTGGCGGCACTGCTACTTTGAAGGAGAGGGAGCGGCTGGCGTCTGTGCAGTCGTGGGCGGCGGCGGCAATCCACCGGCGCTCGTGAGGGCCTGTCTTGATGCCGGCATGCGTCATTATGATCATCCCGGTGAGGAAGGAACCATTACGCTGCCAGACGAAACTGCCTGGTCGGGTCAGGAGCGGTTCCTGCGGGTGAGAGGGGAACATCCGGAACGGATACCGGCAGAGATGAGAGCGATTCTGAACGAAGTGCTGTCTGTATAGGTCTGGATTTCGGGAAAGGGGAAGACGAATGCTTCAGGAACTCAACAGTCCTGTTTTATATCTGATCTGCGGTGCGATCATTCTATTTGTGGCGGTCACCTGTGTTATTTTCATGGTACGCGCGTACCGTGCCGGAAAAGCCATTGGCATGGATCCGGCCAGACTCCGCAGAACCGTAACTTCAAGCATGACTTTTTCTTTTCTGCCGAGCGTCGGCATTCTGCTCGGTGTGATTGCGCTGTCCGGCAGTCTGGGAACGCCATGGCCATGGCTGCGGCTGTCTGTGATCGGCGCGCTTCATTATGAGACGCAGGTGGCCGAAGCCGCGGCGGAGGCCGTCGGTATCGGCCGGCTTTCCGCGGAGAGCATGACGCCGCGTGCGTTCAGCACCATCGCGCTGCTGATGAGTGTCTGTATTATGTGGGGCATGGTGTTGTCTCTTTTCTTCAATAAGCGGTATACCAGCAGGCTGCAGAGCCGGGAATCCGATGAAAAAGGCCCGGAGCAGAAGAAGGGGGAGGAGAGCCGGAACAACGCCAGAAAGAAGGCAGCCGGCGCGAGTTTTGCTGACACCGCGATGACGGCGATGTTCATCGGACTGATCAGCGCCTACCTGGGCAGCTATATCGGCGGATTCGTGTCCGGTAACGGGAAATTTGCTTTCCATGGCGATATCACCCCGATCATGGTCTGCCTGGTGTCGTGTGTGGTTATGGGACTTCTCACTGCGATAGCGGAGCGGAAGAACCAGATCTGGCTGGAAAGCTTTTCTATCGCGCTCAGTATGTTTGCAGGGATGACGGCAGCGGTGCTGCTGTAGGGTACAGTGCGGCAGATCGGGCAAACAGCAGTGGAACAATCAGAATACCGGAACAATCAGAATGCGCGGAAAACAAGCCGGAGAAGCTTGCGGAAGTAAGCGGGAAGAGGCGGCATGAAAGAGATTGAAAACGGAGTGAATCGGGAACAGTATCTGGCAAAATACACACGCGGCACGCATATTCTCGGACGGCTATGCACAGCGGTGACTCTGGCTGCCCTTCTTGGTGCGCCGTTTCTCATCGGCGCATATCTTGGGGCGCTGCCGGACCTGGGCGCGGCGGCGAAGGCGTTTGTCTCCGTGGGACTGGTGTGGACTGTGTCGAGTTTTGCCGAGTTCCTGATCTACACGCCGATGCTCGGCGCGGGCGGCGGGTATCTCGCCTTTATCACAGGAAATCTCATCAATATGAAGATTCCGTGTGCTATGAATGCGCGGGAAATTGCAGGGACAAAGGCGGGGACGCCGGAGAACGAGATTGTTTCTACTCTTTCTATCGCTGCATCAAGTCTTGTCACGATTGTTGTGCTGGCGGCCGGTGTGGCGGCGCTGGTCCCGCTGCAGCCGGTTCTGCAGAGCAGGACGCTGGCACCGGCGTTTGACAATGTCGTACCAGCCCTGTTTGGTGCCATGTCTTATCAGTATTTCCGGAGAAACCTGAAGCTGGCAGCCATGCCGATGCTGCTCATGAGTGTGATTTTTGTCGTGGCTCCTTCGCTCACAAGTCAGACAAGTCTTCTGATTCTGCCATCCGGCGCTGTGGCGATCGGTCTGGCTTATCTGGGATATCGGAGAAAGCACTGACGTAGCAAAATGTATCTGGCTGGCAGTTGGTTGAGAAGATGTCTGGATGCTGCAATTCTGGTCCGGGGCAAAGCTCTCTGCTTCCTCAAGGCGCTGTATGCGCGGAATGAGGTGTATGCATGATCGCAGGAAAGATCATTCTGGGAATTCTTCTGCTTTTACTGGTGCTTTTACTGATCGCTCTGGTGCGGACGCTTTGTATGCCGGCGAAGGTTTCAACCTATGAGCCGGACGATTCCGCGGAGACGGGCGCGCGGGCGGAACACTACGCCCAGATTCTCTCAAAAATGGTGCAATATGAGACGGTATCCTATCCGGAGCGGCATGATGTGCCGAAGATCGAAGGATTCCACCGACTTCTCCGGCAGCTGTTTCCCCGGGTGTTCGAGGAACTGGAGGTCACGGATATTGACGGCAACCTTCTGCTGTTCTGGAAAGGGACAAAACACGACAAGCCGCTTGTGCTGATGAGCCACCAGGATGTCGTGCCCGCGGAGGGCAACTGGGTGCACGCACCCTTTTCCGGCGATATTGCGGACGGCAAGGTCTGGGGCAGAGGCGCATCGGATACAAAATGCTCGGTCATGGGATTTTTTCAGGCGGTGGAGGAGATGCTTGAGGTGGGCATCGTGCCGGGTCAGGATGTCTATCTGTCCTCCTCCTGTACGGAGGAGTGGGCCGGAGACGGCTGCCCGAAGCTTGTCGCGGAACTGGAGCGGCGCGGCGTCCGGCCGTACCTTGTCTGCGATGAAGGCGGCGGCATCATCACGGATCCGATCG
This sequence comes from uncultured Lachnospiraceae bacterium, assembly GCA_902781655.1. GTDB lineage: Bacteria > Bacillota > Clostridia > Lachnospirales > Lachnospiraceae > CAG-791. The sequence goes on from CACZJZ010000006.1 coordinate 15,440, forward strand.
GTGGAATTCACGGGAATTTTGCCATGATCGGCGTATTTGAGAAGGGGAAAGGAGACGTGACGTTCACGGCACGCAGCAGCGGCGGACACGCGAGTGCGCCTGCGGCCGGCAGTCCGATCGCGCGGCTCGCGGATTTTGTGCACGATGTGGAACACCATCCGCCGTTCCGGAGGAAGATGTCTAGGGAAGTGCAGGCCATGTTCCGGACACTGGCACCGTACGGGACGTTCGGTCTGCGTCTGGTATTCGGCAATCTGTGGCTTTTCAAGCCTCTGCTTGTCCGGCTGATGCCACGGATTTCCGCGCAGGCGGGCGCCATGCTGCAGACGACGATCGCGTTTACGATGAGTTCCGGCTCTGACGCCTGCAATGTGATGCCGCAGGAGGCATCGGTCGGTGCCAATATGCGTTTCATCCCGCATCAGGGGATGGATGAGAGCCTTGCCATCATCCGGAATCGGGCGGCAAAGTACGGGCTGGAGATGTCGGTGCAGCATGCAAACGATTATTCAACGCCGGTTGATATCGACGGCGCGGCGTTTCGTCTTGTGACGGACACAGTGGAAAGGACATTTCCGGGGCTTGCCGGCAGTCCGTATGTCATGACCGGCGCGACGGATGCCTATCATTATCAGCGTATCTGCGATGCGGTTGTGCGCTTTGCGCCGGTCATCTATGGACCGGAGCAGATGAAGGGGATGCACGGCGTAAACGAAAATATTGAATACCGCTGTCTGCCGGGATGTGTCGATTTTTACAAGAATCTGATCGACGCGGTGGGGAAGCTGTGACAGGCTTGCGGAGGCGTAGGCGCAGCGAAGATAGAGAAGGAAATCCGCGGCAGACAAAATATTAAGAAGACAGGGGAAAGGGAAAAGATGACGAAACAAATGAAGCAGAATGAGAAGGCGGGGCATATCGAAGCGACGCCGGGGATTACGTATGCGGACTGCTATGCACCGTATCTTTCGCGGAGGACCGGCGCGGAAGCGGATCTCTTCATGGGAGGAAGAAGGCAGGAGCTGCTGAACGGGCAATGGCACTACTGCATTGATCAGTACAATTCGTGTGTCAGACAGGGGTGGTTCCGGGATATCAGGGAAGACGAAGCCGGCAATCCGCTGCCGCTTGACTATGCCTTTGACGAATGGCCGGTCATGACACTCCCGTGCTGCTGGAATCTGCAGGAACCGGAGTTGAAGCTATATGAGTCCACCATGGTATTTACCCGGACGTTCCGGTGGAAGAGCGGCGCGGAAAACCAGGTTTTCCTGCGGATCGGCGCGGCTAATTATCTGTGCTTTGTCTTTCTGAACGGGCAGTATGTCGGGTTTCACGAGGGCGGGTCGACGCCGTTCTTTCTCGATGTGACGGAGGCGCTCCGGCAGGGGGAGAACCGGATTATTCTGGCAGTGGACGCGGCCAGGCGTGCAAGTCAGGTGCCGATGGATAACACGGACTGGTTTAACTATGGCGGCGTATTCCGGGATATTTCGCTGCTCCGTCTGCCGGAGGCGTATATAAAGGATTTCAGAATATCGCTGCAGCCGGATGGAAATTTTGATACGATCTGTGCTTCTGTCAGGGCAGCAGGTGTCAGCAGCGGTGCGTGCGGGGCTGGAGAAGCCAGACTGACAGCCCGCATTCGGATTCCTGAGCTGGGGGTTGACACAAAGATTCCGCTCACGCGTGGAGAAGGGAACATTCGCATTCACGCGTGCCCGGAGCTGTGGAGTCCGGAGAATCCGAAGCGGTATGACGTGACAGTCACGCTGGAGACGGAAGACAGAGCGGATGGACAGGACGTGCTGAAGCAGGCAGACGGAAAGACTGCTCTGGATACGGTGACAGACAAGGTCGGCTTCCGGGAATTCCGGGTGAGAGACCGTCAGTTCTACCTCAATGGGAAGCGGATCTATCTAAAGGGGATCTCCTGCCACGAGGACAGCGACGACAACGGCCGGGCGCTGACGGAGGAGCAGAGAAGGCTGACCATCCGGACCGCGAAGGAACTCGGGTGCAATTACATGCGGCTTGCCCATTATCCGCATCATGAGCAGATGGCGGAGCTGGCCGATGAGATGGGCATGATGCTCTGGGAGGAGATTCCGGTCTACTGGGCGATTGATTTTGAGAATCCCGCGACTTACGAGAATGCGGCAAACCAGCTGACTGAGCTGATTCAGCGGGATTATAACCGCGCGAGCGTCATTATCTGGTCCGTGGGAAATGAGAATCCGGATACGGACGCCCGGTTCTCCTTCATGAGCAGGCTTGCGGATCTTGCGAGGAGCCTGGACACCACACGGCAGATTTCTGCCGCCTGCCTTGTCTCCGCGGACAATACGATCAGCGACCGTCTCGCGGCGCATCTCGATATCATTGGCCTCAATGAATACTGCGGCTGGTATACGCCGGATTACAGCTTCCTGACCGCGCTCTTCTCCGGCTCGCATCCGGACAAGCCGGTCATCGTCTCCGAATATGGCGCCGGGGCAAAATACGGCCATCACGGCACGACCGAGGATAAGTTCACGGAGGAGGCACAGGCGGAGATTTACAGGAGACAGCTCGCCGTACTTGGCGCAACAGATTATGTGCAGGGCATGTCGCCGTGGATTTTGTTCGATTTCCGCTGCCCGCGCAGGGCGAATGCGTTGCAGAACTATTATAACCGCAAGGGTCTCGTGGACTCGGACAAGGTTCACAGGAAGCAGGCATTCTCTGTGCTGCAGGCATTTTATCAGACGCACTGGTGCGGGAAAGAGGAAGATTGAGTCGGCTGCCGCAAAGAGTGCAGCATAGGAGGAGTAATAAGACGGGCGGTTCATGGGGATGGTCAGGGAAATGGACGCAGACCGTATGAAAGTGTGGAGAAGTCGATGAGTGCGGCGGGGAAGAGCAGAACGAGGGATATGACGCAGGGACCGATCACGAAGGAGCTGATCCTGTTTTCTCTGCCGCTGCTTCTCGGAAATATTTTTCAGCAGTTTTACAGCACAGTGGACAGCGTGGTCGTCGGAAATTTTGTCAGTGCGGATGCTCTGGCCGCGGTAACGATGACCGGTTCTGCTGTGAACACACTGGTGGGATTCTTTATGGGAATGTCAACTGGCGCCAGTGTTGTGATCTCCCAGAAGTTCGGCGCCCATGACCGCTGTCAGCTTCGCAAGGCGGTACACACCTCTCTGGTCGGGACGTTTTTCCTCGGTCTTGTGCTGATGGCAGCCGGGTATGCGGCAACGCCGCTCCTGCTGCGGATCATGTCATGCCCGGAGACGATTCTTCCCCTTGCGACGAGTTATCTGCGAATTTATTTCCTCGGCATCGAGGGACTGATGTTCTATAACATGACTTCAGGAATTCTGCGCGCAGTCGGCGATTCGCGAAGGCCGCTGTATTTCCTGATCCTGACAAGTCTCGTGAATGTCGTGCTGGATCTGGTCTTTGTGATTTGCTTTCACTGGGGTGTTGCCGGTGTTGCCTGGGCGACCATCCTATCGCAGTTTCTGTCCGCCTTTCTCGGAATGGCTGTGCTGCTGCGCAGCAAGGAGGATTATAGTGTCCGCTGGAAAGAGATGAAAGCGGACCGGCGCCTGCTCGGACAGATTGTCCTGATCGGACTACCTGCCGGATTGCAGAATGCCATCATTTCGTTCTCAAACGTGTTCGTTCAGGGATATATCAATCGGTTTGGAAACGCGAGCGCCGCCGGCTGGGGCGCCTACGGAAGGGTGGATGCTTTTACCATGCTGCCGCTCCAGAGCGTCGCGCTCGCGGTAACGACCTTCACGGGGCAGAATGCAGGTGCCGGGAATCTGGGCCGGATCCGGAAGGGGGTCAGCCGCTCCATCGGATTGTCTGTGATTCTGACATATGCGATCTGTACATTGGAGTTTTTCGCTGCCCCGGGCATCGTGTCGCTATTCAACGGCGATCCGGATGTCATCCGGTACGGTGCGCTGTTCATCCGGCTCAACTGCCTGTTTGACGGCGTGGCAGCACTGAATCAGATTCATGCCAGCGCACTGCGCGGGGTGGGGGATTCGAAAGCTCCGATGCTGATCATGATCTTTTCTTTTGTGGTTTTCCGGCAGATTTACCTCTTCTGCATCACACGGGTGACTGATTCCATCGTTCCGGTATCGCTTGGATATCCGGCGGGCTGGATCGTCTGCTCGCTGATCATGGCGGTCTATTTCCGGAAGAGCGGCTGGGAGAACCTGGTGCTTGGGGTATCGGGAACGGTGAGGGAGAATGGCTGATGGAAGATGGGTGTGGCGTTTGGACAGTGCAGGGGAACGATGTGTGATGAATAGGGATGCTTTGGACATGCAGCTTCCTTCTTCCGTGTCGCTGGTGCGGGAAGCAGAGGGACTGACGCTGAAGGGAGACGGTCTGTGCCTGCGGGGCGATTTTCATCATCTGCTTCCCCGGATACGACCGGATAATCTGAACCGTGAGCTGCTGGTGCGGGCTGCCAGATTCCGCGGCCTTGACACGGAACATATGCTGGCGCTCGATGCGACGGCGGGGCTGGGGGAGGATTCTTTTCTGCTCGCTGCGGCCGGTTTTACAGTGGACCTTTATGAGCAGGATCCGGTGATCGCGGCGCTCCTGGCGGATGCGCTGGCGCGGGCGGATGAAGACGCTGCGCTCAGGGATATTGTCCGGCGGATGCATCTTCACGAAGAGGACAGCGTGCAGGCGATGCAGGAAATCGACAGAGAGCATGCTCCTGCCGTGATTTATCTCGATCCGATGTTTCCGGAGAGGCATAAGAGCGCATCCGTGAAAAAGAAATTCCAACTGCTGCACCGTCTGGAGCGTCCCTGCGAGGAGGAAGAGGAGATGCTGCGGGCGGCGATCGGGGCGCAGCCTGGAAGAGTCATCATCAAAAGGCCCGGAAAGGGGCCGGTGCTTGCCGGTGTCAGGCCATCCTATACCCTGGCTGGACGGGCGGTGCGCATGGATGTGATCGTTCCGTGCGAGGGCGGATTGCAATGAATATTCTGGCAAATTATCATACACACACTGTGTTCTGCGATGGAACCGATTCTGCGGAAGCGGTGGCAGATCAGGCGCTGCGGTATGGCATGCATGCGCTTGGCTTCTCCGGTCACATGGACCCGGATATTCACATGGACTGGCAGGCTTATACAGCGGAGATCCGAAGACTGCAGGAACGGTACAGTGGCCGGCTGGACATTCTTCTCGGCGTGGAGCTGGACGGTCTGTATGATGCGTGGACCAGCGGACTGCTGCGGTGTCAGAAGGGGAAAAAGCCGCAGGGCATCGGCGTCTGCGCGCCTGCGGCGATCCGGCGCGACGCGGAGTATATCATCGGATCGACACACTTTCTGGACGTTGCCTCTCCGGAACCGATGGGCGTGGATGTCTCCGGGGATATCATTCAGACACTGATCCGGGAGTATTTTGCCGGGGATCCCTATGCCATGGCCCGGGCATATTATGAACTGGAGGCGCAGGTCGCGGATCGGACAGGCTGCACCTTTGTCGGCCACTTTGACCTGATTACGCGGTTCAATGACGCGCTGCATTTTCTGGACGAGGACGATCCCCGGTATACGGGACCGGCTCTGGAGGCAATGGAGTACCTCGTGCAGGAGAGGGTGCCCCTTGAGATTAATTGCGGAGCCGTGAACCGCGGGAGAAAGCGGGAACCATATCCGAATCGTTTCCTGCTCCGAAAGCTGCATGAATTTGGCGGAGAGGTTCTGCTGAGTGCGGACGCGCATCAGAAGGAGCTGCTTCTCGGCGGATTTGACAGAGCACAGGAGTGGGCGGCGGCAGCAGGATTTGAATATTGTCTGATTCTGAAGCACAACCAGAACGGTGCGGTGGTGTGGGAGCATGTGGCTTTGTCATGAAAAGGGGTTCTGTCACAAACTTTTCTTCAGCAGGACAATCAAATGTGTAGGAGATCGTATGGCAAAACTATTTCGAAAACCGGGGCGGTTATCCGGCCGCGCGCTGTTTCTCCTGCTCTTTGTGTGGTTCTTTTCGTCTGCCGGTGAAGCGGCAGGACTGCTTCTGTCCGGCAGAGGCGGCGGGAGCCGCGGGCGCAGCTTCCTGATGCAAAGTCTTGTCACCGGCGCTGCCTTTGGTACAGGGGCGGCTGTCAGCTGCTGCTTTTTTTACTATATTCTGAGGAACGCGGCGCGGGCAGATGCCCGACCGGGGCGGGGCAGGCGTTATTTTCTTTCGCTTCCGGGGCTCACGACCGGGATCCTGCTCTGCTGGCTCCCCTGCTGGCTTGCCTATTATCCTGCAATCTATTCCTATGACGGGGAACCGCAGCTGATTCAATATACGACGCATGCGTTCGACAATCATCACCCGATTTTTCACACGCTGTTTCTGGGAGGGTGCTACAGCACCGGTCAGTTTCTGCGCGCGCATGGCATCCCGCTGGATGGGATGGCGCTGTATGCTTTGCTTCAAATGATCTGCCTTGCCTGGTCCATGGCAAAATGTGTGCAGTTCCTTGCATCACGGCGGATCGGATGGTCATATCTTCTGCTCACATTTCTGTGGTTTGCCTTATTCCCTGTGCATCCGCTCATGGCGATCAGCACGACCAAAGACTCGCTGTTTACCGCCTTTCTTCTGCTGTTTCTCGTGTCGTTCGCAAAATTGCTTTTCTGGACCCAGCGGTCCGGCATGCCCGGAGACAGGAAGACAGAGGGAAAACTTCGGGCGGGTTCATCCTGTCAGGCCCACACTGGAAGCCTGCCGAAAGGCCTGCTCGCTGAAATGGCAGCGGATGGGCTGCTTCTCTGCCTTTTCCGGAAAAACGGTCTATATATGATGGCAGGGACAGCGCTCGCCCTGCTGATCGTGTTCCTGGTGCACAGAGGTCGAGACAGGAGGGCAAGGATTCTGATGACGACGCTTCTTATTGTCTGTGCTGCCTTTCTTGTCAGCGACCGTCTTCTAGTCGCGGCCACCGGTGCTGCCCGGGGAGAAGCGGCGGAGGCTCTGAGCCTTCCGCTGCAGCAGATCGCCCGCACTTACAAGAGCAGCGGGAATCTGTTGTCTGAAGAGAATATGGCTGCCATAAACCGCTATATTTCCAGAAAGGGACTGGACCAATACCGCCCCTCCATCTCGGATGGCGTAAAACAGTATTTTGATAATGCTGCGTTTCGTGAGGACCCGGGTGGATTTTTTCAGATCTGGGGCAGGCTTGGAAGAGAATATCCTGGCTCCTATGCGGCAGCATTGCTGTATCAGACGATGGGAGCATGGTTTCCGACCGACATTTCGCACTGTGAGGTTTACCGGGACTGGTGGCGGAACCGGACCGGCTATCTTATCACGGACGCAGTGCCGGTGTTCGGCGGGTATGATTTCATGCAGAAGAAGGACCTGCTTCCTGCGGTCAGAAACTTTTATGAGGCCATTGCCACCCGGTGTGTTTACCGAAGGTTTTTCCCGACACTGGTGCTTTTCTCACCGTTTCTGTACTGCTTCGGAACGATTTTGCTGAGTCTTTGTCTTTTCCTGCAGCGCAGGCGGAGACAGTTTCTTCTTGCTGTGCCGCTGCTGGTGAACTGGTGCATGCTGCTTGCTGGTCCCTGTATTATTGTCCGGTATGTCTATCCATTTATGGTGGCATTTCCGCTGCTGCTCGCAGCAGCAGTGGAGGAAAAGAGAGAAAGAAGAAAGGAGGATGTAATTGTTGCGTAAAAATTGAACATAGAGTCCCAAATTTTGTGCCATATTTGCTACAATGAAATGAGCTGATCGGAGTATCGCAGGTGGGACGCCCATCTGCCGGGTCATGTCGTATTGCTATCATGACAGGAGTCCCGATATTGTTCCGCGGTGTGGATTCTGTGCCCGGGACAGGAGGGGGAGTCGGTACACACGGGAGCAAAATAAAACAGGGGAGAGTGTCCTATGGTCAATAATGAGATGCTGGCAATGATCCTTGCCGGAGGCCGCGGCAGCCGTCTGAAGGACTTGACGAACAAGGTCGCGAAACCGGCGATTTCCTTTGGCGGAAAGTATCGCATCGTAGACTTTCCGCTCAGCAACTGTGCGAACAGCGGTGTCAACACAGTGGGAGTTCTGACGCAGTATGAGCCGGTGCTGCTCAACAGTTATGTGGCGGGTGGAAGAAACTGGGGCCTCGACACCAGAAACGGTGGTGTCTATGTACTGCCGCCCAGAGAGAAAGCGGAGTCGGGACTGAATGTTTACCGCGGCACGGCGGACGCGATCACCCAGAACATCGATTTCATCGATCAGTACGATCCGGAGTATCTTCTGGTTCTCTCCGGCGATCACATTTATAAGATGAATTATGCCAAGATGCTTGCCTTTCACAAGGAGAACAAGGCTGACGCGACGATCGCGGTGATCGGTGTGCCGATGAAGGAAGCATCGCGCTTTGGAATCATGAACACGGATGGGAACGGTCATATCGTGGAATTTGAGGAGAAGCCGGAGCATCCGAAGAGCAACCTCGCCTCGATGGGAATCTATATCTTTTCGTGGAAGGTGCTGCGCAGGCTCCTGATCGCAGACAAGACCAATGCGGAGTCGAGCCATGATTTTGGCAAGGATATCATTCCGACCCTTCTCGGGGACGGCCGCAGGCTGATGGCTTACGAGTTCAAGGGGTACTGGAAGGATGTCGGAACCATCGACTCGCTGTGGCAGGCGAACATGGATCTCCTGGATGAGAAGAGCGCGCTGAATCTGGACGATGATCACTGGAAGATTTACACCGAGGATGCGACGGAGATCCCGCAGTTTATCGGACCGGATGCCTCCATTGATGAAGCATATATCACACAGGGCTGCCATGTGGAAGGCGCCGTCCGCAGATCGGTTGTCTTCACCGGAGCCAATGTGGGACCGGAGGCCCAGGTGTGCGACTCTGTCCTGATGCCCGGTTCGCAGATCGGCAGGGGAGCAAAGGTCATCCGCTGCCTCGTGGCCAACAATGTCAGAATCGCGCCCGGGGCGACGGTAGGAAGCGCGGGCAGTGAGTCGATCACGCTGGTGGCACATGACGTGAAGGAGGCGGAATAAGATGATCAGTGCATTCGGAATCGTGAATTCCTCCAACGGCCGTTACCATGTGGAGGGGCTTGAGGACTATCGTCCGATCGGCGCCTTTTCATTCCTTGGAAGATACCGGGTGATCGATTTTCCGGTCTCCAATCTGTCAAACAGCGACATTGACCGGATTCAGGTCTATGTCAGCCAGAATCCCCGCTCTCTGGCCGAGCATCTGAGCTACGGGCAGCATTACAATATCAATGCCAAGCGCGGAAAGCTGCAGCTGTTGTTCAACCAGGACAGCCGTGTGAACCCGATCTATAATACGGACATTCGTGCCTACCATGACAACCTCGATGTGATCAGGCGGATGCAGCAGGACTATGTGGTCATCACAGCAGGAAACTGGATTTTTACGGAAAATTTTCAGGAACTGCTGGAGACGCATGTGGCCAGCGGCGCGGATGTGACGCTCCTGTATCACAAGTCGTCGACGGCGGACCGCCATTACCGCAATAGCAATATTCTCGAACTCAACCGGCAGAAGGGTGTGAAGAGCATCAAGCCGAATGATCTGACACAGGCGAACCGGAATGTTTTTATGGATACCTATGTCATGAGCAAGAACCGGTTTATCGACCTGATCGAAAAGGCGGTTGCAAAATCATCCATTTACAATCTGACGGATATTCTGAACGCGGAGAACGACGAGCTGGACATTCGCGGCGTTCAGCACAAGGGAAGCTATGTGGCATCGATCTATGACGTCAAAAGCTATTTTGATGCGAATATGAACCTGCTGGACTACGATGTAGCCGCTGGCCTGGTGAATGCAAAGTGGCCGATTTATACGCAGACGACAGACGCCAGTCCGGTGCATTATTTCAAGGGCGCAGAGGTGACGAATTCCATGATCGCCAACGGCTGTATCATCCGCGGAACCGTGGAAAATTCGATCATTGGCCGCGGTGTGACCATTGGAAAGGGTGCGGTAGTGAAGCATTGCATGGTGCTCAGCCATTCCGTGATCGGCGATGGGGTCCATATTGAAAATCAGATCGTCGATAAATGGGCGCAGGTTCTTCATGTGAAGGAACTCAGCGCAACGGAGGAGGATCCGGGCTACGTTCGCAGAGAAGACGTTTTGTGAGCGGAGAGCAGGGCTGCGGCACGGGGTATAAATATGGCATATGAATTACAGGAAGCCCGCCGGCTGGTTCTGGAGGCGGGGCACAGGATGCAGCGCGACGGACTCATCGCCCGGACATGGGGCAATATCAGCGCGAGAATTTCAGATACAGAGATGGTGATCACGCCGAGCGGGCGTTCCTATGATTCGCTCGTTCCGGAGGATATCGTCAGAGTCCATATTGACGATGGAACGTGGGTGGAGGAGACGGCAGCGGGACGAAAACCGGTGAGGCCGTCCAGTGAAAAGCTCGTTCATATGGCGATTTATCAGGAACGGCCCGGAGTGAATTTTATCATTCACACGCATCAGGCATATGCCTCCGCGCTCAGTGTTCTCGGAAGAGATCTCGGCGATCCGGTCCTGCCATGTGCCGCATATGGGATGAACGCAACCCGCCTCCTGCAGGACAATGTCGCGGCGGCGGTGAAGAGACATCCGGAAGCCCGTTGGGTGTTGATGAAGAACCACGGCGCCGTGGTGTTCGACTCGTCCTATGAGGCAGCGGCAGAGGACGCCAGGGCGCTGGAGATGGAAGCACGGGAGGAGTACCGGCGGCTTGCCGGGGACGTTCCGGAGGTGTCATTTGGCCTCACTGCGGCGGAAGCAGATGGGTGCATACGTTATCGGGAGAAGCTTTCGTTTCAGGATTTTCTGCCCGGCCTTTGTGTGTGGAGGGTGACCTCTCCGGTTCTGCGTGCGGCTTCCCGTTTCGGGATTCCGATGCCGGCGTATCTGGATGATCTTGCGCAAATTTCCGGACCAGTTGTGGCCTGCGCCGAAGAACAGACCTGGATGGAAGAGGCAGGGTGCAGACTGGGCGTGGAGAAGGACACCGCGCTGCTTGTCCGCGGAAACGGCGCGATCTGCGTGGGAGCGAATGAGGAGGAGACGGGCGCGGTTGCCATGGTCCTGGAGAAGAATGCGCTGGCGTTTCTGCTGGCGGAAAGACGGAGACAGGCGGGAGAGCAGGTTGCGGTTCTCGACAGCCATGCGGCGGAAGAGGATCGGAAGAGCTACCTGGATCATTACTCGAACCTGATGCATTAAATCCATGTACTGAATCAGAATGTGCCGGTGACCCGGAGAAAAAAGAACAAAAGTATGACAGGGACAGCAGAAAATCGCTGTCCCTGTCTGTTTTTTGTGAAGGCGTCATTGCGTCGGCTGCCCATTACCGGCATCCGCGGCCGGCTGGGCGACTGCCGCATTGCCGCCAGTGTTCTGCCCGGTCTGGGCAGCGGCATCGCCGGCAGCATTCTGCCCGGTCTGGGCAGCTGCATCACCGCCATCGCCTGCTCCGGTGCCGGAGCCTGATCCATCGCCGGCAGCAGTACCGGCCGCTGCCGCAGCAGCCATCTGCTGCTGATTCACCACTGCATTGTTGTAGTTGGTCTGTGCCTGATTGACGGCTGCCTGGGCGTTGTCGATCGCCGACTGATCTCCCGACTGCTGTGCCTCCACCAGCTTGCTCTGTGCATCCTGCAGAGCTGCTGTCGCAGACTGCAGGATGAGGTTCGCCTCATCCAGATTGGCGGCAGCCTCCGACTGGGCGTTCCTGGCATCGAGCTCCGCCTGCTCCTGCAGGACTTTGGCCTGTCCCTCAGGCGTCGCCATGAATGCGGCGGTATGCTCGCAGGTCTGTCCCACCTTGTCCGGATCGATGGTCAGGACACCCTGCACCTTGAACGGGCAGGCATCCGCTGCAGGCAGTCCGCTGTAGGCACAGATCATGCCGGAGTAGTGCACATTACAGGTCTTCGTAGGCACCGTATCTTTGTCAAAATACTCTGTGCCGAGGGTCGCATCGCACAGGCCGGGCACCGGCAAAAGACCGGATGCGGTGCAGATAGTCGTCTGAACGATGCCATCCGGCTGCTCGAAGTCCTGGTAGGCGAGTCCCTCATGGATCTTTTCCATGCAGCCGCGCCAGACTTTCTGTGCAAGCGCGCGCTTTTCGGAGTTGTTGAGCTTGGTGTTGTCGTCATAGCCGCACCAGGCAGTCGCAGTGTAGTAGTTCGTGTATCCGGCAAACCATTCATCGTTGTAGTCGGAGGTGGTACCGGTTTTTCCGGCGATGGCAGTTGTCCCGAAGTCGGTCCTGGTGCCGGTGCCCTTCTTCACAACATCCTCCATGGCAGAGGTGAGCAGCCAGGCTGTGGTCGCCTTCAGGACGCGGTGGCTGTTGGAATCATTGACCTGCGTGTTATCAAGGATGATGTTGCCATCGTGGTCTGTGATCTTTGTATAGAGCTTCGGCCTGATGTATATCCCCCCGTTTGCAATGGATGCATAGGCGGCGTTCAGCTCATAGTTCTTCACGCCCTTTGTGATGCCGCCCAGGGCGAGTGTGAGCTGTACATCGGAGTATACCTTCCCGTCGATCGTCTCATTATCCACCAGCGTGGAGATGCCGAAATCAAGGCAGTAATCATAGCCGAGCCGCGGCGTGATCTGTTCGAGCGTCTTGACTGTGACGATATTCATGGAGTCCTGGATTCCGCGCCGCAGAGAGGAGAGGCCGCGATAGGCTTCCCCATACCAGTTGCGCACCGGAGTGCCGTCCGGATAGGTGTAAGGGGCGTCGTCCTGCGTTGTGGCGAGCGTCAGTCCGGCGCTGTCCAGGGCAGGCGCATAGGTGGAAAGAATTTTGAAGGTAGAACCCGGCTGACGGTAGGTGTCTGTGCAGCGGTTCAGTGTCCTGCTCGCCGTCTTCTGGCCGCGTCCGCCGACCATCGCCAGAATCTCGCCGGTGTGCTGATCCTCCACCGTGAAGGAAATCTGCGGCTGCGGCGCGATGTTGACAGACTCGCCGGCGACCGTATCCCCGGCTTTCACCATCGCGCTCTTATACTGCTCCGCCATGGCCTTCGCATCTTCTGTGCTTGCGAACTCCAGAGTGCTGCCGAGATTATTCTCCTTCATCCAGGCAAGCATCATGTTGGAGCTGTAGTTTGTCATTGTGCCGGAAGAATCGCGGACAGACAGCTGATAATCCAGAAGATACGAGGTGTCAGCCGGGTAATTGGATTCATCAGAGCAGTAGTCGTCGCAGATCTGCTGAATTTTTGTATTTTGCGTTGAGTAAATATTCAGACCGCCGGAGTAGAGCAGGGTGTACGCCTGCGATTCTGTGTAGCCGTTATTCTGCAGGTCTTCCAGAACCTGGTTCGTGAGGGCGTCGACGAAATAGGAGTTGACCGCCTGATCCTCCGTCTGGGTGTCGATGACCTGAATGCGGGAATAGACATCGTCCGCGACTGCCTCGTCATACGCGGTCTGGTCGATGTAGCCCTGCTCCAGCATATATTCCAGAACGGTAGCGCGGCGCTCCGCGTTTTTTTCCGGATACACGATGGGATCGAACTTTGTCGGGTTCTGTGTGATGCCGGCAATGACTGCGCACTCCGACAGATTGAGATCGCTCACCGATTTGCCAAAATAGCGCAGAGAAGCGGCCTGGACGCCATAGCAGCCATGGCCCAGGTTGATGGTGTTCATATAGTTGATCAGGATGTCGTCCTTGCTCATTTTCTTTTCGAGCTCGACGGCGAGATACTGCTCCTGAATTTTACGCTTCACGCTCTCGGTAAATGTCTCACTGGTCCAGCCGGTGAAGACGTTGTTCTTGATGAGCTGCTGGGTGATGGTGGAAGCACCCTCGGAAAAGCTGCCGGTCGTGATGCCCTTGACGGCAGCGCGGAGAATACCCTGAATATCGATGCCGTTGTGATCGTAGAAGCGGTCATCCTCGATGGCGACAAAGGCGTGCTGCAGGTCCTCGGGGACCTGATCTATGGTCACCGGAATGCGGTTGGAATCGGTGGAGACGAGCTTGGCGGTCTGATTGCCGTCACTGTCGTACACGAACGTGGAGTATCCGGTGGGGGTCACATCGATATTGCCGATGTCAGGCGCAGAGTCGATAATGGAGCGGAAGGCTCCGATGCCGACACAAAGCGCGAGGATGATGACGGCCAGAATGACAATCAGAAGAATCTGAAGCGCCGCGAGAGCGGCCTTTCGTTCCCGCTTCTGTGTTTTGCCTGTGAGGCGGCGCTGTTTTGCCGCTACGCTGTCTCTGCTGTAATTTGCATTCATTCTCTTAGATGTAATCAATCCTTTCTGGGTCGGCGCGGGGAAAAATCTGGTTCCGCCGCATGATTACAGGTATTATATCATAAAGACAAAACACACGCATAACTGGCAGAATTTGGCATACCCGCGGGTGGTTCCAGGTGAGTTGTGCCAATTGAAAATGTCATGATCGGAGGGCTTCTATGGAAGAGAAGGGCAGCTGTCGGATTATCGCCAGCCCCGGCTATGGCGAGGTTGAGGAGAAAAATTCGAGGTTTCTTTCGGAGGCACTGTTTGTGGATTCCGAGGAGGCGGCGCGGGGCGAACTCACACGGGTGCGGAAACAGTATTATGATGCCAGACATCACTGCAGCGCCTGGATTATCGGACCGGGAGGAGAGAACGCGCGGTCCGGAGATGACGGAGAGCCGGCCGGAACGGCGGGCAGGCCGATCCTGGAGGTGATCCGCGGCGCCGGCGTGACCAACGCCATGGTGGTGGTCACGCGGTACTTCGGCGGCACGCTCCTCGGGACCGGCGGACTGGTCCGGGCCTATACCGCTGCGGCCAGGGAGGCGCTGGAGCATGCGGCGATTCGGGAGCTATGCTTATGTGAGATGCTGGAGGTGTCGGCAGATTACGCAGAATATGAGAAAATCCGCCGATATTTCGCGCAGAACGGTCTTGCTCCGGTGCAGACGGACTATACGGACAGGGTGTCCCTGCGGATTCCGGTGCGGATCCGGGAGCTTGAGAAAACGGAGCGGGAGATTATCTCACTCACCGCAGGGAAATGCCGGCTTTCCAGGAAAGGACAAGAGTATTATCCGGTTGGCGGAGCGGCTCTTTCGCAGGCATGAAATCCTCAGGAAACGGGAAAATGAAAGCAGCCACAGCTTACACAGATTTTACAGTCTGCAAGGTTGACACGTGTTTCCGGGACTCGTAAAGTTACGAAGGAAGTCCCGGGGACACGGGCGGGGCAGAAGAAATGCCTGATATGAAATGCGCGACTTTTTCTCTGAAGGGAGGTGGTTATCCATGGAACAAGCAGCTGGCTTATCTGACAGTTCTGTGCCGCGATCGTATTTTGCATGGATAACGTCACTGCCCTGCGCAGTGCAGAGAGGAAAATGTCAATGGATACTGAGGAGAGGAATGCGGCGGAAACGCTGAAGGAGCTGCTGGATACCAAACAATATACTGTCCTCCGCCAGACGATGGAGGATATGCAGGACGCGGATATCGCGGCTGTCATGGATGAGATGGAGGACGAGGATACCCTGAAGATGTTCCGTCTTCTTCCCAAGGACATGGCGGCGGATGTGTTCGCGCAGCTTGAGATTGACGCGCAGCAGTACATCATCCAGTCTTTGTCCGAGAGTGAGTCAGCCAGCGTCATCGACAATCTGATGGCGGACGACGCGACGGATCTTCTGGAAGAGATGCCCGCAAACGTCGTGCGTAAAATTCTGGCAAACGCCAAGCCGGAGACCAGGGCGGATATCAATCGCCTGATGCAGTATCCGGAGGACTCGGCCGGCAGCATTATGACGGTCGAATACGTGGATCTGAAGGAGGAAATGACGGTTGCGGACGCGATCGGGCGCATCCGGATGATCGGGCTTGACTCTGAGACGGTCAATATCTGTTATGTGGTCGACAAGCAGCGGATTCTGAAGGGGACGGTGGCGCTGCGGTATCTTCTCATACGGAGGAATGACGAGAAGATCGGGGACATCATGAATGAAAACGTGGTCAGCATCACGACCACGACGGACCAGGAAGAGGCGGCAGCCCTCTTCAAGAAATATGATTTTACGGCCATGCCGGTGGTCGACAACGAGGACCGGATGGTGGGTATCATCACCATCGACGATGTGGTCGATATCATTGATGAGGAGGCTACCGAGGATATCGAGAAGATGGCCGCCATCATCCCGACAGAGAAGCCCTATTTCAGGACGACGACGCTGGATACCTATAAGAAGCGCATGCCCTGGCTGCTGATTCTGATGATCTCGGCAACCTTTACCGGCAAAATCATCACGAGTTATGAGAATGCGCTGGCAGCCTGCACGGTGCTGACCGCCTATATCCCGATGCTGATGGACACCGGCGGCAATTCCGGATCGCAGGCCAGCGTCTCCATCATCCGCGGACTGTCGCTGAAGGAAATTGAGTTCCGGGATTTTTTCCGCGTGATCTGGAAGGAGATGCGGGTTGCAGTTCTGTGCGGCCTGACCCTGGCCGGCATCAATTTCATCAAGCTGATGCTGCTTGACCGGATCGCGGTGCCGGTGGCGCTCGTTGTGTGCATCACCATGGTGTTCGTGGTGCTTTTTGCCAAGTGCATCGGTGCGATTCTGCCTCTCGTGGCGGACCGTCTGGGCTTTGATCCGGCGGTCATGGCAAGCCCGCTCCTCACCACAATTGTGGATGCGGTGTCGCTTCTGATTTATTTCAGTATCGCGACAAGGCTTCTGCATCTGTGATGAGGGCAGAAAACAGGAAACAGGAAACAGAAAACGGGCCGGAGACATCTGATGCAAAATACCAGATGCCTCCGGCTCGTTTTTCAAATTCTGTAAAAGTCCGCGGGACTCATTACTTTGCATTGGCGGAGATTTCCGCTCTCTTCCGCATCCGGGCGTCAAGGATCTTTTTGCGGATGCGCAGGCTCTTCGGCGTCACCTCGAGCAGCTCGTCGGTATCGATGAAATCGATAGCCTGCTCCAGGGAGAGAATCTTCGGCGGGACGAGGCGAAGCGCTTCGTCAGAGGCGGAGGTGCGGGTGTTCGTCAGGTGCTTGGTCTTGCAGACGTTGCAGAAGACATCCTCTCCCTTGCCGGCCTCGCCGATCACCATGCCGGCGTACACCTCGGTGCCGGGGGTGATGAACAGATTGCCGCGCTCCTGCGCATTGAACAGACCGTATGTCACGGCGGTCCCGGCCTCAAAGGCGATCAGGGAACCCTGCTTGCGGTATTCGATGTCGCCCTTGTACGGCTCGTAATCCTTGAAGATGGTATTCATGATGCCGGTTCCCTTCGTATCGGTCAGGAAAGAATCATGATAGCCGATCAGGCCGCGGGAGGGGATCTCAAATTCCAGGCGGGCATAGCCGTTCTGCGCGGTACCCATGTTCACAAGCATTCCCTTGCGCTCGGACAGCTTGCTGATGACCGCGCCGGAGTAGTCCTCGGGCACGTCGATGTAGCAGGATTCGATGGGCTCGAGCTTCTTGCCGTTCTCATCGTTCTTGAAAATGACCTCCGGCTTGCCGACGGCGAACTCGTACCCCTCGCGGCGCATCATCTCAATGAGGACGGAAAGATGCAGCTCGCCGCGCCCGGATACCTTGAATGCGTCGGTCGAGTCGGTGTCCTCGACACGGAGAGAGACGTCGGTGTTGAGTTCCCGGTAGAGACGATCCCGCAGATGGCGGGATGTGACGAATTTGCCCTCTCTTCCTGCGAGCGGGGAGTCATTGACCCGGAACTCCATACTGATGGTGGGTTCGGAGATTTTCTGGAACGGGATGGCCACCGGATTTTCCGGAGAACAGATGGTGTCACCGATCTTCAGATCCTCAATGCCAGAGACGGCCACGATGGATCCGAAGGAAGCTTCCTGGACATCGACCTTCTTCAGCCCCTCAAACTCATACAGTTTGGTGATGCGGACCTTCTTCTGCTTGTCAGGGTCGTGATGGTTTACGATGACGCAGTCCTGACCGACACGGATTTTGCCGTTCGAGATCTTGCCGATTCCGATGCGGCCGACAAATTCATTGTAGTCGATTGTAGAGATCAGCATCTGGGTGCCGGCGTCCGGATCGCCCTTCGGGGCGGGGATGGAGTTGATGATGGTGTCGAAGAGCGGCTTCATCGATACGCCCGGGGAGCCGAGATCGAGCGTGGCAATACCGGATTTGGCAGAGGCAAAGACGAACGGGCAGTCGAGCTGTTCGTCGCTCGCGCCGAGATCCATCAGAAGCTCCAGCACTTCATCGATAACCTGAGTGGGACGCGCACCGGGACGGTCGATCTTATTGATACAGACGATGACCGGCAGATTGAGGTCCATCGCCTTGGAGAGGACAAAGCGTGTCTGGGGCATGGGTCCTTCAAATGCATCGACGACCAGGATGGCGCCGTCGACCATCTTCAGAATGCGCTCCACCTCGCCGCCAAAATCTGCATGGCCGGGCGTGTCGACGATATTGATTTTGACGCCGTTGTAGTAGACGGCAGTATTCTTGGAAAGTATGGTGATGCCGCGCTCCCGCTCGATGGCATTGGAGTCCATGACGCGGTCCTGTACTTCCTGATTCGCGCGGAATACACCGCTCTGACGAAGCAGTCCGTCCACCAGGGTTGTCTTGCCATGGTCGACATGGGCGATAATGGCAACGTTACGGACATCCTCTCTCGTTTTGATCATATTTTTTCTGCTCCTTGCGATGTCAGCGGCACATATTAAATAGAAGCGTGGCAGACGTTCTGTTCCTGACATCATTTATAGACGTAAAAACGTTTTCCTTCGTGCAAACTGGAATATTGTAGCATTGTGTTCCGGGCAGTGCAAGCGGAAGTGAACGGCGTATGACCGGCGGTATAACCAACGGAGGAACAGTGGAGCAGGCAGCGGGGCTTTTTCTTCCCTGCCCGGAGGGATTATGGTATCATATCGTCAGACAACAGCTTCCGGGGAGCGGAAGACGGGAGGCAGCATGAGCAGAATTATTCTGAAACTGAGCGGCGAGGCACTCGCAGGAGAGAAGCATACAGGATTTGATGAGCAGGTGGTCCGCCGGGTGGCTCGTCAGGTGAAGCAGCTGACGGAGGACGGAACAGAAATTGGTATTGTCATCGGCGGCGGCAACTTCTGGAGAGGACGCACCGGAACGGAAATTGACCGGGTCAAGAGCGACCAGATCGGTATGCTGGCAACTGTCATGAACTGCATCTATGTCTCGGAAATTTTCCGCGGCGAGGAACTTTCCACCAGCATTCTTACCCCGTTTGTGATCGAGGGCGTCACGGAGCTGTTCACAAAGGATCTCGCAAATTCGTATTTTGCCGCGCACACGGTCGTGTTCTTTGCCGGAGGAACAGGGCACCCGTACTTCTCAACGGACACCGGCGTGGTGCTGCGCGCGATCGAGGTGGATGCTGACTACATTCTGCTGGCCAAGAATATCGACGGCATTTACAATGCAGACCCGGCGAAGGATCCGTCTGCAAAGCGGTATCGCAAGATTTCCATCGGCGATGTCATCGCGCAGAACCTGCAGGCAGTGGATATGACCGCTTCCATTCTCGCGCGGGACAACAGAATGCCGATGCGCTGCTTTGCCCTGCAGGGAGAGGACAGCATCGTCCGGGCAGTCCGGAGCGGCGAAGAGGACTTTGACGGAACGATCATCACGGCGGACTGAATACTCAGAAATTATAATCCGCGCTGCAGGAAACAGCGCGCAAGGAGGAATCCCATGAACGAGCGTATCAAGGAATATGATGAGAAGATGAAGAAGGCAGTGGAGTTTCTGAAAACCGATCTGCAGACCATCCGCGCCGGCAGAGCCAACCCGCATGTGCTGGACAAGCTCCGCGTGGACTATTATGGCACGCCCACGCCGATTCAGCAGGTCGCCAATGTCTCGGTGCCGGAGGCGCGGATCATTCAGATCAGCCCGTGGGACAGAACGCTGATCAAGGATATCAATAAGGCAATCCTGGCTTCTGACATAGGGATCACGCCGGTTTCTGACGCAACCAGCATCCGTCTGGTTTTCCCGGAGCTTACGGGAGACCGCAGAAAGGAGCTTGGAAAGGATGTCAGGAAGCGCGGCGAGGAGGCAAGGATTGCCGTCCGCAATATCCGCCGCGATGGCAATGAAGAACTGAAGAAGGCCGGCAAGGCCGAGGGCATCTCGGAGGATGAGGTGAAGGATCTGCAGGACGAGCTGCAGAAACTGACCGATAAATACGGCAAGGAAATCGACGCGGTGATCGAGGCGAAGACGAAGGAGATCATGACGGTTTAAATGCCGCAAAGGGTGCGGTACAGGGAGAGATATGGCTGAGACAGAGCGGAATATACCGCAGCATGTCGCCATTATCATGGACGGCAACGGCCGCTGGGCCAAAAAGCGCGGGCTTCCCCGCACGGCGGGACATTATCAGGGCGCAAAGGTCGTGGAACAGATTCTGGAGGATGCGGATCATATGGGAATCCGCTATCTGACGGTCTATGCGTTCTCTACGGAAAACTGGTCGAGGCCGCAGGCAGAGGTCAAAACGCTGATGAATCTGCTGCGGACCTACATGAAGACCAGTCTTGCCAAATGCGCGAAGAATAATGTCAGAATCCGGGTTATCGGAGACAAGACCAGACTGGACGCGGATCTGCAGGAGGCAATACGGAATCTGGAGCAGGATACGCGGAACAATACCGGAATTGGCTTTCAGATCGCCATCAATTATGGGGGACGGGATGAACTCCGGCGCGCTGCGGCGCAGATCGCGCAGCAGGTGCAGGAGGGAGTGCTGCGGCCGGAGGAGATTACCGAGGAAACAATTTCGGATCATCTCGACACAGCTGGCATTCCGGATCCGGATCTGCTGATTCGGACGAGCGGGGAAGAGCGTATCTCGAATTTTCTGATCTGGCAGTGTGCCTACACGGAGTATTATTTCACGGATGTGACCTGGCCTGACTTTAATAAGGAAGAGCTGGAGAAAGCGGTGGATGCGTACCGGCACCGCGAGCGGCGCATGGGCGGGCTGATGCAGTGATGCGGATGCCATGCGTTTCTGATGTCCGGGCAACAGTCGGGCGAGGCACGGCATTCTACGGATCTGCCGCTGGGGACACGGTACAGGTATATGAGATGAAAACTAGGGTAATCAGTGGTATTTTTCTGGGAATTGTGACAGTGGCTGTCGGCCTCACGGGTGGTGTGCCGGCAGGGCTGGTGCTTCTTGTCTGCGCGCTGATTGGCTTTCATGAGTTGTGCCGGGCGGCAGGTGTTCTCACACCGGGCGGCATCGAGGCAGAGCACAGAGAGGAGACGGAGCCGATCACGGTCGATATTCTGAAAAAACGTGACAGGACCAATGTTCTGGAGATATTGGGCTATCTTGCCACTGCCGCATATTATATTATTCTGATCTTTTTCCGGGACCGGGTGAACGTGGATTTCTTTACCGTACTGATCGCCCTGCTGCTGCTTCTGGCCCTGATGGCTGCGTATGTCTTCACATTTCCGAAGTTTCATGCGGATCAGGTGATGACAGCGGAGTTTGCGTTCCTCTATGTCCCTGTTCTGATGAGTTTTGTGTTTCGTGCGCGCTGCCTGCCCTACGGGATTTATGTGTATACGCTGATCTTTTTCTGTACCTGGATCTGCGACACGGGAGCCTATTTTGCCGGGCGCGCTTTCGGAAAGCACAAAATGGCGCCGGTGCTCTCTCCGAAGAAGACGGTGGAGGGAGCGGTCGGAGGCGTGGCGCTGTCGACGCTGTTCTGTCTCCTGCTGTCGATGTTCATGGCGATCCGGCATCCGGAGGAGACGCATGACTTCCGCGCCGCGTTTGTCGTGATCGGCGTGGTGGGCAGCATGATCAGCATGATCGGCGATCTCGCGGCTTCAGGGATAAAGCGGAATCACAATATCAAGGACTACGGGGACGTGATTCCGGGGCACGGAGGGATTCTTGACCGGTTTGATTCCGTGATATTTACGGCGCCCATCATCTATTTTCTCGGTGTGCTTCTGATTGAGCGGGCACTCCGGTGAGCTGCGGACGGCAGGAATAGGGAGAAAACGGAGAATCCATGAAAAATCTGGTGATCATCGGGTCGACAGGGTCAATCGGAACCCAGACGCTGGACATTGTCAGGAACTGGCCGGAAGAATTTCATATCACAGCGCTCGCCGCCGGACACGATGCCGCAGCTCTGGAGGCACAGATCCGCGAATTCCATCCGGATATGGCGGTTTTGTTTGATGAGCGGGCATCCCTGGAGCTGAGAGAGCGGGTGGCAGATCTGCCCGTCCGCGTTCTGTCCGGGATGGATGGCCTTCTGGAGGAAGCGGTGATCCCGGAAGCGGATCTCTTCGTCAATGCCGTGGTGGGAATGATCGGGATCCGTCCGACGCTTGCCGCCATTGCGGCAGGGAAGGACATCGCGCTTGCCAATAAGGAGACGCTGGTCACGGCCGGCCATCTGATTATGCCTGCTGTAAAGAGGGCAGGCGTACAGCTGCTGCCGGTGGATTCGGAGCACAGCGCCATCTTCCAGTGCCTGAACGGAGAGCCGCGCAAGCGGGTGAAGAAAATCCTTCTCACCTGTTCCGGCGGAACCTTCCGGGGCAGGAAGCGGGAGGAGCTTGCACGGATGACCGCGGCGGACGCGCTGAAGAACCCGAACTGGACCATGGGAAGCAAGGTGACGATCGATTCCGCGAGCCTTGTGAACAAGGGACTCGAGGTGATGGAGGCGGCCTGGCTCTTTGGCGTGCCGGCGTCTCGGGTCGAGGTTTATGTGCAGCCGCAGAGCCTGTGCCATTCCGCGGTGGAATTTGAGGACAATTCCATCATGGCGCATCTTTCAAGGCCGGATATGCATCAGCCGATTCAGTATGCCCTGTTCTATCCGGACAGAAGACCGGTTGCGGAGGTCCCGGAGCTGGACTTGTTCTCCGTGGGGGATCTGCACTTTGAACGGCCGGACACCGGGACGTTCCGCGGGCTGCCGCTTGCGTACCGCGCGGCCGCTGCTGGCGGCACGATGCCGACCGTGTTCAACGCGGCGAATGAAGAGGCTGTTCGTCTTTTCCTGCAGGGAAAGATATGGTTCCTCCAGATTTATGATCTGATCGAAGGTGCCATGGACGCGCACCGGACGGAGCCGGAACCGACGCTGGATCAGATCCTTGCCGCCGAGCAGGAGGCAAGATCGTATGTAAGAAGGATTCTTTCTGCAAAATGATAGTAAGCATTCTGGTTTTTATCCTGATTTTTGGTGTCCTTGTCATTTCTCATGAGTTTGGGCACTTTCTCATCGCGAGAAGAAATGGGATCCGGGTCAACGAATTTGATATCGGCATGGGTCCGACCCTCTGGCATAAAAAGAGGGGAGACACTGATTTCTGCATCAAGGCGCTGCCCATCGGCGGTGCCTGTATTTTTGACGGTATGGATATGGTTCCCGGGGATGGCGGCGACGAGGGACGCACGCGGGTGACGGATGAGCACGCCTTTCCGAAGGCACCGGTGTGGGCCAGAATTGCCACGGTGCTGGGCGGCCCGTTTGCGAACTTTCTTCTCGGCTATCTGCTCGCGGTGATCATTGTCGCATTCAGCGGCACGGACCTTCCGGTGGTACAGAGCGTCATGCCGGATTCCGCGGCGGAGGCGGCGGGCCTCGAGGCTGGAGATGTGATCACACGGATCAACGGGCAGAGCATTCATGTCTACCGCGAGGTGAGTCTTTCTTCTGCTTTCAACTACGGCGATTCGATGACCGTCACGTTTCAGCGGGACGGCGCGAGGCATACGGTGACGCTCACGCCAAAATACTACGCGGAGGATGACCGGTATTATATCGGCCTTCAGGGCGGCGGAACACTGATGCGCTGCAATGCGCTGCAGATATTTCAGTATGGCTGGTATGAGGTGGAGTACTGGCTGCGGGCAACCTATGGCTCGCTCGGCCTGATCTTCCGGGGACATTTCTCCATGAATGATCTCAGCGGACCGGTGGGCGTCGTGAAGGTGGTGGACGACACCTATACAGAGGCAAGGCCATATGGTATCTCCACGGTGCTGCTGAGTTTCCTCAATCTCACCACACTGCTCACGGTGAATCTGGGTGTCATGAATCTGCTGCCGCTGCCGGCACTGGACGGAGGGAGACTGATCTTCCTTCTGATCGAGGCGGTGCGCGGCAGACCGGTTCCGCCGGAAAAGGAAGGCATGGTTCATCTGGCCGGCATCATCGCCCTGATGGCGCTGATGGTGGCGGTGCTGTTCAATGATATCGGACGGTTTTTTCACTGATCATTGCCGCGGACTGGCGGCGGGGAGGCAGACATGGCTTACAGGGATCATACACGCGTGATCAGAATCGGCGGGCGTCTGATCGGCGGAGGCAACCGGATACTCATTCAATCCATGACCAATACGCCGACAGAAGACGTAGAGGCTACGGCTGCGCAGATTCTCAAGCTGGAGCAGGCCGGCTGCGAGATCATCCGGTGCACGGTGCCGAATGAGGCGGCGGCAAAAGCGATCGGAGAGATCAAAAAGCGCATTCATATTCCGCTGGTGGCCGACATCCATTTTGACTATCGCATGGCAATCGCGGCCATTGAGAATGGGGCCGATAAAGTCCGGATCAACCCGGGCAATATCGGCGGCGAGGAGAAGCTGGACGCCGTGGTGCGGTGCGCGAAGGAGCATCAGATACCAATCCGCGTCGGTGTCAATTCAGGGTCCCTGGAGCGTGATCTGGTGGAAAAATACGGCGGTGTGACGCCGGAGGGGCTGGTTGAGAGTGCCCTTGACAAGGTTCGTATGATCGAGCGGTGCGGATATGATCAGATTGTGATCAGCATCAAATCCTCTGATGTGATGACGTGTGTGAAGGCACATGAGCTGCTGGCTCAGCGGACGGATTATCCACTGCATGTCGGCATCACGGAGGCGGGGACGCTGCGCGGCGGGACGATCAAGAGTGCGGTCGGACTCGGTATCATCTTGTATGAGGGGATCGGCGATACCATCCGGGTATCTCTGTCCGGCGATCCGGTGGAGGAGGTCTATACCGCAAAACAGATTCTTCGTGATCTGGGATTGAGACGGGAGGGAATCGAGGTGGTATCGTGTCCGACCTGCGGCCGGACCAGGATCGATCTCATCGATCTCGCAAACCAGGTGGAGGCTATGGTTCAGAACTATCCGAAGCTTAACATCAAAGTGGCAGTCATGGGCTGTGCAGTCAACGGCCCCGGTGAGGCGAAGGAGGCGGACATCGGGATCGCGGGCGGTTTGCATGAGGGACTTCTGATCCGCAGGGGTGAGATTGTAAAGAAGCTTCCGGAGGATCAGCTGCTCGGCGCGCTGAAGGATGAACTGGATCACTGGCCGGCGGAGTGAGCGGAAAGACGTTCTGTGAGGAACCATGAGTAAGGCTTTTTTTGAAGTGTTTCCCAAATTGAAGGTGGAGACAGATCTGTGCGATCTGTTTACGGAGACTGAGATAGAGCGGCTGGCGTGCGATTCCACGCACAGCCGCTTTAAGGTCGTTCTCGATTCCGGGCATCTCATTCACAAAAACCAGATTTATCGGATGCAGGAGGAACTGGAGCGGCAGGTCTTCGGCCCCGCGGAGAAGAAGGCCGGACACGACCGGGTCGAGGTCTATATCAGGGAGCAGTATCGGCTCTCGAGGCAGTATACGCCGAAGCAGTTGATGAAGGAGTATTATGACTCTCTCTGCTGCGAGTTCTCTCATGATTCCCATATCGCAGGCCATTATTTCCGGGAGGCGAAGGTCACCTGCCCGGATGACGGGGACATTGTGGTCAGGCTGGAGGACTGCTGCTTCACGAGAAAAATGGGTCCTGACATGGAGGATGCGCTGGAGCGGGTCTTCCGGGACCGCTGCGGCGTTCCGGCGCGGTTTCGCCTGCTGTATGAGAAAAGAAAGCATGAGCGCCGTGAGGAGAAACAGGAATGGCAGCCGATCCTGACGGGCAGTGGGGAAAATGTGTCTGACGGTGGGAGCGGAGCCAGGATGGCAGAACCAGCAGCCGCGCTGCAGCATGGCGCAGGTTCCGCCGACGGCACCGCACCCTGGCTGCCCGGGGAGGGTGAGCATGAAAACCATATCCGGGAGGGCGTTTCTGCGCCCGGCGGACGGGAAACCGGAAGCCGGCAGCGCGGCAGAGGCGCGTCGGGCGGTGCGGCGCGCGGCCGGGACAGAGGATATGTTCGCGGATACCGCCGCTCGGACAATCCGGACTGTCTTTATGGACGCGAGATCGATGAATCGTCGGAAAACATCCCGCTGCGGGATATTGTCGGCGAGATCGGGCAGGTCACGGTGCACGGACAGATTATCTCGGTGGACCGGCGGGATATCCGCAACAACAAGACTATCGTGAAATTCACGCTGACGGATTTCACGGATTCCATATACTGCAAAATATTCATCGGCACGGAGGATGCGGATGAATTTTTGCAGCATCTCACGCCGAAAACATTCGTCCGGCTCACGGGGATGACCCAGATGGATACCTTCGATCATGAAGTGGTGATCGGCGCCATCACAGGAATCATGAGGATTCCGGATTTTACCGAAAAACGCAGGGATCACAGCGAGCGCAAGCGTGTGGAACTTCACTGCCACACGAAAATGTCCGATATGGACGGCGTCTCTGAATGCCAGGATATTGTCAGACAGGCTTACGAGTGGGGAATGCCGGCCATTGCGATCACGGATCACGGCAATGTGCAGGCATTCCCGGATGCAAACCATCTCCGGGAGGATCTGCTCTCCGCAGAAAACAAGCGTCGCAAGGCGGCCGGAGAGCCGCCGGTGGACGAGCAGAAATTTTTCAAGGTGATATACGGCGTCGAGTGCTATCTGGTGGACGATCTGAAACCAGTGGCGGAATACGGCACTGCCGAATCACCCGATACCCGGATCGGCGACCGGGATTATGTTGTGTTTGATCTCGAGACCACAGGCTTTTCTCCGGAGCGCGACCGGATCATTGAGATCGGCGCCTACAAGGTGCGCTTTGTGGACCAGCCGGATCCCGACTGCGAGGAGCCGGGGAGCATGATCCGCAGGGCGAGCATCACGGAAGAATTCACCAGGCTGGTGAATCCCAGAATACCGATTCCCTACCGGATCACACAGCTGACCCACATCACGGATGAAATGGTCCAGGACGAGGCACCGATTGAGGAGACACTCCCGGCGTTTCTTTCCTTCTGCCAGGGATGCGTTCTTGTTGGCCACAATGTGGCCTTCGATATCGGTTTTATCCGGGCGAAGGCGAGAGAACAGGGGCTGCCCTGCGATTTTTCCACGATCGATACGCTCGGCATCGCACGGGCGGAGCTGCCGGGGCACGGCAATTATCGTCTCGACACAGTGGCTAAACTGCTCTCGGTGGAACTCGACAGCCATCACCGCGGTTCGGACGATGCAAAATGCACAGCGGATATTTTTATGAAGTTTCTGCCGATGCTGGAGAAGGATCATGTGGAAACGTATCGGGATCTGAACCGGCTGACGGAGAGCAATCCAGAGGTGATCCGCCATCTGAATCCGCTGTATCACTGCATTCTGCTGGCCAGAAATAATACGGGACGGCTGAATCTGTACACGATGATTTCAGCTTCCCATCTCACCTATTTTCAACGCAAGCCGCGCATCCCGAAGAGCCTTCTTGCCAAACACCGGGAGGGAATACTGGTGGGGAGCGCCTGTGTGGCAGGAGAGCTTTACCAGGCGCTTCTGGAGAACCGTTCGGATGAGACGATCACCGGCATCGCGCAGTTCTACGATTATCTGGAGATTCAGCCGACGGGGAACAATAAGTTCCTGATCGAGGCTTCAGGGAGAGATGGCGAAAAGCGATATCCGGACATCCGGACGACGGAGGATATCGAGGCTATCAACAGGAGAATTGTGGATCTCGGCGAGAAGCTGGGCAAGCCGGTCTGCGCAACCTGCGATGTGCATTTTTTGAACCCGGAGGATGAGATATACCGCACGATTCTGCAGGACGGCATCGGCATGACAGACGAGGAGCCGGCACCTTTGTATCTGAGAACGACAGAGGAGATGCTGGCGGAGTTCTCCTATCTCGGACAGAAAAAGTGCGAGGAGGTGGTTATCGACAATCCCCGCCGGATTGCGGACATGATCGAGGTCATCCGGCCGGTGCGCCCGGATAAGTGTCCGCCGGTGATTCCAAATTCGGACGGCATGCTGACGGAGATCTGTTACCGGAAGGCGCACGAGATGTACGGCGATCCGCTGCCGGAGGTGGTCGAGGCCAGACTGAAGAGGGAACTCGGCTCCATCATCAAAAACGGGTACTCCGTGATGTATATCATCGCGCAGAAGCTGGTGTGGAAATCGAACGAGGACGGCTATCTGGTCGGGTCGAGAGGATCGGTGGGATCGAGCTTTGTCGCGACGATGGCAGGTATCACGGAGGTCAATCCGCTCCAGCCGCATTATCTGTGCCCGAACCCGGAATGCAAATATTCGGACTGGGACAGCGAAGTGGTCAAAGCAAACGAACTCAACACCGGCATTGACCTGCCGGAGAAGATGTGTCCGAAGTGCGGCACAAAAATGATGGGACTCGGCTTCGGCATTCCGTTTGAGACTTTCCTTGGCTTCAAGGGAGATAAGGAGCCGGATATTGACCTCAATTTCTCCGGAGAATACCAGGCCAAGGCGCATGCCTACACGAAGGTCATCTTTGGCCATAAGCAGACCTTCAAGGCCGGGACAATCGCGACCGTCGCTGACAAGACGGCGTATGGATATATCAAGGGATATTATGAGCGGCGCGGCGAGGCAAAACGTGGCTGTGAGATTGAGCGGATGGTGCCTCATCTCGTGGGCGTGAGGCGCTCCACCGGGCAGCATCCGGGCGGCATCGTCGTGCTGCCGGTGGGAGAGGATATCAATACGTTCACACCCGTGCAGCATCCGGCAAACGATATGACGACCGACATTGTGACCACGCATTTTGATTATCACTCGATCGACCACAACCTGCTCAAGCTGGATATTCTCGGCCATGATGATCCGACCATGATCCGCTTTCTGCAGGATATCACCGGGGTGGATCCAATGACGATACCGTTGAATGATCCGAAGGTGATGAGCATCTTCCAGAGTCCGAAGGCACTTGGCGTGACGCCGGAGGAGATCGGCGGCGTGTCCACCGGAACCCTGGGCATCCCGGAGTTTGGCACAAAATTTGTCATCGGAATGCTCGAAAAGACGAAGCCGACGACAATGACCGAGCTTGTCAAGATTTCGGGTCTGTCCCACGGCACGGATGTGTATCTCGGCAATGCGGAAACACATATTGAAAACGGGGACTGCACACTGCTCACCTGTATCGGCTGCCGCGACGACATCATGAGCTATCTGATTTCCAAGGGACTCGATCCCTCTCTGTCCTTCACCATCATGGAGCGTGTCCGCAAGGGCAAGGTGGCTGGAGGAAAGGTGAAGGAGTGGCCGGAATGGAAAGAGGAGATGACAAAGCACGGTGTGCCGGACTGGTACATCGATTCCTGCGAGAAGATCAAATATATGTTTCCGAAGGGGCATGCGGCGGCTTATGTCATGATGGCCCTGCGCATTGCCTGGTTCAAGGTTCATCAGCCGCTCGCTTATTACTGCGCCTACTTCTCCATCCGCGCAACGGATTTTGATTACGAGGTGATGGCTCAGGGAGAGACGAAGCTCAAGGGTTGGGTCGGGGAAACCGGCCGGAAGGAAAAGCTGACGCCGAAGGAGGAGGCCATGATGGACGATGCAAAGCTTGTCCTTGAGTTCTATGCGCGCGGCTTCCATTTCACGCCGATTGATCTCGCGAAGGTGAAGAGCCGTCACTTCCAGATTCTGGACGGCGCGCTGATGCCGTCGCTGGTCAGCATCAATGGCATGGGAGAGAAGGCGGCTGATGCGGTCGTGGAGGCAGTCAAGGACGGGCCGTTCACATCAAAGAATGACTTTCGCAACCGCACGAAGGTATCCCAGACAAACATTGACCTTATGGACCGGCTTGGCATTCTGGGCAGTCTGCCGGAGACGGATCAGATCTCGCTGTTCGATCTCTTCGGCAGCGGCATGGGCGGAGAAGATGTGTGAGAAGAGGGTGGAATAAGCCATGACCGCGCAGGACGCGGCACGGAGTATCATAATGAGACTGGGAGAATTTCCGGAAGAGCAGAATCAGGGCGGAAAGGATGCGGTGGACAGGCTGGCGGAAACCGCTGAACAGATACAGGGAAAGAGCGCGCGGGAGATTTATGCGTCTCTTGACAGCGCGGGAAAAAGGCAGTATTTTGCCGATTATATCCTGCCGCGAATGCTGAAAGCGGCCTGTGCGCTGGCGGTCCTGTGTTTTCTGTTGTGGAATTTTGTGGTGAAGCCGAAGGATACAACGGCGCTTTATGTGGTGATGCCCGGGGAGACGCTGGAGGCAGAGGGAAAGGCTGCACTGCAGGAAAAACTGGAACATCTGATCGGGGACGGCGACAGCGGGAACAATCAGAAACAGATCATTCTGGATGACTCCAAGGATCCGCAGAACGGAGGACTGGAGCAGACGGAAACACTGTTGTTTAACCGGCAGGTCGATGTTGTGATCGCAGAGCGGAGTATCTTTGAACAGCTTGCGGCGGATGGAGATTTTGTGGATCTCCAGACTATTCTCAGCAGGGAAGAGCTGGAGATATTCAGAGAGGATCTGGTGATGGCGGCCGGATATGACGACCCGGACGAGCAGGACGTGAATGCGGATGGCGTCGGAAAGGGAGAGCCGGAGGCATACGGTTTATCGCTCTCGGACTGTGCCGCATTCCGGAAACTGGCACCGGAGTCTGTGGAACCGGTGTTTGGGATCGCCGCAAACTCGCAGCACATGGCGAATGCGCTGGCATTTGTGAAGGCGATGAGCCAGAAGCCACGATAGGCAAGCTCGCTTGCATATCGTGGCTTCAGGCGACCGCTCATCATCGAGTGCGAAGCACGAGATGGAAGGCGATGAGCCAGAAGCCATGATAGGCAAGCTCGCTTGCATAGTGAATGCCGCAAAAGCGCGGCATGGGAGTACGATGAAACGTGATAGGGACTTTCACGGCATATTCCGACAGGAAAATCCGTTCAATGAAATCATGAGCCGGATTTTTGATCTGGCATTGCTGAATATTCTCTGGCTGGTCTGCTGCCTCCCGGTGATCACGATCGGCGCGTCTACCACGGCGCTCTATTATGTCGCGCTCAAGATGGTGCGGGACGAGGACGCCGGCATTACAAAGCAGTTTTTCCATTCCTTCCGGCAGAATTTCCGCCAGTCCGTACCGATCACATTGTGTCTCCTTGTGATCACCGGGCTGTTCGCCTTCAACTTCCATCAATTCGGGAAGACGGACAGCGGGACATCTGCATTCTCGTACGGCGTTACCATCACGCTGGCGGTTCTGATCGGAGCGGTATGCAGCTATATCTTTCCGCTGCTCTCTCATTTTGCCAACAGCACGGCAAATATTTTACGAAACGCGGCCAAACTTGCCATGAGCCATCTCTGGCAGACTGCTGTCATTGTGCTGATCCATGCGGTGCCGGCTGTGCTGCTGGCCTGGTTTCCGGAATTGTTTGCGCGCATTTTTGTGTTTTGGTGCGTCCTCGGAACAAGTGTGTCCGCTTATGTGGTATGCCTGATTCTGGATCCGGTTTTCCAAAGACTGGAGCCGCAGGAACCGGCATTGCATGAGCGGTGAAAATCCTTATTCCGGTGTCCATTTCGTAAAATTGTCACCCAAATCCTATTTTCCCTGTCAGGTTTGCACATTGACAAGGACAGAGGCTAAACGGAAAATAATTTAGCCGGCTAAAATCTAACCATATTAAATTTACGAATGGAGAAGCGTTATGTCGAAGACAGTAAAGCTCGCAGATATCGGGGAAAGGCTGGGCGTCAGTGCCGTGACGGTTTCCAAGGCGCTGTCTGGGCAGAAGGGCGTCAGCGAGGAGATGCGCGGCAAAATCACCGCGCTTGCGGAGGAGATGGGCTATGTCCGGAATACAGCCCGCCTGAGCCGGAAAGAAAATAAAAGCTACACGATCGGCGTCTTCGTCTCCGAGCAGTATTTTGACCGTGGGCAGTCCTTTTATTCCAAGCTTTACCAGGAGGTCGCAAGGGCAGCCCAGGCGGTCGGCTCCACTGCCGTGCTGGAATTGATCGGCTATGACCGCGAGCAGAGGAATGTCATTCCGCAGCTTGCCTATGCCGGCAAGGTGGACGGCGTCATTATCCTGGGGGATTTCTCCCGGAGCTACGGGCGCTTTATGGAGAATAATCTGGGCCTGCCGCTGATTTATCTTGACGCGAACGGGCGCTTCGATGTGCATGACAGCGTGGTCAGCAACAACTTGCTGGGCGGCTATGAGATGACGAGCTACCTTCTGAATATGGGTCACTCCAGGATCGGGTTTGTCGGCACCAGGCTGGTGACGGATTCCATCGATGACCGCTTCCTCGGTTATTACAAGGCATTGATGGAGCGCGGCATTCCTCTGCGGGAGGACTGGATAATCAAGGACAGGGAATGGAACCGGAACGTAAGAATATATCAGAAAAATTTTCAGTTTCCGGAGGAAATGCCGACGGCTTTTTTCTGCAACTGTGATTTGACCGCGGATATGCTGGTTCACAAGCTGACAGAGAGGGGATACCGCGTGCCGGACGATATTTCGGTTGTCGGATATGATCACTATTTAGATACTGAACTGGCTCAGACGCTTACCACCTATGAAATCAGCCAGAGCCGGATGGCGCGCGAAGCGGTCCATATGATCCTCCGTAAAATCCGGGATCCCAGGTCAGAATCGGGCACACTGGTAATTCCGGGCAAATTTATTGAGAAAAGCAGCGTAAAGAAAATAGGACCAGCGATAAAAAAAATCTAAACAATATCCTTTAAAGGCAGGAGGACTGTTTTCTGGCTTCGGTACGATATGCACCGGGTGTCGTTTCCGTCTCTCTGCGAAAAAGGCTGATAAAATGCGAAATATTATCGTAGCCGACCTGCTCGGCGATTTCGCGAACGCTCAGGGAGGTATCACGCAGAAGTGCTGCGGCTCTGTCTATTCGCACACTCTGAAGATATTTTCCGGGAGTGAGATGAAACGCGGCGGAAAATTCGCGGCATAAGCGATATCGGCTGATGCCAAGCTTTTGTTCGAAAAACTCAAGTGAGCAGGGCATACTATAGTTCTCATTCATAAATTGTCTCATTATAGTCAGGTAGTCCGACTGCGAGCGGACGCTTTCGTCTGATAATGCGCTGTCTGTTGAGGGAGCACACAGGTCATACATCAGTTCTGATAGCTTTCTGCTTATTTCATGGCAGTCAGCTTCGGCCAGGACAGAGGAATAACCGAGAAGGCGGGTGAATCTGGACCGGGTCAGGGAAGGATATTGAGCGGCTGTCCGTATATGCGGAGCGCCATTGCGTTCAAACCATGGCAGAGAACTTCCGGAGATATATAAAGCGGCATAGCAGCATGGGTGAGAAACGGACAAGAATGAAGATCGTTTTCCGCTGAGTATATATAGCGCTGTATTTTCTGAAAGCAATGTCTGCTGGTTTCCTTCGGATAACTGGAGGCAACCCGAGAATACGTAGAACAGAATACCGCAGGGGAGCGGACTCACCTGTATTTCGATCGGGGTTCGTATATCCATGGCAGCGGATGAAAGAAGAGTTAACGGGGCGCAGATCTGATCAGAGGTTCTGTCCCTGTTATTTTGTTGATAAAAATGATGATGATTAAAGAATGATTCTTTAATCTCTGGTTCCGCATGAACTATGTGAACTGATTCGGTAAATATTTCTTCAAAACTTTTCATTTTTCAAATGCAATCAGCAGAATATCTGGTAAATATGCATAATCAAGCGAACTAATAAATGTATATTACTACAATCTTGCTCAATCACGCAATATATTGTTATAAATAGCAATAATAGGCAATGAAGATTATAAAAAGGTAATTATAATTAAATTAAGCTGAGCAAAGAGCTAAATTAATATTATTCAAGCGAGGTATTGTGAGGTGCAGACTCAGCCCAACGGAACAGCATAGTGGGGGACAGGGGTGTTTCTCACAAATTATGCGACTAAGCAAAACGAGGAGGAAACGTCATGAAATTCCAAAAGGCAACAGCGTTGACACTGGCAGCGGCTATGTCGGCCACCCTTGCGGCCTGCGGCAGCAGCACTGCCCCGCAGAGTCAAACGAATTCTTCTGCAGCGGTTTCGGAAACCTCTGCTGCGGCGGACAGCACGGAACCGTCCGCAGATGCGGAGGCTTCTGCGGCATCGGAGGAAGCACCCGGGGAGGTGGATGGGGCCACCGTCACATATGATCAGATTGAACTCGGAACCACGGGAACAGATCTGAATACGGAGATCAAGCTCCTTACACACCGCACGGACATGATGGCGGATGACTACAATGGCACGAACTGGAACGCATATCTTGAGGAATTTGGAAAAGTTTATCCAGGCATCAAGGTCAACATCGAGGCCATCACGGATTATGCGAGTGAATCGCTTCTTCGTCTGCAGGCCGGCGGCTGGGGCGATATCATGATGATCCCGGCTGTGGACAAGGCAGATCTCTCCACCTATTTCACCAGCTTCGGCGATGTGGAGAACGTAGAATCCCAGGTGAACTACACCAAGAACTTTGAATATGACGGTCAGGTGTACGGAATTCCTTCCACGGCCAATGCGCAGGGCATTGTGTATAACAAGAAGGTGTTTGCGGATGCTGGAATCACAGAACTTCCAAAGACCCCGGACGAATTCATCGGGGATCTCCAGAAGATCAGGGATAATACGGATGCCATTCCGCTGTACACAAACTATGCGGCAGGCTGGACGATGGGGGCGTGGGACGCTTATATCAGCGGAACAGCGACCGGGGATCCGGATTATATGAACAACAAGCTGATTCATACGAAGGATCCGTTTGCGAAGAACGCCGACGATCCTGGGACGTATCCTTACGCGGTGTACAAGGTCCTGTACGATGCAGTCTCGAAGCAGCTGATCGAGGATGACTATACCACGACGGACTGGGAAGGCTGCAAGGGCATGATCAACAACGGCCAGATTGCCTGCATGGTGCTCGGATCATGGGCTGTCACGCAGATGCAGGCGGCGGGACCCAATGCGGAGGATATCGGCTATATGCCGTTCCCGATTACAGTGGACGGAAAGCAGTATGCTTCGGCAGGCCCTGACTACAACTTCGGAATCTCCGCCGAATGCGACGCTACAAACCGGGAAGCGGCGATGATCTTCATCAAGTGGTTTACCGAGAAATCGGGATTCTCCTATAACGAGGGCGGACTTCCGATTGCGGCGGATGACAGCAGAGTTCCGGACCTGTACAAGCCGTTCACGGACAATGATGTTGCTTTTGTCGCGGACAATCCGGCTCCTGCGGAGGAAGCGGATCTTCCGAACGAGATGAATTCCGAGTCCGAACTCGCGATTAACGCCGGCGGCAACGAGAAGGTCCAGAGTATCGTTGAGCATGCGTTCAACGGGGACGAGGATTTTGACTCCATCATGGACGAGTGGAACCAGAAGTGGTCCGACGCGCAGGATTCTCTTGGCGTTGAGATTCTGAACTGACTGGAGCGATCCGCAGGCGGGGCAGAGGAAGTGATTCCTCTGCCCTCTCCATGAAGGAAAGCGACAAGGCGGCCTGCTTTGACAACATGGAAACCCTCTTTTCGCGGCGACTGTCATATCAGAGAAGTCGTCGGAAACAAGGTATGAAATTGCAGGCAGAAAGGGAGAAACAGGAGACAGCCATGGCCAGTACAACAGCCGCGTCCGGGCGACGCTCTTTCCGGGAATTTACAAGAACAAGAAAATTTCAGCGGACGATGATCATTATCGCATTCAGCATCATTCCGCTTTTTCTACTGTTCCTTTTCACGTATCTGCCTTTCGGCGAAATGGTGGGGTTCAGCTTCTATAAGATGAAGTACGTCGGCAGACGCACTTATGTAGGCCTGAAGAATTATCAGTCCATCTTTTCAAGAAAGGATATTTTCGGAGCGCTTGTTCTGTCCCTTTACTACATGGTCGGTGCGCTGTTCCAGATTGTTCTGGCACTCTATCTGGCGACGATTCTGTCGATGAAGGTGCGGCTTGGAAAGCTGTTCAAAGCAGTGATTTTCTTCCCGTTTCTTGTCAACGGCATCGCGATGGGCTTCATCTTCAAATTCTTCTATACCCACGGCTTTGTTCTGGATACCATTCTTTCCTGGGTGGGGTTCCATATCGACAGCCTCCCATACTGGCTGCGCGATCAGAGAATCAACAACTGGGCACTGGTCGGAACCTCCGTGTGGCGGTATGTCGGGCAGAATATGATTCTGTTCATCGGGGCCATCATGTCCGTGGATCCCTCTCTGTATGAGGCGGCGGAGATTGATGGAGCCAACGGGTTCCAGCAGTTCAAGTACATCATTCTTCCGGGCATTCAGACGATTGTCACGTTAAATATCATTCTGTCCATTACCGGCTCGCTCAGTGCGTTTGAACCTTCCTATGTCATTACAAGCGGCGCCAACGGAACGGGGACCTATTTTGTCATTATGGACCGGATCGCGCATACGGATCAGAAGGTTGGTCTAGCCTCTGCTATGGCGGTATTCCTTCTGTGTCTGATATTTCTTGCCACGGTGATTCAGAAGCTCATTTTCCGGTTTGCTTTCAGAAATGCGCAGGCGGAGGATGAGAGCTTTCAAGCTAAGAAAGCGAGGAAGCGCGCGATCAGAGCAGCAAGAGCGGAAATCAAAGCAGGCAAAGAGGCACAGAAAAGAATGCTTGCGGATGGCAGGAAGGAGGATGCGTGAGAATGGCACGATCACAGCAATCGGTGCACAAGGTTAAGCATCATTACTCCGCGGGATACATTGTCTGGGTTATCGTCAAATATTTTTCGTTGATCTTTGTATCATTCTGGATGGTTGTTCCGCTGATTTCCTGTGTCATTACCGGATTCAAGACGGACGCGGAGTATCAGAGCACGAATGTCATGACACCGCCGGGAAACTGGCTGAATTTCCAGAATTTTGCAGATGCGTTTCACAAGGCAAACATGGGTCTTGCGTTCCGAAACTCGGCTATCATTCTGCTTTTTGTTCTGGCCGGGTCCATCATCATCGGCACGCAGCTTGCGTATGTGCTGAACCGGTTCAAGTTCCCGGGCAACACGCTGATCCGGAATCTGTTCACGTTCGCGGCGCTGCTGCCGGGAATTGCGATGCAGGTTGCTACCTATGAAATCATGAACAACCTCGGGTTTATCAATCACCTGTACGGCTACATCATTCTTTCCATGGGTACGGACGTCATCTCCATATACATATATATCCAGTATTTTGAGAATATTTCTGTTGCTCTGGATGAATCCGCGATTCTGGACGGCGCTTCTTATGCAACAATTTTCTACAAAATTCTGCTGCCTCTTCTCAAGCCGGCAATTGTCACCTGCATCATTCTGAAGGGCGCCGGTACATATAACGAATATTACAACGCAAACCTGTATCTGCAGAACAAGCAGACGCTGTGCACGGTTGCTACCTCGCTTTATACCTTCACCGGACCGATGGGAAACCGCTACAACTTAATTTGTGCGGGAGTCATCATATCCATTATCCCGGCACTGATCGTTTTCATCATCTTCCAGAATTCCATCTACAACGGCATCGCGGCAGGAGCTGTCAAGGGCTGACCGGACTGCGGGCAGGCAGCTCCTGCGGAGAACAACAGCAGGATTTCAATAAAATACCTTTGTCGTAGGGAGGACAATACAATATGGGAAAATATACCATGGCGGGGCCTTCCGTCCCGAATATGCCCTGGCAGGACAAACCGGCGGACGCAAGAAACAATCAGCCACTCTGGAGGTATAATGGGAATCCCGTTATCGGGAGGGATCCTCTTCCGGGCGTCGCCCGCATATTTAACAGTGCTGTCGTTCCTTACGAGGGGAAATTCATCGGCGTATTCCGCGGAGAACAGACAAACGGAGTGCCGTACATTTACCTGGGACACAGCGGGGATGGAATTCACTGGGACTTTGATCATGAGAAGATTCATTTTGTCGATGAGAACGGTAAGGATTTCATGCCGGTCTACGCCTATGATCCGCGCCTGCTGAAGGTGGAGGATACCTACTATATTATATGGTGCGGCGATTTCTATGGCGCCTCCATCGGTCTGGCCAGAACGAAGGATTTTCATACTTTTGTCAGAATGGAAAATCCGTTTATTCCGTTCAACCGCAACGCGGTGCTGTTCCCAAGAAAGATTCATGGCAAGTATATGTGCCTGTCAAGACCCTCCGATTCCGGGCATACGCCGTTCGGCGATATCTTCCTGTCAGAGAGCCCGGATCTCGAATACTGGGGGCATCACCGCCATGTGATGGGCAAGAGCCCGGAGTGGTGGGAATCGGTCAAAATTGGCGGCGGCGCGGCTCCTATTGAGACGAGTGAGGGGTGGCTTCTCTTCTACCATGGCGTCACCGGCACGTGCAACGGTTTTGTCTATTCGATCGGCGGGGCCATCCTGGATATTGACGAGCCGAGCCGGGTGAAGTACCGCTGTGAGAGGTATCTCCTGACACCTGAAGAATGGTATGAGGAGAGGGGATTCGTGCCGAATGTCTGTTTCCCGTGCGCAGCGATCACGGATTCGGACACCGGAAGAATCGCTGTTTACTACGGTGCGGCGGATACTTATGTCAGCCTGGCCTTCACGACGCTGGATGAAGTGATCGACTATATCAAGGATCACAGCCTTGTCCGTCCATCTGACACGGAGTCCGGAAGACAGGCGGGCCTTGACTGAAGACCGCGGAGAACTGCAGAGGGCCGGAGCTGGCGGATGCCTGGAGCAGAGAGGGCACTGGAACGACTGCGATAAGACGAAATAAAAACCACATTTGCGTTAAATAACGATTTTCACGGGAAAACACATTTTTTCTAAAATTTCCCTTGCGCGAAGAGATGAGATACGGTAATATATCACTTGCGCCGGTGAGGCGCAGGTGAATATGGCTCGTTGGTCAAGCTGGTTAAGACGCAGCCCTCTCAAGGCTGAATCATGGGTTCGAGTCCCGTACGGGCTAGTCAGTAAACAAGAATGAGAAATCCGGAAGAACCGTATAGAACGGTATTCCGGATTTTTTGTATGCTCTTCTGGATGAAAATCGACAGGTTCCGCCCCGCGCGGCACACAGGATGTGATATTCTGGTGCTGTGTGGAACAGGACTGTCGGCGGGGTGGCAGTCTGCATAGTTTCTGGCAGGGACTTCCTGCGGGAAGGTGGGGCTGTGATGAAGAATGCGGGGATTTTCCGGGCAGCATGGCGGGCAGTGATGGCAGCGTCTGTGCTCTGTCTTATGATGTCTTTCCGGGTGGGGGCAGCCGGCACGTCCAAATCTTCAAAAACCGGCAAGTCCACTTACGCCTGTGAGTTGTCCGGAAAGCAGATCAGCACCTCGCTCAGGGACCAGCGGCCGATCGCAGTGATGATTGATGATGATCAGCGGGCACTGCCGCACTGCGGGCTGGAGGATGCCGACATTGTGTATGAGCTTGTGAACAGCACAGCAAACAACCGGATCACGCGCCTGATGGCGATCTATAAGGATTACAACAAGGTGACGCGGATAGGCAGCATCCGGAGCACGCGGCCGACCAACATTCTGCTCGCCGAGGAATACGGCGCGGTGCTGTGCCATGACGGCGGACCGTATTACAATGACGTATATTTCAAAGATCCGGCAATTCAGCATCTCTCCGGCGGCTTTACGCGGATTTCGAACGGCAAGGCAAGGGAATTTACAGAATTCATCACGGCGGGAGAGGCGAAGAGGCGTATGAAGGCGGCGGGCATTTCGCTTTCGTACCCGAAGACGATGAATAAGGAAGCCAGAAAGGGACACTTCCGCTTCTCAAAGACAGGCACGACGCTGAACAAAAGGAAGGACGCCAGAAGGGCTTCCTCTGTGAGCCTGCCGTATGCCAACACCCGGACGAAGCTTGTCTACAACGAAAAAACGAAGACGTATGATCTGTACCAGCATGGAACGCTGATTCGTGACGGAGTCAGTGGCAAAACGGTGAGTTTTGACAACGTCATAATTATGAACTGTTCCATTTCTGTGCTCGACAAACACGGGTATCTGATCTACAACTGCCTCGCAGCCAATCAGCCCGGCTATTTTCTGACGAGGGGATATGCCATCCCGATTCTGTGGACGAAAAATGCCGGAACGGATCCGACCAAATATTTCACGGAGACCGGGGCGGTGGTGACGCTGAATCCTGGCAAGACCTATATCACCATGTGCCCCTCAGACAGCTGGAAGAAGCTGTCGCTCGGAGAAAAGGCAAAGAAATAATCACAACGCACTGTTGGAAAACGACAGTGCGTTTGAGAAAGTACGAAAATCAGACACTGATATGCGGCATTTTCTGGTTGACACTCTTAGGGCTTTCGGGTATTATAACATTTGTCGCGCAGGAATGGCGGAATTGGCAGACGCGCAGGCTTCAGGTGCCTGTTGTAGCAATACAGTGAGGGTTCAAGTCCCTTTTCCTGCACTCCCTTTGAAGGAGTGATCCAACGAAGGCTTACGGACGCGGAAGTGTCGGAATTGGCAGACGAGCAAGACTAAGGATCTTGTGGCAGCAATGTCGTGTGGGTTCAAGTCCCATCTTCCGCAGCGAAGGGCCGGGAAGCAGTGTCCCGGCTTTTTCCATAAAGACAGTGCTGCGCCAGGCAGACTTTATATGCGGGACGGTAGCTCAGCCGGGAGAGCGCTTCCCTCACACGGAAGAGGTCAGGGGTTCGAGCCCCCTCCGCCCCATATTTTAAGAAAATCCAGTATCTACGCGAAAACCTTGGAAGGCGCGTAAATACTGGATTTTTCTGTGATTAACCTGGATTATTCACCGTTACACGATGATCGCGGCTGAAAGCCGCGTGGTTATTTTGCTAAAATGATCATCATATCGTCATCATGACACGGGAAGCCGTTTCGGCGTATGTCCGTATTGCCTTTTTACTCTGTCTTGTGAAGAATAAAACGAATTCAGATGCAAACAGACAAAAGAGTGCATTTACAAAAAGCCAGTATTTTTATACGCTTGCAGCGCTGGAAGGAGGAACTAGGGGTGCACTTGACAGTGGAAAAGAAACGGGAGGTTTTGTCCCTCATCACCGACGTGACATACGCCAACGTCCCCAGCTGGTATGGCGCGACGCGGCGGGATCTGCACATGGATCTGATTGTGCCGAAGAACCGGGCAGGTCACGCGCCATGCCCCTGCATCGTGTGGTTTTGCGGCGGGGCTTTTCGCGTGATGGATCGCGCCGTCTGGGTGCCGGAACTGCTATATTTTGCCGAGGCGGGCTTTGTGGTGGCGAGCGTGGAGTATCGCACGGGAAACGAGGCAATTTACCCCGCACCGCTCTGCGATGCCAAGGCAGCCATACGTTTTCTCCGCGCCCACGCCGGAGACTATTGCATTGATCCGGAGCGAATCGTTTCCGCGGGCGAATCTGCCGGCGGGGCTATCGCATGCCTGTTGGGCGTGACAGGGGAGGATAAGTCACTGGATCTGGGCGACTGGCTGGAGCAGTCCAGCCGTGTCGCTGCCGTCGTGGACTATTACGGTATTGCAGACCTGACGATCTCCCTGGAAGGCTATGAGGGCAACGACATCATCCCGCCCTGGATGCTGGAGGAGGTGCTGGGTGTCCGCTATACCAGGGAACAGGCGGAGTCTGCCAGCGCCATCATGCGCGTGACGCCTTCCGCGCCGCCCCATCTGATCCTGCAGGGACTCGACGATCAGGTGGTCGCCCCGTTCCAGAGCCAGAACTACTATGGAAAGCTGCGGGAAAACGGCGTTCGGGCCGAGCTTCTGGAGCTGGAAGGCGCGCAGCACGGCGACGATCTCTTCTTCCAGAATGAGGTTAAGGATCAGGTCATTCGATTTTTACAATCGGAGTTAAAATAGATTTCCTTCGCCATTCTGGCGCAATGCAAACAGCATACCCATGCTTTGGCGGAGCCGTCGTATCGGGCAGGGCAGACTAAAATCTGCCCTGCCCGATTTATGTGTGCGCGATTTATACTGAAGAAAAAGGAATTTGCCGCAGCGCGCAGAATAAGTAATATATAGCCGATAGGATTGTCAGAGGAAATCAATGAGCAGGAATGCTGCTCTGCATTTTATCATCAGTGGGAGACAGGCATTGACCATTCGAGAAGAGATCGAGGCGAGGGAACAGGAGATTCTTGCTCCGTGGGCATCGCACAGTGTGGATTCGAAGGGAAGACTGCGGGAGGAGGAGCGGGATGATATCCGCCCTGTCTTTCAGCGCGACAGGGACCGTATCCTTCACAGCAAATCTTTCCGCCGGCTCAAGGATAAGACGCAGGTCTTCATCGTGCCGGACGGGGATCATTACCGAACGCGGATGACACATACGCTTGAGGTGTCACAGATCGCACGGACCATCGCGCGGGCGCTCCGGCTGAATGAGGATCTGACGGAGGCGGTCGCGCTCGGCCATGATCTCGGACATACTCCGTTTGGTCACGCCGGGGAGCGCGTTCTGAACCGGGTATGTCCGGAGGGATTTCGGCACAATGAGCAGTCGCTGCGCACGGTGGATGTTCTGGAGAAGGATGGAAGAGGACTGAATCTCACCAGGGAGGTGCGGGACGGCATTCTGAATCACCAGATGAGCCTTATGCCGAGTACGCTGGAGGGACAGATTGTCAGGCTGTCAGATAAAATCGCGTATCTCCATCATGACTGTGACGATGCGATCCGCGGCGGCATCCTCACAGAGGCAAGTGTCCCGGCGCAGATCACAGATGTGCTTGGACATACGCTGAACGAGCGCCTGGATCATTTTATCCATGACATCATCACCACGAGCGAGGGAAAGCCGGAGATCCGGATGTCTGAGGAGACGGAGACGGCCTTCCGCCGCTACCGGCAGTTTATGTTTGAGGCCGTCTACACGAACCCGGAGGCGAAGGGGGAGGAACACAAGGCCGAACTCCTGGTTGAACGGCTGTATGAGCATTATCTTGAGCACCTCGATGTGCTGCCGCGGTATATGCTGAACCGCCTCGATGAAGGAGATTCGCGGGAGCGTGTGGTCTGTGATTATATCAGCGCCATGACGGACCGGTTCGCCATTGAGCGATATGAGGAACTGTACATTCCGAAGACGTGGAATCGCTGAAACTGAGGTTCTGGGAGAGATATTTTGTATTATCCGGATGAGATTGTGGAACAGGTGCGGGCCAGCAATGACATCGTCGATGTTGTGGGCCAGTACGTCAAACTGAAAAAACAGGGAGCCAATTATTTTGGACTTTGTCCTTTTCACAATGAAAAATCGCCGTCCTTCTCGGTCTCACCGTCAAAGCAGATCTTCTACTGCTTTGGCTGCGGCGCGGGGGGCAATGTCATCACGTTTCTGATGAAGTATGAGAATTACTCGTTTCAGGAGGCGCTCAAGGCACTGGCAGAACGGGGAGGCGTGGCGCTGCCGCAGATGGAGTACAGCGCCCAGATGCGCGCGCAGATCG
The DNA here is from genome assembly GCA_902781655.1 of uncultured Lachnospiraceae bacterium. Classification (GTDB taxonomy): domain Bacteria; phylum Bacillota; class Clostridia; order Lachnospirales; family Lachnospiraceae; genus CAG-791. Next base: position 59,249 of record CACZJZ010000006.1, read on the forward strand.
AGCGGCGCAATCAATTGTTTGCGGTCAACAAGGAAGCAGCGACCTATTACTTTCATCTGCTCCGGTCGCCGCGCGGTGCCGCGGGCATGCGGTATCTCACAGAGAGAAAGCTGACGCCGCAGACAATGTCCCATTTTGGCCTGGGCTATGCGGACGGCAGCAATTCGGATCTGGTGCGGTATCTGCGCGGAAAAGGGTTTGCGGACGATGTGATTCTGGAGTCCGGCGTAGCTGCTCATGACGAGAAGCGCGGGCTGCATGACAAGTTCTGGAACCGCGTGATGTATCCGATCATGGACGCGGAGAACCGGGTGATCGGATTCGGCGGACGCGTGATGGGAGATGGCAAGCCCAAATATCTCAATTCGCCGGAAACGCCGATTTTTGACAAGGGCAGGAATCTGTACGGATTGAATTTTGCGCGGCGGAGCCGGAAGAATCAGTTCATTCTGTGCGAGGGATACATGGATGTGATTTCCATGCATCAGGCCGGCTTTACGCAGGCGGTGGCCTCACTCGGGACGAGCTTCACGACCGGACAGGCACAGATCCTGAAACGGTACGCGAAGGACATTGTTTTGTCGTATGACAGCGATGAAGCCGGTGTGAAGGCGGCGCTCCGGAACAATCAGGTACTGCGTCAGGCGGGTCTGCGCGCAAGAGTTCTGAATCTGAAGCCGCACAAGGATCCGGACGAATTTATCAAGGCGGAGGGCGCGGAGGCGTTCCAGCAGCGGCTTGACGAGGCGGAGAATGTGTTTTTCTTCGAACTGAGGCAGGCAGAGAAGCGCTATCATATGCAGGACCCGTCCGAGAAAACGGATTTCTGCCGCGAGGCGGCACGGATGCTCGGGCAGTTTCCGGACGAAATGGAACGGGAGAATTACCTGCGGACGGTCGCGCAGCAGTATTTTATCGATGAGGCGGCGCTGCGCCGGATGGTCGGCGCCTACGCGCAGGTGGAGGACGGCCTCGGGGAAATTTCAGTCCCGGAGCATCCGGCGCCATCGGGGCGGGCGGCAAAATCCACGCCTGACGCGGATGCCTCGCTGCCTTCGCAGCGTTATCTGCTGACGTGGCTTGCGGACGAACCGGAACTCATCCCGCAGGTGGCGAGGTATCTGTCGCCAACAGACTTCTCCGAGGGCGTCTGCCGCATCGCCGCGGAGCGGTTCTGGGCATCGCCCGGCACGGCATCCGAGCCGGCGCAGATTATCGGCCTCTTTACCGAGGAGGCGGAACAGCAGGAGGCGGCGGCGCTCTTCCATGCCGGACTGATGCTCCCCGACGGAAAGGAGGAGCGGGAGAAGGCGCTGCGGGACATCGTATATGCTGTGAAGAAGGGCAGTGTGGAGCGCGAGGAAAAGACGGAGGCCGGCTCTCCGGATGCTCTGAAAAATATAATCCGGAACAAAAAATCGCTGGAAAATCTGAGAAAGGTCCATTTTAGCGTGCACGGGGCTGAGACCTCGGCGGAATGAGAGAAAAGTGAGGATACTGTAAGTATGGACGAAAAGATACAGGAAGAATTTCAAAAAAGGCTGAATGATCTGGTGCTGCTTGGCAAGAAGAACAGGAATGTGTTGGAACAGAGTCAGATCGACGGCGCTTTTGATGGAATGGACTTGGACGACGACCAGTGGGAGGTTGTCAATAACACAATCGATAAAAACGGCATAGTGATTTCTCTTCCGGAAGGAATCGACGACAGCCCCAGTGACGATGAGCTGATGGACGAGGAAGAGAGCAACGAGGCGGACAAGGATCTGAATATCGATATGGACGCCGTCGCGGACAGCGTGAATATCGAAGATCCGGTGCGTATGTATCTCAAGGAGATCGGCAAGGTTCCGCTGCTGACAGCCGATGAGGAAATCGATCTTGCAAAGCGCATGGAGGCGGGAAACTGGGCAGAGGAGCTGTTCCGCAAAACCGGCGCTAAGACGCCGGACGCCATCGCCGCGACGCCGGACGACACGGCGTGGGACGAGGCCGGGCTGACGGAGCTCGGGTTCAAGGGCGAGGCACTGGATGTCCTGAAGGACAAGACAAATCGCGAGCTGAAGGGGATGATTGCCTCCGGCAGGGAGGCGAAAAACCGCCTCGCGGAGGCAAACCTTCGTCTGGTGGTCAGCATTGCGAAGCGCTATGTCGGTCGCGGCATGCTTTTCCTCGATCTCATCCAGGAGGGCAATCTCGGACTGATCAAGGCTGTTGAAAAATTTGATTACCGCAAGGGCTTCAAGTTCTCAACCTACGCTACCTGGTGGATCCGGCAGGCGATCACCCGCGCGATCGCGGACCAGGCGCGCACCATCCGCATTCCGGTCCATATGGTGGAGACCATCAACAAGCTGGTCCGCGTGAGCCGGCAGCTGCTGCAGGAGCTGGGGCGCGAACCCACTCCGGAGGAGATCGCGAAGGAAATGGGTATTCCAGTGGAACGGGTCCGCGAGATCATCAAGATTTCGCAGGAACCGGTTTCCCTCGAGACGCCGATCGGCGAGGAGGAAGACAGCCATCTCGGCGATTTTATCCAGGACGACAATGTTCCGGTTCCGGCGGAGGCCGCGGCGTTCAGTCTGCTGCAGGATCAGCTTCAGGAGGTTCTCGACACCCTGACGGACCGTGAGCAGAAGGTGCTGCGTCTGCGGTTCGGTCTGGATGACGGACGGGCGCGGACGCTGGAGGAAGTGGGCAAGGAATTCAATGTCACCCGTGAGCGCATCCGGCAGATTGAAGCCAAGGCGCTCCGGAAGCTTCGTCATCCGAGCCGCAGCAGAAAGCTCAAGGATTATCTCGACTGACGCGGAAGGCGGGGCGGGCTGGAGCGATGAACAGACAATTATCAGAGCGCCTTTTTGCGATTGCTTCGCTGGTGACGCCGGGCTTCCGGCTTGCGGATGTGGGCTGTGATCACGGGCTGCTCTCCCTGTATCTCCTGGAAAGACAGACTGTCCCTTATGCAATCGGCATGGATCTCAGGGAGGGACCGCTCTCCAGGGCACGGGAGAATGCCGTCAGAGAACATCTGGGGGACCGGATTGAGTTCCGGCTGTCTGACGGGCTTGACGCTTATGAGGCGGGCGAGGCGGACAGCCTCGTGATCGCCGGCATGGGCGGACAGATGATGAAAGATATTCTGCTCCGGGAACCGGAGAAGACAGATTCCTTTCAGGAACTGATTCTGGAACCGCAGAAGGATCCGGACAGAGTCCGGGCTGCGCTCCGCCAGCTCTCCTTCGGGATCTCGGCGGAGCGCATGGTGAAGGAGCAGGGAAAATATTATCCGGTGATCCGCGCGGCGCGCAGCGCTCCTAATGCCTCGTCCGGTCTTGGAACGCGCATCGACGACTATTACGGGCCGCTGCTGCTGCAGAACCGGGACAGCGTGCTGGGGGCGTTTCTGGATTTCAGGGAGCCGGCCATCCGGCGGATTCTGGACGGGCTTACAGAGGAGAATGGCGGGAAGCGGCGCCAGTTTGAGCAGGCCCTGGCAGATATTGAGACGATTCGGAGGTACTTTTCATGCAAATGTCTAAGCTGATGGAGGAGATTGAGCAGCTGTGCCCGAGGAGCTTTGCGCTCGACTGGGATAATGTCGGACTTCTCTGCGGGCGCTCGGACAAAGAGGTGAAGCGTGTCCTGCTCGCCGTGGATGCAACGGACCGCGTGATCGGGGAGGCAGTGCAGAAGGGCGCGGATGCGCTGATCACGCATCATCCGATGATTTTCCACGGCGTGAAACAGGTGAACGACACGGACTATATCGGCAGGCGGATTCTTGAGCTGGCGCGCAGGGATATCGCTTACTATGCCTGCCATACGAATTTTGACATTATGGGGATGGCGGACGCGGCAGCGGATGAGTTGAAGCTGGAGAACCGGGAGGTGCTCGAGGTTACCTATGAGGACGACATCTCGCATGAGGGACTCGGCAGGATCGGCACGCTGCCTGGATACATGCCGCTGCGGGATTTTGCGGCGCTGGTGCGGGACACGTTTCATGTGGACAGGGTACGCTGTTACGGGGATCCGGAGCAGCCCGTGGTCACGGCGGCGATTCTGCCTGGCAGCGGGAAGGACGACATCGACAGGGCGCTGGCAGCGGGCGCGGATGTCATGGTCACCGGCGATATAACGCATCATGTGGGACTCGACGCGGTGGAGAAGGGAATCGCGGTCATCGACGCCGGCCATTTCGGTGTCGAGAAGCTGTTCCTCCCGTACATGAAGGATTTCCTGAACCGGGAGGTGCCGGAGATCACCGTGATGGAATCGGAGCAGGGGGAGCCTTACACGGAGATATAACTGACGCTGAAATATAAGACAGAACAGAGGAGAGGAGGAAGGACGGCATGCCGGCACTGATGATTGACGGAGTGACCAGAAATTTTGAGCGGGGAACGCTCTATGAAGCGATTGCGGACCAGTACCAGAGCGCGCATGACGGTACGATTGCGCTGGTCACCGTGAACGGAAAGCTGCGTGAGCTCGGCAAGCGCGTGGACCGGGACGGTGTCCTGACGTTTCTCACGACGAGAACGCCCACGGGCTTCAACACCTATTGCAGAACCGCGGAGCTGCTGCTGGTGCGCGCAGTGGAGGCACTCTGCGGGCGCAGCGTGCATGTCAAGATTGAGTTCGCACTCGGGAACGGCTTCTTCTGCTCTGTGCACGGCCTGGATGGGGAGGCAGACGCTGCATTCACGCAGAAGGTACAGGCGAAGATGGAGGAACTCCGCGACAGAGCGGTTCCCATCACTAAAAAGACCTATCCCATCGACGATGCCATCGAACTTTTCGCGAGGCAGGGAATGGAGGATAAGGTTAAGCTGTTCCACTACCGCAGGGGTTCGACGATCAATGTCTACAATCTGGATGGATATTCAGATTATTTCTACGGCTATATGCTGCCGAATACAAAATACGTCCGACTGTTCCAGCTGATGCCATACCGCGGCGGCATGGTCCTTGTGCTTCCCACGATGGAGCACCCGGAACGTCTCGATGCGTTTGCGGATCAGCAGAATCTGTTTGACACGCTGAGTCTGTCCACGGAGTGGGGAGAGCGGGTCAATATCGCCACCGTCGGCGATCTCAACGATCAGATCTGCGCGGGACAGATCAGCGACATGATTCTGGTCCAGGAGGCGCTGCAGGAGCGCAGAATCGGGGATATCGCGGAGATGATCTTCGAACGGGATGAGGTTAAGTTTGTGCTGATCGCGGGGCCGAGCTCGTCCGGCAAGACGACCTTCGCGCACCGGCTCGGCATTCAGCTCCGCTCGTTCGGACTCGTGCCGCACATCATCAGCCTCGACAATTATTTTGTCGACCGATCCAGAACGCCGGTGGACGAGGACGGGAATTATGATTTCGAATGTCTGGAGGCGATTGATCTCGAGCAGTTCGGAGACGACATGAGTGACCTGCTGGACGGCAAAGCAGTGGATATGCCCACCTTCAATTTCAAGACCGGGAAGCGGGAGTACAAGGGCGACCGGATGCAGCTCGGGGATAAGGATGTGCTGATCATCGAGGGAATACACTGCCTCAATCCGAAGACCACGGAGGCACTTCCTGAGGAAAACAAGTTCAAAATTTATACGAGTGCGCTCACCAGTCTCAATATTGACGAGCACAATCGCATTCCCTCGACGGACGCGAGGCTCCTGCGCAGGATGGTTCGGGATGCCAGGACGCGCGGCTATTCCGCGAAGGAGACCATACGGGCGTGGCGGAGTGTCCGGGAGGGGGAGGAGCAGTACATCTTCCCGTACCAGGACGACGCCGACGTTACGTTCAATTCGGTGCTGATTTATGAGCTTTCCGTGCTGAAGCAGTTCGCTGAGCCGGAGTTGTACAATGTGCACCCGGGCGAACCGGAGTACTACGAAGCCAAACGGCTGCTGAAGTTTCTGGACTATTTTGTCGGCGTGGACACGGCGGCCGTGCCGAAGAATTCCCTTCTGCGGGAGTTCGTGGGAGGAGGGTGTTTCGGCGTGCGCTGACGCGGAACTTTGATGCGCGCCGACACGGAACTATTTGACAAATCCTGCTGTGCTTACTAAAGTAGACAAGCGGTGAGCAGGGCGGATGATCGCGGCTGCAGGTCCCGAAAGGGCGCAGGTGAGGAAAGTCCGGGCTTCACAGGGCAGGATGCCGGCTAACGGCCGGCGGAGGCGACTCCCGGGAAAGTGCAACAGAGAGCAGACCGCTGCCCGCGCTCCGGCGCGGGCAGTAAGGGTGAAAGGGCAGTGTAAGAGACTACCGGCGGCCTGGCAACAGGGCGCGCATTGTAAACCCCATCCGAAGCAAGACCGAACAGAGGACCACGGGCTGCCCGTCCATGTCCTCAGGTGGGTCGCTGGAAGCCTGCGGCAACGCAGGCTCTAGATAGATGATCATCTTGAATGACATAACCCGGCTTACAGTCCTGCTCACCTTTTTGATAATCAATGACTCCCGTGGGCGGGAGCTGGCATGCATGAAGAAAACCCTTGCAGCGGCGTGCGGAGACGGACAGTCCGCGCGCCGCTGCAAAGGTTCAGAGATGCCGCGGCAGGTGCGGCGAGAGGTATGGAAATGGCAAAGACAAAGATTGATATTGTGTCCGGTTTCCTTGGAGCCGGCAAGACAACCCTGATCAAGAAGCTGCTGAAGGAAGCGCTCGCGGGCACGCAGGTTGTCCTGATTGAAAATGAGTTTGGCGAAATCGGTATCGACGGTGGATTTCTGAAGGAGTCCGGCATTCAAATCCGTGAGATGAACGCAGGGTGTATCTGCTGCTCGCTCGTCGGAGATTTTGGCAGATCACTCAGGGAAGTGATGGCGCAGTATCATCCGGAACGGATTCTGATCGAGCCCTCCGGCGTGGGAAAGCTGTCCGATGTCATGAGAGCGGTGAATGACGCCGCGACCGGCACCGATATGGAGCTGAACAGTGCGGTTGCTGTAGTAGATGCCACAAAAGCAAGAATGTATATCCGAAATTTCGGAGAATTTTTCCTGAATCAGATTGAAAACGCAGGCACCATCCTGCTGACCCGCACAGACAGGGCGTCCGGGCAGCAGATTGAGGAGGCAGTGGCGCTCCTGCGGGAGCACAACAGCCGCGCGGTTATCATTACAACACCACTGGCGGAGCTGGACGGACGGACCGTGCTCGATACCATCGAGGGAAATCATGATCTCCAGGAAGAGCTGCTTGGCGAGGTGCTGGCAGCCGGAGAAGAGGAAGGCCACCATCATCACCATCATCATGACGGAGAGGATGAAGACGGGGAAGAGGAGCATGAGCATGAGGATGAGCATGCCCATCATCACCACCATCATCACGAGGGCGCTGCGGAGGCGGACGAGCATGGCGTGACGCACCATCATTCTGAGCATGACGCGGATGAGGTGTTCGGCAGCTGGGGCATGGAGACGCCCGCCCGGTACACGAAGGACGAGGTGGCACACTGCCTCGCGGAGCTGGGGAGCGGCCGGTATGGCACGGTGCTCCGCGCGAAGGGCATGCTGCCTGCGGAGGACGGGAGCTGGATTCATTTTGACTACGTCCCGGAGGAGAGCAACGTGCGCAGCGGCGCGGCGGATGTCACCGGCAAAATCTGTGTCATCGGCGCAGAGCTGGACGACGACGCACTGGATGCACTGTTTGAGAAGCACGACAAGAATTGATCGGAGCGATACGCACTATGGTCAAACCTGTTTATGTCATCAACGGCTTTCTGGAGAGCGGGAAGACTTCGTTCTTCGCGTACACGATCGGACAGCCGTATTTCCGGACGAGCGGCACAACGCTTCTCATCACCTGTGAGGAGGGCGAGGTCGGTTACGGTCCGAAGCTGCTCCGGGCGACCAATACCGTGAAGGAAGACATCGAAAGCGTGGATGATTTCACGCCGGCGGCGCTGATGGCGCTGGATGCAAAATACAATCCGGAGCGCATTCTGATTGAGTGGAACGGAATGTGGGATTTCCGGAAATTCCGGATTCCGAAGAAATGGATGCTGGAGCAGGAGATGACGACCATCGACGCCTCCACCTTCCCGATGTACTTTGGAAACGGAGACCTGAAGAGCCTGCTGGCAGAGCAGATCCGTGGCACGGAGCTTATCATGGTGAACCGGTGTGACGGCATCGATAAAAAGACATTGATCCGGTACAAGCGGAATCTGAAGGCAATCAACCCGAATGCGGAGCTGATTTTCGAGGACAAGGACGGCGAGGTGGACACCGCGGAGGCGGAGGATCTGCCGTATGATATCCATGCGGATCCGATCGTGCTGGATGGGATCAATTATGCCATCTGGTTCCAGGATATTTTCGATCACCCGGATTGGTACGAGGGAAAGCGGGTGCAGTTCCTTGCCGATGTTGTGAAGCCGGCAGATTTTCCGGCAGGATATTTCATCAGCGCCAGACCGATCATGGGATGCTGCGCCAATGACATCCGGATGTTCGGCAATGTCGTGCAATATGACAGGGCAGATGAACTGATGGCGGGGCAGTATGTGCGCGTCACGGCGGAGGTGACGCCGGGCGACATTTCGTACAGCGGACTTGCCAGGGTAAGTCAGGAGGGCTACGATGTCGTAACCGGAGAAGGTATGATTCTCAAGGCTGCCAGCGTCGAACCGGAGAGCCGGCCCGCGCAGCCTGTGCTGGATTTTACAAATCAATGACGAAATGGCGGAGCAGAGAGGCTTTGCCGCGCTGAGGCTGCAGCAGGGCCTGTTGCAAAATGCAGCAAAACCTGCAGCAAAATCTTCCGCGAACCGGCGTAAAATCGTTGACAACGGTTGGCTGGACCGATACAATATACGACGTATGCGACCGGCAGACGCACGTGTCTCCGCCTGTCCGGGCAGCATGACCCGGATTATCTGGAATCATGAGTATCATTCATGGAGGAATAGAGATGGCAAACATTAAATCTGCCAAGAAGAGAATCATCACCAACGCCAAGAAGGCCGAGGCTAACAAGTCTGTCAAGAGCAGCGTCAAGACCGCGGTCAAGAAGGTCAATGCGGCTGTAGAAGCGAAGGACAGGGAAGCTGCAGCGGCAGCGCTGAAGGAAGCCACTTCCAAGATTGAATCTGCCGCTTCCAAGGGAGTGCTGAAGAAGAATACCGCATCCAGAAAGGTTTCCCGCCTTTCCGTGTCTGTGAATAAGATTGAAGCGTAACATACTTGCAGCTGCCGCAGAGACCAGCCTGGGATCGGCGGCAGGGAAGATGTCCATGTATCGGCAGGAGATCCGAGCCCTCTCGAGGATCTTCTGCCGCTTTTTATAAAGGCGAACGCACATCATCGGGTGTGAAGCACGAGATGATGGCTGATGGAGAATACCATGTCCCTGACTGTTCAGCAGAGAATCCGCAATTTCTGTATCGTGGCACATATTGATCATGGCAAGTCAACCCTGGCTGACCGCATGATCGAGATGACGGGCGTCCTGACCAAACGGGAGATGGAGAATCAGGTCCTCGACAATATGGAGATTGAGCGCGAGCGCGGCATCACGATCAAGTCACAGGCAGTCCGCCTGATCTATCATGCGGACGATGGGGAGGAATATATTCTCAATCTGATCGATACGCCCGGCCATGTCGATTTCAATTATGAGGTGAGCCGGTCGCTGGCAGCCTGTGACGGGGCCATTCTGATTGTGGATGCCACCCAGGGAATTCAGGCGCAGACGCTGGCAAACTGCTATCTGGCAATCGATCACGATCTGGAGGTCATCCCGGTGATCAACAAGATCGATCTGCCCTCCGCGAGACCGGAGGAGACGCGCGAGGAGATCGAGGACGTCATTGGTCTCGACGCACAGGATGCGCCGCTCATTTCCGCCAAGAATGGAATCGGCATTCATGAGGTGCTCGAGCAGGTGGTGCATAAGCTGCCGGCGCCGTCAGGAGATCCGGAGGCGCCACTGAAGGCGCTGATCTTTGACTCCATTTATGATTCCTATCGCGGTGTCGTCGTTTTTGTCCGCGTCCGTGACGGCGCCCTGAGGCCGGGCATGAAGGTCAGACTGTGGTCCACCGGCGCGCTTGAGGATATCGTGGAGGTGGGATATTTCGGACCGGGCCGCTTCATTCCCTGCGATGAGCTGGGATGCGGCATGGTCGGGTACTTCACCGCTTCCATCAAGAATATCCAGGACGCGCGGGTCGGCGACACCGTGACAGAGGCGGCGAGACCCTGCAGCGAGGCGCTGCCGGGGTACAAGCCGGCGCAGCCCATGGTGTTCTGCGGCATGTATCCGGCGGATTCTCAGCGTTATCCGGATCTCAAGGACGCGCTCGAAAAGCTTCAGCTCAACGACGCCGCGCTGACTTTTGAGCCGGAGACCTCCCTGGCACTTGGATTCGGATTCCGCTGCGGTTTTCTCGGCCTGCTTCATATGGAGGTGGTGCTCGAGCGTCTGGAGCGGGAGAATGACCTCGACATTATCGCAACAGCGCCTGGCGTTGTCTATAAAATTTACAAGACCGACGGCTCCGTGGTCGATCTCACGAACCCGGCCAACCTGCCTGATCCGACCGAGATCGAACATATGGAGGAGCCGATCGTGAACGCGGAGATCATGGTCACCACGGAATATATCGGACCGATCATGCAGCTCTGCCAGGAGCGCCGTGGCGTCTACCTCTCCACGGACTACATTGAGACAACACGCGCGATTTTGAAATACGAGCTGCCGCTGAATGAGATCATCTATGATTTCTTCGATGCTCTCAAATCGCGCTCGCGCGGCTATGCGAGTTTTGACTATGAGCTGAAGGGGTATCAGTCCGCAAAACTTGTCCGTATGGACATTCTGGTGAACAAGGAGCCGGTGGACGCACTGTCCTTTATCGTCAATGAGGAGGGGGCGTATGAGCGCGGCAGAAAAATGTGTGAGAAACTCAAGGGCGAGATCCCGCGGCAACTATTTGATGTTCCGATCCAGGCGGCGGTCAACGGGAGAGTCGTGGCGCGGGAAACGGTGAAGGCGGTCCGCAAGGATGTGCTGGCCAAGTGCTACGGTGGCGACATCAGCCGTAAGAAGAAACTTCTGGAGAAGCAGAAGGAAGGCAAGAAGAGGATGCAGATGGTCGGAAGCGTGGAAATTCCGAAGGAAGCCTTCATGAATGTACTTCGTCTCGACAGTGACAACTAAAAGTGGACTGGTTTAAATATCATATATTGGCACTTTTGAACATTCCAGTTCGTGCTATACTCTCCCCTGACAAGAGGAAAAATCAGACGGTGTAAATGAAACGCCGGGCGAGGAGGAGAGTATTATGACAGAAGTAGCACAGAATACCACGAATCAGAGTGCATCGGAAAAGGGAAACGCCGCGCATCGCACGGTGATGCGGATTGTGTTTGTCGGGTTGTTTGCGGCGCTTTCCTACGTTGTGTTCACCTTCCTGCAGATCAAGCTGTATGTCGGGGGAGATGCCACCAGTTTTCATCTCGGCAATGCGGTGGTCGCCATTGGCGCGCTGCTGCTCGGCGGATTCTGGGGCGGCCTCGGCGGAGCCATCGGCATGACGATCGGCGACCTTCTGGACCCGGTTTATGTCGTCTATGCGCCGAAGACCTTTTTGTGCAAGCTTCTTATCGGGCTGGTGACCGGACTTGTGGGACATAAGGTACTTCACATCAGTGCAGAAACAGACAGGAAGGCTCTTGTTTGGAAAACCATTGCTGCTTCTGTCTGTGGTCTTGGTATCAACATTATCGCGGACCCTGGCCTGGGCTATGTGTACAAAAGACTGATTCTCGGAAAGAGCGCGGCGGATGCGATCTTCAAGCTGAATCTCATGACGACATCGGTCAATGCGGCGCTGTCTGTGGTGGTGACCGTGCTGGTCTACCTGGCTGTCCGCAGCCCACTCAGGAAGGCAGGACTGCTGCCGAAGATCAGCCGTTAACCGGCCGGATGTGATGTACAGCGCGAAGCCTCCAGAACCCGTCAGGTCCTGGAGGCTTCGTGCTGTACATCACATCCGGCAGAAAGGAATTGTTGCTATGGATAAGAAGGAAATTGCGGAGATTCGCGGTATTCTCGGCGGACGGCGCTGTGCCATCGACAAAATCGGCGGCTGTTTTGCCGGCGAGGATGGGGAGATCATTCTGGACCTCGATGAGACATTTCTGGCGCTCCCGGATGAGGAACAGGCGAAATACTGCGAGCTGTTCCGGAAGGTGCTCTCAGGAAAACAGGGGAAAAATCTGTTTGATCTGGAATTTCCGCTCAAAGAGGAGGAGCCTTTAGGCAGACAGGCGGCGCTGTACTCCCTGCTTCAGTCCGGATTGGACGACCGGCAGAAGATTCATGATTTCTGCACCGGTATTCTGGACAAGCTGGATGATGCGGGCAGGCATCTGGTGCTTCTGGCGCATGGAAACTACGACATTCCGAAGAAGACCTCGGACGGCCTCCTGATGGAGGACGCGTCGGATTATGTATATTCCTTCTTCGTCTGCTGCATCTGTCCGGTTGCGGAGGTAAAAGAGGGCCTGTGCTTCGATGCGCTGAATCAGACTTTTGTGAATAAGGCGGGGGATCTTGGTGTGCAGATGCCCATGCTTGGCTTCCTCTTCCCCGCGTTCACGGATCGGGAGCCGGATATCCATTCTGTACTCTATTACACCAGAAAAGAGGAGGAATGTCATCCCGAGCTGATGGATGGCATCGTCGGATCGGACATGCCGATCACGGAGAAAGCACAGAAGGAACTATTCTCTGATCTGGTGGAGAAGACACTGGGGCGGGACTGCACCTTTGAAAACGTCAAGACGATCTCTGACAATCTTGTGCAGATGGTGAAACAGGACGAGGACAATCCGGGCACGCTGGAGCTTGGCAGGACGGAAGTGTCGCATATTCTGCAGGAGAGCGGCGCGGCACCGGAGTCCATGCAGGATTTTGCGTCAAAATTTGAGGAGGCGGTCGGCGCTGGCGGTTCTTTCACCGCGGAGAATCTCGCCCGGACCTCCACCATGCAGATCAAGGCACCCAGTGTCTCGATCACGGTGAAGAGCGAGATGGCGGATATGATCACGACACGCGTCATTGACGGAAGGGAGTTTATTCTGATTCCGCTGCAGCCGGACACGGAGCTCAATGGCATCCGGATTCTGACGGATCGGCTCGCGCCGGCCGGCGGGCAGGAGAACAGCAGCACGGAGCAGAACAGAGAGGATGCGGGGCTTGGAACTGACGGAGTATGAAAAAGGACAGTACAGGGACCGGATCGGCCTGTATCTTCATATTCCATTCTGCGTGAGGAAGTGCCTGTACTGTGACTTCCTGTCAGGTCCTGCCGGCGCGGAGGCGCGTCAGCGCTACGTCGATGCGCTGCTGCTGGAAATCCGGGAGAAGGCAGGACGGATGAAGAGACGGAGAACAGTGGATACCGTCTATATTGGCGGAGGGACACCTTCTCTGCTCACGGAGGGTCAGGCAGCGGAGATACTGGAGACCCTGCGCGGCTGTTTTGCGATCCAGAAGGATGCCGAGGTCTCGATGGAATGCAATCCCGGCACGGTGACGGAACGCTGGCTCCGGGAGATGCGCCGGCTCGGCGTGAACCGGCTTTCGATCGGGGTGCAGTCCTTTGATGCGAAGGAACTCCGAACGCTCGGACGGATTCATTCTCCGGAGGAGGCTGTCTGTGCAGTGGAGCTGGCGAGGGCAGCGGGATTTGACAACCTGAATCTTGATCTCATGTCAGGCATTCCGGGGCAGACAATGGAGAGCTGGAAGTACAGCCTCGGCATGGCGGTGCGACTCAAACCGGAGCACATCTCCGCCTACAGTCTGATCGTGGAGGAAGGGACGCCGTTTTATCGGATGTATGGGGAGGGGGCAGCGCAGGATTCGTCCCTGCCCGGGATTCCGGATGAGGAGACGGAGCGGGCGATGGTCCACTTCACAGGACGGTTTCTTGCGGCACACGGCCTGAGACAGTATGAGATCAGCAACTACGCCCGGACGGGGCGGGAATGTCTCCACAATATCGGATACTGGAAGCGTCATCCGTATCTTGGATTCGGCGCCGGCGCGGCTTCTCTTCTGGATGACGAGCGGTTTACGAATATCAGGGATGTGGACAGGTACTGCAGGGCGCCCGGCAGGGAGTACAGTGAGGGACCTGAGAGGCTGACCCGGGAGGACCGGATGGAGGAGTTCATGTTCCTTGGACTGCGTATGACGGAGGGTATCTCAGAAGAATTGTTTGCACAGACGTTCGGCGTCTCTGTGCAGAGTGTATATGGCGCGGTGATCGCAGCCCACGAACGGGAGGGACTGCTCGTGCGGGAAAGCGGGCGGATCCGCCTCACGGAACGTGGCATGGATCTGTCCAATTATGTCATGGCGGATTTCCTGTTCTGATCAGAGATATTTCTGATAAAGCTACCACCCTGATTTTGCTGACAAATTACTCGATTTGTCATTGACGGTGCAGGCGGCGCCGTCTAAAATTATTTTTACAGCGCGTCCGCGGGCGGCTGCCGCACAGAGCAGTGCAGAGGCTGAAAAGAAGCGGCGCGGGTGTGGCGATATCCGGGTTTCACCGGGAGTCAATCCGAATCACAAAGTATCGTACCGCATTGCCGGATGTGTTCCGGCTGTGTGGATGAAAAGTGGGGAGAGAGCATTGAATACAGAGAATCGGAGTATGGAGCATGAAGGGCGTCTCAGCATTGAGGAAGGTTCTTCCGGACGACAGAATGGATCCGGAAGAAGCGGCGGCAGGCTGATTTCCCTGCTGGCAGCGCTGGCGGCGGCTTTTTTCCTGGCACTGTTTGCGCCGCATGCCGACATCGAGTCTCAGGCGGCCCAGACGGGCATCGATGTCTCCTCCTACCAGGGTGCGATCGACTGGAAACAGGTCAGAAATGCCGGTATCACATTTGCCATGGTCCGCTGCGGCAACACGCTGTACGGGATTGACAGTTATTTTGGCTACAATATGTCATCCGCAGCGGCGGCCGGGATCCGGACAGGCGTTTACTGCTATACCTTTGCGCAGAATCCGGCGCAGGCTGTGGCGGACGCCAATCTGGTGGTAAATGCATGCGCAAATTATACCGTCTCTTTCCCGATTGCGATCGATTTTGAAGACAAGTCTCTCATCGGGCTGTCGCCCTCGGATCAGGCAGCCATTGTCAACGCATTCTGTTCTGTGATTTACAGCGCCGGCTACACCCCCATGGTCTACACCAGCAGAAACTGGTTTGTAGAACGCATGGGTCCGGTGTCCTGGGACAAGTGGGTCGCACAGTACAATTCGGTCTGCGATTATCCGGGACCTGTTGCGATGTGGCAGTATTCCAGCCACGGCTCCATCGCCGGGATAAGCGGCAGGGTGGACATGGATTCCTGTATCAAGGATTATTTCTCTTCCATCATTGCGACGGGATGGGATCACCGGAACAACAACACTTACTATTACCAGAATTACAAACGTGTCACCGGCTTGCAGACGATCGATGGGAAGATGTATTATTTTGACCCGAACTCGCAGGCGTGCTATACGGGCTGGCTCAACAACGGGCAGAACAGACTCTATTACTTTGACCCGGCGCAGAACGGCGCGGCGCTGATTGGATGGGGCAATATTGAAGGCACCATGTATTATTTCGACACCGACGGACTCGCGGTGATCGGCGGACAGGTGATCGAGGGACAGCATTATCTGTTTACAGCGGATGGCAAAATGTACACAGGGTGGTACCAGGATGGTACAAACCTGACATACTACAGCCCGAAGAACGGGCAGATGCTGTTCGGCTGGCAGACCATCGACGGTGCTCTGTATTATCTCAATCCGAACACGGGGGCGGTGACGACTGGCCTTGTACCGATCAATGGCGCGGTATATTACTTCGGAACAGACGGCAGGATGCAGACCGGTGTTGTGACAATCGGCGCGGATACTTATTACCTGGGCACGGATGGCAAGATGCAGACAGGCCTGCAGACCATCGCCGGCGCGGTGTATTATTTCGGGACGGACGGCAAGATGCAGAAGGGCCTTGTGCCGGTCGGCGGAAGTATATATTACTTTGCTCCGGATGGCAGAATGCAGACAGGACTTGTGGTCATCGGCAAGGACAAGTACTTCTTCGGCACGAATGGAGCTCTTGAGATCGGCTGGCACAACATCGGCGGCGGCTGGTTCTACTTCGGGCCGGACGGAAAGCTGGTGACAAACCAGGTGTTCTATGACAATGCCGGCATCCCGGTCCAGGTAGATGTAAACGGAATGCTGGTTTATCCGGCGGGATACACGCCGCGCTGACAGCTGGAGCAGCATCATATGATCGATCTTCGGGAGGTTTTGAAAACTGCACACGAGCGGAACGCGTCCGATGTCCATCTGACAGTCGGCATTCCGCCCAAACTCAGGATCGATGGGGGCTTATATGATGCGGAAGGGTTTCCACGCCTCACACCGGGCGATACGGAAACCATTGCGGCTGAGCTGCTGAATGAGCGGCAGAAGGAACATTTTGCACAGCATGGAGAGTGTGATCTGTCCTTTTCCATCCCACAGACCGGACGGTACCGCCTCAATGTGTATCGGCAGAGAGGTTCGGTGGCACTTGCCATTCGTCTTGTGGCTTTCGATGTGCCAAAGCCGGAGGAACTGGGAATCCCGGAGTCAGTGACGAAGCTGACGGAGCTCAATCACGGACTGATTCTTGTCACAGGACCGGCCGGAAGCGGCAAGTCCACAACACTGGCATCTCTCGTGGAACGGATCAACACCACACGGGAGATGCACATCATCACGCTGGAGGATCCGATCGAATACATGCACCGTCATGCCCTGTCGATTGTGAACCAGCGGGAAATCGGTCTGGACGCGGACACCTATGCGGATGCTCTCCGCTCCGCCCTGCGCGAGGACCCGGATGTGATCATGGTTGGCGAAATGCGCGATCTCGATACGGTCAGCATCGCGGTGACCGCGGCAGAGACGGGGCATCTGGTATTCTCGACGCTGCACACAATCGGTGCGGCGAGTACCGTTGACCGCATGATCGATATTTTTCCGTCTTATCAGCAGCAGCAGATCCGGATTCAGTTGGCCGGAGTGCTTGAGGCGGTGATCTCTCAGCAGCTGATTCCAAAGGCGGATGGCAGCGGACGCATTGCCGCCTTCGAGGTGATGCGGACAAACAGCGCGGTCCGGAACATGATCCGGGAGTCAAAATCCTGGCAGCTGAATTCGGTGATTCAGACAGGCCGTCTGTCCGGAATGGTCACTATGGACGATTCGATTCTGCAGCTGTATCACAGCCGGATGATCGACCGGAACCACGCGATACAATTTGCCGCGGACCCTGATGCAATGCAGAAGCGCATTGACACCGGGAGCGGCTTCTCATCTCATTCTTAGCTCCTTTGCCGCTCATTTTTACAGAGCAACTGTGCGCTGTCAAAAATGAGCGGCAAGAGGCACTTCTGACACTTCTATCATCTTAATATTCTTTCTTTGTCCTTAATTCTGTCGGCGGAAACGGGAATTCCGCCATCTCATCTCACTCACAAGTTCTGCATCAGCCGGACCCGGGGAATGCACGAATGAACTTTCCCGTTGCCGCTGTATCCTTTCTTTTTCATCGCATTCTTTTTCTTATCAAGGCACAAGTCAGAGAGCAATATCTGGTTTTGGCAAATGATATCCGGCTGTATCAGCTGAAAGGAGGGGCAGTTCATGTACAGTAGTATTCAAACCTGCGCTGTGTTCGGGCCAGATGCCTGCGTGCTGGAGGTGGAGACAAACATAGCGGAAGGGCTGCCGGGATTTACGATGGTAGGATTTCTCGGATCGGAGGTAAAGGAATCCGGAGAGCGGGTGCGTGTCGCGCTGCGTAATGCCGGGATCTCCATCCCGGCGTCCCGCATTACAGTGAATATCTCTCCGGCAGATGTCCCAAAGCGCGGCGCGGTTCTGGACCTGGCGGTAGCGGCAGGGATACTGACGGCACTCGGCGTCGTCGCCAGAAAGGATACGGAAGGAGTGATGATTGTCGGGGAACTGGGACTTGACGGAGAGGTCAAACCGATCCGGGGCGTGCTGCCGATAACAGAACGGGCGGCGGCACACGGATGCCACACCGTCATCGTGCCGGAGCAGAATGCAATGGAGGGGGCTGTTGTGCATGGGGTGGATGTCGTCGGTGTCTGCTCGGTCAGAAAGATGATCCGGTATCTGCTGGAGCCGCGGGCATCCAGAGATCGTGTCATACGGCCCAAAAAGGTGGACGCAGCTTCCCTGCTCAGCGCAAATTCAAAGGCAGAGCTGCCGGATTTTGCCGAGATCCATGGGCAGGAGGCGGCGAAGCGAGTTCTGGAGATCGCGGCTGCAGGTTTTCACAACGTTCTGCTGATTGGCCCGCCAGGAGGTGGAAAAAGTATGCTCGCGGAGCGGTTCCGCAGCATTCTTCCACCGCTTTCACTGGAAGAAAGCCTTGAGATTTCGGCCATTTACAGCGTCGCCGGTATGATTCCGGAGGGACAGTGCCTCATCACGGAGCGACCATTTCTCGCACCGCACCACACGGTGACGAGAGCTGCCATGACGGGAGGCGGGACCGTGCCGGGGCCTGGTATCATCACACTGGCCAACCGCGGCGTTTTGTTCATGGATGAATTCCCGGAGTTCGGGAGGGAGACGATCAATCTGATGCGGCAGCCGATGGAGGATCATGAGATACGGATCGCGAGGACAACCGGAACCTATGTATATCCGGCGAGGTTCCAGCTCATTGCAGCGATGAATCCATGCCCATGCGGATACTATCCGGATCAGCGGTGCCGCTGTACAAGGCCGGAGATCAACCGCTATCTGTCGAGGATTTCCGGTCCGATTCTTGACCGGATGGATCTGTGCGCTGAAGTCGTCAGCGTGAAGGTGGAGGAGCTGATGGAACCAGGGGAGGAGGAACGGAGCGGGACAATCCGTCAGCGGGTGATAGCAGCCAGAAAAATTCAGGCAGATCGCTTTGCCGGAACTGGCATTCAGTGCAATGCGGAAATGAACGCGGGGATGGTGGATCATTACTGCAGACTCGGGAAGGCACAGAAGCGGTTTGCCGGGCAGATGTTTGACCGTATCGGACTCTCGGCCAGGGCGTTTCACCGCCTGCTGAAGGTTGCGCGTACCATAGCTGATCTGGAGGGCAGCGGGGAAATTACGGAGGCGCACCTGACTGAGGCGGCTGCGTATCGGACAGCGGATCGAAAATACTGGAATCCAGTGTGATTGAGAAAGTTCGGACGTTTCTCCCGCGGGCGCCGCGAAGAACGCGGCACGGGATAAAAGAGTAAATGGCAGGAGGACGGGCACATGGAAATGAAGCGAAAGACGGAGGGGAAGACGGCACAACAATACTCCGGTGATCTGGAGGGCATCTGCGAACACCATGGGGAAGGCAGAAAACAGCAGGAGAGCAGCGCGGGACATCAGGAACCAGAGGGGCAGACGAGACCTTATGCGCTGTGGCTGTCCGGCACAGGAATCCGGCGCGGGACAATACAGAAGCTTCGGGAGACTTTTCTCGGACTGACCGGGCAGGATCCACGTCAGTTTGCCGAAGAGATCTTCTGCATGCCGGAGTCGGAGCTCCGGGAGATCTGCAGGGAGAGCTTTCCGGAGAAGGCGGAAAAGCAGGATAGAATTGCAGAAAGACTTCTGCGGGAGCGATCCAGGGATCCGGTCAGAGAGTGGCGGGAGCTTTCCGCGTCAGGGATTTGGTTTCTGGACAGGGATGCCATGGCTTTTCCGGATCGCCTCCGCCGGATGCCGGACAGTCCCTATGGCATTTATGGAAAGGGAGCACTGCCGGATGACGCAGTCCCGTCGGTGGCCATCGTCGGCGCACGTATGGCCTCGGCCTATGGACGGGATATGGCAATGAAATTCGGCACAGAACTCGCGGAGAATGGAATTCAGATCATCAGCGGCATGGCAAGAGGCGTCGACGGCATCTCTCAGCGGGCAGCAGTCGGGGCGGGGGGGAGGAGCTTTGCCGTACTCGGCTGCGGGGTGGATATCTGTTATCCGGCGGAAAACCGGGAACTCTATGACGCCCTTCCCGGGCTGGGAGGCATACTCTCGGAATATGCTCCGGGCACGGCGCCCATGGCAGGACTTTTTCCTCCCAGAAACCGCATCATCGCAGCACTGTCCGACCTCGTGCTTCTGGTGGAGGCGAGGGAACGGTCCGGATCGCTGATCACCGCGGATTTTGCATTGGAGCAGGGAAAGGACCTTTATGCGGTGCCGGGGCGGATAGCCGATCCGCTTGCCGTAGGATGCAACCGCCTGATCCGGCAGGGTGCGGGGATTGCCACCTGTCCGGATGATGTCATAGAAGCGGTGACTGGGGTGCGCCGTACGACGGAGGATGAGACGTTTGCTCCGGATTACCTCAAAAAAATCAGTCTGCAGGAGCCGGAGCGTTCGCTCTATGAGGCGTTGGGAGAGCGGGATTTGTGCGACCTTTCTTTTCTCATCCGCTCGGCGGAGACGAGGCTTCGCTGTCAGATCCGGACGCAGGATGCAATCCGCTATATGATGGACCTGGTGCTCAGAGGATTGGCAGAGGAAGCGGCAGCCGGAGTGTATCAGAGACGATTTCGATGAATGGGCAGATATCCCATTGGAGCGGAGATTCCCTTTTCTATCAACGATTTCCCGGATTTGATTTTGCCGCGTCTTAGTGATAAAGTTTCCTGTGATGCACTTTGCATGAAGAATAGCGCAATGGCTGCCCAATCGCTGTGCCAGTGTGCCAATATCTGAAGGTGCAACAGGGGGCCTCTTATGCAGTTCGTTGTATTTCTGATCTTCTTTCCGTTCGCCGCGGCGCTTCTGATGCTCTGTATGAAGAAGCCGTCTGCCGCAAGAACCGCGGTTTCGATCTGCTGCAGTATGATCATCATCGCGGCAGTGATTGCGCTCGCGGTCTGTGCCTGGACCGACAATCATATTCTGCCGGGCAGTCATGCGGGGGCGGAGAACCTGTTCCTCACCGATCCGCGGATTCCGAATATGCTCGTCATGCTCGGCGAGCTGTTTCTGATGGGGGCGGTCTTCTATTACGGCATCCGGTATAAAAAATATTATGTCCTGCTGCTGTCAGCGGGCGGCACACTCCCGGTCGTGTGGCTGGATGTCACCGGAAAATCCGAGGCGGCTTCGCTGGCACAGAATATGCATTATATCCGCATCGACAATCTGACGGTGATGATGTGTCTTGTAGTCGGTATTGTCGGAGGCCTCATCTGCTGCTATGCGAACGGATATATCCGGGATTATCATCATCACCACACGGATTATCCGGAGCGCAGCGCGTGGTTTCTTGCCATGCTGTTTGTTTTCCTGGGAGCGATGTTCGGCCTTCTGCTCTCGGACAACCTCGGATGGATCTTTTTCTTCTGGGAAGTGACGAGTGTCTGCTCCTTCCTGCTGATCGGCTACAACAAGCTGCCGCAGTCCATAGCCAATTCGTTCAAGGCATTGTGGATGAATCTGCTCGGCGGACTCGGATTTACTGTCGCCATTCTGTACTGCACGCTGCAGCTTCACATGACGAATCTCTCCCAGATCACCGCGGACACTTCCGCGGCGGGGAAGGCGCTTGTGATGCTTCCGGCCGCGTGCCTCGCCTTCGCCGCACTCACAAAGAGCGCGCAGATGCCGTTCAACGGCTGGCTGCTGGGTGCTATGGTTGCGCCGACTCCGACGAGTGCCCTTCTGCATTCTGCCACCATGGTCAAGGCGGGCGTGTATCTGCTGCTGCGGCTCGGTCCGGTGATGGCGGATACCCTGCCGGGATATATGGTGATGACCATCGGCGGCTTCACGTTCTTCGCGGCTTCTCTGATGGCAATTGCGACGAGCGACGGCAAGCGGGTCCTCGCGCATTCCACGGTGTCGAACCTCGGTCTGATCGCGGCCTGCGCCGGTGTCGGACGACCGGAATCCATCTGGGCAGGGATGATGTTGATTCTGTTCCATGCAGTTTCCAAATCTCTGATGTTTCTGTGCGTGGGTGCGGTGGAGAACGCGACTGGAAGCCGCAATATTGAAGATATGCACGGTCTGATCGTGCGCGCGCCGAAAATTGCCTCGGCCATGATCATCGGCATCTGCGGAATGTGCCTTGCGCCGTTCGGTATGCTGGTCGCAAAGTGGGCTGCACTGAAGAGCTTTGTAGATGCCAACAACATCGCGCTGATTCTGTTCCTGGCCTTCGGTTCCGCGACCACTACGTTCTACTGGACCAAATGGCTGGGCAAGCTGTTCGCGGTGCTGCATCACACAGAAAGAGTGCCGGATGATCGGTTTGAGAAAACGGAATGGCTCGCCATCATTCCGCTGTCGTCCCTGATTATTCTGATGATGTTCCTGTTCTCTGTGATCAGTAGAAACATCATTCAGCCGGTGCTCCATCAGATGTTTGTCGGGGAACAGATCGCAGATGTGATCGATTCGGGTGACGCGACGATCATGATCATCATGCTGATTCTGCTTGCCATGGTGCCGCTGTTCGCCCGCGTGATGAACCGCATCCGCGAGGAGGAGAAGGATAAGGAGGTTCTTACCTATATGAACGGCGTCAATGCAGGAGATGACCGCCACTTCATCAATTCCTACGGAGAGCCTCAGCCGCTCTATCTGGCCAACTGGTATATCACGCAGTGGTTCGGAGAACTTGTTCTCATGAAGCCATGTCTGGTGATTTCTGCGGCAGCCGTCACGATCTTTATGATCCTTGCAATAGGAGGTGGCTTCTGATGAGCAGAGCGTTGTGGATCGAAATCATCGCCGGCCTGCTGTACGTGTTTGTCATCGGTCCGATCGGCGGCGGACTTCTGTCCGGCCTGGACCGTCTTGTCTCTGCCCGGATGCAGGGCCGTCAGGGACCGCCCATCCGGCAGGCGTTCTTCGACCTTTCCAAGCTGTTTCAGAAACGGGCCGGCATAGTCAACCATTTCCAGTCGATCCTGGTTGTGGGACACATGGTCTTTGTGGTGTTCACCGGCATTCTGATCTACACCGGAAATGACTTCCTGCTGTCGCTTTTTACGCTGACGCTGGGAGAAATGTTCTTTTGCATGGCGGCTGCCAGTGCATCCGGTCCGTACAGCGGTATGGGGTCACAGCGGGAGCTGGTGCAGCTGATGTGCACAGAGCCGATGCTCCTGATCATGGCAATCGGTTTCTATCTGTCTACGACACTGGATGCAGGCACGTCCGGGTCCTTCATGGTCCGCGCGCTGATCCATGCGGATGTTCCTGCTATCGTCCGTATGCCCGGTATTTTTATCGGGTTTCTGACTATTTTGATAGTAGAGCTGAGAAAGTCTCCGTTTGATGTCAGCACTTCCCATCACGCGCACCAGGAGATGGTCAAGGGAATCACAACGGATCTCTCGGGCAATATCATGGGTATCACGGAGATGACGGAATGGTATGAGGAAGCCCTGATGTTCACGATTGTAGGGCTGTTCTTTGTTAACTGTCATCCGATCAGCGTTCTCTGGGCGGTACTCGCCGCGCTGGCTGCCTTCTTCCTGGAGAACCTGATTGACAATGTTTTTCCCCGCGTCAAGTGGGAGACCATGTTCAAGACCTGCTGGGTGTCAACCTTTGTATTCGGAGGCTCCAACCTGCTGGTTCTGCTGCTCCTGGTGAACCGGTGAGTAACACATACCGGTGATAAGTCCGCGGAGAATTCTGCGGCATGGAAGGATACTATGGCTAAGATGTCAAAATCTCCCTGGCTTCTGCACTATGATGCCAGCAGCTGCAATGGCTGTGATATCGAGGTGCTGGCCAGCACCACTCCGGTTTATGATCTGGAGCGTTTTGGAATCATCAACACGGGCAATCCGAAGCATGCGGATATTCTGCTGATCACTGGCGGCGTCAATTATCAGAACCGACCGGTGGTGAAGCAGCTGTTTGATCAGATGCCTGATCCGAAGGTTGTCGTCGCTGCCGGCATCTGTGCCTGCGACGGAGGCGTATTCAAGGATTGCTACAATATTCTTGGCGGGGTGGACAAGGTCATCCCCGTGGATGTCTATGCGCCCGGCTGCGCAGTGCGCCCGGAATGCCTGATCGACGCGGTGGTGAAGGCCATCGCCATTCTGGATGAAAAACGGGCACAGATGTCGGAGCAGGCAAAGGCAGAGAGAAAGCAGGAGTAGTATGGCCGGTGTCTGCTGAGCGGGGATATGCCGCTGCGGACTGCAGATATTTTGTCATGAATTCTGCGCCGGGAATCGGGAATGAAGGAGGCATGGATGAGACACGCGATAGATCCGGGACCGATGGCGGTAGAAGATATCACGCCGGATGTCCTTCTCGATAAGGTGACCAACCTGAAATATAAAGAGTGGCGTCTGATGCAGATCTGCGCCACGAAAGTGGGAGAGGACCGGTATGAAGTCCTCTACACGTTCGGACATGGATATAAAATGTTCAGCTATAGGCTGACGATATCGGATGAGGACAAAATCAACAGTATCACCAGCATCTATGACATCGCTTACCTGTATGAAAATGAAATGCACGATATGTTCGGCATCCAGGTGGAGATGATCAATATTGATTTCAAGGGTCACCTGTTCCGCATGGGCAGGGAGACACCGTTCAAGTGATGATGCCGCCTGTTTTCGTGCGGCAGTGAGGTAGTGGTATGTCAAAAATCAGCGTTGTTCCGTTTGGACCGCAGCATCCGGTGCTTCCGGAGCCGATTCACCTGGATCTGGTGATACAGGATGAGAAGGTATTGTCTGCCATTCCGTCGATCGGTTTTGTGCACCGCGGACTGGAAAGCCTTGTGGACAAGCGGGATTTTAAGGAAATGGTTCTCGTGGCGGAGCGGATCTGCGGCATCTGTTCATTCGGACACGGCATGGGATACTGTGAAGCGGTAGAAAAAATCATGAACATCACCGTGCCGGACCGCGCCAGATTCCTGCGCACGATGTTTCAGGAGATGAGCCGGCTGCACAGTCACACCATGTGGCTGGGACTGGCTGCTGACGCATTCGGCTATGAGAGCCTGTTCATGGAATGCTGGAGAATCCGGGAGAAGATCCTCGACATGCTCGAGATGGCGACCGGAGGCCGTGTCATTTTTTCGATTTGCGATGTGGGCGGTCTGCGGAAGGATGTACCGGATGAAATGCTGGCTGAGTTCGACAGGCGGTTCGCTGCGCTGAAATCAGACTACGACCATGTGACGGAGATCTTTTTGAATGACGATGCCGTGAAGAGCCGCCTGTGCGGCGTCGGTGTCATGACGATCCAGCAGGCCAATGATCTTGGCTGCTGCGGGCCGTTCCTGCGCGCGAGCGGCGTCCGCCGGGATGCCCGCATGACAAACTATGAGGCTTACGGGGAGCTTGATTTTGAACCGGTCACAGCAAACGAGGGAGACAGCTACGCGCGCTGCAAGGTCCGGATCGGGGAAATTTATCAGTCGATCGATCTCATTCGCCAGTGCATCGCAAAAATGCCGGCGGGCGAGGTCCAGGCGCCTGTCAAAGGCCTTCCGGATGGGGAGTATATGATGCGCATCGAGCAGCCGAGAGGCGAGGCTCTGTACTATGTAAAGGCCAATGGGACGAAGAATCTGACCCGGTTTCGTGTGCGCACGCCTACCTTCGCCAATATTCCGGGACTGATGGAAATTATGAAGGGAACCGAGGTCGCGGATGTCGCGACGCTGATTCTGACGATCGACCCGTGCATTTCCTGCACGGAGCGCTGACGGATGCCTGCGCGGGAGATAGGAAATGAGTTTAGCACAGTTTTCAAAGACAGCGATCAGAAACCTTTTTCACAAGCCGGTGACAGAAAAGTATCCCTTTGTGCCGAAGGAATATGGAGAACGCACCCGCGGACATATTGAGAACGATATCAGCAAGTGTGTTCTCTGCGGCCTGTGTATGATGCGCTGTCCTTCCCATGCGATCACGGTGAACAAGGCCGCCTACACCTGGCAGATCAATCCGTTCAGCTGTGTCCAGTGCAATTACTGCGTGGAGGGCTGCCCGAAGAAAAGCCTCACGATGAAAAATACGTACACCAAGCCTGATACGCAGAAGACCTCCGTCGTTCTGAAGTATTCCGCGGAGCGGATCGCCGGGGAGGAAGCAAGGCGGAAGGCCATGATCGAAAAGGCGATGGCGGCAAAGAAGGCGGCTGAGGCAAAAAAGGCGGCGGCAGCGCAGGAAGCGGCTCCGGCCGGAACCGGGAAAGCGGAGGTGCAGTGATGTGCGTTGCCTATCCGGGAACAGTACTTGCGGTGAAGGATCGCACTGCACTGATTGATTTCTCCGGCACGAGAGTTGAGGCACTTACCGGTCTTGTCAGAACAAAGCCGGGAGACCGGGTTCTGGTTCACGCCGGCTGTGTGCTGCAGGTTCTGCCTCCGGAGGAAGCCGACGAGATGCAGTCATTGTTTGATGAGATTGCCTCGCTTTCAGAAGAGGATATGAAGGAAACCGCCGGCTGAAAGGCTGGCGCAGAGCTTTCCCGCGGAGTGTTCGGACGGAACGTTGCCGTGCCGGACGTCCGCGGGTTTTTTGTGAAATGTCTCTGTTGCTTTTGCCACGCAGATGCAGCAGAGAGCGTGGTTCAGTTATGAATAGGAACGATCTGGAACAGGTCAGAACTTTTTTGCATGAATATGACGGACCGGAAATCAGGCTGATGGAAGTCTGCGGCACGCACACTGCGTCAATTGCAAAAAACGGCATTCCGGCGCTGCTTTCCCCTGCCATTCATCTCATTTCCGGGCCGGGGTGCCCCGTGTGCGTCACGGTGACAGATTATATTGACCGTCTTGTCTCTCTCTCCCGGACGCCGGGCACTGCCGTTGTTTCCTTCGGCGATCTTCTCCGGGTGAGGGGAAGCCGTCTGTCGCTTGCCGATGCGAGAGCCGACGGGGCTGACGTCCGGATGGTCTACGCGCCGATGCAGATGCTGGATTTTGCGGCGCGGGAACCGGATCGCACCTTTGTCTTCGCGGCAGTGGGATTTGAGACCACAGCGCCGGTTTATGCTCTGACGCTGGAGGAAGCGGCCCGCCGGGAGCTGAGAAATGTGAAGCTGCTCACCTCACTCAAAACGATGCCGGAGGTGATCCGCGCGGTGGTTCGAGCCGGGACACCGGACGGTCGGGGGAGAATCGATGGATTTCTGGCACCGGGACATGTCTGTGCCGTCACCGGGAGCAATGAGTACCAGGAACTTGCGGAGGAGACAGGGCTGCCGTTTGTGGTGTCCGGCTTCACCGGACCGCAGCTCCTTGCATCGATCGCGGCGCTTGTGAAGCTGCAGGGGCGGGGAACCTGCCTGAACTTTTATCCTGAGGTGGTGACCGGCACGGGCAATGCGGAGGCAAAAGCCCTGTGCAGAAAGTATTATGAGCCATGCGACGCTTCCTGGCGCGGATTGGGCAGCATTCCGCGCTCCGGACTCCGGCTGCGGGAGGAGTATCGGACGCTCGATGCGGGCAGCAGCGGACTGGACGGCGATCACGCTGCCCGCGGCTGTGAATGCGCAAAGGTGCTGACCGGGCAGATTATGCCGGTGGAATGTCCGCTCTTTGGCAGAATCTGTACGCCGCAGTATCCAAACGGTGCCTGCATGGTTTCACAGGAGGGAAGCTGCTATAACTGGTATATTTCAGGACGGACAAGGTGAGCGATATGCTGGAAGAACGAATCACGATGGCACATGGGAGCGGCGGTGAATCCACGGCACGCCTGATTGCGGAATTGTTTGCTCCCTGCTTCCACAATGAGTATCTCGACAAAATGACGGATTCCTCGGTTGTGCCGGGGAGCGGAAGACTGGCTGTGACGACGGACAGCTTTGTCGTCACCCCGGTGGAATATCCGGGCGGAAACATCGGAAGACTTGCCGTATGCGGCACGGTGAACGATCTTCTGATGAGCGGCGCGGAGCCCAGATATCTGACTGCCGGATTTATTCTTCAGGAAGGACTGCCGGTTGAGGTGCTCCGGCGGGTTGTGTCGTCCATGGCGGAGACCGCAAGGGAAGCAGGGGTCAGTATCGTCACCGGCGACACCAAGGTGATCGAAGGAAAGAAGGGCGGAGAGGGCACCGACCAGGAACCCGGCCTTATGATCAATACGGCAGGGATAGGTTTTGTGCCGGACGGGGTTGTGCCGGAGCCGGATCGTATCAGGGCGGGGGACAAAATCCTTGTATCCGGCACGCTCGGCGAGCACCATGCGACGATTCTCGCCAGGCGAATGGGGCTGGACAACGAATCACTGGCGAGCGACAACGCGCCTTTGGGAGAAATGGTCAGGGCGCTGCGGGACGCCGGAATCAGAGTTCATGCGATGCGGGATATCACCCGCGGTGGACTGGCCACGGTGCTCCATGAGTTTGCCATTTCATCCGGCAGAACGCTCATCATTCAGGAATCGCTGGTTCCGGTGAAGCAGGCTGTGCGTGATTTCTGCGGCATTCTCGGACTCGAACCGGTTTACATGGGAAATGAGGGAAAGATCGCCATTGTGACTGCGCCGGAGGATGCAGAGCGGGCAGTGCGCGCAATCAGAGCTGCGCGGTACGGACAGGATGCAGCGATCATCGGCGAGGCGGCTGACACGGCGGAGGGAAGGAAACCTGCCCTGATCTGCCGGACACCGGTCGGCGGAGAACGGGTGCTTGGACCGCTTTACGGCGAGGGACTGCCACGAATCTGTTGAATCCGCACCATAAAACGGATACAATGGAGCGCGGGATTTTGCCCGGAAGGAGAAAGACGAATGACACTTATCAGGAAACCGGTAACCGGCATGAAGGATATCCTGCCGGCAGAGATGGAGATCCGAGATTACTGCATCAGGATCATCAAGAAGACCTATGCGGAGTTCGGATTTCAGAGCATCGAGACCCCCTGTGTGGAATCCATTGAGAATCTGACATCCAAGAGCGGCGGTGACAACGAAAAGCTAATCTTCAAGATCCTGAAGCGCGGGGAGAAGCTTCGGCTGTCCGAGGCGAAGTCGGAGGCAGATCTGGTGGACAGCGGACTTCGTTATGATCTGACCGTTCCGCTGGTCCGCTACTATTCCAATCATGAAAATGAACTGCCGACGCCTTTCAAGGCACTGCAGATGGGCAACGTGTGGCGCGCGGACCGCCCACAGAAGGGGCGCTACCGTCAGTTCATGCAGTGCGACATCGATATCATCGGAGAACCCACCAACCTCGCAGAGATCGAGCTGATCACGGCAACCACCGCGACGCTCGGCCGCCTCGGATTCCGGAACTTTCAGATCCGCATCAACGAGAGGCGGATTCTCAGGGCTATGGCAAAATACAGCGGCTTCCCGGAGGAACGGTTCGATGAGGTCTGCATCATTCTGGACAAGATGGACAAAATCGGGCTGGACGGTGTGAAAGAGGAGCTGCTGGAGAGCGGATTTGACGCGGAGGCAGCCCGCCGCTATCTCTATCTGTTTGAAGGCATGGAGAAGCAGAGCGATTCCATGGCGAAGCTTTCCTGGCTCGAACAGGAACTTTCCCGGGCCGACGCGATTGAGCCGGATGTCATTCCGAATCTGCGGCAGACGATCGAGACGGCGGACCGGGTGAAGCAGGCGGAATTTGCCATTGTCTTTGACCCGACGATCGTGCGCGGCATGAGCTATTACACCGGGACAATCTTTGAAATCCGGATGCCGGAGCTCGGGATCAGCTGCGGAGGCGGCGGCCGCTACGACGGCATGGTGGGGCGGTTCACGGGACACGACGTCCCGGCCTGCGGCTTTTCCATCGGCTTTGAGCGCATTATTCTCATTCTCATGGAGCAGCATTTCGAGATCCCCGGAAAACCGGGCAAAGAGGCGTTCCTGCTCGGGAAGGACCTGCCGTCCGACCGCCTTGCCGAGGCACTGTCGGAGGCACGCGCCGAGCGCGAGGCAGGAAAGGATGTTCTTGTCGTGCGGATGAATAAAAACAAGAAGTTCCAGAAGCAGCAGCTGACAGAGCAGGGATTCACGGAATTCCGGGAATTTTATGCGCATCCGCTGGGGCAGGAATCGTAAAAAACTGGGCCGCATAGACGGCTGTCAGCCGCGGACGAAGACCGCGGCGGGAAGGATATCATATTATGATGCAGATGCGCACACACACGTGCGGAGAACTCCGGATCGAGGATGCCGGCAAGGCGGTGACGCTGGCCGGCTGGCTCGAGAATATGCGGGTGGTCTCCGGTTCTCTGGCTTTTGTGGTGCTCCGCGATTTCTACGGGACGACACAGATCGTCGTGGAAAACGATGAGATGATGAAGACATTCCGGAGCATCACCAAGGAATCCACGATTCAGGTCGAAGGGACTGTCCGCGAGCGCTCCAGCAAGAATCCGAATCAGGAAACCGGAGACATCGAAGTCGTTCCCACCTCTGTGAAGGTCCTTGGGCGCTGCCGCTACAATGAGCTTCCGTTTGAAATCAATCACAGCCGCGAAGCGGATGAACAGGTCCGTCTCAAATACCGCTATCTGGATCTGCGCAATCCGGCGGTGAAAAAGAACATTCTGCTGCGCTGTCATGTCGTGGAGGCGCTCCGCAAGGCGATGACGGAGCACGGTTTCCTCGAAATCACGACGCCAATTCTCACGGCCTCCAGTCCGGAGGGAGCGCGGGACTATCTTGTGCCGGCGAGAAAGCACCCGGGCAAGTTCTACGCATTGCCGCAGGCGCCGCAGCAGTTCAAGCAGCTGCTGATGACGGCCGGCTTTGACCGGTACTTCCAGATTGCGCCATGCTTCCGCGATGAGGATGCGAGAGGAGATCGTTCGCCGGGAGAGTTTTATCAGCTTGACATGGAGATGGCATTTGCCAGTCAGGAAGATGTATTTGCTGTCCTTGAGGATGTACTGCCGCCGGTTTTCGCAAAGTTCGGAACCTGGCACAGGGCTTCCAGCGCGCCGTTCCAGCGCATCCCTTACCGCGAGGCGATGGAAAAGTATGGCTCGGACAAGCCGGATCTGCGCATCGATCTCGTGTCGCAGGATGTGACGGACATTCTGAAGGACTGCGGCTTTGGACCGTTTGCTTCCAGGAGAGACCTGACCGATGAGAACGGAACAGTGACGGGAAGCGAAGAGACCGGCGTCTGTATCAAGGCGGTGGTTGTCTCGCATTTCGAGGGCACCCGCAAGTTCATCGACAAGACACTCGCGGATGTCGAAGTGCAGGCCGGCGCGAAGCCGTACTGGTTCCGTGTGGATGAGAATGGCTCGTTTGTGGGTGGAATTGCAAAATTTGCCGCGCCGCTGCAGGATGCCCTCACCAGGGCACTGGGACTCGTTCCAGGAGATTTTGTCGGCCTTGCTGCGGGGCGTCTCACGCAGGCACAGAAGACTGCCGGGGTTCTGATCAAGACTATGGGCGCTGCGGTTCCAGGCCACATGGACAGGGAGCAGTACGCATTCTGCTGGATCGTGGATTTTCCGATGTACGAGATCGGCGAGGAGAGCGGCGAGCTGGAGTTCTGCCATAATCCGTTCTCCATGCCGTCCGGCGGACTTGACACGCTGCTGAAGGCGGAGCGCGGAGAAATCGATCCGCTCAGCATCACAGCGGACCAGTATGATCTGGTGGTAAACGGCGTGGAACTTTCCTCCGGCGCGGTCCGCAACCACGATCCGGAGATCATGGTAAAGGCCTTTGAGCTGGTCAGGCTCGGCGAGGAGGATGTCAAGAAAAAGTTCCCGGCCATGTACAACGCCTTCTGCTATGGCGCACCGCCGCATGCCGGCATCGCGCCCGGCATCGACCGCATGGTGATGCTGCTCGCCGGAGAGGATTCGATCCGGGAAATTATTCCGTTCCCGATGAACAAGAACGCACAGGATGTCATGATGGGCGCGCCGTCCGAAGTCACGGCACACCAATTGGAAGAACTGCACATTCGTTCCACCGCGACGCAGGAAGAAATGCATGCGGACGGGGAGGAGGAATAAAACAGGGAGCTGCCGCATGTAATGCGGCAGCTCCTTTGTCATGGCGGCATGACTCTCGAAATGGTTCACGGATGAGATGTCTCATCCATCGGAGGGAGATAAAACAGCTCCGGCTTCATCCCTGGCAGAAGGGTGGCCGCGGACATACAGTATCCGGGGGACGGAGGCGGAAGCTCCGTAAAATAGGCGGAAAGCCGGGGGAACTCGTCGTGGCCCTTTGATGGATGCGGGACAATCGTGTGCTCCTTCCAGCGCACATCAAAGGTGTCGAGCCCCTCGGAGAGTCCGCGCCCTGTGAATTTGGTATATGCCTCCCGGATGGTCCACAGCCGGAAGAACAGACTGCTGCGTGCCGTATCGGTGGCTGAGGACAGAAGCATGTTCCGGTCGGCTGCCGTGAAGAATCGTTCCGCGACATAGGGGCGTACCGGATGAATTTCCTGCACATCGAGGCCGTTCAGCACATCGGAAACGGACAGAACGGTGAAATGGCCGGAATGCGAGATGCTGATAAACAGGGAAGGAAAATCGGGCAGAACAGGCCGGCCAAAGCGCTGCATCTCCACGCGCAGCGGTTTTCCTGACTCTGTCAGCATGGACTCCGGAATGATGGCAGGGGGCAGCGGCATGGAGGCACCCTGCCATCGGATGGACGGGCAGCGGTCAGATGCACCCGGCTGCGAGAGCAGAAGGCGGAGCGGTACCCAGTAGGCAAGCTGGGCGTCCGCCATGCCAGGTGGTTCCTCCATGAATTTGCCGCCGCGGTCCCTGCGGAACCGCAGAATCGGGCAGGCAGTGAGGAGATCCAGCGCCTGCTGACGCACGTCAGGCTGTTGCAGTATTCGGTTATCAGTCACATAGATATGCCAAAACATCATATACCAATGGTACTGAAAAGGTGCTATAATGTCAAAGTCTGTGAATCAGCGTTTGCGGCACTTTGCACAATGGCATGAGACAGGAACAGAGCAGGGTGTCTGCAGCAATTTTTCCGGTTCACACAAAGGAGATACCAGTGAAAAAACAGAAGAGAAACGCGGTGATCGCCCTGATTGTGATGATCGCCATCTTCCTCGGAGCGCAGGAGGGTTCCATTCATGATGTGAAGCTCGGCCTCGATCTGGCCGGCGGCGTAAGCATCACCTACCAGGCGGTGGGAGATGAAACTCCTTCTGCGGAGGACATGGACGACACGGTGTACAAGCTTCAGAAGCGTGTGGAGCAGTACAGCACCGAGGCTGTGGTTTACAAGGAAGGGAATGACCGGATCAATATTGAGATTCCCGGTGTGACAGACGCCAACAGCATTCTCGAGGAGCTCGGCAAGCCCGGTTCTCTTTATTTCATCCGTCAGACGGATGACGACGGAAATCAGAATTATCAGTATGACTCCAGTACCGGCAAATATCAGCTGACACGCAGCCTGTCCGAAATAATCGACAGCGGTGATGCGGTTCTGAGCGGAACCGATGTCGCTGATGCCCAGGCCGGGTACCAGAGCGACTCCATGAACAATCAGGAGATTGTAGTAGAGCTGACCTTTACCGATCAGGGCAAGCAGAAGTTCGCGGATGCCACAACAAGGGCATATAAGAACGGTGAGTCGATCGGCATCTATTATGACGGCGAGTTCATTTCTGTTCCGAAGGTGCAGAGCGCCATCACCAACGGACAGGGCGTCATCACCGGCGAGCGGACGATTGAAGATGCAAAAAATCTGGCCTCCACCATCCGTATCGGCGGTCTCTCCGTTGAACTTGAGGAGCTCCGCTCCAATGTGGTCGGTGCCCAGCTGGGCGAGGAGGCCATCAGCACCTCCCTCAAGGCGGGCATTGTCGGCATGATTCTGATTTTTGTCCTGATGATTGCCGTATACTGGCTGCCTGGTGTGTGCGCCAGCATCGCGCTGCTGTTCTATGTGTTCCTGGAAATCCTGATCATCAATGCCTTCGAGGTGACGCTGACCCTGCCCGGTATTGCCGGTATTCTTCTTTCCATCGGCATGGCGGTCGATGCAAATGTCATTATCTTCGCGAGAATCCGGGAGGAATTAAAATCCGGCAAGACGGTGGATTCTGCCATCCGGATCGGCTACAGCAAGGCGCTGTCCGCCATCATCGACGGGAATGTTACCACGTTGATTGCGGCTCTTGTGCTGGGTCTGCGCGGTTCCGGAACCGTCAAGGGCTTTGCCCAGACGCTTGCCATCGGTATTCTTCTGTCCATGTTCACCTCGCTTTTTGTGACGAAGTGGCTCATGCGGGCGCTGTTCAATCTTGGTCTCTCCGACGTGAAGTTCTACGGGGTCGGGAAGGAGCCGAAGAAGCTGCGGATTCTCGAGCACAGAAAGGTTTTCTTCACCATCTCCGCCTGTGTGATCCTGTGCGGTTTCCTCGCGATGGGGATCAATGCGGGAAGAGGAAGACGGGCGCTCAATTACAGCCTGGATTTTGTCGGCGGCACATCCACCAGCATAACCTTCGACAAGAGTTACACGCTGAAGGAACTGGATGACGAGGTCGTCCCTGTCTTTGAGAAAATCACCGGCGATGCCAATGTGCAGGTGCAGACAGTCTCAGGAAGCAATCAGGTCATCATCAAGACCCGCAGCCTGGATGTGAGCGAACGGGAGCAGCTGAACCAGCAGCTGGAGTCAGCCTTCGGTGTGAAGGAAACGGATATTCAGAGCGAGACCATCAGCTCCACCATCAGTAAGGAGATGAAGTCGGATGCCCTTTCGGCTGTCATTATTGCCATGATTCTGATGCTGATCTATATCTGGTTCCGGTTCAGCGACTGGCGGTTCGGCGCTTCCTCGGTGCTCGCCCTGGTCCATGACGTGCTTGTCGTGCTGACCTGTTATGCGGTGATGCGTGTCTCTGTCGGCTCTACCTTCATCGCCTGCATGCTGACGATTGTCGGATATTCCATCAACGCGACCATCGTAATTTTCGACCGCGTCCGTGAGAACGTGAAGCTCATGGGCAAAAAAGCGGAGATCATCCCGCTTCTTGATGTCAGCATTTCTCAGACGATGTCGCGGAGCGTGTTCACCTCGCTGACCACCTTCTTCATGGTGTTCACGCTCTACGTTTTCGGCGTCTCCTCGATTCGGGAGTTTGCTCTCCCGATCGGTGTCGGCATCATCAGCGGCACCTATTCGTCTGTCTGCCTTGCAGGCGCATTCTACTATGAGCTTCGCAAGATTTCCGCAAGAAAGGCGGCAAAATCCGGAGGAGCAAAGGAGAACGCAGAGGGCAGGAAACACGGCAAGGGGAAAGCCTGAACGTGGTACTGACACGCCATTTTCAAACAGACAAACAGTTCGGGAGATGTCCGAAGCGGACATCTCCTTTTCATGTGAGGCAAAAGTGTTATGGCAAAATGGTTTGAGATGCGCAGGGGTGGAAATTTCACAGAGATTGGTCGGGCATGCGGCATTTCTCCGGTACTCGCAAGAGTCATTCGGAATCGTGGAATCATCGGTGCGGAGGAGACGGAGCGATATCTGAGGGGAACAACAAAGGACCTCCGCAGTCCCTTTGATCTGCCCGACATCGAGAAGGCTGCAGAACTGCTTCGCAGCGCAGCAGAAAATGGAAAATGGATTCGCATCTTCGGAGATTACGATGTGGATGGTATCTGTTCCACCTATATTCTCACCCGCGGTCTGCGCAGTGCGGGAGCGCGGGTTGATTTTGTACTGCCGGACCGGATGAGGGACGGATATGGCCTTAATGAACGCATGATCGGAGAGGCGGTGAAGGCAGGCGTGCAGGTGATCATCACCTGCGACAACGGGATTGCTGCCGCGGAACCGATTCGGAGGGCAAAGGAGGCCGGACTGATCGTGATCGTGACGGACCATCACGAGGTGCCCTTTGAATTGCAGGAAAATGGCATTCGCAGGCAGATCCTGCCCGAAGCGGATGCGGTCGTCGAGCCTAAGCTGGTTCGGGCGGATGGGACACCGGAGACGCCATTTCCGGATATCTGCGGCGCGGTAGTGGCCCTCAAGCTGATGCAGGTTTTCTGCGAGCCGGAGCATCCGGAGCGTGTCTTTGAAACGAGGAAGGAATTGTTCTCTGATCTCATCGCCTTCGCGGCGTTTGCTACGGTGTGCGATGTCATGCCGCTGACGGATGAAAATCGTATCCTCGTGCGGTATGGCCTGCGGGAAGCGGAGCATACTGCCAATCCGGGACTGAAGGCACTCATTCGTGTGCAGGGACTGGAGGGTAGGAGACTGACCGCTATGCACGCAGGCTTCATTCTCGGGCCGTGCCTCAATGCTTCCGGACGGCTGGATTCCGCGGAACGGGCGCTCCGACTCTTTACTGACTGTACGGATCCGGAGGAAGCGGGCCGCGAGGCACAAGAGTTGCGGGAACTGAATGAAAGCAGAAAATCCATGACTGAGCAGGGACTACGGGAATCTGATGAACTGATTGCAAAAGAACACCTGGCGGACGACAAGGTTCTGGTTCTTTATCTCCCGGACTGCCATGAGTCCATCTGCGGAATTGTGGCTGGAAAAGTGAAGGAGAAGTATTACCGCCCGACGTTCGTGATGACGGATGCGGAGAATCCGGACAGACTGAAGGGCTCCGGAAGATCCATAGAATCCTATGATATGTATGGGGAGATGAACAGAGTCAGCGACCTGTTCGCGGAGGACCAGGGGAGAAAGTTGTTCGGAGGACATAAAATGGCGGCCGGGTTCACGATTCCAAGAGCGAATCTGGACGCATTCCGGAAACGACTCAATGGAAACTGCCGTCTCACGGAAACAGAACTCACGGAGCCGCTGTATTTTGATATGGTTCTTCCGCCGTCCGCGCTGTCGGAGAGCATGATAGAGGAATTTGATCTCCTCGAGCCGTGTGGAAACGGGAACCGAAGGCCTCTCTTTGCCTGCCGCAATATGACGGTGTTGAGCGCCTTCGAGATGGGAAAGAACCACAATGCGCTGAAGCTCATGGTGGAGGATGAGTCTCGTGGCCGCTGGCAGGCTCTTTGGTTCGGCAATCTGAAATCTGTCCGGGACAGCATGGACGGATATTACGGAACTGGAACGTACGAAAGTCTTCTTCGCAGAAATCCGGTCTGTACAGTGCGGGGACATCTTGCCTATCAGCCGAATTGCAATGAATATCGCGGCCGGCGGACCATACAGCTGATCTTGAAAGATATGATCTGGATCTGATCTCCGGTTGGGATCAGCCGGGGATCGTATCGACAGGAAGCCGGAATGATCGAAAGTCAGGCTTTCTGTGGCAGCGCGCCGGTTTTGGCATGACGGCACAGCGCGTCAAATGTCTCCTGGCTGAGATCATGCTCTACCTTGCAGGCATCGGTTCTTGCCTGTTCCGGGCTGACGCCGAGACTGATAAAGAATTCGGTGAGCACCTTGTGCCGCGTATAGGTGCTGTCGGCGATCTGATATCCGCTGTCCGTAAAAAGGATCATGCCGGCGTGATCCATGGTGATATAGCCGCCCTCCTTGAGGCGCTTGGTCGCATAGGTGACACTTGGCTTGGTAACACCGAGCTGCTCCGCCACATCAATGGAGCGGACATACCCCTGACGCTCGCGGATCATCAGGATCGCTTCAAGATAATCTTCGATCGTCTTGCCGACCTCTGTGCCGACAGTTCTACTTTTTCCGTTTTCTGTATTTTGTTCATTCATATTATCGTTTCCTTATCCCCAAAGGCTGATCTGTCCGCCGGGCGGGCAAAATTGGAATCCGCTAACAAATATTACTCTAGATTAACACGATCACATAATAGTTTCAATTCTCTGAAGCTGCTCTGCAGGTCACCCAGCGGCGCCACTTTTAAACCTGTATCTCATGCCGCCGCGCCCGGCACGGCACAATTATAAAATCATTATAAAATAAACC
Organism: uncultured Lachnospiraceae bacterium; assembly: GCA_902781655.1. Classification (GTDB taxonomy): domain Bacteria; phylum Bacillota; class Clostridia; order Lachnospirales; family Lachnospiraceae; genus CAG-791. The sequence continues at coordinate 97,221 of CACZJZ010000006.1, forward strand.
AAAATTAAATATTGACAACAATAGTTAGAGAACATAAACTATACACTGAAATTAGATAAGGCTAATAACAATTATAAGCAGCATACATAAGTGCAAATAAATAAATATAAAAAATGGAGAAGGAAGGGATTTGCTTATGATGCCTTTGACATTTTCCAGAACCGGGGATGAAGTACTGATCGCCAGGGTCGGAGGAAGCGAGGAGATCAGGAAGCATCTTGAAGATCTCGGTTTTGTGACAGGGGATGTGGTCAGGGTCGTCAGTAACTCCGGGGATGGAAATATCATCGTAAATCTGAAAGGGGCAAGGCTGGCGATTACAAGTGAAATGGCCCGCCACATTCAGATCAGTCCGAAGGAACAGACACAGTGATGGGCACAGCGGCCTGTTTACACGGAAGGCCGATTTGTCAATATGGATACGAGGAGGAACACAATGAAAACACTCAGAGATATTCCGGTCGGTGAGACTGCTACAGTGGTGAAAATCCACGGCGAGGGAAGCCTTAAGCGACGCATCATGGATATGGGCATTACGAAGGGAACCCGGATCTATGTGCGCAAGGTAGCTCCGCTTGGCGACCCGGTCGAGGTGACAGTCCGCGGATATGAGCTATCTCTGCGCAAGGAGGATGCGGATATTCTCGAGATGGAGTAGGCAGGCAGAGATATCCACGTGACACTGCTTCAGAGCTGCGACATGAACGCGGGATAGACACTTCCGCAAATTTCATAAGACAGAAAGGACGCAAAAGGCAGAAGCCATGGAAATGAAGATAGCACTTGCAGGGAATCCGAACTGCGGCAAGACAACACTGTTTAATGCACTGACAGGAAGCAATCAGTATGTGGGCAACTGGCCGGGCGTGACAGTGGAAAAGAAAGAGGGCCGATACAAAGAAGACAAGGATGTCGTCATTCAGGACCTGCCGGGTATCTATTCCCTCAGTCCCTACACGCTGGAGGAGGTTGTATCCCGGAACTATCTCGTCAATGACAAACCAGTGTCATTCTCAATATTATTGACGGCACCAATATTGAGCGTAATCTATATCTGACGACACAGCTTGTGGAGATCGGCCGTCCGGTTGTCGTCGCGGTCAACATGATGGACCTCGTCCGGAAAAACGGCGATCAGATCGATGCTCAAAAGCTGGGCAGGGCACTGGGATGCAGAGTGGTTGAGATCTCCGCACTGAAAGGGGAATCCATTGATGAAGCGGTGAAGCTATGCATCAGGGCAGCCATGGAAGGAAAGAAGCAGGAGCTGCCGCACGTCTTCACCGGAAGCGTCGAGCATGCCATTGCACATATCGAAGAATCCATTCAGGACAAGGTCGATCCGATCAATCTTCGCTGGTATGCGATCAAAATTTTTGAGCGGGACAGCAAGGCACTGGAGCAGCTGAAGCTGGATGAAGACCTGATGCGGCATCTGGACGCACATATCCGGGATTGCGAGAAGGAATTGGATGACGATGCGGAGTCCATTATCACAAACCAGAGGTATGTCTACATCACAAAGCTGGTGGGAGAATGCGTCAAAAAGAAGCATGCCGCCGGAACGCTGTCCACTTCGGACAAAATCGACCGCGTTGTGACGAACCGGTGGCTTGCCCTGCCGTTTTTTGCCGGGGTAATGTTTCTTGTTTATTATATTTCTGTCACAACCATCGGCACCTATGTGACCGACTGGACAAATGACACCCTGTTTGGCGCTTGGATTCAGCCTGGCGTACAGTCGCTTATGGAACGGGCAGGGGCATCGGACTGGCTGATTTCCCTGGTGGTTGACGGCATCATCGGAGGCCTTGCGGCGCCCATCGGTTTTGTTCCGCAGATGGCCATCGTATTCCTGTTTCTGTCCATCCTGGAGGACTGTGGATATATGGCCCGCGTCGCCTTCATCATGGATCGGATTTTCAGAAGATTCGGCCTCTCCGGCAAGAGCTTCATTCCGTTCCTGATCTCCTCCGGCTGCGGTGTGCCCGGCATCATGTCGACCCGGACCATTGAGAGCGAGAAAGACCGACGTATGACCATGATCACCACGACTATGATTCCCTGCGGCGCCAAGCTTCCGGTCATTGCCCTGATCGCAGGTTTCCTGATGGGCGGTGCATGGTGGATGGCACCGATGATGTATTTTGCTGGAATTGGTCTGGTTATTATCTACTGCATTATCCTGAAGAAGACGAGATTTTTTGCCGGGGAGCCGGTTCCATTCGTGATGGAGCTTCCTGCCTATCACATTCCGAGCATCAAGGGCGTTCTTCTTCATGTCTGGGAGCGTGTCTGGGCATTTATCAAGAAGGCGGGAACCATCCTGTTTCTCTGCTGTGCGGTGATGTGGTTCCTCGGCAGCTTCGGGGTCGTGCATGGCACGTTCGGCCTTGTAGATGCAGGAGATTCTCTTCTGGCAGTCATTGGCGGCGTGCTGGCTCCGATTTTCGCTCCGCTTGGATTTGGCACATGGCAGGCGGTTGCCTCTTCCCTTTCCGGTTTCGTAGCCAAGGAGGGCATTGTATCGACGATGAGCCTGCTTTCCTCTCTCGGCACGGAAATTGAGGAATATGATACTTCGATGCATGCAGCGTTCGCCGCTTTCTTCCCTACCAGCATCGCGGCGGTTTCGTTCCTGTTCTTTAACTGCTTCGACAGTCCCTGCCTTGCCGCCATCTCCACAATGGCCAAGGAAATGGGAAACCGGAAGTACTTCTGGTATGCTATCCTGTTTCAGAATGTGGCAGCCTACTGCGTTGCCCTCATGGTCTATCAGTTAGTCGGCGTCGGCATCGGACAGGTGAAATTCGGCCCGGCCACTGTGGCAGCAGCCATTCTCTTCATCGGGCTGCTCTACCTTCTCTTCCGCAAGGATCCGAACAAGAAATATGTAGAGGCTGAACGCAGAGATGCTTTGAGGGCATGAGACAGAGAATGAAATTTAATGTTCCAGTCAACAACACAGACAAAATGATTCTCCTTATCCTGGCTGTTCTCTTTCTTCTTGGCATTCGGATTGTGATTGGATTTTTCCGAAAACCGGAGAAAAGGTCAGACAAGGAGGGGAAGTCTGAAAGCAGCGGCGATGCGCCGCTTTCAAAATGATATTTGTGCCGCAAAGGATGCGGCACGTGTATGAGGATATAAATCATGGCAGCGAATATTATCGTAGGAACAATTCTGGCGGTTCTGATTCTTCTGGCAGTCCGTAAAGTTGTGAAAGACCGGAAGAAGGGAATCGGGTCCTGTGGGATGAACTGCAGCAGCTGTCCATATCATGATCATGGCGGCTGTGATTCCGGCAAAACGGAAAAGAGAAGAGTCCGTTCGTGATGCGGAAGCGGTAACGATGCATGACAGATGCCTCCTTTTTCGGAGGCAATCTGTCCGGACACTTCCACTTCAATGGCAGGCACCGCAGAACGGTACCGGGGTGTAATCATGACAAAATATACAGCACAGATCGAAGGAATGATGTGCGGCATGTGCGAGGCGCACATCAGTGACGCAATCCGGAAGCAGTTTCCGGAGGCGAAGAATGTGAAGGCATCTGCATCGAAGGGCAGTGCGGTTTTTGTGCTGAAAGATGCCATGCCGAGACCGATGATTCTTCATGAGCTTCACACGGCGGTCGATCCGCTTGGGTATCGGCTGACGGAAGTGACGCAGGAGGAAGTGGAGGCCAGAGAGAGGCACGGTTTCTTTCACAAAAGATAAGGTATGCAGTTAAGATCTTCCTTTTCGAGCAGAAATACCTTTCCGAATCGGAAGGATGATTCATAAGAAACCACAGAAGGCCGCCCTTATGCTGGGCGGCCTTCTGTGGTTTCTTATGAGGGGGGAGATAGTCAATTGACTATCTGATTATTAGAATACCGGGGAAATGTGTCGCGAATGTGTCTTTCCGGTGAGAATTTTATAAAGTTTCTTAACCATTTCTAAAACATCAGGGAAATGAAACGGCAGAACCGTACCAGCAGAAAGGCCTGCAACAGACACAGGGAAGGGCACAGATCTGACACGGCTGCTGATTCGATGGCAGACAGGGTTCCTCCCTGTGGTACAATGAATCCATATGAGGTCCTCGCAGTTTGAGGACTTCTTCATGCACAAGTGGAGGATTCAGCCGGCGAATGGCGGCGGGAAAGGGCAGTATCAACCGATGAAAATCAGAACGTTATTGGAACGTCTTTCAGAATATACGCTGGAGCGGAATGGAACAGTGCTGCAGGGAGAGGCACTTGACGAGGCGCTGGATACCGGGATCGCCGGAATTACCAATGATTCCAGAACGGTGTCGGAGGGCTGCCTTTTCTTCTGTATTCCAGGCGCAATCCGCGATGGACATGATTTTGCCGCACAGACGGTGAATGCCGGGGCGGCAGCACTGGTGGTGAGCCACGATGTGGACCTGTCCGGTGCGGAGAAAAGCAGGGCGGCTCAGGCCATTCTCATCCGTGTTCCGGATGTGCGCTATGCGATGGCGTATCTCTCGGCGGCGTGGTATGGATATCCGGCGGAGAAGCTTCGCACGATCGGTGTCACGGGCACGAAGGGAAAGACGACCACAACATATCTGATCAAATCCATCCTTGAGGCGGCAGGCAGGAAGGTCGGACTTGTCGGAACGATCGAGACCATTATCGGGGAGAGGCATATTCCCTCGGCCAACACGACGCCGGAATCCATTGTCCTGCAGAAAACATTCCGTGAGATGGTGGATGCGGGGATCGAAATTGTGGTCATGGAGGTGTCATCGCAGGCGCTGAAGCTGCACCGTACCCAGGGGGTTGTCTTCGATATCGGAGTATTCACCAATATCTCGCCGGATCACATCGGACCGAACGAGCATGCTGACTTCGAGGAATATATGCGGTGCAAGGGAATGCTGTTCCAGCAGTGCCGCGTCGGTATTGTGAACGGAGATGACCCTCATACGGCGCAGGTCCTTGCAGGACACACCTGTCAGATGGAGACATTTGGACTCGCACCGGAGGATGACCTGTTTGCCGACCATCTTGAACTGATTCACAAGCCGGGAGAGCTGGGAATTTCCTTCGATACAGAAGGAGCAATCAGGCTTCATGCGGAGGTACCGACACCGGGCAGGTTCAGTGTCTATAACGCGCTCTGTGCCATCGCGGTGTGCCGGCATTTTGACGTATCAGAGGAGGAAATCGAAAACGCGCTGCGCACGGCCCATGTGAAGGGCAGAATCGAGATGGCGAAGGGGAGCGGGGACTACACGCTGTTGATCGATTATGCGCATAACGCTGTGGCGCTCGAGAGCCTTCTGACGACTCTGCGGGAATATCACCCGCACCGGCTGATCTGTCTGTTTGGCTGCGGGGGAAACCGGAGCAGGCTTCGCCGGTTTGAGATGGGGGAGGTCAGCGGAAGGCTCGCCGATTTCACCATCATAACCTCTGACAATCCCCGCTTTGAGGAGCCGATGGACATCATCGCGGATATTGTCACAGGAATGAAGAAGACGGAAGGCAGATATGTCACGATTCCGGATCGCAGAGAGGCAATCCGCTATGCGATGGATCACGGAGAGAGCGGGGACATCATTGTCCTTGCAGGCAAGGGACATGAGGACTATCAGGAAATACGCGGCGTGAAATATCCGATGGATGAGCGCGTGATCATCCGTGACATTCTCCGGGAAGAGGGAAAGGCGTGACGGGGGAAGACGCACACATCTGACTGCAGAACAGGAGCATCAAATCAGTGGCTGAAGAAGAGGCGGCAAAAGTCTATGCCGCGGTGATCATTGACATATCCCACCGGTCAGTGGACCATCCTTTTACGTATCGCATCCCGGATGGACTGCGCGGGACAATCCATCCGGGCATGCGGGTGGAGGTCCCGTTTGGAAGGGGCAGCACGGTGCGGAAGGGCTATGTGCTGGCAATCTCCCAAACCTGCAGCCTGCCGGACAGCCGCGTGAAGGAAATCATCGGTCTGGCAGAGGGAGGCGGGGACAGGGAAGAGACGGACGCCGTGCACCTTGCGCTGTGGATGAAGGAACGGTATGGATCTACCGCCATTCTGGCGCTTCGGACGGTTCTTCCGGCGATGAAGGCCGCCCGGCCGCTGGAACAGAGGACTGTGATTCTGACCGCAGGGGAGGAGCAGGTCAGGGACAGTCTGTTCCTGTTTGAGAGAAAGCATCAGGTGGCCAGGCTCCGTCTTCTCCGCAGCCTGGTGGAGACGCCGGAGCAGCCGTATTCTCTGATCACAGAGAAACTTCATGTGACGGCAGCCACTGTCCGGGCGATGGAACAGGCAGGGCTGCTCCGAGTCCGTGCGACAGAAAGTCTCCGCAACCCGGTTGCCGGCGCAGGGGACGGCAGGACGGATTCGCTCATATTAAGTCCGGAGCAGCAGGCAATCGTGGATCATGTGCTGCGGGATGCAGATGACTCTTTCCGGACCGGTCCCGAAGTCGGAGAGGGAGTATCTGAAGGCAGTGGAGAAAATGCTGCATCCACACCGGATACGGGGCGGAGCGCGTTTGTGCCGCGGGTCAGCCTGATTCACGGCATCACAGGCAGCGGCAAGACAGAGGTTTACATCAAAATCATCGAAGGGATTGTGGCGCGAGGAAGGCAGGCGGTGATGCTGATTCCGGAGATTTCCCTGACCTATCAGACACTCATCCGCTTCTACCGTCATTTCGGCAACCGCGTCTCCGTCGTCAATTCAACGCTGTCCGCGGGGGAGCGGGCGGATCAGTTCGAGCGGGCGAGACGCGGAGAGATCGATGTCATCATCGGACCCCGGTCCGCTCTTTTTACACCGTTTCGCCATCCCGGTGTCATCGTGATCGACGAGGAGCATGAGCCAAGCTATAAGAACGAGGCCATGCCAAAATACCATGCGCGAGAGGTAGCTATCGAGATCGCCCGGATGCATCGCGCGGTTGTCGTGCTCGGCTCGGCGACGCCGTCGATGGAGTCCTATTATCACGCGGAGCGTGGAGATTATCGCCGTTATGTGCTGTCCCGCCGGCTGACCGGAGGGACACTGCCCTCTGTGCATATTTGCGACATGCGGGCGGAAATGAAGGCGGGGAACCGGAGCATCTTCTCTGAACAACTGCAGTCACTTCTTGAACAGCGCCTGAATGCAGGAGAGCAGAGCATGCTATTTCTCAACCGTCGCGGCGTGATGGGCTTTGTCTCATGCCGCGCCTGCGGCTATGTGATGAAATGTCCACACTGCGACGTCGCGCTGACACAGCACGCCGGCGGAAAACTGGTATGCCATTACTGCGGGTATACGCAGCCGGAGGTTAAGAAATGCCCCGTCTGCGGCTCACCCTATATCGCCGGTTTCCGGGCCGGCACAGAGCAGGTGGAACAGCTTGTGAAAAAAATGTATCCGGCGGCCAGAGTGCTTCGAATGGATGCAGACACTACAGCGGGAAAAGGGTCATATGAGAAGATTCTGTCGGATTTTGCCAATGAGGAAGCCGATATTCTGATCGGAACGCAGATGATTGTGAAAGGGCACGATTTTCCGAAGGTGACGCTGGTTGGAATTCTGCTCGCTGATCTGTCGCTCGGCAGCAGCGATTACCGCGCGGCGGAGAGGACCTTTCAACTTCTGACACAGGCGGCCGGACGCGCGGGGCGTGGCGAACGGCCGGGAGAAGTCGTGATCCAGACCTACGAGCCGGATCATTATGCCATCCGATACGCCGCGGCGCAGGATTACCGCGGCTTTTATGAGGAAGAAATCCAGTACAGGAGGCTGATGTGTTACCCGCCGGTGTGGCACATGATGGCGGTGCAGGTTCAGGACCGGGACGAGGACACAGCACTGCTTCTGGCGGGAGAATTCCGACGGCTGTGTGGTGGGATGGAGAAAGATGCACCGGACGGCTCGATCATCATCGGACCGGCAGCCGCGCAGATCAGCCGGATACGCGACTATTACCGGTACGCAGTCTATGTAAAAAATGAGAAGTATGATAAACTTATCCGGTATAAGGACCGGATGGAGGAGCGGTGGGAGGAACTGATCCGCTCGGAACCGCGATTCCGCGGCACCCTGGTCCAGTTTGATTTTGACCCGGTCAATCCGTATTGAGGGACCGGAATAGCAGCAGGACAGGTTCACAGGACTCCGGGAGGAGCCCTGGACTGCATCAAGGACGTCCGCAATGAGCAGCGCTTAAGTCGCGATACGGGAAAGGCTGTCCGCTTTTTCCGCGGGCGCTGCAGGGGATGCGGTATGGAGGCATAAAATGGCACTTAGAACGATCCGCCGATTTGGCGATCCGGTACTGGAGAAGCATTGTAAGGAGGTGACGGAGCTCACGCCCCGCCTCAATGAACTGATAGACGATATGTTTGACACGATGTATGATGCGGGAGGCGTCGGCCTCGCGGCGCCGCAGGTCGGCGTCCTGAAACGCATCGTCGTCATCGATGTGTCACAGGAACAGAATGAGCCGCTGGTGCTCATCAATCCGGTTATCGTGGAAACCAGCGGCGAGCAGACGGGACTGGAGGGCTGTCTGTCGCTGCCTGGAGAATATGGCGAGGTGACGCGGCCGAATTATGTCAAAGTGACCGCGCTTGACCGCAATATGAAGGAGCGCACCCTTGAGGGGACGGAGCTGCTGGCGCGCTGCTTCTGCCACGAGATCGAGCATCTGGACGGACATCTTTTCACGGAGAAGGTGGAGGGAGAACTGGTCAGCCCGGAGGAATCCGGCGAGAATGAGGACGACGCGGCGGAGAAAGAATAAGCGCGGCGCGGAGAAGCAGAATGAAGATTGTTTTTATGGGAACGCCGGATTTTGCCGTGCCGGTGCTGGAGGCACTGCTCCGGGACGGACAGCAGGTGAGTCTTGTCGTGACACAGCCGGACCGTGCGAGGGGCCGCGGCCGGGAGGTGCTGAAGACGCCGGTGAAACAGTGTGCAGAGAAATGGGGCATCCCGGTGTTTCAGCCGGAACGGGTGAAGCGGCCGGAGGCAGTGCAGCGACTGCGGGAAGAGCATGCGGAAATGATTGTCGTCGCAGCCTTCGGCCAGATTCTTTCCCAGGAGATTCTGGATCTGCCCAGATATGGCTGCATCAATGTGCACGCCTCCCTTCTCCCGAAATACCGCGGCGCGGCACCGATCCAGTGGGCGGTGATCAATGGAGAAAGAGAGTCTGGCGTGACGATTATGCAGATGGATGCCGGACTGGACACGGGCGATATTCTGGCGCAGGAAAAGGTCATTCTCGCGCCGAAGGAGACGGGAGAGAGTCTGTATCAAAGGCTCTCCGCACTGGGCGGGGAACTTCTGATCAAAACGCTGCCTTCGATTGTCGACGGCTCTGCGGTTCACATCGCGCAGAGGAATGAGGAATCCTGTTATGCCGGGATGCTGAAGAGGGAGATGGGAAACCTTGTCTGGGAGGAATCCGCGGCAAAGCTTGAGCGGCTGATCCGGGGACTCAATTCCTGGCCGGGGGCCTATACCTTCCTCCGCGGAAAGACGCTGAAGCTGTGGGATGCGGATGTGATTCCGGCGCTGCCGGAGACGGTACTGCAGAATGAGAAGCAGAACGCAGCGCCCGGCACCATTCTCGGCAGTGACAAAAATTATATCTATGTTCTGACCGGGGACGGGATTCTCCGGCTGAGCGAGGTGCAGCTCGAGGGACATCGCCGCATGGCGGTGCATGATTTCCTGCTGGGCGAGAGGATCCGGCCGGGTGAGCAGCTCACCAGAGAAAGAGAGAACAGATGATCTATTATTCCACATATATCCTTGTCCTGATCGGCGCGGTGATCTGCATGGCGGCAAGTGCACATGTGCAGAGTGTATACAAGCGGTATGCCGGTGTGATGAGTTCGGCAGGGCTGACCGGTGCCGAAGTGGCGTACCGGCTCCTGCAGACAAATGGGATCACCGACGTGAGCATCGGCCACGTCAGAGGGTCTTTGACGGATCATTACGATCCGGCAAAGAAAGTTGTCAATCTGTCGGACACGACGTATGGTTCCCGCTCCGTGGCTGCCATCGGTGTCGCCGCACATGAGTGCGGCCATGTGATGCAGCATCACAGCGGCTATATTCCGCTCAGCATCCGCACCGCGCTGGTGCCTGCCGCAAATATCGGTTCCAATCTGGGACTTCCGATGGTCATTTTCGGTCTGTTCCTCGGGGCGGGGGTCCGGTATGCGGATGGCGGGACATCGATCGGAACAATTTTGGTGGAAATCGGTGTCGTCCTGTTCTTCTTCGGCGTTCTGTTTCAGCTTGTCACACTGCCGGTTGAGTTTGATGCTTCCCACCGCGCGATGAAAATGCTGAAGCAGTATCAGATTCTGGATGAAAAGGAGCTTCCGTACAGCAGGAAGGTTCTGTCGGCAGCAGCTATGACTTACGTGGCGGCAGCGGCCTCCTCAATTCTGCAGTTTCTCCGTGTGCTGCTGATCGCCGGGGTGGGGCGGAGAAGAGATGACGACTGAAATTCCTATGGATAGAAGAGATCATTCGAACCCGGCGGTGCGCCGTCTGGTCCTGGATATCCTGATGGAAGCAGAGCAAAGCGGCTCCTATGGGAGCCTGCTTGTGCGCAGAGAGCAGGACCGCTATGCATCGCTCGATCATGCACAGCGGTCTTTTTTGCGCCGCCTTTCGCTGGGCGTCATTGGCGGGAGGATTCGTCTCGATGCGGTCCTGCAGCGGCTGTGCAGCAAACCTGTGTCCAGAATGGATCCGGTAGTGCGGAATATTCTGAGGATGGGTGTTTATCAGATTCTGTACATGGATCGGGTCCGCGTCTCCGCGGCCTGTGATGAGGCAGTCCGCCTCACGCGCCAGATGCATCGGGATGGGCTGACCGGGTTCGTCAACGGTGTGCTCCGCTCCGCTGCCAGACAGAGAGAAGATCTGCTTTCCTTTACCACATCTTCCCGCGATCCGGAGATCCGATACGCGCTTCCCCGATGGATCTTTTCGATGTGGAGCAGCCAGTACGGCAAAGACAGAGCTAGATGCATCGCGGGGGCGCTGGATCAGGAAAGACCTGTCACTGTGCGTGTGGACGCCAGAATCGATCAGGAAGTCCTCTTCTCCCGGTGGAAGCAGGCCGGTCTGACTGTCAAACCGTCCCGGATTCTGCCATTCGCATTTGATCTGCCGGAGGGTGTCAATCCCTCGGATATTCCGGGATTTTCGGAGGGATGGTGCACCGTGCAGGACGCCTCCTCCATGGTGGTTGGAATTGCGGCCGGAATCCGCGGCGGCGAGACGATTCTTGATATCTGCGCGGCGCCAGGAGGAAAAACGCTGCACTGTGCCTCTCTCCTCGCGGCGGCAGGCAGGGGCGGTCAGGTCCGCGCCTTTGACCTGTATCCTGCCAAAATCAGCCGGATTCAGGAGAACGTCCGGCGCATGCACCTTGAATCATTCATCACAGCCTCTGTGCGCGACGCCCGGGAACGGGTCCCGCAGAGAGAGGAAGGAAGTGCCGATATTTTGTTGTGTGATCTTCCCTGCTCCGGACTCGGCGTCTGTGGGCGAAAGCCAGAAATTCGCTACCGCGTGAAGCCGGAGGATCTTCCCTCTCTCGCCGCGCTTCAGAAATCCATTCTGCGGGAAGCCGTCAGGTATCTGAAGCCCGGCGGGACGCTCATTTACAGTACCTGCACGATCGACCGGACGGAAAATGATGAGACGGCGGACTATATTATGCAGGAGCTGGGACTTGTGCCGAGGACGATGGAGCCGCTCCTTCCGCCATTCTTGTGCCGTTCTCTGTACGGACCGGATCGGAATTATCTGCAGCTGTACCCGGATTTGCATGGAACGGACGGCTTTTTTCTGGCATCCTTCCAGAGTGCGAAAGGGTAGCTGTGCTAAATCATTTCCTGCAATCGGCTGATGTCGATGTGCAAATGCATCGTTCCTAATATTAAGAGATGATTCAGGTGGAGGAATCGGTATCGTTTTGCATGATTTCGGAGACGTAAAGGAGACGCCAGATATGGAACCGGCTGAAATGAACGAAAACAAGGATATGAAATCCATGACTTTGGCGGAACTGAGGGAGGCTCTGCAGCCGTTGGGTGTTCCGCGTTACCGCGCGGATCAGATGTATCGATGGATGCATGTTCAGCTCGCTGAAAGTCCGGAACAGATGTCGAATCTTCCCCGCGCGTTCCGACAGCAGATGGAGGATATGGGAGAGTATGTGACGCTGAGAACCGTGGATCGCCAGATCTCCCGGATGGATGGGACACAGAAGTTTCTCTTCGCGCTGCCCGATGACAACCTGGTGGAGAGCGTGTTCATGCGCTATCGGTTCGGCAACAGTGTCTGTGTCTCATCCCAGGTCGGCTGCCGCATGGGCTGCCGGTTCTGTGCCTCGACGCTGAATGGCTGGGAGAGAAATCTGCTTGCCTCGGAAATGCTGGAGCAGGTCTATGCCATCATGCGGGCGACCGGAGAAAGGGTTTCTCATCTCGTCATCATGGGTACCGGCGAGCCGATGGATAATTACGACAATGTGGTGCGGTTTATCCGCCTCCTGTCTTCTCCGGAGGGGCAGAACCTCAGTCAGCGCAACATTACCGTCTCAACCTGCGGCATTGTGCCGGGTATCCGGCGGCTTGCAGAGGAAGGACTTCAAATCACTCTGGCCCTCTCTCTTCATGCCACAACAGATGAGAAAAGGCGGAAGATTATGCCAATCGCGGAGCAATATTCTATAGAGGAACTCATGAAGGCGGCCGCGTATTATTTTGACAGGACCGGACGGCAGGTGACATTCGAGTACAGCTTAATCCGGGATGTCAATGATACGGACACCGATGCGGCCGGGCTTGCAGCCCTTGCCAGACCGATCCGGGCCCACGTCAATCTGATCCCGGTGAATCCGGTAGCAGAGAGAAGCTTTGTGCAGCCCAGCGCTGAGGCAGCACAGCGGTTCAAGGCAAAACTTGAAAAAAGCGGGATATCTGTTACTATTAGGAGAGAATTGGGCAGAGACATCGATGGTGCCTGCGGCCAGCTGAGGCGCAGACATCTGGACAGGGAACCCTTCGGGAAAACAATCTGATCATGCCTGATTCCGGGGTGGATGAAGAATGATCCGTTCGGCTGCAGTAACCAACATTGGCCAGCGTCGAAAAATGAATCAGGATAGTTTCTTTGTGTCGGATGATCCAGTGGGGAATCTTCCGAATCTGTATCTTGTCGCAGATGGCATGGGCGGTCACAAGGCCGGGGATTACGCCTCCCGCTATGTCACTGAGCATGTCGTTTCTGAAGTCAGGGAATCCTTTGAACAGAACCCGAGGAAGATCCTCGACCGGGTTCTGCATGCCGTGAACCGCGAGCTTAGAACCATTGCCGCAGGAAATGACGATTATTATGGCATGGGGACCACCTGTGTCGCCGCGACAGTGACCGGCAGCTATCTACAGGTCGCCAATGTCGGGGACAGCCGGCTGTATCTGTTTGAAAAGGACGCGAAGGGCAGAGGGCAGATCCGCCAGATCACGGTGGATCATTCCCTGGTGGAAGAAATGGTGCTCGCAGGCGGCCTTGACAGCAGCACTGCGCGGACACATCCGAACAAAAATATCATCACCAGAGCAATCGGCGCAGAGGACCGCGTGGAGATCGACTATTTCACGGTGGAGCTTCAGGTGGGACAGAAAATTCTGATGTGCACGGACGGACTTACCAATATGGTGGAGGATGCCCGGATTGCCGAGATTCTGGCTGCGGAACCGGCAGAGGACGAAGCTGTTCGCGCGCTTGTGAGCGAGGCAAATCGAAACGGCGGACGGGACAATATCACCGTGATTGTCATGGATCCTTTCTGTGGAGTATGAGGCTTGAACGTGGCGTCGATACGCCACATGCAAACTGACCATGGTGCCACTGACACCAATGTCCCGATACGATTCGGGCGTTTCTTCCGCGGGTGCCGCGAACAACGCGGCACGGGGTATATAGATGGTTAAAATTGGAATGCTGATTGCAGACCGCTATGAGGTGCTTGAAAAAATCGGCACCGGCGGAATGTCTGATGTCTATAAGGGCAAGGATCACAAACTGAATCGATATGTGGCCATTAAGGTTCTGAAGCAGGAATTTTATGAGAACGCGAATTTTGTCTCAAAATTCCGCATGGAAGCACAGGTTTCCGCCGGGCTGATGCATCCCAATATTGTCAATGTCTATGACGTGGGAGAAGAGAAGGGCCTGTTCTATATCATCATGGAACTGGTCGATGGCATCACACTTAAGAAGTATATCGAGAAAAAGGCGCGTCTGTCTGTCCGCGAGGCGATCAGCATCGCCATTCAGGTATCCATGGGACTGCAGGCTGCGCACAACGCGCATATTATACATCGTGACATCAAGCCGCAGAATATCATGATCTCGAAGGACGGCAAGGTGAAGGTCACGGATTTTGGAATTGCCAAGGCAGCGACAAGCAATACGATTACCTCGAATGTAATGGGTTCGGTGCACTACACCAGCCCGGAACAGGCGCGGGGCGGATACAGCGACGAAAAGAGCGATATTTATTCTCTGGGTATCACATTGTTTGAGATGCTGACGGGCAGAGTGCCGTTCAACGGCGAGACAACAGTCGCGATTGCCATCAAGCAGATTCAGCAGCCGATGCCGTCGCCGTGCGAGTTTGTTCCGGAGATTCCACACAGTGTGGAGCAGATCGTCCTCAAGTGCTGTGAGAAAAGCCCGGACAGGCGCTATCAGAATATGGGAGAGCTGATCGACGACCTGAAGCGGTCTCTTGTCGATCCGGACGGAGATTTTGTCAGACGGATTGATCCGGACACAGACGGTGCCACCAGAATGGTGACGCCGGGGGACCGCGGCTCGATGCGCCGGCAGTATCAGGGCACGGCGAATCCCGGAGCGGATCAGCTTCCGGAGGACCGTGACGGGAAACATTTCGGAGGAGCGGCAGACGCGCCGGAGACCGCGTCAGGTCGATACGCGCCACCCCGCGGGCGGGAAAATGCCCGGGGAAGGGAGCGCGGCCGCCAGGACGACGGGAGGCTGCGACTCGAGCGGGATGAGCGCAGGCGCTATGAGGAGGACGACTACGAGGACGACTATGCGGAGGATGTGTCTGGTGGACGGAGAACGGAGCATCTGACGACACTGGTAGCGGTTCTGGCCGCAGTTATCATCGGGATTATTGTGATCTTTCTTGCTGGGCGTGCATTGGGACTGTGGGGTGGCGTCAGTGAGTCGGCTATAGAAAACGCGACTGCAGTTTCTATGCCAAATGTCGTGGGTAAGGACGAGGAGTCTGCCAAATCCAGTCTCACGGCGCTCGGCCTTGATCCGCAGGTCACCTATGAGAAATCAGACAAGGAAGCGGGAACAGTTCTCGAGCAGAGCATCGATGCCGGCAAGACGGTGACCCCAGGGACGACGGTGAGCCTGACGGTGGCAGCGAGCAGCGAGGGCATCGAGGTGCCAAATGTGGTTGGCATCTCCAAGCAGGAGGCAAGAGTACAGCTCGAGAAGAAAAATTTTGTCGTCAATGTGCAGGAGCAGCCGAGCGATTCCGTAGACAGCGGGAAGGTGATTTCCCAATCGCCGGAGGCCGGAACTTCCGCGGCAAGCGGATCTTCCGTGACGATCACAGTGAGCAGCGGGCCGGACAAGTCCGGCCAGGTACAGGTTCCTACCCTGACTGGCATTACGCAGGATGAGGCGCAGAAGCTGATTGAGGAGGCCGGTCTGAAGCTGGGAAAAGTCACTGAAGTGACCAATAGCGACGCCAACCTGACCGGAAAGGTCTGCTCTCAGAGCATAGATGCCGGTGAGTATGTAGACAGCGGCACGGCGGTCGATCTGGAGGTCAGCACCGGAGTCGGTACTTATTATTATTCTGGTGAAATCGACGCGCCCACGCAGGCTGAGGATCCGAACTATGCGGCCGGCACAGCCGTGCAGTGCACGATCACAGATGCGAATGGGACGCAGCTTTATAACCAGACGGTCTCCGAATTCCCGCAGCCAGTCGGTCTGACGCAGATTACCACGGCGACAGGGACGCTGACGATGGCGTACTATGACACTGTGGCGGAGTCCACGACAACGGATGAAAATGGAAACACGGTGACGACGCCGGCTTCCTCGAATCTGGTGATGTTCACGAGACAGCTGACGTTTTCGGCACAGCAATAGTCGTGATACATCAGACGGCAGACCTCGTGTGCAGCGGCGGCTGGGGAGGAAGCGATGCCCTCGGGCAAAATCATCAAGAGTCTTTCCGGATTTTACGAAGTACATACAGGAAAGTGTATTTACCGCTGCAGAGCGAAGGGCGTTTTCCGTTCCCTCGGCGTGAAACCACTGGTCGGGGACGATGTGGAATTTGACGTGGTCGCGGAGAACCCGGAGTTAAAGGAGGGGACGATCACGCGCATCCTCCCGAGAAAAAACGAACTTGTCAGACCGAGCGTCGCCAACATAGACCAGTCCCTTCTGGTCTTTGCGATCACCCATCCGATTCCCAGCTATCAGATGCTGGACAGGTTCCTGATATCCATGCAGAAGAGAAGGCTTCCCGCCATTCTGTGCTTCAGCAAGGCTGATCTTGCCGCGGAGGCGGAGAAGGAGGAACTCTGCGGAATATACGGGCACTGCGGCTGCCAGATCCTTTTTCTCAGCACGGAGGAGAAGAGCGGGCTTGACGCGATCCGACAGGTGCTGCGGGGAAAAACAACCGTTCTCGCGGGGCCGTCCGGCGTCGGCAAATCGACTCTGGTTAATCTGCTGTGTCCGGAGGCGGGAGCGGAGACTGGCGAACTGAGCCGCAAAATTCAGAGGGGAAAGAATACAACCCGTCATGTGGAGCTGTTTCGTGTGGCGGAGGCGGACGGGACGGGCACCTTTGTGATGGACACTCCCGGGTTCACGTCTCTTGATGTGATGGCCGATCAGGCGGAGGAACTGAAGGATTATTATCCGGAGTTCGCACCCTGTCTGGGAAAATGCCGTTTCGACGGCTGCAATCACATGGAAGAGCCGGGGTGCGCGGTCCGACAGGCAGTGCAGGAAGGGAAGATACCAAAGGTCCGGTATGAGAATTACCGTGCGCTGTTTCTGGAATTGAAAAATCGGAAACCTGTGTATCGAAGGTGAGAAACTGTAATCTGTTCTGTTTCACATCTGTTTAGTTTCACATCATTGGAGAGACAAAATAAATGCTGGAAGCCTTGAGGGGAATTCTGATTCCGTTTATTGGCACGTCGCTCGGCGCTGCCTGCGTGTTTTTCATGAAGAAGGATATGAATACGCTGACGGAGCGCGCGCTGACCGGTTTTGCAGCCGGTGTGATGGTGGCGGCGTCTGTCTGGAGTCTGCTCATTCCCGCAATGGAACAGAGCACCGGGATGGGAAAGCTGTCGTTTCTACCTGCGGTGATTGGCTTCTGGGCCGGCACACTGTTCCTGCTTCTGATTGATCACATCACGCCGCATCTCCACGCTTTTTCAGAGGAGGCGGAGGGGCCGGCCAGCCGCCTGCAGAGAACCACCATGATGGTTCTTGCCGTGACCATCCATAACATCCCGGAGGGCATGGCAGTCGGCATTGTGTTTGCCGGATTTCTGAACGGGACAAGCGGCATCACCGCTGGCGCGGCAATGGCCCTGGCTCTTGGCATTGCCATTCAGAATTTTCCGGAGGGCGCGGTGATCTCCATGCCACTCCATGCGCAGGGGGAGACGAGGAAAAAGGCTTTTGCACAGGGGGTGCTTTCCGGCGCTGTGGAGCCTGCGGGCGCGCTGCTGATGATTGCCTTTTCCAGACTGTTCATTCCTGCCATGCCATATCTGCTCAGCTTTGCCGCCGGCGCCATGCTGTACGTGGTTGTGGAGGAGCTGATCCCGGAAATGTCAGAAGGGGAGCATTCCAATATCGGGGTGTTGATGTTTGCCACAGGGTTTACGTTGATGATGGCGCTCGATGTTGCGCTTGGGTGAAAATGGTTCTGGTCAGTGCGCATCGTCGTGCGGCATAGCAGGATAATAAATATTGACCACATGGTCTATTTTGTATAACATAGACCATGTGGTCTTTTTTATTTTTTTTTTGACGAGGTTACGATATGAAACAGATCGAAAAAAGCGCTGCCGCGCAGACAAAGATTCTGGAAAGCGCAATGCGGGAATTTGCAGCCCATGGGTTTGAAGCAGCTTCCATGAATGTGATTTGTCAGGGCGGAGGAATCTCCAAGGGAAATCTGTATCATTACTATCCCTCGAAGGAAGCTCTGTATCTGGAATGTGTACGGCGTTGTATCTCAGAGCTGACAGAGGCAGTACGGATGAGACTCGGACTTGGGGAGATACAGAAGATTCCACGGGCACAACCGCAATCCGGAGAAGCAACCCGAACGAGACCTGAGATCGGGGAGATGGGCGGCGAACGCCTTCTTCGGAGTTATTTTGATGCGAGAGTGCAGTACTTTCAGGAGCATCCGGTTTCTGCGATGCTTTTCTGTCGATGCATGGACGTCCCGGATATGGAGATGAAGAAGAAGCTCTTTGCACTTCGTACAGATCTTGACACGCTGAACCGGGAAGTGATTGCTAGAGTTCTTGAGGCGGGAAGACTCCGCAGAACTATGTCGAATGAGGAGGCCGTGGAATTGTTCCGAATGCTGGAAGAAATGTGGAACAACGAAAGTTTTAATCAGCCGGAGGATGCTGAAACCATGAAGAAAAGAGAATACTACTGCAGAAAGATGATTGATGTGTTTTTCTATGGGATTCTGGAAAGGGAGACAAGGTAATGGCGATTCTGATGCTGGTCAGATGGATTCTTGCTCTGTTTCTTGCATGGCTCTCCGGGAGGCTGATCACAAAGTTGAAAATGCCGGCAATTCTCGGTTGGCTCATCGCGGGAATGGTGCTCGGACCTCACGCGCTCGGACTCCTGCCCCAGACCATGCTGGATGCAAAATGGTATCGGATTACGATAACATGGATGCAGTGTGCGTTTGGTCTGATGCTTGGCACGGAGCTGCTATGGAAAAAAATACGATCCTATGGGAGGGCGCTCATGGTGACCACTCTGACACAGTCCCTGGGAACGTTTGCTTTGGTCAGTGCTGTGTTTGCGGCAGTCTTTGCTGTGCAGAGCGTTCCGCTATATCTTTCGCTGGCCTTCGGCGGCATCGCACTTGCCACAGCTCCTGCACCGGCACTATCTATTGTGCAGGAGTTTCACACCAGAGGACCGGTGACGGACACGCTGCTTCCGATGGCGGTATTGGATGATGTGGTGGGAATTGTTGTATTTTTCAGCGTCAATTCTTATATTGCCAGCCGCGTATCGGGAGGCGCAGTCCCGCTTTATATGATTCCGGTTATGATATTCCTTCCCATTGCCGTCGGAGCCTTCCCGGGATATATCGCCGGAAGAATACTGAGGAGACGGCCGGACAGAGCGGAGGTTCTCCTTACGCTTGTCATAGGCATCACGGTGACTGCCGGCATCGGTCTGTGCCTCAATGTCTTTGTGTTCTCCGGAATTTCTCTCAATTATATGCTGATGGGCGTTTCCTTCTCAGCGGTCTTCTCCAATATGATACCGGAGGAGCAGCTCCTGATGGTCACGGAGGATTTCCGTCCGATTCTGGCGGTCAGCCTGTTATCAGCCATTGTCGATCTCGGGGCGCCTCTCGACTATCACCTGATTCTCGGGGCCGGACTCTATACCTTTATTTATATCGGAGCGCGGGCGGCGGGAAAATATCTCGGGGCGAGGACCGGTGCAGCCCTGATGAAGATGCCGGAAACTGTTCGCAAATATCTCGGCCTGACTCTGCTTCCACACTCCGGCGTGTCGCTGGTTTTCACCGGTATTGTGTGTGGCGTGCTGGAGGGCTCGCGCCCGGATCTCGCTGAAATTATAAAAGGGACAATCGCTGCGGCAGCCGTGATCAACGAGATCATTGCCGTCTTTGCGGCAAAGAAGGGGTTTGAATTAGCGGGGGAGATTCCTGCCAGAGGGAAATGACGGCGGTTTCTTTCTCCGCCAGGCTTCTTGTGGAGGTCTGCCACCACTGCCACAAAACGCGGGCCTTCCGCCATTGCGTTGAGAAATTATGCGGTTCGTGGTATAAAATGTATTTGCGCTGTCTGTGTCCCTGATGCGGAGAACGGACGAAAACGACAAAGGCATCAACATCAGTATGAGCCTGAAAACAGCATAGATATGCTATTTCAGACCTGTTACAAGTAATATTTTTAAGGAGATAAGAGAGCATGAAGCTGGGAATCGTCGGTCTGCCAAACGTCGGCAAGAGCACGTTGTTTAATTCGATTACAAAGGCGGGGGCGGAGGCGGCCAATTATCCGTTCTGCACGATAGAGCCGAATGTCGGAGTTGTCGCGGTGCCGGACGACCGGATCAAAAAGCTTGGGGCAATGTATCATACCAAAAAGGTCACCCCGGCGGTTATCGAGTTTGTGGATATCGCGGGCCTTGTCAAGGGAGCCTCTAAGGGAGAGGGCCTCGGCAATCAGTTCCTGGCCAATATCCGTGAGTGCGATGCGATTGTCCATGTGGTCAGATGCTTTGATGATGATAATGTGGTCCATGTGGACGGGTCAGTGGATCCGATCCGCGACATCGACACCATCAATCTTGAGCTGATTTTTGCCGATCTGGAGGTGGTGGACCGCCGGATCTCCAAGGTCGCAAAGACGGCGCGGATGGACAAGACTGCCGGGAAGGAATATGACCTTCTGAAGAGAATCAAAGCGGCGCTGGAGGACGGCAGGCCAGCCTCCTCCGTGGAACTGACGCCGGATGATGAGGATGAGCCGAAATGGATGGCAGGATATGCGCTTCTCACTTCCAAGCCGGTGATCTACGCGGCCAATGTGTCGGAGGATGATGTGGCGGACGACGGCGCCTCCAATGATTATGTGAAGCGTGTGAGGGAGTACTGCCAGAAGAACGGGAGTCAGTGCTTCGTGATCTGCGCCAAAATCGAAGAGGAGATCTCCGAGCTTGACGACGATGAGAAGCAGGAGTATCTTGAGACGCTCGGCATCAGGGAATCCGGCCTGGATAAGCTGATCAGGGCAAGCTACTCGACGCTGGGCCTGATGAGCTTCCTGACGGCGGGAGAAGACGAGTGTCGTGCGTGGACGATCCGGATCGGAACGAAGGCACCCCAGGCAGCGGGAAAGGTCCACACTGACATGGAGCGTGGCTTTATCCGGGCGGAAGTCATCAATTATGAGGACCTTCTCCGCGAAGGATCTCTTGCGGCGGCCAGAGAGAAGGGCCTCGTGCGCGTGGAGGGGAAGGACTACGTGGTACAGGACGGCGATGTCTGTCTGTTCCGCTTCAATGTATAACATATAACTGATTTTGCAGCTTTGTATACGGATCCTCAGGCCGGTACTTTGCAATATGGGTCCTCTGACCGGTGCCAATTGCAGCAGAATGACCCGACGGTGGGACTTGTCACCACATCAAACCACAGGGAGACTGTTTTATGCCGGATATCATGGGCAAAATGGACATTGCGTTCCCACATCTTGGGATTTATCTCCACAATGTTCCAAAATCCTTTACCATCGGAAATTTTACGATTGCCATGTACGGCGTGGTGATTGCCATCGCCATGTTGTGCGGGATTCTGCTGGCCGGCAGGATCGCCAGAAAGACAGGCCAGAATCCTGATCTGTACTGGGATGTGGCAATCTGGCTCATCGTGTTTTCCGTGATCGGCGCGAGAACGTTCTATGTCATATTTTTCTGGGATCAGGGGGGATACGGAGAGCATCCGCTCTCGATCTTCAATCTGCGGCAGGGTGGTCTTGCGATTGCGGGTGGCATTATCGGTGGTGTTGTAACGCTTCTCATTTACACCAGAATCCGGAGACAGAATCTTCTGCAGATGATGGACACGGCGGGATTCGGCCTCATCCTGGGACAGATCATCGGAAGATGGGCTAATTTTTTCAATCGGGAGGTGTTTGGGCGCTGGACTGACAGTCTGTTTGCCATGCGGCTTCCGGTGGAGATGGTACGGGAGAGAGATATCGATGCCACCATCTCGGCCCATATGAGCAGCACGACGAATTTTATACAGGTTCACCCCACGTTTCTATATGAAAGTCTCTGGAATATCGGCGTATTGCTCCTGATGTTGTCTCTTGTAAAAAAGAGGCGGTATCACGGCCAGATCGCGCTGGTGTATTTTGCTGGATATGGGATTGGACGCGCGTGGATCGAATTGGTACGCACGGATCAGCTTTACTTCACCGGAACGACCATCCCGGTGAACTGTGTTCTGGGCATCGCAGTTGCGGCAGTCAGTATCGGACTGCAGATCACCAATGCCGGGCGTGCCAGACGGGGTGAAATAGCTGTCATTGATTTTCGTGAAGTGCCGGAATATGTAAAGGAGAAGCAGGGAGGAGATCACTGAAGGAAGACGAACCGCAGACGGTAAACCTTCCAGCTTGAGACTGGTTTGCACGACTAACTTAAATGGCGTGGCTTTGCACGGCAGGGGAAGAGATATACCCCGCAGGTCCTTGGGACCTGCGGTTTTTTTGTCCCTGACGAGTTTAGCTTGTGCGGGACAATTTTTTTGTCCCACACAAGCTAAACTCGTCAGGGACAATTTTTATTGAAAATATCCTCGCCGGGGGCTATTATTATGTCAAGTGGTGGAAAGTGGAACGAAATGGTATAAAATGCCACGAAATGGTTTGATGGTGTACCGGAGCAGAGCCGATGTTCATTGGACAGTTCAGTCACTCCCTCGATGACAAGGGGAGGCTGATCATACCTTCAAAGTTCAGAGAGGAGCTGGGCAGGGAATTCGTGGTTGCGAAGGCTTACGACGACTGCCTGTATGCTTACACGAATGCGGAGTGGGAGAAGTTTGTCTCGCAGTACGAGAATATCGATGAACGGAGCAAGGATGAGCGTGATTTCCGGCGTTACTTTATCGGGACGGCATCGGCAGTAGAGATGGATCGGCAGGGACGCTTTCTGATTCCGTCGTATCTGCGGGATGCGGCGGGGATCAGGGACGATGTGATGATTGTCGGAATCGGCCGGAAGCTTGAGATCTGGAGCGCGGAGAACTGGAACCGGTTTAACGGGCCGGAGCAGATGGCTGCGATTCGGGAGAAGGTTTACGACGACAGGAATGTGGATGAGCACATGGCAAAATAAACGGCGGCGCGGGTGGTATCCATGGAATTCAAGCATGAATCGGTTCTGATCAATGAAGTGATCGATAATATGAATATCAGGCCGGACGGGATCTATGTGGATGGCACACTGGGCGGCGGAGGTCATTCTTTCCGGATTGCGGAGAGGCTGACAGAAGGTGGTCGTCTGATTGGGATTGACCAGGATATGGATGCAATCCGGGCGGCGTCGAAGCACCTCTCGGTGTACAGGGACCGTGTGGAGCTGGTTCATGATAATTATGAGGACATTGGCTCAATTCTGCAGGAGCGGGGAATCCGCAAGGTGAATGGAATTCTGCTGGATCTGGGCGTCTCCTCCTATCAGCTGGACAATCCGGAGCGGGGGTTCTCCTACCAGCAGGACGCGCCGCTCGATATGCGGATGGACCAGAGCAATCCGCTGGATGCGGCAAAGATTTTAAATGAATGGCCTGAGGAGGAACTCACGCGGATTCTCCGGGAGTACGGAGAGGAGCGATATGCTTCCGCCATCGCAAGGAACATCGTCAGACAGAGGGAAAGAAAGCCGCTCTCGCGCACCTCTGAACTGGTTGAGATTGTACGCCGGTCGATCCCGATGAAGATGCAGGAGAAGGGCGGAAATCCGTGCAAGCGTACATTCCAGGCGGTGCGGATTGCCTGCAACAGGGAGCTGGAAGTGCTGAGCGACTCTCTGGATACGATGATTGATCTTCTGGCACCGGAGGGACGCATCGCGATCATCACGTTTCAGTCTCTGGAGGACCGGATTGTCAAGACGGCATTCCGAAAGAATGAGAATCCGTGTATCTGCCCGCCGGAGTTTCCGGTCTGTGTGTGCGGCAGAAAATCGAAGGGAACCGTGATCACAAGAAAGGCAATTGCGCCGAGCGCGGCGGAAGTCGAGCATAACCGCAGGGCATCCAGCGCGAAGCTGCGGATCTTTGAGAAGACGAAAGAACCTGTTCCGACAGGCTGGCCGACGCAGGGCAGAGGTGAGGTATCATGAGCAGCCGTACCATTCGAACATCAGAATACTATAGGGAAGGTTCCGGCTGGAGAGATACTGAGGGCCGGTTCGTGGCCAGCAGCTATGTCTATGGCAATGCTGCTCCGGATTTGTTCGGGGAAGAGGAAGAGGAAAGAGAGAGACTTGCCCGCAGAGAGGCGCGCCGCCGGGAACGGGAACGCAGGGCCCGGGAGGAGCTGAGACATGAGGAAGCGCTGCAGCGCCGCAGGGAGCTGAGGCATGCCCAGGCCAGAGTCAGGTTCTCTGTGGCGATCACGATGCTGATGATGACGGTGCTGACTGCTGCGATAATCGGTTATGTCAGACTGTTGAGCAGTGTGACGGTATCTTCCCGGAAGATCAGTACGCTGGAGACCCAGATAGAAAAGCAGAAGACGCTCAACGATCAGCGTCTGGAGGAGATCGATGCCAGCATCAACATGGATGAGATTCGGTCGATCGCCATCAATGAGCTTGGCATGAAATATGCGGATGAGGACCAGATCAAAACCTACAGCAGCCAGGCTGATGATTATGTTCATCAGGTTGCCGAGGTGGGAAACTGAAGGAGCAGGTTGCTGAGGAAACTGCAGGATTGCTCCGCGCTGGCAATAATGGTACTATGGACCGGACCGGCAGATACCGGTCCGGTTTCGTATATCGCAGGAGAAAATATTTTTGAACAGTCGGAATCATGATCACAGCAGAACAGGGGCGGGCGGACAAGGCAGAGACGGAAGAGAAGAGCGGACGCCGGTTCCTCCTCACCGGTTCCATTCCTTCAACCGCCGCATGCGCGGCAAACTGATGTTCCTGTTTCTCTGTCTGCTTGCTCTTTTCGCAATGCTGGTCGGAAATATCATACGCATCAACCGGGACAACGGGGATGAATACAAGCGGCAGGTGCTCATGCAGCAGAGCTATGACAGCACGACGCTTCCGTTCCGCCGCGGCACGATCACGGACGCGAAGGGCACCACGTTGGCGACCAGCACGCTGGTTTATAATGTCATTCTGGATGCAAAGCAGATGCTGGAGAAGAAAGAGTATCTGGAGCCGTCGCTGAAGGCCATTCAATCCACGCTGGACATCGATTCGGCCAAGGTGCGGGAACTGGTCAAAGACAACCCTTCTTCCCAGTATTATATTTTGAAGAAAAATATTGACCTCGCCACGTACAATGCATATATGGATGCCAAAAATGCGGACAGCAACGTGCAGGGCATCTATTTTGAACAGGCATACATCCGGAGCTATCCGAACGATTCCCTGGCGTCGGATGTGATCGGCTTCGCCAGCTCGAATAATGAAGGCTCCTACGGACTGGAGGAGTACTACAATGATATTCTGAACGGCACGCCGGGCCGCGAGTACGGATATATCAGCGGCGGCTCTGATGTGGAGAAGACGACCATTCCCGCGACAGACGGGGACAATCTGCAGCTGACGCTGGATGCCAATATTCAGGCGATCTGTGAGAAGTATCTGCAGAAATTCAACGACGAGCACAAGGATGAGGTGCGCAGCGGCAACGGCGCGCGCAATGTCGGAGTCATCGTCATGGATCCGAACACCGGCGGTGTGCTCTCCATGGCAAGCTATCCGGGGTTCAATCTGAATAAACCATATGATACGGCGCCGCTCGTCGGCATGACGAAGCTGGATTTTGATCACAACGATCAGCCGATGGAGAATGAATATCTGACGCAGGAGGATGTGGATGCCCTCACGGACGAGGAGAAGACAAAATATCTGAATGCGCTCTGGAAGAATTACTGCATTTCAGATTATTATGAGCCCGGATCCACGGCCAAACCGTTCACGACAGCGGCCGGACTCGAGAGCGGTTCCTTCTCTCCCACGCAGACTTATCTGTGTGAGGGGAGTCTCACCGTGGCGGAGGGGACTGCGCCGATCAAGTGCCACAATACCAACGGCGACGGCATTCTCTCTGTGGGGGAGGCCATCGAGCGGTCGTGCAACGTTGCCCTGATGCAGGAGGCGCTTGCGATTGGCAAGGAAACCTTCTGCAAATTCCAGAACATTTTTGGATTCGGACTCAAGACCAACATCGATCTGGCGAACGAGGCCCGCACGGACAGCATGATCTACACGGCGGACAAGATGGGAATCACGGATCTCGCCACCAATTCGTTCGGACAGAATTTTGACGTGACGATGATTCAGATGGCCGCGGGGTTCTGCTCTCTCATCAACGGCGGCGATTACTATCAGCCGCATGTCGTGAGCAAGATCACCAGTGCGTCCGGCGCAACGATCAGGACAATCGAACCGCATGTGATCAAGAAGACGGTTTCGGAGGAAACCAGCGCCTGGATCAGATCCTACTGCGAGCAGGTGGTTGCCGGTGCAAACGGCACAGGCCACACAGCCCGTCCGGCGGGATATATGATCGGCGGCAAGACCGGCACGGCCGAGACCATACCGAGAAATATGGGACAGTATGTTGTCTCCTTCATGGGTTTTGCGCCCGTCGATGATCCAAAGGTTCTGATCTATGTCGTCGTGGACCGGCCGAATTCGGATTACCAGGCGGATGCAAAATTCGCAACTGGAATTGTTCGGGACTGTCTCACGGAAATTCTTCCTTATATGAATATTCCAATGACGGAGGAACTTTCCGACGAGGAAAAACAGGAGCTGCAGGAGCTGCAGTCCTCCGGGACGCTGGCCATGAGCGCCTCGGAAATGGCGGCGCTGGGAAGCAGTGATACCGCGTCGGGGCAGGATGGGACGGACAGCCAGGGCGATGATGGTCAGGCGCAGACGGCGGATGGCCAGAACACGGAGAACGGATCCTCCGCAGCATCCGGAGAGGGAACTTCCGGAACGGGTACAGCGCAGACAGACTGGAGAAATTTCCCGAAGGATGAGGTGACAGGGTATTACATCAATCCGACGACAGGGCACTATGTCGATGCCCAGACGGGACAGGAACTGGACACCGGACCCGAAGGGTTCACAGGTACAGGGACCGGGGCAAGCACAGGAACGAATGGAGATGCTTCTGCGGAGGACTCTGCTGGCACTGCTTCGGGCACACAGAATAATGACTCCCAGGTGAATGTCACGGAAGACAGCGGAATCGGCGTCGGAACGTTGAATCTGACCGGAGCGGATACGACAGATCAGACGTCGCAGAACAGCGGAACTGCGGGCGGCGCGGCGGAGGACAACAATGCTGGCACTGCGGGCGGAGATGCAAACTGAGACGGCGGGATGCATCAAAGGCAGACCGCTGTATGAAGAATATATAGGGAACAAATGGAAGAGGGAGAGCAGACATGACTGGAATGGCAAAATTTGGAAGCGTCGTGCTTCCGATGTTCATCGCGTTTGCGGTGGTGTGGCTCATCGGGCCGTATATGATACGCTTTCTGAGGGCGAGGAAAGCACAGCAGACGGAACGGGATGACGGGCCGAAATCTCATCTCGGGAAGACCGGAACACCCAACATGGGCGGACTGATGATTCTGGCTGGATTGCTTGCCGGCAGTCTCGTCATGGCGCCGACGCACCCGGAGGTCATCCCGGTGCTGATTCTGACTGTGGGGTTCGG
The DNA here is from genome assembly GCA_902781655.1 of uncultured Lachnospiraceae bacterium. GTDB lineage: Bacteria > Bacillota > Clostridia > Lachnospirales > Lachnospiraceae > CAG-791. Next base: position 125,047 of record CACZJZ010000006.1, read on the forward strand.
CATTGTCGGATTTGCCGATGACTTCATCAAGTCGGCAAAGAAGCGTTCCGATGGACTGTCAGTGAAGCAGAAAATGGCGTTTCAGGTGGTCATTGCCCTGATTTACGCATGGTATGTCACGCACATTCATCAGATCCCGCTCTCCATGAAGGTGCCGTTTGCATCCGGCATGATACTTGACCTCGGCAGGGTGGGCAATGTCCTGCTTTTTCTGTTCGTCGCAGTTGCAACGGTGAACGGGACGAATTTTACGGACGGTGTGGATGGTCTGTCCTCGAGTGTGACCACGGCGGTGGCACTTTTCTTCACAGTGGCAGCCCTGCTCACCGGTTCCGGTACGGCGGGCGCGGGCGCTGCCATGATCGGCGCGCTGCTCGGATTTCTGCTATATAATTGTCACCCGGCCCAGATCTTTATGGGCGATACCGGCTCTCTCGCACTCGGCGGCTTTGTGGTCGGGATGGCATATATGATGCAGTTGCCGCTTTTCATTCCTATTGTTGGATTTATTTACATGCTGGAGGTGATATCCGTCATCATCCAGGTGCTGTATTTCAAAAAGACACATGGAAAGCGCTTTTTCAGGATGGCGCCGATTCACCACCATTTTGAACTGGGAGGCTGGTCGGAAACCAGAGTGACCACCACATTCACAGTCATCACGATGATTCTGTGTGCAGCCGGGCTGGCAGCTCTCTGGTGGTGATCGCATTTCCAGGCAGAACATGGAGCAGAACGGGAGAGGGAAGCCGTTTTGCCGCGCAGTTTGAGGAACTGAAACTTGAAAACTGGGAGTCGAAGCAGACAACTTAACCGGGAGGATTACCGCTGGGAGGATGCCAGGCATAGCTCCTCCCGCGCGGGTGCGCATCCGCTTCCGGCGAGACGGAAGGCATCCAGCCGGAAGCGGAGCAGGGCATCCTGGATACAGATGGACTATTCCCTGGTTGTCATTATTTTCTTTCTGATGGCAATCGGTCTGATCATGCTGTATTCTGCGAGCTATTATGAGGCCTCCATGAAAGCTTCCTGCAACTATGATCCGGCGTTTTATCTCAAGAAGCAGCTGATCTGGATGGTTGCAGGCACTGTGCTGATGTTTCTCGTTGCCGCGGTCGATTATCATCACTATATCGGCAAGCTCTCCGTGCTGGCATACCGGGTTTCCCTGATCCTGGTCGCGGCCTGTCTCTTTTTTGATCCGGTAAACGGCGCAAGACGATGGATCCGACTGGGTGGGTTCTCCTTTCAGCCTGCCGAATTCTCCAAAATTGCCATTATTTTGTTTATGACGACGCTGATTGTCCGGGAGGGTACCGGACTGTACCGGAAAGGAGCGGCAATCAGGCTTCTGGCCTTTCCGCTTCTGGCCAGCGCGGAGATCTATTTCATTACCGAAAACCTGAGTTCGGCCATCATCGTTTTTGCCGTTGCGTTTGGCATGTTTTTTGTGGCCAGACCGGATTATGGAAAGTTTATTCTGCTGGCGCTGGCAGGAACGGCGTTTGCAGCGGCTGTGGTGTGGTTCATTGTGCACTATGCCGCTGGAGAGAGCGGCAATTTCCGTTTCCGCCGTGTCATCGCCTGGCTGGATCCGGAGGGGGAGGCGAGTTCAAAGGCCTTCCAGACAATTCAGGCGCTTTATGCCATCGGTTCAGGCGGTCTGTTCGGCAAGGGACTTGGCAGAGGAATGCAGAAGCTGGGATATATTCCTGAGGTGCAGAACGACATGATATTCTCTGTTATCTGCGAAGAACTCGGTATTTTCGGCGCTGTCTGCGTGATTCTTATGTTCGTGCTGCTGTGCTGGAGACTTCTGCGGATCGCTTTCACTGCCAGGGACGTCGCCGGTTCCTATCTGTCGGTGGGAGTATTCTGCCATATCGCGATTCAGGTGTTCTTAAATATCGCTGTTGCGACAAACACGATTCCGAATACCGGCGTCACACTGCCATTTATCAGTTATGGCGGAACCTCCATATTGTTCACTCTGGCGGAGATGGGGATCGTGCTGAATGTATCCAGGCAGGCGGGAGAGTAGGCCGCATCATGTTTCAATTTCGAGGACGGCAGTCTGACAACCGGCAGGAGTCGGAATATCTGGATGACAGCAGATATTTTGACGACGATGAAAGTCAGGAGAAGGGCGCAGAAACTCCATATGGCAGCGAGGATCCCAGGGACTGGCAGCGCGCGGTGGAGGAAAACCGGAGACTGCGCGCACAGCAACTTCGTCTCGAGGAAGAGAGGGAGAGACAGGAGGAGAAAAGAAGAAGCAGGGACAGAAGACGCGAGCTGAGGCGCAGGGCCAGGAAACGCTTTCTGCAGAAACACCACAGAACTATTATTGTGCTCGGTATCACAGCGGGAATATTGGCGGCGCTTGCTGTCACGGCACTTCTCCTGTATGTGACACATACCGTGACGGAGGTGAAGGTGACCGGGAATACACTTCATTCCCAGGAAGAAATCACCGATATTGTATGTCAGGGCCCGCTGGGGCTTGGGAGGAATTCTCTGTATCTGGCCTGGAAGTATCACGACCGCACGGTGGAGGGGGTGCCATTTGTGGAGAAGATGACGGTCAAAATCACATCTCCGCATGCAATTGAAATCAGGGTGGTAGAAAAAGTACTGGCAGGATATGTCGATTATCTCGGTGATTATATGTATTTCACCAGGGACGGGACTGTCGTGGAGGCATCGACGCAGAAGGTGGACGGCGTGCCGGAGGTGACAGGGCTGAAATTCAGCCATATCATTCTGGGCCAGAAGCTGCCTGTAGCGGATGCGGGCGTGTTTGACCGGATTCTGGATATCACGCAGCTGCTCAGCAAATACAGCCTTACGATTGAAAAGATTTATTTTGACGCCTCGAGCAACATGACCCTGTTCTATGGTAAAGTCCGCATCAATTTCGGACAGGATGTTTACACAGAGGAAAAAGTGGCAAACCTTTCCCAGATACTGCCGGATTTGGCAGGGAAGAGTGGAAGCATCGACATGTCGGATTTTACGCCGGATACGACAAGCATTTCCTTCCAGGAGGCGGGAGTCAGAGAAAGCACAGCCGCGAATCAGACATCGGCGGGGCCGCAAACAAATGTGAGTGCCGATGCCAGCGCAGAAGCAGACCCCGGGCAGCAGGCGCAGGATACCCGGGAAGAACCCGGGCAGCAGACACAGGGCACTCAGGAGAATCCAGCACCGCAGGCGCAGGGCACGCCATAAGGAGGACCTGAGTATGGACTGACAGGTGACAAGTCATGTAAAATTCAGTTGAATAATTGCAGGTTCAATTGTAAGATGAAAAGGACGAATTTTAGCTAAGGAGGAGCCATTACCGTGATTGAAGTGAAGGAAGATAATACGGAAGCGGCTGCAAAGATCGTAGTCATCGGTGTTGGCGGCGGCGGTGGAAACGCGGTCAACCGGATGGTTGAGGAAGATATTACGGGCGTCAAGTTCATTGGCGTGAATACGGATAAACAGGCTCTGGATCTGTGCAAGGCACCGAAGGTGATTCAGATTGGCGAGAAGACGACGCACGGCCTTGGGGCAGGGGCCATTCCGGAGGTCGGCGAGAAGGCCGCGGAGGAGAGCCAGGAGGAGATCGCGGAGGCGGTCAAGGGCGCTGATATGGTCTTCGTCACCTGTGGCGAGGGAGGCGGAACCGGAACGGGTGCCGCTCCGGTTGTTGCCAAGGTCGCCAAGGACCAGGGAATTCTGACTGTCGCAGTGGTTACAAAGCCGTTCCGGTTTGAAGGAACGTCCCGGATGAAGAAGGCACTGGCCGGCATCGAAAAGCTTCGTCCGAATGTGGACACACTGATTGTTATTCCCAATGACAAGTTGTATGAGATCATGGACCGCAAGACGTCCATGCCGGATGCGCTCCGCAAGGCGGATGAGGTTCTTCAGCAGGCGGTCGCCGGGATCACAGATCTGATCAACAAGCCGGCGATCATCAACCTTGACTTTGCGGATGTTCAGACAACGATGCGGGACAAGGGTATTGCGCATATCGGCATGGGATTCGGCAAGGGCGAGAAGAAAGCGCAGGATGCGGTCAAGATGGCTGTGGACAGTCCACTTCTCGAAACTTCCATCGATGGCGCTACAGATGTCATTATCAATATCACGGGAGATGTGTCTCTGGATGACGCCTATGAGTCTGCCGGGTATGTACAGCAGCTTGCAGGGGCGGATGTCAATATTATCTTCGGCGTGATGTATGACGATTCCAAGAAAGATACTTGCAGCATTACGGTCATCGCGACAGGAATCGGTCAGCAGCAGCCTGCAGGTCCCAGGGCGGTGGAACGGCCGAAGGCAGCACAGCCTGCACACACAGCATCGCCTCAGACAACAGGAATGGTGAGGCCGGCTTTTATGAGCGCAGGGAATCCGGTGCAGCAGAACATGGCTCCGCAGCAGACAGCCGCGCAGCCGGTTCCTCAGCAGGCAGCTGCACAGCAGGAGATGCAGGCGCAGGCACCGGTATTTGATACCTCCAGCCTGACAGATACCATTCCGCAGACAAACGCGCAGACGCTTTATCAGAACGGCGCCTATTCGCAGCCGCGGACCCAGGCGAGACCGCAGGGAGCATTCGGCCAGGCACCGCAGGCGCCCCGTCCGAGCAAAAATCTGATCAAGATTGATGTCCCCGGGTTTATGAATAGCAATAGCCGGGGCGGCGCAGCCGCGGATGAGGATGCCTTTGACGAGGAAGATGAACCGGGCGACGGGCAGAACCACAGTCTCTTCCGCAGACGCTGAGCTGTCCTGCCATTCAGCGTCATATAACGATCCTGTCAAACAAGGTCACCCGAACAACGTAATGGCCAAAAGCGCTGAAAATAATTCTTGCAATTTTTAAAAAAAAAGATACAATGAAGAAGTCGGTTATTTGACCGACTTCCTCAAATGGGGATATAGCTCAGCTGGGAGAGCGCTGCGTTCGCAACGCAGAGGTCAGGGGTTCGAATCCCCCTATCTCCACTTTTTGTTCCCGTCATTACACACTTCAGTGTAATAACGGGATTTTTGTTTACAAAGGATCTTTTTGCGGCTATAATAGCGACAATTCCCGCAAGGAGGCGGATGGCAGGGATGCTGTCTGCCTTTTTTATTTAGGAACTGTATCAGAACTGAAATTATGTCTGCCAATGGGGAAATCGTATGTTCCGCTATTTTATCAAACGTCTGGTGATGATGCTTGTCGCTATATTTTTCATCATTTTGCTCACTTTTCTGATGATGCATGCCGTTCCAGGAGGACCGTTTACGAACGACAAGAAGCTTTCTCCGCAGATCGAGGAAGCGATGAACGAGAAATATCATCTGAATGATCCGCTCCCGGTGCAGTTCAAGGATTACCTGGTAAACGTTCTGCATGGTGATTTCGGGCCGTCCTATAAATACCCGGGAAAGACGGTCAACGGATTTATCGGGCAGGGATTTCCTGTATCCGCGAGGCTTGGCTTTATCACCATTCTGTTTGTTCTGTTGGCCGCCATTCCAATGGGAATCGTGGCAGCAGTCAGGAATGGAAAGTGGCAGGATATGCTGCTCATGGCGCTCGCAACCATTGGCGTCACGATTCCTTCCTTTGTCATCGCTTCCCTGCTTATTTATTTCTTCGCCTTCCGTCTGAATTGGCTGCCGACTTACGGCATTGATTCCTGGAAGGGGTACGTTCTCCCTGTGATTGCGCTTGGCGGTTATTCTGTCAGTTATATCGCACGTCTGATGCGCTCGAGCTTGCTTGAAGTCATGGGGCAGGATTACATCCGTACGGCGCGGGCAAAGGGCCTGTCGGAATTCCATGTCATCACCAGACATGCACTTCGAAACGCGCTGATTCCGGTGATCACAGTGCTCGGACCGACCATCGCCAATCTGATGACTGGCAGTTTTGTGATTGAGAAAATCTTTGCGATCCCCGGGCTGGGCGTTTACTTTGTGAACAGTGTAAGCCAGCGGGATTACACCACGATCATGGGCGTCACGATTTTCTATGCGGCATTTCTGATGGTCATGGTGCTGATCGTGGATTTGTTCTACTGTATGATCGATCCGAGAATCAAATATGACTGATGTTCTGGTTGATATCACGACATACGGACGCGGAAGAGGTCTCCTGCAGGTATTTCCTCTGCGGATAAGATGAGTACAGGCAATCACAGCGCGGGAATATAAGCACAGGTGCAGGGTGCGTGGCAAGGGGAAATAAAATGGAACAAAAATGGGAAATGCTGTCGTCTTCGAACGAGGACCGCGAGAAAATCTGGAGCAGAAGCAGAACGTTCGCAGGTGACGTGTGGTTTCGTTTCCGGCATAAGCCGACAGCTCTCGCCGGTCTTGTCCTGATCGCAGTTCTGATGGCCTTTGCTTTCTTCGGCCCGTTATTTACAAAATACGATTACGCTGAGCAAAATTTAACGGTAGTGAATATTCCACCGCGCATGACCGTCTATGATGCGCCGGATGGAAACGGTTATCTGACGATCACGCAGAATCTGAAGCTCCTTCGGGTGGATCAGGACGGCAGACTGGGAGAACAGCTTTCCAGAGTGCGGGACGATGACGCCAGATCGATGACGATCTTTGACTGCGGCGGGACAGAAGTGGGACTTTATTACGGGAAGACACCGTATAAGGTCTGTAATCCGGATAAGCTGACCGTCTATCACCATCGCACAATCTGGAATCGCTCCTACCTGCTGGGCACAGACGCGCTGGGAAGAGACATTCTGACACGCCTGATGTATGGAACGCGCGTCTCCCTCATGGTCGCCTTTGTCGCCGCATTCGTCAATATGATTGTCGGCATTGTTTATGGAGGAATCTCCGGCTATGTCGGCGGCATGACGGACCAGATCATGATGCGTATCGTGGATGTTATCAGCACAATCCCTCTGACGCTGTATGTCATTCTGATCATGGTCATCATGGGGTCCGGCCTTCAGAGCATCATTGTCGCGCTTGGCAGTGTCTACTGGGTGGATATGGCCAGAGTGGTGCGCGGGCAGGTTTTGTCTCTCAAGAATCAGGAATTTGTGGTCGCTGCCAGGACGATCGGATCTTCCACAAGGACGATTCTGTTTCAGCACTTGATCCCCAATGCAATGGGTTCCATTCTTGTCACAGTTACCATGCTGATTCCCTCTGCGATTTTTATGGAGGCATTTCTGGGATTCCTTGGCATTGGCCTGCAGCCACCGCTCGCAAGCCTCGGCACCATGTGCAATGACGCGACAGAGAACCTCCGCACTAGTCCATATCAGCTCTTTATCCCGGCACTTGTTATTGTGTTGATCATGTTCGGCTTTAACTTTGTCGGAGACGGCCTGCGCGACGCGCTGGATCCGAAGCTGAAGAAGTGATGGCATTGGTGCCGCAGAGGACGGGCATGTGGAGATAGATATGAGCGAAGATACCATTTTGCAGGTGAAGAATCTGAGGACAACCTTTCACACGAGCCGCGGGGATGTGCAGGCTGTGCGCGGAGTATCCTTCCATGTGAACAAGGGAGAGATCGTCGGTCTGGTCGGGGAATCGGGAAGCGGGAAATCCGTGACCTGTATGTCCATGCTCCGGCTTGTTCCGGATACCGCCGAAGTTGACAAGGACTCCTCGGTATTGTTTGAAGGCAGCGACCTGACGAGAATCCGGGGCAGACAGATGCGGGATATCCGGGGGGAGAAGATCGCGATGATCTTTCAGGATCCTATGTCATCCCTGAATCCGCTGATTCCGGTAGGAAAACAGGTCTCGGAGATGATCGCGATTCATCATCCGGAGAAGAGCAAGGAGGAAAGGAAACAGGAGACGCTGTCTCTGTTCGAGGCGGTTCGGATTCCGGAGCCGGAAAAGCGGTACAGCAGCTATCCGCACGAATTTTCAGGCGGAATGCGCCAGCGCATCATGATTGCCATGGCGCTCGCAAATCACCCGGATCTGCTTATTGCGGACGAGCCGACAACGGCTCTGGATGTGACGATCCAGGACCAGATTTTGAAGCAGCTCCGGGGATTGCGGCGGGATTATCAGACCAGCATTATCTTTATCACGCACGATCTCGGCGTTGTCGCGGAGCTCTGCGACAGGGTCGAGGTGCTGTACGGCGGGCTGATCATGGAGGAGGCGCGTATCGACGATCTTTTTGATTCACCGCGCCATCCGTATACGCTGGGGCTGCTGAGCTCGATTCCCAGCGTGACACAGGACAGGACAAGAAGGCTGAAACCGATACCGGGTTCTCCGCCTGATATGACCAACCCGCCCAGGGGCTGTCCGTTCGCGCCGCGGTGCCCGTATGCGCGCAGGATCTGCGCCGTGGCGCTTCCGGAATTTACCACGATCGGGGCAGAACACAGATCCCGATGCTGGCTGCTCGACCCGGAGGCACCGGCTTCAAACAATCCATTCAGGCCGGAGAGCGAGGGGCAGACACAGGAGATGTGAAAGTTAGGGAATGGCTGCGGGACAGAAATGGAAAGGACGAAATCCGGGCTTCCGGACAGAGATTCCCGACAGGAGAAACGAATGGATAGTTCCACAAGGATCCAGCACCTGCTGGAAGTCAGTAATCTGACAAAATATTTTGATGCAGGAAGAGGCCGGAAGGTCCATGCGGTCGAACATGTCAGCTTTGCTGTTGACGAGGGTATGACTTTTGGGCTGGTCGGAGAGTCCGGCTGCGGAAAATCAAGCTGTGCCCGCACCATCATCCGGATCTATGAACCAACAGAGGGAACGATTCTTTTTGAGGGTAAGGATGTCTCCCATCTTTCGCAGAGGATTCTGCAGCCTCTCCGAAGGGACATGCAGATGATCTTCCAGGACCCATACGCCTCTCTGAATGCCAGAATGACAGTAAGAGATATCATTGCGGAGCCACTTCTTGCCCATCATGTTGTGAAGAAGCGGGAGGAGGCAAATGAGATTGTCTTCCGGATGCTCGAGCGGGTAGGACTCACCAGGGAGCATGCGAATCGCTACGCACATGAATTTTCCGGAGGCCAGCGGCAGCGGGTCGGCATCGCGCGCGCCCTGGTTCTGCAGCCTAAACTCGTGATCTGCGATGAGCCGATCTCTGCGCTGGATGTCTCCATCCAGGCACAGGTGGTCAATCTGCTGCGGGAATATCAGGACGAGAGCGGCATAGCGTATCTGTTCATAGCACATGACCTGTCGATGGTGCGATATGTCTCCGATGCTGTTGGGGTCATGTATCTAGGAGAACTCGTGGAGACCGCGGAGACCGACGAGCTTTACCGCAATCCGCTGCATCCGTACACCAGGGGACTGCTGAACAGCATTCCAGTGGCAAACCCGAAGCTGGCGAGGCAGCGGAACCAGAGCGGAATAGAGGGCGACATTCCAAGCCCGATCGATCCGCCGGCCGGCTGCCGGTTCCATACCAGATGTCCGTATGCAAAACCGATCTGTGCAGAGGAGACGCCGTTACTGAAAAATCAGGGAAACGGCCATCTGTGTGCCTGCCATCTCTATGATTGAGAGCAATGGAGTGGCAGGAAAGCCGGGTGACAGTGGGAAACCTGTCTCGAATGAAATTCTCGAACAGGGACAAAGTGCTGGTACCCGCAGACAAGGCAAACAGCGGCAATTCTGCCGTTGGGAGATAGAACCCTGACCTGCAGGCAGTATGGTTCAGGGCGAACGTCCGGCAGTCCGGAAGGAATGCCGGGGAGATATTCCGCAGGGAGACAATGCTCTGCGGGACAAGTTTCCCACCGGAGCGCCGTCTCCGGCGGGCAGAGGAGGAGTGAATTATGAAAAAGAACGTCAGTGCAGTGCTCACTGCCGCGCTCGCCGCATCGATGCTGATCACCGGATGCGGGAGCACATCGTCATCCGGCGCGGCGGGGTCTTCCGAGGAAACCATCGATCTGTCGGAATCCGCAGCGTCAGCGTCCACAGAGGCTGCAGCAAGCGAAACCGCCTCGTCTTCTGCTGCACCTGCAGCGTCGGGTGCGGCGCAGGAAATGACCTTCGTACTCAGCAACACACCGGATTCCATTGATCCCAGCTATACGAACAACTCGTTCGCAGCGCCGATTCTCGCGAACTGCTTTGAAGGGCTGGTCACGCGGGATGACAAGGGAGAGACGGTCCCGGGACTTGCGGAGAGCTGGGATGTCAATGATGACATGACGGTTTACACCTTCCATCTCCGGGACGGACTCAAGTGGTCGGATGGTTCTGATCTAACGGCAAATGATTTTGTCTATGCGGCAAAGCATGTCTGCACGCCGGAGACGACAGCGCAGTATGCAAACATGATGACAGATTACATCGTTGGAGCCGAGGACTACTATAAGGGCGACACCAGCGCCGATTTTGGCGTCAAAGCCATTGACGACAAGACGGTGGAATATGATCTGGTGGATACCTGTTCTTATTTTGTTGACCTTGCCAGCATGTGGGTCTATTCTCCGCTGCAGGAGAAGACGGTGGAAGCAAACGGCGACAAGTGGACGCTTTCGCCTGACACCTACGTATGCGATGGCCCGTTCAAGCTCAGCGAAATCAATGAGAATGAGAGCTATGTTCTCGTCAAAAACGATAATTATTATGATGCCGACAAGGTTTCTCTCGAAAAGCTGACCTTCCGCTTCATCACCGATACTTCCACGGCGCTCACCGCCTATGAGAACAATGAAGTGGACGGCATCCGCAGCGTGCCGACCGGAGACCTGGCCCGCCTGAAGGCGGAGAATGCGGGACTGCAGGTGGCGTCCAGCTACGGCACTGTCTATTATGACATTAACTGCGCGAAGGAACCGTACAACAATCCGGATGTCAGAAAGGCACTCTGCCTCGCCATCGACCGCACGGAACTCATCAACAACGTTGTGCAGCTGGATGCGCAGCCGGCGTACAGCTTCCTCGCTCCCGGCTATGTCGTGGATGGAAAGGACATCACGGAGGGACGCTCCACCTTTGATCTGTCGGAGAAAGCCGATCCGGATGCGGCAAAGGCGGCCCTGGCGAAGGCCGGCTACTCGGATCCGTCCACATTCCCGACACTGCAGCTTTCCTATTATTCGGATGATACTGCAAAGAAGGTGGCTGAGGCCATCGCGCAGATGTTAGAAACGAATCTTGGCATCAAGGTTGAGGTTTCGTCCGCTGACTGGGCAGTGTTTTATGATGCGGTGCAGAACGGCAATTATGATGTCGCAGCCATGGGCTGGTCTGCTGATTACAACAACCCGATGAGCTTCCTTCCGCTGCTGTACACGGACGATGTCTCCAACAATGTTTTCTACAGCAACAAGGAGTATGACAAGCTTGTCGACGAGGCGAGGAAGGAGTCGGATTCTGCGAAATTCGCAGATCTGGTGGAGCAGGCGGACGCGACAGCTTCCGCGGAGTATCCGGTTCTTCCGCTGTACTACAAGTCAAACACATATCTCATGCATGACAATATTACGGGATACTTCATGACCAGTGACGGCAGTCTGTACTTCAAAAATGTGGTGGTGAAGTAATGCATAAACTGATCTGACGGTCGGTTGTGTTTTATCTCTTCATCCCCTATGATGACAGTATCAGCAGAACCGTTTTTCCGCGATATTCCGCGGAAAAACGTGAAGCTGGTACTGTTTTTGTTTTCTTGCTGCGTTTTCTTCTAGATCGGACTGCATGAGGGCGCATAGAAGAAGGGGGGGCCGCAGCATATCCGGCAGGGGAGGTGAATCATGAGAAAGAAGGGGAGAAGAGGATGGAAAATCATTGCGCTGCTGGCCGCGCTGTGTATTCTGGCGGGCTGCGGCGCGCGGTCTGCAGGCAGCGATCCGGAGACGGCGAATTTTGCCGCTGAGCCGGAGGCGGAGGAGCGCAGCGGAACAGACGAAGAGATGGCTTCTTTGTCAAATCCATCTGCATTGTCTGCATCGGAGAAGGATATGAAGGATTCTTCCTATACCGGATCGGATGAGGAGGACAGCGCGGAGGGAGAGACTGAGAACACGGCAGTGGATTTCTCCGGAGAGGAGAGCGCTGCGGAGCTCAGCAGAAAAATCGTATACACAGGGAGTGCGCAGATTCAGACGAGGCATTACGACAGGGCAAAGGCCCAGATGCAGAAGCTGATCAAGGATTGCGGCGGATTTATCTCAGACCAGAGCGAAAGCACAAATAACGGGTGGGGCTATTCCTATGAAACGGAGTCGGATTTTGACCAGAATGAGGCGGAACGGGTCTGGAGTCTGACCGCCCGGATTCCATCCGGAAATTTCGACAAATTCTTCGACGGCGCGGATCGGATCGATGGAAAGGTCATTGACAAATCCAGCAGCTCCCAGGACATGACGAGGTCCTATTCGGACAACCAGGACAGACTCAGGGCACTGAGGACCGAGCAGGACCGGCTTCTGGAGCTGCTTGAGAAAGCAGACAATGTTGCGGACATGATCACCATTGAGGACAAGCTTGCGGATGTGCGGGCGGAGATCGCATCACTGACACGCAGCAACCAGAAGATCGATTACGATGTCTCCTACTCGACAGTGACGGTGACAATGGACGAGGTGAAGTTCTACAGTCCTGACAAAGTTACATTTGCGGAAAGAATACGCAGTGCGCTCTCTGACAGCGGAAGGCGGTTCGTATCGTTCATGCAGAATCTGCTGATTGCTCTCGTCTATCTTCTGCCTTATCTTGCAATTGCCGCCGCGGTGATTTCTGCCGCGGTCAAAATCCGAGGGACTGTTCGAAAAAAGAAGAAGGAGAAGGAAAACGCCGCGGATACCAGGGGTGAGAAGAAGGCCGGGGTAAAGGAACAGGGAGCAAAGCAAAGCCCGCAGTGAGAGCCGGCGGTGATTATCGTTCTGCAGCAGATTCCGATCTTTCTGAAAGTGCCTTGATGGACTGCGCGTACTCGGAGGGCGACATGCCGGATAGCATGCGGAACTGTCTGGAGAAATAGCCGACGGAGGCGTAGCCCAGTTCTCTGGCGATCTGCGAGAACTGTTTGTCGCTTTGCCGGATCAGGGTTTTGGCATGATCGATCTTCATTTGATTGAAGAATCGGATCACGCCAAGCCCTGTTTTTTTATGAAATAAAGACAGAAGCTGGGAGCGCCCGATGAGGTTGTCGCGGCAGATTTTGTCCAGCGTAATCGTTTCGCCAAGATGGTCCTCCAGATAGCCGCAGATTTGCCGGTATTGTTCATTTGCACTGTTGATCGTGGTGGATTTTGACGGGAGAAATCCGCGCTGTGTCTGACGTTCTTCGTCGTGCATAGTTCTGCGCATCAGATGCAGAAGAAACGAAACCAGGGAAAGAAGAAGCATTTGCTGGGAACCTTTTTTCTGATTTTGCCGCAGTTCCAGATGGTCGAGATAGGGATCGTCAAGCCGGCTTGCAAAACAATTTCCTGCTTCCCGCAGGACGGAAGCTAGGAGGAGCCTCTCCTCCTGATTGATCTTCAGGATTTTCTTCCGGAAAAAATCCATGGCGGGAGACTGGCAATCGAAGGCGATCACGACGAGATTCGGCGCGGAATGCGGTGAAGTATGGACGTCGTGAAATTCCATCGGCTCATGAAAAGCAATCTCATCCTTGTGCAGCACCAGCTTCCGGTCTCCCGCAGTGATGTTTACATCGCCGCGGTCTACACAGATGAATTCCCAGAAGTTGTGGATCTCCCCGTCAAAGGAGAAATTGCGCTGATATTCATAGTAGTGGATGGTGTAGATTGTGTGGATTTCGATCGTATCGGTGAGGTCTGTTCCGGCATAATTTAAATGTACCATGAGAATTTCACGCTCCTTGCTTTTGTACTTTTGTGCCAATAATACGAATTTATGTGCAAATACGCAAGACGCAGAGCGGATAAAATGAAATCAGTCAGAACCCGTCCGACAATGGATTCACAGAGCAAATGGTGAATTGAAAAAGACTGGAGAAGGAGGCGGCGATGATTCGGTTTGGCACAGGCGGATGGCGCGCAGTCATTGGGGATGGATTTACAAAATATAATCTTCAGCTTCTCGCAGCGGCGATGGCCGATAAGATGAGAGAGGAAAAAAAGGCGGGTCAGGGAATTGTCATCGGCTACGACCGCCGGTTCCTCTCCAAGGAATCGATGCAATGGATGGCAGAGGTATTTGCCGCGGCGGATATCAGGACATTCCTGATCAACCGCTCGGCCCCCACCCCTCTTGCCATGTTCTATACCATGAAGCATGGCCTGCCGTACGGCATGATGGTGACTGCCAGTCATAACCCGGCCATTTACAACGGCGTGAAGGTCTTCACCGAGGGTGGCAGGGATGCCGACATGAGTGTGACACAGGACATTGAGCGGCATGCACAGTGCATCGAGAATCAAAAACTGGATGCGGAGAAGCAAGGCAGATCCTTTGCCATACCAGCCATGCCCTATGCGGATGGGATCAGGGCTGGACTGATCCAGGAGATTTATCCGATCAATGAATACCTTGACAGCATCCTGTCGGATATTAACGTGGAGGCAATTCGGAAATCAGGATTGCGGGTTGCCCTTGATCCGATGTACGGCGTATCAGAAACCTCGATCAAGACGATACTGATCACCGCACGGTGTGACGTTTACACGATCCATGGAAATCACGATACGCTGTTTGGCGGCAAGCTTCCTGCGCCCAATGAGCAGGCCATGGGGCCGCTCAGCCAGGTCGTGGTGGACGGCGGATTTGATATTGGCATCGCGACAGACGGAGATGCCGACCGGATCGGTGTGATTGATAACAATGGGCGGTACTTATCTCCGAACGATATTCTGGTCGTCCTCTATTATTACCTGGAGAAGTATAAGGGGAAGAGAGGACCCGCTGTCAGAAATCTCTGTACAACCCATATTTTGGATCGGCTGGCAGAAAAATTCGGCGAACAGTGCTATGAGGTTCCGGTCGGCTTTAAGTGGATATCTTCAAAAATGACGGAGACGAATGCGCTCATCGGCGGAGAGTCCTCAGGCGGCCTGTCCATCCGGGGACATATTCATGGGAAGGATGGCGTATATGCGGCGGCGCTTCTGGTGGAAATGCTCGCGGTGACCGGAAAGAAGATGAGCCAGATCTTTGACGACATCGCTTCCGAGGTCGGCAGAACAAGCTTTGTCGAAAATAATTATCGCTTCCGCCCGGAGAACAAGCAGAAGCTTATCCATGTCATGATGGAGGAACGGGCTGTTCCGGAGCTGCCTTATCCGATTCGGCGGGTATCGTATCTGGACGGCTGTAAGGTTTATTTTGAGAATGGCGGCTGGGTTTCCATCCGATTCTCCGGCACCGAGCCACTCCTCCGGGTCTTTGCGGAAATGCCGGAAAGAGCGCAGGCGGAGGAAGTCTGTCAGATCTACAGAAAATTTCTGCATCTGGATGAGCAGTAACGGAAAAGTCTGACTGCGTATAGAGAGGGGAAAAGATCGGTGAGAGAGACCACGCAGAAAAATATCCAGGAGGCAGCGGATCACTTCGATCTCGGCGGAAAAACGGTGTCCGTACAAATCAATCACAGTGGACACATCAATGACACGGCGATTGTTACAGCAGAAAAGGACGGATTCCGCCGGAGATATATCCTGCAGAGAATCAATACGGATGTATTCTCCCGTCCGGACGAGTTGATGGAGAATATCGTCCGTGTGACCTCCTTTCTAAAGAAAAAAATCCGTTCTGCCGGCGGCGATCCGGAGCGGGAGACGCTGACCGTCGTACCCGCAAGGGACGGAGCGCCTTTTTACCGGGACGGTGAAGGCAGCTGCTGGAGAGCTTATCTTTATCTTGAGAATACCGTCTGCTATGACAGGCCGGATCTGCCGGAGCGGTTCGGACAAAGCGGAGCAATTTTCGGCAGATTTCAGCGGATGCTGTCGGATTATCCTGCGGAGACGTTGTACGAAACCATTGCTGATTTTCATAACACGAAGGTGCGCTATCAGAATTTTCTGAGCGCGGTTTCGGAAGATTGTATGCGCAGGGCCGGCGAAGTGGAGAGAGAAATTCGATTTCTGGAAGACCGCAGGGATTACACCCGGATTTTGCAGGAAACCTCCATGCCGCTCCGGGTACTGCACAATGACACGAAGCTCAGCAATGTCCTGTTCGATCAGAAAACGGGGAAACCTCTGTGCGTGATCGATCTGGATACCATCATGCCAGGATATGTGATCACGGATTTTGGCGATGCTATCCGGTTTGGAGCTTCCACCTCGGCAGAAGACGAGAGGGATCTGACAAAGGTCCATTTTGACAGAAATCTTTACGGTCTGTTCAGAGATTCTTTCCTGCAGGAGGCGGGCCACGCACTGACAGATGAGGAAGTGCGGATGCTGCCGGATGGAGCGAAGCTGATCACCTACGAGCAGGCGCTGCGCTTTCTGACGGATTATCTGGTGGGAGATGTGTATTATCACACGGAGCGGACGGGACAGAATCTGGACCGGGCGAGAACGCAGATACGTCTGCTGGAAGAGATGGAGAGAATGCTTTGAGGCTTGCATCTGAAGCCCAGGAGTATAGTATACTGAAACATAAATGGGATGCCGGCAGACGGGATATTTCATGCAACGCCGGAAAATGGCGCTCAGATTGACGTATACTGGTATCCAAAATCGGGCCGCAGCAGCTCTGCGGCAGAGAGGAAGAGAGGAATTCAATGAAAAAGTTTTCGAAATGTTTGACATTAGGGCTGGCAGCCATGATGGGCGGGTCATTGCTTGCCGGATGCGGCAGCTCATCCGCGCCTGCGTCATCTTCTGCGGCGGACAGCGCAGCTTCTTCCACAGAGCAGAGTGCCGGGACAACTGCGGCAGACAGCCCGGCAGCTTCCGGCGACGCGGCAAAGCTTACGCTTTGGCTCCCTCCTTTCGCGGGAACAGATGGAGATATCACGGATCTTGACTTCTGGACAGAGAAGCTGAAGCCCTTTGAGGAAGAGAACAACTGCACTGTTTCCGTGGAGATCACTCCCTGGGACGGCTACGAGGAAAAATATCTGACCGGTTCCACATCGGATGACGGCCCAGATGTAGGATACCTTTACATGGAAATGTTCTATGACTACATCAACAATGGCCTTCTGACGGATATAGACTCCTATTTTACGGATGAGGAGAAGAAAAATTATACTTACTATAATCTGGGCAGTATTCTCGGAGGACAGTACGGCCTTCCGATCGTTGTCGGCAACCCGCGCGTTCTGATCTGCAATATGGATCTGCTGAAGCAGGCAGGCGTGGAAAAGGTTCCTTCTACATGGGATGAGCTGGAGAGCACGGGACTTGCCCTGAAGAAGGCGCTGCCGGATGTCGCGCCGCTTATGCAGGACTGGGGAAATCCTCACTACGGTTCGCTGAATGAGATTTACTGGCCCTTCTTCTGGGGAGCGGGCGGAGAGATTGTGGATGCGGATGGCAATCTGACGATTGACACGGACGCGGGCAAGACAGCTACAGAGTACCTGAAGAAGCTGAAGGATGAGGGCGTGATCCCTGATTCCGCGACATCGAACGATGATACCATCACATCCTTCAAAAATGGAGAAGCTGCGATGATTTATGTGGCGACCTCCAATGCGCTAAAGATCACGGATGTCAACTGGGATTATGCGCCGATCGTGCAGGGACCTGCAGGCGATCAGTCCAAGACATTTGTTGCGGCCGACAGCCTTGTCATGTTCAATAAATGCAAGAATAAAGATCTGGCGGCAAAACTGATGAAATATCTCACCAGTGCCGAGGTTATGTCAGATTTTCACAAGCGGGTATCTCAGCAGCCTGCAATCACGGCAGATGATACTTATGTGAGTGAGGATAAATTCACCAATCTTTTCGCGGATTACAGTGATCATTTCCAGACGCTTCCTGTATTTGCCAATGCAGCGGGAATGTATGACACGCTGTTTAAGAATCTGCAGTCGATGATGCTCGGCGATATGCAGCCGGATGAGGTGCTTTCAGAGACAACGGACTATTATAATAACAATTTGAAGTAATTCAGAAAAACAGAAGTTGCGGATCGAAATGGCTCGTTCCAAGGCCATTTCGATTTGCTGTATTCTGGAAAAAGCGATTTCGCTGAGAAAGGGCGCACGGATGCCGGCGCTGTTTTGAATCTCGAGGTGGCATATGACAAGAAAGAAGAGACAGGCGGTACAAGGATTTCTTTATATACTTCCCAGCTTTGTCCTGCTGGCTTTTTTTGCAGTGGTTCCGATCTTCATGACCGGCTATTTCAGCCTGACCGATTACAATATGATGAAGGCGCCGTCTTTCGTCGGCCTGCAGAACTACGCGAAGGTGTTTCGTGACAGCTATATGAAAGCGGCGGCCATGAACACTCTGATTTATACGGTTGTCACTGTGCCGGTTCAGACAATCTGCGCTTTGGGCTTCGCCGCTTTCTTCGCGGTCAAGCTGCAGAATCACGCAGGCGGTTTCCTCAGAAGCGTCATGTTTATTCCTGTGATTGCTTCTGCGATCACCGCCGCGACAATCTGGAGGATCATCTTCGCGACGGACGGCGGCGTGCTGAATTCTATTCTGGGTGTTTTTGGCGCTCCGAAGGTGAACTGGCTCGGAGGAACATCGACAGCGCTGATTTCAATCTGCATCGTTGCAATCTGGAAGAATATCGGCTATTTCATGGTGATCTATTACGCGGGCATCATGGCGATTCCGAAAGAGCTGTATGAAGCAGCGACCATTGACGGCGCGACGATCATGCAGCAGTTCAGCATGATTACGCTGCCGCTTCTCAAGCCGATCACGTATCTTGTGGTTACCCTGGGGATTATCTGGTCATTTCAGGTATTTGACCTGTCGTATCAGATGACCGGAGGCGGTCCGGGCAAAGCAACCGTTACGCTGGTGATGGGTATCTACAATACCGCGTTTAAGCAGCATAAGATGGGCTATGCCTGCTCAATCGCGATTCTGCTCCTGTTGCTTGTCCTTGTTGTCAATTTCATTGAGAACCTGTTTTTCCGGGAGAAGAGGGGGCAGAAATGAATTCGCAGGATCTGCGCTATGGAGCGCTTCACAAAAAAAGAAAATGGACAGTAGTGTCCATGTTCGGGATGGCACTTGCCATTTTATTTGCAGTGATCTGCATTGCGCCGTTTATTTATATGATGCTGATGTCGTTTACGCAGTCGACAACAGCGATGTTTCGGCTCAATGAAATCCATTTTCAGGATCTTTCCAACTATCAGTATGTGTTTCACAACAATGGCTTTTTCCGGTCTCTGCTCAATAGTATTCTTGTGACAGGCTGCTCCTGTTTCTTTAACTGCGTGATTGCCTCTATGGCCGCGTATGGTTTTGAAAAGAAGGAATTCCCGGGCAAAGAAAAACTGTATCAGCTCTATCTTGCAACCATGATGATTCCGGGGCAGGTGACGATGATTCCGATTTTCCTGATCATGAAGAGCATGCATCTGCTCAACACTTATTTTGCCCTGATTGTTCTGATTCTGAATGCGTTTGGCGTCATTCTGATCCGTCAGTTCATGAAGGGTGTTCCGGATGATCTGCTCGAGGCAGCACAGGTGGACGGCTGCCCGGAATTTCAGATTTATCTGAAGGTTGTTCTTCCGCTCATTCGGCCTGTGCTGGTTTCGCTGGTCATCTTTACGTTTGTGACGAGCTGGAATGATTTCATGTGGCCTCTGATCTCCACATCAAAATCCAGTATGTACACGCTGACGGTCGCTCTGTCCCTTCTGAAGACGCAGTATGCGACCAACTACGGTCTGCTGATGGCAGGCTCGGCAGTTTCCTTTGTGTTCCCGTTTGTTTTGTATATTTTCCTGCAGAAGCAGTTCGTGGAGGGAATTGCGCTCAGCGGAATCAAGGGGTGAGATCTGTCTGACCATAGCCGGAATGGAGGTATTTATGTTTGAGATTAAGCCAATATCCCCGATGGAAAAAGTATTACCGACGCGGGAACCGTCCGGAGAAGGGTTCACCGGACATCTGACGGCTCTGCGGGGAGAGACGGTGTCCTTTCAAATTGCGTGCCGTCAGAACGGCAGCAGGAAGGAACGGCTGCACGCTGCTTACAATTCGCCGGTGCGGGTGAGGTCCGTGGATCTGGTTCCCTGCGAATATCCCTGCCACACCGGCGGGAGAAGGGATGACGACTACCTTGCTGATGAGCCCGGCTTATATCCGGATATCCTGAGAGAGGAGCCGGACTGCGGATTTCCGCTCATTTCCTGCCAGTGGAGAGCGCTGTGGGTGGATATTGCGATCGCGGAGGAAGCAGAACCTGGGGAGTATGCATTTGAAGTGGCGCTGTATCGTATTCCCGGTCCTGAGGAGAAGGGCGGACAGGAACGCATTGCCACTGTGTCAGTCACCGTTGAAGTTCTCGACTGGGAACTCCCGGAACTGGCCATTCCCCATACGGAATGGTTTCATTGTGACTGTCTTGCCAATTACTATGGCGTTGAGGTCTTTTCTGAACAGCATTGGGAGATAATCCGTCAGTTTCTGCAGACGGCAGCATCCCACCACTGCAACATGATTCTTACCCCGCTGTTCACTCCGCCGCTCGATACAGCGATCGGAGGGGAACGGAGGACAGTCCAGCTGGTCGGCGTCACAAAAACGGATGAGGGGCGCTACACTTTTGACTTTTCCAGACTGGAGCGCTGGATCCGTCTTTGCCGGGAAACGGGGTTCCGATATTTTGAAATGTCGCATCTGTTCTCGCAGTGGGGCGCTGTCGCGGCGCCGAAGATTATGGGAACGGTGCATGGGAAGGAGGAACGGCTGTTCGGATGGGAGACCGACGCATCCGGAACAGAATATCGGACATTTCTGCATGCTTTTCTGCCGGAGCTGAAAAAAACGCTGGCAGATCTCGGCGTACTCGACAGAACCTGGTTTCATATTTCCGATGAGCCGACAGTGGATCAACTGGATTCGTACCGCAGGGCGAGGGAAGCAGTGATCGAGGATCTGGGAGGATGTCACATGATGGACGCGCTGTCTGATTTTGACTTCTATCGGCAGGGACTGGTGGAGACACCGGTCTGCGCCACGAATCATATCAGACCATTTCTGGAAAACCGCCCACCACGTCTGTTTGCCTACTATTGCACGGCGCAGTATGCGGATGTTTCCAACCGTTTCATCGCACAGCCCGGCTATCGGACACGGGTGCTTGGCATGCAGCTCTACCGGGAGAGGATCGACGGATTCCTGCACTGGGGCTATAATTTCTACAATTCCGAATACAGCCTGTATCCGATCAACCCCTTTACCTGTACCGATGCGGGCGGTGCATTCCCGTCCGGGGATCCCTTTCTGGTTTATCCGGGGGAAGATGGAAGACCGGTCGAATCCATGCGGCTGATGTTGATGGATGAGGCGTTCCAGGATTACTGCGCTCTTCAGCTTCTGGAATCGCTCGTTGGAAGAGAAGAGACAGAACGGGTGCTGGATCCGGATCGCACGCTCACTTTGGATCGATACCCGAAGTCCTGTGCAGGGGTATCGGAGCTGAGGGAAAGGGTAAATCAGAAGCTTTGTTCTCTTCAGAGAGGAAAGTGATGTCTTCCGGATGCTGCTATTGGAGGTTCAGGATAGGAATCGCATATGATCACAATCAGGCAAGATGCTATAGCGGCATCCTTCGAGGAGGAGGGCGCCGAGCTGGTTTCTCTGCAAAAGGATGGAACAGAGTATCTCTGGAATGGAGATCCGGTTTATTGGGACCGGCATGCGCCGATTCTGTTTCCGTTTGTCGGACGGTTGGAGCGTAAGAAGTATTTTCTGCGCGGCAGGGAATATCCGATGGGACTGCACGGCTTCGCTAGTCGAAGCCGCTTTTCTGTGCGCAGGGAGTCGGACAGTGGGGTAACCTTTTCTCTCTCTGACACGGAGGAGACGAGACGGTGTTACCCCTTTCAGTTCCGGCTGGAGGTACACTATGTACTTCAGGCAGACGGACTCTGCGTCACTTTTCTGGTTCAGAACCTTTCTGAGTCGGAAATGTACTTCGGTATCGGAGGGCATCCCGGCTTTCGGGTTCCATTGGAGGCGGGGCTGCGGCTTGAGGATTATTCTCTGGTGTGGGACGAACCTGGAGAACCGGAGCGAATCCTGTTTTCTGAGCGTTGCCTGACGACAGGCAGGGAAGAATTTAAATTTCCGGGCAAAATCGGAACGCTGCCGCTCAGGAGAAATCTGTTTGACCATGATGCGATTGTCCTCACCGGCACCGGAAAGAGGGTGCGGCTCTGCTCTGAGTCCGGAACACGGGCAGTAGAGGTCATCTTCCCTGATATGCCATATATTGGATTCTGGCAGCCGGCTTTTCAGGATGCGCCATTTCTCTGCATCGAGCCATGGGCAACGCTCCCGGGCAGAGACGGCGTGGAGGAGCATCTCGAGACATTTCCCGGGATGATTGGCCTTGCGCCGGGCAAAGCGTACCGGAATACATGGGGGATTCGGCTGCTGTAACGGGAACAGTATGAAATTTTTTCACTTATCCGATCTTCATATCGGCTTACACCTTCTGAATCAGGATCTTCAGGAGGATCAGGAGTATATTCTAGGGAAAATCACGGATTTTGCCGCGCAGGAGCAGCCGGACGCAGTCGTGATCGCAGGGGATATTTATGACCGGGCGGTTCCGTCAGCGGAAGCGGTGGAGGTATTTGACCGGTTTCTCACCGGACTTTGCGCGGCGGTGCCGCATGCCGCAGTCATGCTGATCAGCGGCAATCATGACAGCGGGCCAAGACTGAACTGCTTCCGATCACTGCTGCAGAAACAGAATGTGTATATGGTCGGGATGCCGCCGCAGGGACCGGAGGAGCATATCGCGAGAGTCACGCTGTGCGACGCGGATGGACCTGTGCATTTCTGGCTGCTGCCTTTTGTCAAGCCTTCGATGGTGAAACAGATTGTCGGGACGGATGAGAATGGGAACAATCTGTCCTACGATGAGTCGCTGAGGAGACTTCTGGAACGGGAGAAAATCCCGGAGGCAGAGCGGAACGTGCTTGTCAGCCATCAGTTTTATGTGCCGGCGGGGCAGGATGCCGCCATGGTCGAGCGCGCAGAGTCAGAGATTATCACGGTCGGAAACATCGATGCGGTCCGCGCCGATGTACTGGCACCATTCGACTATGGGGCGCTCGGTCATATTCATAAACCGATGCGGGTTGGAAATGACCGCTATCGCTACTGCGGAACGCCAATGGCCTATTCGCTCAGCGAGGCGGGCCAGGCGAAGGGAATCATCGAGGTGGAAATGGGAAAGAAGGGCCAGATCCACACAAAGGTTCTTCCGCTTGTCCCGCTTCACGCCGTACGTGTGATCCGCGGGCTGCGGGAAGAGGTTCTTCCGCAGGCGTGCGGAGATTATGTCTCGGTCGTTCTGACGGACCCGGTCGACTTCGACGCGCTTGATCTGCGGGATGAACTGACCCGGGCGTTCCCACGTCTGCTGGAAATCCGGCGGGAATATGTGCGGCAGGTGGATTACGGCACAGCGGGCATGCCGGAGGAGGGAGAAAAGCAGGATCCCTATGAATTGATTTTGTCCTTTCTTGGGGAGACAGACGAGGAGGAGCGCGCGATTCTGGCAGATGTCGTCAATACCGTACTTGCCCGCGGAGAGGGGAGGTCGTCATGAAGCCGCGTTTACTTATCCTGCAGGCGTTCGGCTCATACGGGGAGCGGACGGCAATCGACTTCACGAAACCAAATCAGAATTTATTTCTCATCACCGGCGATACCGGGGCGGGAAAATCAACCATATTTGACGCCATGGTCTTTGCGCTCTACGGAGAGACAGGATCAAAATTTGACAGCAGAAGCGGGGAGGAGCTGCAGAGCCAGTTCTGCGATGTGAATCAGGAGCCGTTTGTAGAATTCACGTTCACGGAAATGGAGGGCGGCAGGGAGGAGCAGTATACGGTCAACCGCGTGCCGAGGCACATACGCGCCAAAAAGAAGGGAAGCGGTTTTCTGGAGGTGAGCGGACAGGTGTCGCTCACGATGCCGGATGGTTCTGTCTATCCTCCGAAAGAGACGAATGAGAAGCTGATACAGATCGTCGGCCTCACCAGAGATCAGTTCATGCAGGTCGGCATGATCGCGCAGGGCGAATTCATGGAACTGCTGCGGGCAAAGTCGGATGAAAAGAAGGTGATCTTCCGGAAGCTGTTTCAAACGCAGATTTATCAGGAAGCTGTCGAAGAGCTGGCTGGAAGGAGAAGAGCCGTGCAGGCGGAACTCGACGCTCTGTACGCGGCACTCCGGGCGGAAACAGGGCACGTGGTCATTCCGGATGACTACGGAAGAGCGAAAGAGCTGGCGGAGCTGACCGCAAAACTTTCTGCCGCGGCGCGGCCTGCTGCGGATGAAGTGGAACGGTTTCTGGAGGGACTTGCGGATCTGACGTCATGGCTGGAAGAAACAGCCGGGCAGCTGCGCAGGGAGGAAGAGCGCGCCCGTGTGCAGGCGGAGCAGGCAAGAGATGCGCTTGTGCGCGGCACCGGAGTGCACGCACGGTATGAGACGCTGCGGCGGGCGAGAGAGACGTATGAGGCGCTTGCGGCAGAAAGGGAGCAGGCAGAGGAAGATGCCCGCACCGCAGATGCCGTGCAGAAGGCATTCGAGGTGCGAAATGTGTATCTGCGGTTTGAGGATTCGCAGAGAACGCTGATGGCACTCCGAAATGAAAAAGCGCGTCTTCAGAAGGCTGTCCCGGAGCTGACACTGCGTTCCCGGGAAGCGGGACAGAAAGCAGAGAACGCGGCGGCTGATCGGGAAAAGGCTGCGGCAGGGCTGACGCAGGTGCAGCAGCGGACAGAGCAGGCGCTTCGTATTTTCTCACAAATAAAAGAACTGCGTGAAAAAGAGGAAATAGCTGGAAAGAAAGAACGGGAAGCGGCAGGCCGGCTCGCGGAAGCCGTCAGAAAGCGAAAGGATTTTGAAAAAAAGACTGCAGCCTGGCGCAGGGAGGAAGCTTCTCTTCAGGGGGCAGATGCAGCTTATATTGCTCTTCGCGCGTCGCTGCAGGGGATCGGTGGGCTGCTGGAGGAAACGAAACAGGCGTACGGCGCTGATATGGAGGCAGCCAGGCAGAAGGAACAGGCGGAGCAGGCGGCTTCGGCATATCGGAGGGCTGAGCTGGCCTACAGGGATGCCCGTTCCCGCTATGATGCGGAGAGACACACTTTTCTCGCGGGTCAGGCCGGAATCCTTGCGATGGAGCTGAGGGAGGGGGAACCCTGTCCGGTCTGCGGCTCGAGGGAACATCCGTCGCCCTGTCGGCCCGTGGATGGGCAGGAACCTGTCACAAGGGAAGAACTCGATGCGCTGCAGAAGGACGCGGATCGGCTTGCCAGGGAGCAGGAGAATGCCTCCTCGCGCTGCCGCGCGGCGATGGATTTGCTGACGGAGAAGGAGCGCACTGCGGATGCAGCGATCTCCGCCCTGACGGAGCATCTCCGGCAGCAGAATGAGGTTTGCGGTCTGTCTGAGCATCCCGCCTCTTTCGCATCCCGCAGAGAGGCGGCAAGAAAGGCGGAAGAAGCGCTGCTGGATAGGCAGAAAACACTTCAGCTGCGCGCCAAAGACAGAGAAAAGGAGATGAAGCGTCTGACCATTTTGCGGGAAGCGCTGACCGGTGCCGATGCCGCATTGCAGAAGCTGCGGGAGGAGGAAAGCACTGCGGCGGAGGAGAGACAACAGGAAAGCCTCGCGCTTGCACATGCAAAATCCGCGCTGGAAGCATTACAGGGGCAGACAGCGTTTGACTCCGAAGAGTCAGCGGTCAGGGCCAGACAGCAGGCGGAAAAGGTGGCAAACAGCACAGAAGCTGCTTACAGAGACGCAGACCTTGAAAAAACGTCTGCGCTGACAGAGCTGGAGAAGACCAGATCGCTCCTGGAGCGGAACAGTTTGCAGGAACCGGAGCAGGAGAGAGTGTGTGACAGCAGGAGAAGCGAATATGAAGCTTCGCTGGAGCATCTTCACATAACAGAGGCGGAATGGCAGAAGCTTACCTCACGTCATACGCCGCAGGATGCAGACAGACTCCGCAGTCAGACAGCGGCGTACGAGCGGTCGCTGGCAGCCGCGGATGGAAGCCTGCGCGCCGCAGAGCAGGCTGTCAGGGGTACGGAGCGCCCGGACCTGGAAGCCCTGCGCAGCGCGTCCGGGGAGGCGGCTTCCCGGTGGGAGGCACTGCAGGAGAGTCGAACCGGCCGGAATGCAGCATGGACAGCTGACCGTCAGGTACTCATGAGAGTCAGGGAAAGGTGGGGAGCACGGGAAAAGAAGAGCAGGGAGTATCAGAAGCTGGACACACTGTATGGTCTGCTTGCGGGAAGGGTTTCAGGCTCGCGCATGGACATTGAGACCTTTGTTCAGCGGTACTATCTGGAACGGATTCTCCGCGCAGCCAATACAAGATTCTTCGAGTTGTCCGGAGGACAGTTTGCTCTTCGCATGTCCGAGCTGTCGCAGGCCGGGGAGGGTCGGAACAGAGGCCTTGATCTCATCGTATATTCGTATGTCACAGGTAAAACGAGAGAGATCAGAACTCTGTCAGGAGGCGAATCTTTTATGGCTGCTCTCTCTCTTGCGCTGGGTATGTCAGATCAGATTCAGAGCAGCGGCTCATCCATTCACCCGGATGTGATGTTCATCGATGAAGGATTTGGATCACTGGATGAGCATGCAAGGAATGAAGCTGTCCGTATTCTGCAGCATATGTCTGGCGAGCACCGAATGATCGGCATTATTTCTCATGTCACGGAACTCAGGCAGCAGATCGAAGATCAGCTGGTGGTCACCAAGGATGAAAGAGGGAGTCATGTCCACTGGGAGATCAGTTGAACACCAGAGAACGGTTTTGGTTATAATGCTGAAAATTCCATGGCATTTTGGTATGAAATACCGAAGAACACGATGAATACGTGCTCTTTACGTGTCAAACTCCGCTCCAGGAAAAGGAATGGTTTTCCTTGCTCCGGAGCGGGGTTGTTTTTATAATCAATGCATGCCGGAATGTCAGACGTCCGGAAGTCTGGCGTTTCCGTTTGAAGATCGGAATTATCTACCATCAAAAATCGCTTATTTTTCTCTATAAGGCAGAGCTCTTCTGCCGCAGTCTTCCGATCAGACTGGGATATCACAAAACTGCAACGCATGGTAAACAAAGAACGGTGCGCGGGAAAGGATCAGCCAGCCTGGCCTTTGTAAGCGCACAGGCAGTCCGCATCAGAGAAAGAGGAAGGGCCGCGTATGCCAGGATGGCCGGTCCCTGTTTCTTTCTGTGCGGAAAAGGAGGCAGGGATGATAGAGTTTACGCCGGAGCGGGATCAGAGCAATTGGAGAACAGCAGAGAGCGCAGCAGAAGGACATGACGTGAGCGCTGGCAGCGATGGAAACGGGAGAAGGCTGACCGCAGTCATTCTGTGCTGTATTGCCGCCTTGTCTGTCGGCATCGGATGCTGGTCCGTTTTCAGGACAACCGGAGCCGGAGAGAGCGCTGCGGCAGAGGCAAATCTGAATCTGGGAGGAAGAATCACAGACCGGATTGATGATGTCAATGATGCGCTGGAGGATCAGGACAAGCTTCTGAGGGAGACACAGCAGCTGGTTCAAAACTCGGAGAGCCATTACGAGGAGATCGGGCGTGTCCTTGAGGAGATACAGAGTCAGATTGACGCGTTTGAGCAAGTGTCCGGCCTCGAAACGTCCGGAACGTCGGGCGGGAATGGACGGGAAGTCAGCGCAGAGCTGACCACGCCGGTGAGCGGGGAAATTGATTCTGAGGCGCGCGCAGAGCTGTCCGGAGCAGTGGACCGCCTGAATACGCAGATCAGGGGTTTGATTCAGAAAACAAACCAGGCAAAAGAATCGTCGGCAGTACTCGAAGCGGAGCTTCAGGAGGCACAGCGGACGGCTTCCGCGGAACGGAAGGATTTTGCAGGGGCCAGCCAGAACCAGGCGAAAGAGCTGGACAGCAGTCTGAGCACCATGCGGGAGAGTCTCAACAGTCGATATCAGACCTACCGGCGGGATTATGAGGCTTTGAATCAGGCGCTGACCGGATTCAAAACGTCACTTGTCGGCATGATTGAGGAATTTGAGGCGAAGGATGGAGCGCAATATCAAAGTCTGACAGCACTGCTGAGCAGCACGGGCGCTGCGGTGACCGATTCTGTGGATACACATCAGAGGGAGATCAGCGCCCTGCTCGGGCGGGAACAGGAACAACTTGCGGATGTTCTGAGGGATGGCACCAGGGAGATCGTGGAGACGCAGCAGGAATCTTTTTCTGTGTTGGAAGAGCATCTTGCCAGCCTGACGCAGATGGAGGAAGAGCTGGGAGAAAAATACAGTTCGGACCATACGGAGCACACGCAATATCTTGAACAGATTTTGTCAAAATCCAATTATACAGCGGAGCAGACGGATGCCCTCTTAGCTGCTTTTCAGACCTATCAGGAAACAGAGGAGGGAAGGAATGATGCATGGATTCAATTGACTGACCGGATTACTCAACTGACAGACCTGGTCGGTAAAATGGAACAGGGCATGGAATCTGTTCTTCTCGTGGAGAGCGACAGCAGGAAAATGCTGATTGCCGCGCTACGCGAAAAGCAGGTCGTTCTGGATGACAGTGCTACGTTCGAGGACATTCGGGATGGCATATTATCCATCGCGTCGGCAGATCCTACTCTGTCTGAAGAAAGCGGGGAACATCCGGAAGGCCGGCGGAACGCAACAGGTCAGCAAGCGGCGGAGAAGATGGATGCTGAAGGAGGGGATCACGCTGCGAAGGACGATTCCTCAGACATCCGGGCTTCGGAATATTCAGGAAAAGCGAAGGGATACCTGGAGCAGGGCAATGTCAGCGCACTCCTCTCCCGCGGCAGCAGGTGAAGGTGCTATAAAGCTACACATTTGGACAATATAGGCGATTTCTTTGGGCAGAAGCTGGTGAGATTTGCCCCTTCTGATGCGTTTATCATGTTATACTGGCGGAGTGATATAAAACATCAGGAGGATAACTATGTACCGTCTGACTTCCAAGCTGATCATTTACCGCTGTATCAAAGACGACGCCGGATCAGGCTGCGACAGCATCCTTTTCCGGCTTTCCGATATATGTCGGCGTTTCCGCACAGGGGAATATGAAAAGGAAGCGCTGATCACAGAGATTCTGACACAGATCAATTATCTGCTGGACATGGCGACCAGATACGGGTTTGATGACAATCTGTGGCACAATTATCTGGCATATCTGCTCGCCATGACAGAAACACCGTTTACTCTGGTCTCTGAAAAGGTCGGGGCGAACGAGGGCTCGGTCAACCAGTTTGCCATGAATGACCTGGATATTTTCAGACAGTTGTTCGATTATGACTTTTCGGATATAGAGCGGGAACTGGGAATTACCTGCTTTTCTGTCATTGAGCATTACACGGCTGTGGCAAAGAGGGAACGATTTTACAATAAAAGCGTCAGCGACAAGGTGAAGGAACTAAGCCGCGCCATTGAACAGTCCAGCTCCACGGAAGCCGTCTATCAGGCGGTGACGGAATTCTACCGCAGGTATGGAGTCGGCAAATTCGGCCTCAATAAGGCGTTTCGCGTCAACCCGGACAGCCCGGACCTTCTCGAGCCAATTACTGCCACGGGCGATACAGTGCTTGACGACCTGGTCGGATATGAGCCGCAGAAGGAGAAGCTGGTGCGGAATACTGAGGCTTTTGTTGACGGGAGAAAGGCCAACAATGTCCTGCTGTACGGAGATGCCGGGACGGGAAAGTCCACCAGCATCAAGGCAATTCTGAACCAATATTATGGGCGCGGGCTGCGGATGATCGAGATATACAAGCATGAATTTGAGTATCTGGCAAGGATTATCTCTGAGGTTAAGAATCGCAATTACCGCTTTATTATCTATATGGATGACCTTTCCTTTGAAGAATTTGAGGTGGAGTACAAATATCTGAAAGCGGTAATTGAGGGCGGACTGGAACCGAGACCGGAAAATGTACTGATTTATGCCACAAGCAACCGCAGACATCTGATCCGGGAGACCTGGAATGACCGAAGCGACCAGGACGAGGATCTGCACCGGTCCGATACGGTTCAGGAAAAGCTCTCTCTTGCAGATCGGTTTGGCGTGACCATCGGCTTTTTCCGTCCGACGCCAAAGGAATATATGGATATTGTGGAACAGCTGGCATCCAGATATCCGCAGATTACGCTGTCCGGAGAGGCACTCCGGGCGGAGGCGAATCGCTGGGAACTTCATCATGGGGGATATTCAGGACGGACTGCCCAGCAGTTTATCGCCTATCTGCTGGGACAAATGCCGGATGGGCAGGAGACACCCAATGGCCGGGTGTAAATTAAGAAACTGAGTGTTAATTTTTTATCAGGATGTACCTGATTTAGTACGTTTTTACGCGGCTTTTTTCTTGTATACAATTGCTGTTTTCCCTATAATTAATTTGAATTCAGCCGGGCACGGCAGCCCGGAATTATATAAGAAAAGGGGAACATCATGGCATTTATCGATGGAATCAAGGAAAAAGCAAAGAAGGACCGGAAGACAATTGTGCTGCCGGAGACCAACGACAAGCGGACCCTGCAGGCGGCGAATGAAATCATCCGGGATGGCATCGCAGATTTGATCCTTGTCGGCGACGAGGAAAAAATTCTTGATGGTGCGAAATGGCTGGATCTGGACTATCTGCAGCGTGTCAGGGTCATCAATCCGCAGACTACGCCGAAGCTGGATGAGTATGTCAATCTTCTTTATGAGACACGGAAGGCCAAGGGGATGACACCAGAAAAGGCGCGTGAGACACTCCTCTCGGATTATCTGACCTTTGGCGTTGTCATGGTTAAAAACAATGATGCGGACGGTATGGTGGCCGGGGCCTGCCATGCAACAGCTGACACGCTCCGCCCGGCACTGCAGATCCTGAGGACCGCGCCTGGCTGCAAACTGGTTTCCGGTTTCTTTATTCTGGACGTGCCGAACTGTGAATATGGAGAGCATGGTACTTTTATTTTTGCAGATGCCGGCCTGAACCAGGATCCGGATTCGGAGCAGCTTGCGGCGATCGCCAACAGTTCTGCGGAGAGTTTTCAGGAGCTGGTCGGTGCAAAACCGATTGTGGCGATGCTTTCTCATTCCACAAAGGGGTCGGCGAAGCATCCACTGGTGGATAAGGTGGTCAATGCAACGAAGATCGCTCACGAACAGTATCCGAATCTTCTGGTAGACGGTGAACTGCAGGCGGATGCAGCGATTGTCCCCGAGGTGGCAAAGAGCAAGGCTCCGGGCAGCCCTGTGGCAGGGCGGGCTAATGTCCTGATTTTTCCGAATCTGGATGCCGGCAACAACTGCTACAAGCTGGTGCAGAGACTGGCCAAGGCAGACGCTTATGGACCGATGCTTCAGGGTATTGCAAAGCCGGTAAACGATCTCTCCAGAGGATGCAGCTGGCAGGACATCGTCGGCGTTGTTGCGCTGACCTGCGTACAGGCGCAGATGATTCATTGAGTGAGGCGACTGCACATTGGGCGGATTCCGGCAGAAATTACCACCGGATTAACACGGATGGTCAGATTCCAGAAGAATTTTATTGACAGAGAATTATGGTGCCGTTATAATACAATTTGTTTGTGACCATGTGACCCGTGGCCCTCGCTTTTCCCGGTTGGGAACAGCATTAATCCCGATTTCGTGGGAATAGCTAAGGAGGTGTAAACGAGATGTCCATCTGCCCTAAGAATAAATCTTCCAGAAGCCACAGAGACAAGAGAAGAGCAAATTGGAAAATGACTGCTCCGACTCTTGTGAAGTGCAGCAAGTGCGGCGAGCTGACGATGCCGCACAGAGTCTGCAAGAATTGCGGCACTTACAATAAGAGAGAGGTTGTCAAGGTCGGCGATTGAACCCATTCCTGGCATATTCTGTAATTTCCGTTCCGGGAGAGCGAATCATCGTACTATCCTCAACGGAAGATGAATTTTGGAAGAACAGCCGGTGCAGAGTACTCTGCACCGGTTTTTATATGTGCGGAGCGGGGCTGCTTTTGATTCCTGCAAATGGGAGCCGCTTTCTGATTTCTTGCAATCAGGGCACTGTTCTAGTATCATAGGATGACAATAGTGCCAATGGTCGGCGCCCACTTCTGCATATGCGCACCGTGGGCGCTGATTTTTGACATATCGAACGGAGGAAAATGGATGGCAGAGATGATACGGGTCGCAGTTGATGCCATGGGCGGGGACAATGCACCGGGAGAAATCATCCGGGGTACGGCGGAGGCGCTGCGCAGGCAGGACCGCCTTGACATCACACTTGTGGGGCAGGAAGAAGTGATCCGGAGGGAGCTGTCTGCTCTTCCGGATTTGCCTCAGGAGAGGCTTCATGTTCATCCGGCCTCGGAAGTGATCGCCATGGCCGAGCCGCCCGTGCAGGCAATCACGAAGAAGAAAGACAGTTCCATCGTGCAGGGAATGATGCTGGTCCGGCACGGAGAGTGCGATGCATTTGTTACCGCAGGAAGCTCCGGGGCTACCCTGGTGGGGGGCCAGCTTCTGATCGGCCGGATCAAGGGAATTGAACGGGCGCCTTTTGCGCCGGTGCTGCCGACAAAACGCGGACCGGTCCTGCTCATTGACTGCGGCGCCAATGTGGATGCGCGGGCAAGCGAACTGGTGCAGTGGGGGCAGATGGGTTCCATTTATATGGAGAGTATTCTGGGCATCAGGAATCCGAGAGTTGCTCTTGCCAATATCGGAGCTGAAGATGACAAGGGAAATGCTCTCGTGAAGGAAACGATGCCGCTGATGAAGGCACTGAAGGACATTAATTTCACGGGGAGCGTCGAGGCGCGGGATGTTCCATACGGCGGCGCAGATGTCGTGGTCTGCGATGCCTTTACAGGGAACATGCTTCTCAAGATGTATGAAGGAACGGCGCATATGCTGCAGGAAGAGATCTCAGATGCGATCCGCCACGGCGGTCCCCTGGCTCTGCTGGGAGGTCTGATGGTGAAGCCTGCGCTCAGGAAAACCCTGACAAAATTCAGTGTGCGGACTTACGGCGGAGCACCGATGCTCGGATTAAACGGCCTGGTGGTGAAGGCGCATGGCAATGCAGACGCTGTCGTCTTTGCCCATGCGGTCGAGCAGTGCGTGGAATGGAAGGATAAGAAGATCAACGATCAGTTCCGGGAGAAAATGAAGCTTGTGGACCGCACCAGGAAAAACACGGAGACGACATCGGCAGGTTGATCGGAAGATTACCCTGGCATGATGGACGGGTCGGCAGCGTTTCTGATTCACTGCCGGTATATGCAGCAGAGACTGCGGTGGGAGGAAATGATGGAATTTGATAAACTGAAACACATTATTGCAGATGTTCTGAATGTAGATCCGGATGAGATTACGGAGGAGACGACGTTTACCGATGATCTTGGTGCGGATTCTCTCGACCTTTATCAGATTAAAATGGGAATTGAGGAAGAATTTGCTCTGACCATTCCGGATGATAAGGTTGCAGGTGTCAAGACGGTTGGCGATGCACTGGCCATGATCAAAGAGGCGGTTGCATGATGAGCCCGGTTCAGCCGGATATTCAGATTCTGGAGGATCGCATCGGCTATCAATTTCGCAACACCTATCTCCTGCAATGCGCTCTTACGCACACCAGCTTCGCCCATGAGCAGAAGATTCATACCTATGATGATTATGAGAGACTGGAGTTCCTCGGCGACGCAGTACTGGAGATGGTCTCAAGTGCTTTTCTGTACCGCTCTTATCCGGAGATGCGGGAAGGGGAGATGACCAAGCTGCGCTCCTCGCTGGTCTGCGAGCCTGCGCTGGCCTATTGCGCCAGGGATCTCCGGCTTGAGGACTTTATTCGTCTTGGCAAGGGGGAAGAACTGTGCGGGGGGCGAAGCAAGGATTCGATTATTTCCGATGTCTGTGAGGCCTTGATCGGAGCTATGTATCTGGATTCCGGATCTGCGGAAGAACCAGAAAAATTTATTATGAAATATATTCTCTCAGATCTGGAGGGAAAGCTTCTGTTTTACGATGCAAAATCCATTCTGCAGGAAAAGGCGCAGGAGAAGGGCAGCCGGGTGCGGTATGAACTCCTGGATGAGCAGGGACCGGGACATGAGAAGACCTTTCGCGTCGCTGTCTTTCTGGACGATACGAAGCTTGCGGAGGGAACAGGCAAATCCAAGAAACACGCGGAACAGCAGGCGGCCTATGAGGCGCTGAAAACGATGACGCCGGAATCAGGGACACAGCCGGGCAATTCGGGAACAAGAGAAAAACGTGTATCTAAAATCAATTGAAATCCACGGCTTTAAATCATTCGCCAATAAAATCAATTTTCAGTTTCATAATGGAATCACTGCCATTGTAGGACCGAACGGGAGCGGCAAGAGCAATGTCGCGGATGCAGTGCGCTGGGTGCTGGGAGAACAGCGCATCCGGCAGCTTCGCGGTTCCTCCATGCAGGATGTCATCTTTGCCGGAACAGAGTCCAGAAAACCGATGGGCTTCGCCTATGTTGCCATCACGCTGGACAATTCTGACCACAAACTGGACACTCCTTATGAGGAGGTGACTGTCGCGAGACGGCTGTACCGCTCAGGGGAGAGCGAATATCTGATCAATGGCACGACATGCCGACTGAAGGATGTATCGGAGCTGTTTTACGACACTGGAATCGGCAAGGAAGGGTATTCCATTATCGGGCAGGGCCAGATCGATAAAATTTTGTCGGATAAGCCGGAGGACCGGAGAGAGCTGTTCGATGAAGCAGCTGGCATCGTGAAATTTAAGCGCCGTAAGGAGACGACGGAAAAAAAGCTTGCCAGCGAGCAGGACAATCTGGTCCGCGTGAACGATATTCTCTCGGAGCTGGAAAAGCAGGTCAGCCCGCTGGAAAAGCAGTCAGAAAAGGCACAGATCTATCTGAAGACACATGAGAGTCTCCGGAAGCTCGATGTCAATGTGTTCCTGCTTGAGGGGGCGGAGCTGCAGAACCGTTTGAATGAGGCGGTCCGGCAGCTCGAAATCGCCGCGGCGGATCTCGATGCAGCGCGGGAAGAATCTGAGAAGAACCGTTCTGATTATGAGGCAGTACAGAAGGAACTGGAGGAGCTTGACCGAACCATAGGTGAAACCCGGGATCGGATTACAAAGGCCAGTCTCGTGCGCAAGGAGCTGGAGGGTCAGGTCAATGTATACCGGGAGCAGATCCATGCCGCGCAGCAGAATGCGGAGCATTTCGCCTCCCGGCAGGATGCGCTCAGGGCAGAGGTCGCACGGGCTTCCGGGGAACGGGATCGTGCTGCAGCGCAGCATGCCGCACAGCAGGCGAAGGCGGAGGAGGCCGAGGCTTCCCTTCAGAAACTTCGCGCTGCACTCGCTGCGATACAGCAGAAGACCGCCGGGATTCAGGACAAAATCGAGAGGGCCAAGAGCGGCATTCTGACAGAGCTGGATGCGCGGGCCAATATTAAATCCCGTCTGGCCAGTATCACGACAAAGGAGGAGCAGATTTCGATCCGCAGGGCGGAACTGACCAGCAGGCTTGTGTCGGTGGAATCTGCGGAATCTGTTCAGGACAAAGCGATCGGGGAGGCAGAGCAGAAATTTGCGGACATCAGTCAGCAGGTGGCTCTCCTTCAGAAGAAGAAGGAAGAACTGGAAGCTGAGATCGCCGGCATCCGTCCCGCGCTGCAGAAAGAGGATGAGCTTTTATCCAACGCCAATGTCCGCTATCATCAGGAGGAGGGGCGTCTCTCCACGCTCCGCGCGATGACAGAACGGTATGAAGGGTTCGGCGGAAGCGTCCGGCGCGTGATGGAGCAGAAATCCCGTGAAAAGGGCCTGCTCGGCGTGGTGGCGGATCTTTTGAAGACCGATGCGCGCTACGAAACGGCAGTAGAGGTGGCCCTTGGGGGAAATATACAAAATATTGTCACGGAGGATACGGAAACGGCGCGCCGCTGCATCGATATGCTCAAGAGGGACCGGGCCGGCCGCGCGACCTTCCTGCCGCTGACCAGTGTGACGAGTCCGCAGAATTTTGCCTATCCGGAAGCGCTCCGGGAGCACGGTGTGATCGGACTTGCCAGCAGTCTTGTCCGCTGCGAGCCTCGGTTTGAAAACGTGGCCAGAAGTCTGATTGGACGGACTGTGGTGACAGATACCTTTGAAACCGCACGGGGACTACAGCAGAAATATCATCATAAGCTTCGCGTCGTCACACTCGACGGAGAATTGTTTACGCCGGGCGGCGCGATCTCGGGCGGCGCATTCCGCGATTCCACGAATCTGCTCGGCCGCCGCCGCGAAATTGCCGATCTGGAGCGTTCCGCCGCAAAATATAAGCAGCAGCAGGAAGAGGCATCACAGCGGATCGAGGCACTCAAGACCAGACGGAATGCACTGCGGGCCGAGAATGACACAGCCGGCATGGAGATACAGAAGCTGCTGATTGCGCAGAATACAGCCCGCATCCAGGTAACCCGGGAGAAGGAGAAGGCGGCGGAAGCTGCCGGAAGCTACGAACAGCTAAAGGAAGAGGATCGTGCGATCCGCAGGCAGACGGAGGAGCTGGCCGGGGAAAAACAGGAAATGGGCGAGAGACTGAACGCCTCCACGCAGACAGAGCAGATGCTCACAGAAGAGATCGCTTCTCTGCAGAAAGAGCTGGAAACACACCGGGCAGAAGAAGAACAGGCTGCCGCGGCAGTCAGCCGAATGGAAGTGGAGACCGGGAAGATCCGGCAGCGGGCGGATTTTGAGCAGCAGAATCTGGACAGGACCCAGGAGGACGTGAAGCGGTATACGGACAGTCTGGATGAGATTCTGAGGGAAATCGAGGAAGGCCGGGACGAGATCGGGGAGAAGCAGCAGAACATTGCGGAAATTGAGAAAACGATCCTCGCCTCCGAAAAGGCTGGGACAGAGCTCTCAACACTTTTATCAAAGAGCACAGAACGGAAAGAGGAGCTGACCGGGAAGCAGAAGCAATTCTTTGACCAGAGGGACGCGCTGAACCAGAAGGTGAGCGGACTGGATAAGGAAACGTACCGCCTTGGTGCACAGCGTGACAAGCTGCAGGAAACGATCGACGCCAGAATCAACTATCTGTGGGATGAGTATCAGATCACGCCCTCTGACGCGGCGTCCATGCGGGACGAGTCTCTGACAGATCTTGTCGGCATGAAGCGTGAGGCATCCGCCCTCAAGGGCAAAATCCGTGAGCTGGGGCCGGTCAATGTCAATGCGATCGAGGAGTACAGGTCCCTGATGGAGCGGTATACGTTCCTCAGAACGCAGCACGACGATCTGGAAAAGGCGGCGGAGGATCTCAGAAAAATCATCGGCGATCTCGACGAGAATATGCGAAAGCAGTTCCGGGAACAGTTCGCCCGGATCAATGCCGAATTTGACAAGGTGTTCCGCGAGATGTTCGGCGGCGGGCACGGCACGCTGGAACTCATG
The DNA here is from genome assembly GCA_902781655.1 of uncultured Lachnospiraceae bacterium. GTDB lineage: Bacteria > Bacillota > Clostridia > Lachnospirales > Lachnospiraceae > CAG-791. The sequence continues at coordinate 162,621 of CACZJZ010000006.1, forward strand.
GAGGGGGAGGATATTCTGGAGGCGGGTGTGCGCGTGATCGCGCAGCCTCCGGGGAAAAAGCTCGTCAATATGATGCAGATGTCAGGCGGAGAGAAGGCGCTCACCGCGATTTCCCTTCTGTTTGCTATTCAGAATCTCAAGCCGTCCCCGTTCTGTCTCCTCGATGAAATAGAGGCGGCATTGGACGAAAGTAATGTAGGCAGGTTTGCGGATTATCTTCATAAGCTGACAAAGCATACACAGTTCATCGTGATCACGCACCGTCGGGGGACCATGGAGCGGGCGGACCGGCTGTATGGTATCACGATGCAGGAGAAGGGCGTCTCCGCGTTGGTCAGCGTCAGTCTGATCGACAAGGACCTGAGTAACTGAAGAGGCGGTGCCGCAGGGGGCGCGGCGCGGAGGTATTAAAATGCCGGAGGAAGGCACGGAAAAATCCAGGAAGAAGGGCTTTTTTTCCAGACTGTTCAGCGGTCTGACAAAATCCCGGAATAGCATAGGAAGCGGAATCGAAAGAGCCTTCACATCCTATGACAGAATTGATGAGGATTTCTACGAAGATCTCGAGGAAACCATGATTATGGGAGACATCGGGATCAAGGCCACGGACCAGATCATGGAGAAGCTCCGGGCGCAGGTGAAGGAACAGAAGATCAAGGATCCTGGCTTGTGCAAGGGGCTGCTGATTCACAATATCAAAGAACAAATGGCTGTCGATGCGCATGCCTACGATTTTGAACATGGGCCATCTGTGGTCCTGGTGATCGGTGTCAATGGTGTCGGAAAGACGACTTCTGTCGGAAAACTCGCCGGAATATACCGGGACGAGGGGAAAAAGGTGATCATTGCGGCGGCGGACACGTTCCGGGCAGCGGCGAATGAACAGCTGTCAGCCTGGGCGCAGCGGGCAGGAGTCGATATGATCGGAGCGCCGGAGGGTTCGGATCCGGCCAGCGTATTGTTTGATGCGGTACAGGCCGCGAAGGCAAGGCACGCGGACATTTTGCTGGTAGACACCGCGGGACGCCTGCATAACAAGAAAAATCTGATGGCGGAGCTGGGCAAAATTGATCGGGTCATCAGCCGGGAATGGCCGGAATGCATGCGGGAAAATCTGATTGTGCTGGATGGCACCACTGGGCAGAACGCCCTGGCGCAGGCGAGAGAATTTAACGGGGCTGCGCATCTGACCGGAATTATTCTGACTAAAATGGACGGCACCGCGAAGGGCGGCATTGCCATCGCCATTCAGTCGGAACTGGGAATTCCGGTAAAATTTATCGGGGTCGGGGAGAAAATGGACGATCTCCAGCGCTTCCAGCCAGATGACTATGTGGACGCCCTGTTTGGCGTCGGAGAAACGCAGACATGAGCGAGGAAAGAAAGGAAAGAAGGTCAAATCCGAATCATCTCCGCACGGTATATCTGATCAATGTGATTTTTCTATGTCTGCTTACGCTGGCGGTGCTGACGGGCGCTGTGTTTCTTTTTCTCCGGTATCGGGAGACAAGGAAGGAAATTTCCCTCATTCATCAGGAGATGACGGCGACAGCAGAGCATGCCAAGACGCTATTTACAGATCAGGAAGTCGAGCGTCTCGTACAGAACGCTTCGAAGGAATCCTCCGGAGAGGCGCGTCGTAAGCTCCTACAGGAAATACAGTCCTCGCTGGAGACGGGAAAATCTGTGCTGACAACACTGCGGACTCTGTATCCGGACAATTTTGTCGTCAGTGCCGACGATAAATATTATTTTTATCCAATTCTGAAAAACGTGCGGACCAATCCGTTTGACAGCGCAGATTTTGCGCTGGGCGATGACGGAAGAATGGAATACCGCGGCGATAACGGGGATGTGAAGACCCAGTTCGGTATCGACATCTCCTCTGCAACCGGAGCGATAGACTGGGAGGCTGCCGCGGCGGACGGCGTGCAGTTTGCCATGATCCGGGCTGGCGGTCGTGACCAGGATGGCACACTGTTCCTCGACGAACGATTCCGGACAAATGTCACGGAAGCACAGAAGGCAGGGATCCGGACGGGGGTGTACATGAGACTGAACTGCATCACGGACGAAGAGGCGGAGGCAGACGCGGCGTTTCTTCTTGAGGCGTTGAGTGATCTTTCACATCCTGTCGATGGCCCTGTGGCAGCGGTCATCACGGCTCCCTCCAGAGACAGCCGTGCCTATGGGCAGAGCCGGGCCTCATGGACATCCCATGCGAGGGCATTCCTGGACAAACTGGAGGCGGGCGGCCAGAAGGGAATGCTCTACAGCAATGCGGCGGGATATGCGATCATGCTTGATCTCGGGCAGCTTGAAGATACGGACAAATGGATCGCGGATCGGAGCGGCTCTCTGTATTTTCCCTATCGCTTTACCTGCTGGCAGTACGGAACCGGGAAGGTGAATGGGATAGACGGCAGGGTGAACTGCGATCTGATGGTTCTGCAGGAGTAGGAGGCCGGCCCCGCAGATCGGACCCGTATAGAAGATCGGGAGACCGGAAGACCGTCTGGGAAACAGAGCGGGATGGTATAGCGGTGTCAAGAAAAAATACTTGACAGCGCTGAAGGGGGAGCTTATGATAGACGGGTCTGTGGAAGCAGACTCGTCTTTTCAATATTTCAACGGGTATGGCTGGATTTGGAAGAAACGGATAAGTTAGTTGAACAAGGTCTTCTCTATGATTTCTATGGCGGGCTTCTGACGAAGCATCAGCAGAAAATCTACGAGGAGGCGGTGTACGAGAACCTGTCCCTGAGCGAGATCGCGGACCTTGAGCAGATCAGCAGGCAGGCAGTTTCTGACTTGCTGCATCGCACGACGGCAGCGCTTCAGCATTACGAGGAAGAGTTGGGACTTATCCGACGGTTTGAGCATATCCGGCAGCTGACAGGACAGCTCCGGGAACTTGCATCGCAGGAATCGGCGACGGACCAGGTTCGCACCGGGATCCTGCGGGCGGCGGACCGGATTGAACAGGAACTGCAGTAGATGGCATTCGAAAATCTTTCAGAAAAACTGAATCATATTTTCCGCGGTCTGCGTGGCAAGGGCAAGCTGTCCGAGGCGGATGTGCGGTCTGCTCTCCGGGAAGTGAAGATGGCGCTGCTGGAGGCGGATGTCAATTTCCGCGTCGTAAAGCAGTTCATCGGCAGCGTACAGGAACGGGCGGTAGGAAGCGAGGTCATGAACGGCCTCAATCCGGGGCAGCAGGTGATCAAAATTGTCGACGAGGAGCTGACAAAGCTGATGGGCTCCGAGATGACAGAAATTTCCTTTCAGCCCGGAAAGGCGATCACGGTCATCATGATGTGCGGTCTGCAGGGCGCCGGCAAGACGACGACCGCGGCAAAGATCGCCGCCAAAGTAACCAAAAAAGGCAAGAAACCGCTGCTCGCCGCGCTGGATGTTTACCGCCCGGCCGCAATCCGGCAGCTGCAGGTCAACGGTGAAAAGGTCGGGGTTTCTGTGTTTTCCATGGGAGACGACCACCGGCCCGCTGACATCGCAAGGGCGGCGCTGGAGCATGCACAGAAGAACCATTTCGATGTGGTCATTCTGGATACAGCCGGCCGTCTGCAGATCGACGATGAGATGATGCAGGAACTTGTGGACATCAAGGAAGCGGTGGACGTTCATCAGACTCTGCTGGTTGTGGATGCCATGACGGGACAGGAGGCGGTGAACGTTGCGGAGAGCTTTGACCAGCGCGTCGGGATTGACGGCGTGATACTGACCAAGCTCGACGGCGATACCAGAGGCGGCGCAGCGCTTTCCATCAAGGCCGTCACTGGAAAACCGATTCTATTTGTCGGCATGGGAGAGAAGCTGGAAGATCTCGAACCGTTTTATCCGGATCGGATGGCGGGGCGCATTCTTGGCATGGGGGATGTACTGACGCTGATCGACAAGGCGCAGGCAAATCTCACGGCGGAGGATGAGGAGAAGTCCAGGGACATGGCTTCCCGGGTCCGGAAAGGAAAGTTTGATTTCAACGACTATCTGGAGAGCATGAAACAGATGCGCCGCATGGGCGGACTAGGCAGCATTCTTGGCATGATGCCCGGCATGGGTATCAGCAGGGAGGAGCTGGAAGGGCAGATCGACGAGAAGAAGATTGCGCATCTGGAAGCCATGGTGTTGTCCATGACACCAGAGGAACGGGCCAATCCGAAGCTTCTGAATCCGCAGAGAAAATACCGGATCGCCAGAGGATCCGGCAACGATATTGCTTCCGTCAATCGCTTTATCAAACAGTTCGAACAGATGCAGAAAATGATGAAGCAGATGGGCGGTCTGGGAGGAAGGAAGAAGCACGGGTCTCCGTTCGGGGGATTCGGAGGTTTTGGCGGAGCAGGCAGAAAAGGCGGATTTCCGTTCTGAAGGGTATCCGCGTTGTATTAAAGGAAGCAGCCGGTACCGGACATTCCGGACCGTACTTCATATTACTTGTATTCAAAAATATTCAGATGGAGGAAACAAAAAATGGTAAAGATCAGAATGGCAAGATATGGTGAAAAAAAGGTCCCGATGTATCGCATCGTGGTGGCAGATTCCAAGAATCCCCGCAACGGCAATGCGATTGAGCAGATCGGTACTTACAATCCGAATGTGAAGCCGCATGATTTGAAGATCAATGCGGAGCTTGCGAAGAAGTGGCTTGATAATGGCGCGCAGCCGACCACAGTTGTTGCAAAGCTGTTCAGACAGGCAGGAATTACGAAATAATCTGCTCCTGCCGTCAACAGGAAGGAGGCAGAGATGAAGGAATTGGTTGAGACCATTGCCCGTGCGCTGGTGGATCATCCGGAGTCTGTTGTTGTAACGGAGACGCAGGAGGAGGATCATATCCGGCTTTCTCTTCACGTTGCCCCGGAAGATATGGGAAAAGTAATCGGCAGACAGGGTCGTATCGCCAAGGCAATCCGGGCGGTAGTCAAGGCGGCTTCCACCAGGACAGGCACACATGTGGAAGTTGACATCGAGGACTGATGCCGGTTCTGCAGGCACAAATGTGTCTGCCGGGGGAGCAGCTTCGGGTGTTCCTTCCGTGATTGCTGAAATAGCAGCATGGGGAACAATATGACAAATCGATTTCAGATCGGAGTGGTGATCGGCACGCATGGACTGAGGGGCGAGGTGAAGGTCTATCCCACAACGCAGGATCCGGAACGGTTTCGCAGGCTGAAGCATGTATTTTTGACCGACCGCGCAGGGGAGCATGAACTCACCGTGGAGTCGGTCAAATTTGTCGGAGCGTTGATTGCACTGAAGTTCAAAGGATTTGATTCTATTGAGCAGGTGCAGAACTTCCGGCATGCTGAGCTGATGGTGGACAGAAAGGATGCGATTCCGCTGAAGGAAGGCGAATATTACATCCCGGATCTCATCGGACTGTCCGTTCTGGACGAGAAAGAGCAGACAGTCGGCAGGCTGACAGATGTCCTGAAGACGGCTGCCAATGATGTTTACGAGGTGACGAAGCCGGACGGAACTACGGTACTGCTCCCGGCCATCCCGGAGTGCATCCTGGATGTGCAGCCGGAGGAAGGGGTCATGCGTGTATTCATGATGCCAGGGCTGTGAAAGGCAGGTCGCAGATTCTGTACAGAAGGAAAGCGGGAATTTCATGCATTTTCATATTCTGACGCTGTTTCCGGAGATGGTTCTCCAGGGGCTTCACACCAGTATCCTGGCAAGAGCGATGGAACGTGGACTGATCAGCGCGGATGCGGTCAATATACGGGATTATACATTGGACCGGCGGCATGGACGTGTGGATGACTACACCTATGGCGGCGGCGCAGGCATGTTGATGCAGGCACAGCCGGTATATGACTGCATAGAGGCGGTACAGAGTTCTCTGCAGAAACGGGCGCGGGTGGTTTATCTCACTCCGCAGGGACGTGTATTCAATCAGCGTATCGCCGCGGAACTGGCGCAGGAGGAGGAACTGATCCTCCTTTGCGGGCACTATGAAGGCATTGACGAGAGGGTGCTGGAGGAATCGGTAGACGACAGCATCTCCATCGGGGATTATGTGCTGACGGGAGGAGAACTCCCCGCGATGATTGTCGTCGATGCCGTTTCCAGACTGATCCCGGGGGTCCTCGGAAACGGGTCCAGCGCCGAGACAGATTCTTTTCAGGACGGACTGCTGGAGTATCCACAGTATTCACGCCCGGAGGTCTGGCATGGCAGGAAAGTGCCTGACATCCTGCTCTCAGGAGATCATGCGAAGGTGGATGCATGGCGCCACAGCCAGGCGCTTGACAGAACCAGAGAGCGAAGGCCGGATCTGTATCAGACTTATATACAGAATCACCCGGAGGAAAAGGCCGCCGAACGAAAAAATCCGTCAGACGGTTGTAATTGACCGGTCGGTATGATAAAGTAGAAAAGCTGTTTAAAAATCGAGATATTCCTCTGTCCGGCGGTTCCAAGGGGACCGCACGAGAGATGTGCATCGACGGCATCTCCGCAATCCAACGGATTAAGAATGTCCGGAATAAAGGAGAACATGATGAGCAACATTATTCGTGAGATTGAAGCAGCGGAGCTGAAAAAGGAAGTTCCGCAGTTCCGTGTCGGCGATACGGTTCGCGTACACAACCGTATCAAGGAGGGCAACCGGGAGAGAGTCCAGATGTTTGAGGGTACTGTCCTGAAGATTCAGGGCGGCGGCGCGAGAACAACCTTCACAGTCCGGAAGGAATCCAGCGGAATTGGCGTCGAGAAGACGTGGCCGCTTCATTCTCCCAATGTCGAGGCGGTGGATGTCATCCGCGAAGGCAAGGTCAGAAGAGCCAAGCTGAATTATCTCCGTCAGCGCAGCGGCAAGAAGGCCAAGGTCAAGGAAAAGATCCGCTGATCAGATGGAATGCAGGAAGAGCCGTCCTTACTTATCCTGGTAAGGGACGGCTCTTTCGTCACTATGAACGAATTTTCCGTCATGATAGGAATAGGACAGTGTTATGCGCCGCAGAAACAGAGGCCTCATTTTTTATGAGCGCAGAAAAAGAATCAACCGGGAACTGCTCCGGGAAATCGGATACTACATCCTGACGACTATACTGGCCGTGTTCCTGGCGGTATGCGCAGTGGCCTTCTTTGGATTCCGTATCACTGTGATCGGGCCTTCCATGGAGCCGACGCTTTCCGGTGGTCAGGCTGTCTTTGTCAACCGGATCAGCACCAGAATGGGGTTAATTCGCAGAGGAACCGTCATCGCTTTTTATCCGGGCGGAAATCATTCCGCGCATCCCTATATCAAACGTGTGGAGGGACTTCCCGGCGATACCGTGGAGATCAGGGACGGCGTTCTTCTTATCAATGGAGAGCCGTCAGAGGACCGCGCCCGCTTCGACCTGATTGAGGATCCCGGGGAGGCCGGCTCTGCCATCACGCTGGGAGACCGCGAATATTTTGTCATCGGCGACAATCGGAACAATAGTGAGGACAGCCGCTCCGCTGGTATTGGCAATGTCACGCAGGATATGATGATCGGCGTGGTATGGCTCGGCCTGCCGGAGGGAAAGCAGGGCTTTTCCCTGGTCCACTGACATATGTATGGAGAGAAACGCATGGAATACCAGTGGTATCCCGGTCATATGACCCGGGCCAGACGGATGATGGAGGAGAACTGCAAGCTCGTCGATCTTGTGATCGAGCTGGCGGATGCACGCATCCCGGTGAGCAGCCGTAATCCTGACATTGATCGGCTCTGTGCCGGAAAATCACGCATTCTGATTCTAAATAAAGCAGATCTGGCAGACCCGGAGAGAACAGAGATATATCGCAGGCAGGAGGAGCAGAGAGGCGTTCCGGTGCTTCCTATGGATGCGAGAAAGCGGGCGGAGGTTTCCGGATTGAGAGCTTCTGTCATCAGGGCGTGTCAGAGCAAAATTGAGCGCGACAGGAAGCGCGGCATTTTGAACCGTCCGCTCCGGGCGATGATTGCCGGCATTCCGAATGTCGGGAAATCCACGCTGATTAATTCTCTTGTAGGGAAATCTTCTGCCAAAACAGGGAATAAGCCGGGTGTCACCAGGGGAAAGCAGTGGATCACGCTGAACGGGAACGGCAGAGTGATTCAGCTGCTGGACACGCCGGGAATTCTCTGGCCGAAATTTGAGGATCCGAAGGTTGGTATCCGGCTCGCACTCGCAGGGGCGGTGAATGATGATATACTGGACCATGAGGATCTTGCCTGCAGACTTCTTACCTATCTGCAAAACAGGTATCCGGAGATTATCCCGGAACGCTACGGCATCACAGTGGAAGAGCGAAATGCTGCGGTTCTGGCGGAGCGGGAACAGGCAGCGGATATGCTTGCCGCAATAGGAAGGCGGCGTGGAATTTTGAAAAAGGGCAGTGAGGTAGACACAGTGCGCACCGCAGCACTGCTGCTGGATGATTTTCGCAGCGGCAGGCTAGGCAGAATTTCACTGGAATAGGAATCGTATGGGAGAACATCAGAAGGCGAGACAGCAGCTTCGCGGTTTTATTAATTTCATGCTTTACATCGTGATGATTCTGTTCATCACGTTTCTTCTGATTCGTTTTGTGGGACAGCGGACAGAAGTGGTGGGCTACTCCATGTATCCGACGCTGGACAATGGAGACCAGCTGATCGTGGAAAAGATCAGCTACCGGTTCACGGACCCGAAACGGTTTGACATCATTGTTTTTCCTTATCGCTACGAGGATAAAACCTATTATGTAAAGCGGATCATCGGGCTTCCCGGAGAGAAAATCCGGATTGATGAGGCGGGGAATATCTACATCAACGGAGAAATTCTCGAGGAGCATTACGGCAGGGAAGTGATTCAGGATCCGGGTATCGCCGCGACGGAAATCACGCTGGGGAACGACGAATATTTTGTCATGGGTGACAACCGGAACGACAGCAAGGACAGCAGGGACCCGTCCGTGGGGCCGATCCACCGGAGAGAGCTGATCGGTAGGGTGTGGCTGCGGCTCTACCCGTTCTCCAGATTCGGACTGATGAAGGGCAGGTAATATGGCAGAATCAATCCAGAGTATCCGCAGAAGGTATGAGGCAGCATCGGAAGAAATGCTGCCTTCTTTTATTGAAACCTGGGAGTCGGATCCCCGCGCCGGCGTCAGGGCAATGGTGGCCGGCGCCCGCAAAAGGCTGTCTGCGCTTGCGGCGGAGCATGAGAGGATCCGGGAACTCCGCGATTTCGAACGGGAGGCGGCTGGAGATTATCTGACCGGCGGATTTCTCTGCGGAATCGATGAGGCGGGACGCGGCCCGCTCGCCGGCCCGGTTGCGGCCGGCGCCGTCATTCTCCCTCCGGATGAAGAGATCAGTGGCATCAATGATTCGAAGAAACTGACTCCGGCGCGGCGCGAGAAACTGTACGAGGAGATTACAGCGAAAGCGGTATCGTGGGCAGTTGGACTGGTCAGCCCTGCCAGGATCGATGAGATCAATATTCTTCAGGCAACTTATGAGGCAATGCGGCGGGCTGAGACGGAACTCCGGCCGCAGCCCGAGGTACTGATTGTGGACGCAGTGCGCATACCAGGGCTGCATCTGCCTCAGGTGCCGGTGATAAAGGGAGATGCAAAATGTCTGTCGGTGGGTGCCGCCAGCATCCTGGCAAAGGTGACCAGGGACCGCATCATGGAGGAGTACGACAGGCTGTATCCGGAATATGGCTTTGCGGAGAATAAAGGCTATGGCAGTGCCGCCCATATCGCCGCGCTGCGGAAATACGGGCCGTGCCCGATCCACCGCCGGTCATTTATCGGTCATTTCATTGATCCGGAAACACCGGTCTGCACACGCTCCGCAAGAAGCATAGGGACCATGCAGGAAAACGCGGCAGCAGAATATCTGACAGCGCGGGGAGTTTGCATTCTGGTTCATTCCTACCGCGGGAGAAGGGGAGAAATCGATCTCATTGGGTGCGATCAGGACGGCACACTTCTTTTCATCGAGGTCAAATATCGCTCCTCTGCAAAATATGGCGATCCCTCCGAGGCGGTGACGGCCGAAAAACAAAAGACAATCTGCCGTGTCTGCGATGAATACCGCAGAGAGCATGGAATTCCGGATACCAGGAAACAGCGGTTTGATATTGTGGCGGTGGATATGACAGGCATCCGGTGGATTCAGAATGCCTTTCCCTACAGACCGGCCTGAAGAGAATACGCTTTCGTTTGCCGCAGGGTGTGCGGCATGGGGATAAGCATGAGTAAGGATTTGGAATCGATTCGAACAGAAACGCTGGAAGGACATACCTTCCGCTATCTTCCTGTCAGCAATATCGATGACACCGGATTTGCCAGGGCTATTTTCACGACCCGTGAGGGAGGCGTGAGCGGCGGACCTTATCGGTCGTTGGATCTTGGATGGAATAATGACGACAGCCGGGAGAATATTTATGAGAATTATCGGATCGCGGCCATGCATTTTGGTGCATCGCTGGACCAGTGTGTGATGTCTATGCAGACGCACACCACAAATGTCCGGAGGATCACAGAGAAAGATGCGGGAAGAGGGCTGACCCGGCCGCTTGGATACCGCGATATTGACGGGATGTGTACAGATGTACCGGGCCTCGTACTGGTGACGCTTCACGCAGACTGCACGCCGCTGTATTTTGCCGATCCTTTGCACAGGGCGGTTGGTCTGGCTCATTCCGGATGGCGGGGCACCGCAGGGCTGATGGGCGCCTGTATGGTTGACCGGATGAAAGAGTGGTACGGGACAAGGGCGGAGGACCTTGTGGTCTTTATCGGCCCGACGATACGTTCCTGCTGCTATGAGATCGGTCCGGAGGTAGCGGCACAGTTTGTAAAGCTCTTCGGAGAATCGGTCTGTCGGGAAGAGGAAATCCTGCTGCCCGGCAGAGAGGACCGTATGATGCTGAATCTGGCGCGCGCGAACCGCAGAATCCTGCTGGATGCAGGGATTCTGCCGGAGCACCTCGAGGACAGCGGGATCTGCACCTGCTGCGACGGGGAACTCTTTTTTTCGCACCGATATGCCATGCGACACAGCGGTGGGAAAAGAGGAAACTGCGCCGGCATGATTATGATCAGACAGAACGCATCCGCCTGAATTGCTGGTGGCAGGATGGGACAGGAGGAGCGAGGCTGGCAGCGATGAAGTCGTTCTCAGACGTCGAACGGCTCTGCTTCCTCCCTCCGGTTATATTTTTCCAGAATCTCATGGATTTTGGCGGTGGGCGTCGTGACATTGCTCACGGATGCGTCGTGGTTGAAATAGTCCAGGATGGAGGCAAGATACTTGCTCATATCCGCCGCAGCAAACCAGGGGCGGGCCTTCAAATCGGGACTGAGCCAGGTGAGATTGGTGACAATTACCTTGTCCAGGATGCCCTGTTCATACGCCTTGTCAAAATTGGTCAGCCCGTCGTTAAACAGACCGAACGTGCAGCAGACGAAGACACGCTTTGCACCCATTTCCTTCAGCTGTCGGGATGTGTCGAGCATGCTTCCGCCGGAAGAGATCATATCGTCGATGACGATGACATCTCTGCCGCGGATGTCGCTTCCAAGAAATTCGTGCGCGACAATCGGATTTTTGCCGTTCACGATCCGGGTGTAATCCCGGCGCTTGTAGAACATGCCGGTGTCGGCGCCTATGACGGAGGCAAAGTAAACTGCCCGTTCCATTGCGCCCTCATCAGGGCTGATGACCGTGATGTGGTCCCGATCGATGGTAAGATCCGGAACGGACAACATGAGAGTGCGGAGAAACTGGTAAGGCGGCAGGAAATTATCGAAGTTGGTGAGCGGCGCGACGCTCTGAATCCGGGGATCATGGGCGTCAAAGGTAATGAAGTTGTCGATACCCATATCGACCAGTTCGCGAAGCATCAGCGCACAGTCCAGTGATTCCCGGCCGCTGCGCTTGTGCTGACGGCCTTCATAAAGAAATGGCATTACAACGGTAATGCGGCGGGCCTTGCCGTTGATGGCGGCAATCACACGCTTGAGATCCTGGAAATGATCATCCGGGGACATGTGATTCAGAAAGCCATTCATCCGATAAGTCAGGGAATGATTGGTTACGTCCGTGAGAATCATGATATCATAGCCTCGTACGGATTCTGGCAGCATGGCCTTTCCCTCTCCGGAACCGAAGCGGGGAACCTGAACCGGAATCTGGTAGCTTTCCTTGACATAATCACGGAATGCGGGATCTTTCTTGGCAATATTATGATCTTTCTGGCGAAACATGATCAACCAGCGATCGACAGCGGTTCCGAGTTCCTGTGCGGACGGCATGACGATGAGTCCGAGCGGGGCTACCGGAATTTTGCGTTCCAACTGTTCGTGTAATTCCTGTTCTGCCATGATGCCTCCTCTGATGTTTTCTTGTCTTGAGCCGCATCCATTATAAGGGCAATCTGCCGGGGGAACAAGAGCGTCGTCTTCCAGGCGGGCAAGGGCGGCAGGTGGCGGCAGGTTTACAGAGACGGAGTATTTTTGTAAAATGAAGGACTGAAGTCTGAATGCGGCTTCGATACGTCACTTTAAACTGACATGGATGCCGCAAGGAATACGGCACGGAGTATCATGCCGAATCAGCGCCGCGAAAAAGCGGCAACCGGGGAAAGGCATATGAGCAAACATGTATCCCGTCCGCTCGTCGCCATCGTGGGACGACCGAATGTAGGAAAATCGACACTGTTTAACAAACTGGCGGGAGAGAATATTTCCATTGTGGAAGACAGGCCGGGAGTTACCCGCGACCGTATCTATGCGGACTGCTCCTGGCTGAATTATACTTTTACGCTGATTGACACCGGGGGCATTGAACCTGACTCGAGGGATGCGATTCTGTCACAGATGAGGGAACAGGCGCAGATTGCCATCGACATGGCGGATGTCATTCTGTTCATGACGGATGTGAAGCAGGGCCTTGTCGATGCGGACGGCAAGGTTGCGGATATGCTGCGGCGCGCTGGAAAACCGGTGATTCTCGTCGTCAACAAGGTGGATCAGTATAATGACCTTGCTATGGCGGAGGTCTATGAATTTTACAGCCTCGGGCTGGGAGATCCCTTCCCGGTTTCCGCAGCGAACAAGACGGGTTTCGGCGATCTTCTCGACGAGGTAGTGAAGCATTTTCCGGACCGCCAGGAGGAAGAAGAGGATGATGACCGGGTTCGCATTGCAATCGTCGGCAAGCCGAATGTCGGCAAGTCCTCCATCATCAACCGGCTGATCGGGGAAAACCGTGTCATCGTCTCTGACATTGCAGGAACTACCCGGGATGCGGTTGACACGCTGGTTGCTCATAACGGCAAGGAGTATGTTTTCATCGATACTGCTGGACTGCGCCGGAAGAACAAGATCCATGAGGAACTGGAGCGATATATGATCATCCGCACCGTGGCAGCAGTGGAACGCGCTGACATTACGGTGGTTGTGATCGATGCGAAGGAAGGCGTATCCGAGCAGGATGCCAAAATTGCCGGCATCGCGCATGATCGCGGCAAGGCTGTCATTATCGCAGTCAACAAATGGGATCTGATCGAAAAAGATAATGACACGGTCAGGGAGTTCACCAGAAAGATCAGACAGACCCTGTCCTTCCTTCCCTATGCGGAGATTCTGTTCATTTCGGCCAGAACAGGTCAGAGGCTGGAACGGCTCTATGACCTGATCGATATGGTTTCTGCCAATCAGAACATGCGGATTCAGACAGGCGTTCTGAATGAAATTATCGCTGAGGCGGTCATGATGCAGCAGCCGCCGGCAGACAAGGGGAAGATGCTAAAGATCTATTATGCGACGCAGACCGGTGTAAAACCGCCGACCTTTGTTCTGTTTGTGAACAGCAGGGACCTGTTTCATTTTTCCTATCAGCGGTATCTGGAAAATCAGCTGCGGGAGACCTTCGGTTTCCGCGGAACGCCGATCAAACTGATTATCCGGGAGCGCAGAGGAGAGGACGCCACCGTCTGACGGTCGTCTATGGTTCGCCGCAGGCAGCTGCGGAACGGGAGGAAATCATGATCAGAGTGTACAGCTTTCTGATCGGACTGGGGTTCGGACTGTTTCAGACAGCTTATTTTCTGGGAAAACGAAAGGGTATCGACATCCGGGACTATGGAAGCGGCAATGCCGGCATGACCAATATGCTCCGGACTCTCGGCACAAAGGCCGGTCTTACGGTGCTGCTGTTTGACATGTTGAAGGTCATCGCGGCGCTGCTTCTGACTACAGCGATCTTCGGGCAAACGCACCCGGAACTGGTTTATATTCTGAAGCTTTATACAACACTGGGATGCATTGTGGGACACAATTATCCGTTTTATATGCATTTTCGCGGGGGAAAGGGTGTGGCTGTGACAGCAGGGTTTCTCTGTGCGTTCAAGCCGGAATACTTCTTTCTGTGTGCCGCTGCCTTTTTTATTCCGTGGCTCACGACGCATTTTGTGAGTCTGGGTTCGCTCTGCATGGTCACGACGTTTTTTGTCACCCTCCTTGTGGAGGGCAGGCTGGGGGTTTTCACCCGGCTGGGCATGACGACACAGGGCCTTATCGAGATGTACCTGCTCGGCGGAATCATTACTGGACTCTGCTGGTTCCAGCATCGCGGCAATCTTGTCCGACTGGCACATGGGTGTGAGCGGAAGACCTATCTCGGCAAAAGAAATCATGCGGCTCTCTCCGAGGGAGATCTGGAGAAAATCCGCGAGGAGGAGCAAAAGAGAAAGCAGCATCAAAAAGAGTGCTGATAAACCTGAAGTCAGTCTGCAGCGGGAAGAAAAGATCCGCTTCTATGAGGAGGAACAGATACTATGGCAGATATAGGTATGATCGGTGCGGGCAGCTGGGGGACCGCCCTCAGCTGGCGTCTCGCCAGGAACGGCCATCATGTGGAGATCTGGTCTATCGGACAGGACGAGGTGGATATGATCAATACCCGTCATGAGCAGTCGGTGAAGCTTCCGGGAAGCATACTCCCGGACGATGTCACGGCCTCCACCGACCTCTCTCAGGTGATGCTGGGAAAGGATATGCTCGTGCTGGCGGTTCCCTCGCCTTTTACCCGCTCTACGGCGCAGAAGATGGCACCATACTGCAAGTATGGACAGCTGATCGTATCGGTGGCAAAGGGGATTGAGGAGAAGACACTGAAGACACTGTCAGAAGTGATTGAGGAAGAAATTCCGCAGGCCAATGTCGCAGTGCTCAGCGGCCCCACCCACGCGGAGGAGGTCGGAAAAGGAATGCCGACAGCCATCGTTGCGGGTGCCGCGGACGAGAAGACGGCAAAATATGTGCAGGACGTTTTTATGAATGAGGTGTTCCGGGTTTACACCAGTCCGGACAGGAGAGGCATGCAGATCGGCGCCGCTCTGAAGAATGTGGTTGCACTGGGAGCCGGCATCGCGGACGGACTCGGTTATGGAGACAATGCGAAGGCAGCGCTGATCACACGGGGGATCCATGAAATCAGCCAGCTCGGCACCGCGATGGGCGGGCGGGCAGAGACCTTCAGCGGGCTGACGGGAATCGGAGACCTGATTGTAACCTGCGCCTCGATGCATTCCAGAAACCGCCGCGCGGGGATCCTGATCGGACAGGGCAAAACCTATGAGGAGGCCATGGCTGAGGTGAAGCAGGTGGTGGAGGGCGTATACAGTGCAAAAGCTGCCGTTGCGCTTGGAAAACAGTATCATGTGGAACTTCCTATCATCACGGAAGTCAGCAGGATCCTGTTTGAGGGAAAGCCGGCCGCCGACGGCGTGCGGGATTTGATGCTGCGCGACCGCAAAGTGGAAATCAACGATCTTGATTGGAGTCATACATAATGGGTATTGTCACGACACCGGAAATATGGAGGTTTCGATACTGGCTTGTCAGGGAGAAAAAAGCAGTCATTTCAGAATATGACAACCTTCATATGTATTTTGACAAGGAGATAATGGAAAATGCAGATTTTTGAGGAGCTGCAGGCGAGAGGCCTTCTTGCCCAGCTGACGGACGAGGCAGAAATCAGGGAATTGATCAACAACGGAAAAGCGACATTCTATATCGGGTTTGATCCGACGGCTGACAGCCTGCATGTGGGCCACTTCATGGCGCTCTGTCTGATGAAACGTCTGCAGATGGCCGGGAACAGACCGATCGCGCTTGTGGGCGGCGGAACGGCGATGATCGGAGACCCGTCCGGGCGTGCGGATATGCGTCCGATGATGACCACGGAACAGATTGACCACAATTGTGAGTGCTTCTACCGGCAAATGAGCCGTTTCATTGATTTTGGACCGGGAAAGGCACAGATGGTCAATAACGGGGACTGGCTCCGCAACCTGAATTTCATGGATTTTATGCGGGATATTGGCCCCTGCTTCTCGGTCAATGATATGCTGCGTGCCCGCTGTTATGTAAACCGGCTGGAAAAGGGGCTGTCCTTTCTGGAATTCAGCTACATGCTGATGCAGAGCTATGATTTTTACATGCTGTACAAAAATTATGGCTGCAATATGCAGTTCGGTGGGGATGATCAGTGGAGCAACATGCTGGGCGGCACGGAGCTGATCCGCAAGAAGCTCGGCAAGGATGCCTATGCCATGACGATCACCCTTCTGCTCAAGCATGACGGCACCAAAATGGGAAAGACGAGCGGCGGTGCGGTCTGGCTGGACCCGGACAAGACGAAGCCGTATGATTTTTATCAGTACTGGAGAAATATCGATGATGCGGATGTCGCGAAATGCCTGCGCATGCTGACATTTCTGCCGCTCGAGCAAATCGAGGAAATGGAGAAATGGGATGACAGCCGGATTAATGAGGCAAAGACCATCCTTGCCACGGAACTGACGAGCATGGTTCATGGCGAGGAGGAGGCAGCAAAGGCAAAGGCGGGGGCTGAGGCACTGTTTTCCGGCGCGTCCGTGGACGCCGAAAGTGCGCAGCTTCCTACGGAAACACTGAGCGAGAGTGACTTTGGCGAAGACGGCACCATAGATATCCTTCAGCTGCTGGTCAGGGCTGGACTGGCAGCAACCCGCTCCGAGGCGAGGCGCAATGTACAACAGGGCGGTGTTACGGTGGACGGAGAGAAGGTGACAGACTTCAAAAAGACCTTCACGAAGGAAGAACTTCAGAAGGGAATGCTGATCAGGAGAGGAAAGAAGGCGTTCAAAAAAGTGATTCTTTGACGCAGGGAGGCGCCGCATTCCGGCTTCGGAATGCGGCGCCTTCTGCAGTGCGCCTGGCGCGAACGTTTTTATAAAAAGGAGTTCTTTGTCATAGAATTTCCGCAAGATGTACTGAGTTCATCAGGAAAAGGGTGTTTACTTTTGGAGGAGAGAGCGGTACAATCCCCTCTTGTTAAATGATTGACAAAGAATCATCCGGCGGAAGGAGGTGAAATTGATGAACAGTATGGCAGATGCGCTGAACAAGGAGCTGAATGTCGATACCGCCTTTACTCTGCATCTAGGTCCGGTCAGTCTCCCATTTGCAGAATCTACGGTGATCAGCTGGGTTGTCATGGGAATTCTGGTTGCTCTGGTCCTGCTATTAACGCACGATCTCAAAGTCGAGAACCCGGGCAAAGGACAGCTTGCGCTGGAATCCTTTGTGTGCTGGCTGGAAAGGGCGATCAAGAACATTCTGGGACCGGGAGCGGAGGAATACTGGATGTATCTCTTTACGGTCTGTCTGTTCATCGGCATGTCGAATATCATCGGTCTGCTTGGCATGAAACCACCCACAAAGGATCTGGATGTCACCGTGGCCCTTGCGGTCATGAGCATCGTTCTTGTGGAGGCGGCGGGTATCCGGGCAAAACATGTAAAGGGATGGCTTCACAGCTTCGCCCAGCCTATTCCGATCATCACGCCGATCAATATTCTGGAGATCGCGATCCGTCCTCTGTCTCTTTGCATGCGGCTGTTTGGCAATGTTCTTGGATCCTTCATCATCATGGAGCTGATCAAACATTTGGTTCCTGTGGTACTGCCGACCATATTCAGCCTGTACTTTGACATATTCGACGGATTTATCCAGGCTTACGTGTTTATCTTCCTGACAGGGCTGTATATCAAGGATGCTGTCGGAACGGAAGCATAAGCATAGGAGGAAAGCATTTTTGTTCAGAAGGGAAGGCGATGCCTTCCGCGCGGGCCGCAGCAGGATTGCGGCGGAAAGGAAATTATGAGCTTAACAGCACTTGGAGCAGGTATCTGTGCACTGTCCGGCATCGGTGCCGGTCTTGGAATTGGAAACGCTACGGCAAAGGCCTGTGAGGCCACTGCGAGACAGCCGGAAGCGTCCAGCAAAATTATGACGCAGCTGCTGCTTGGCGCGGCGCTTGCAGAGGCAACTGCCATCTACGGCTTTGTTCTTGGCATTCTGATCATCTTTATGGTCAAGTGAGCATCGGCAGACCCTGACCAGTTCAGATAGCGCGGAGGATGCAACGGTGTTAAGGATTGATATCGATGTTTTATATACAGTTATCAACCTTCTGGTTCTGTATTTCCTGATGAAGAAATTTTTATTCGGCCGTATCGACAGAGTGCTGAAGGAGCGGGAGAAACTGATCCGGAAGAATTTTGACGACGCGGACGCTGCGAAGGCGGATGCGGAAAAAGAAAAGGCGGCCATCGAAGCACAGCGGGCAGGCATAGAGGAAGAACGTACCAGAATGCTGGAGGAATCCAGAAAGAAAGCTGCCGCGGAGTATGACCGCATCGTGGGAGATGCCGGTCGGAAGGCTGCTTCGATTGTAGAGCAGGCGAAAACAAGAGCCGCCAGAGATGCAGAGGATCAGAAAAAGGATACGATGGATCACATGGCGGATCTGGTTGTGGATGCCACCTGGAAACTCTCCGCGAAGGAGGGCACGCCAGACAGCCGCCTGTATGATACCTTCACGGAGCAGCTTCAAAAGGAAGCTGCATCTGCAGGCTGAGAAAGAGGAGAAGTTATTCTATGACGAGTAAGGAGCAGATCGGACGGAAGGCAGAGCTTGTTTATGCCACCGCGCCGACTCCCGAACAACTGTCCTCTCTCCAGGAAGCGGTCAGACGGCGCTACGGGCTTAAGCCAGGAGAGCTGGAACTTGCCACGAGGGAGGACAAGTCTCTCGGAGACGGTTTTATCCTGCATGTCGGAAACGATGTGTACGACTGGAGCCGGGCCGGGAGGCAGCAGCAGTTTCGGGATTTTATTGAAAAAACCAGACAGGATGAGGCTCTGAAGAATCAGGAGATCATCTCGATTCTGAAGACAAGAGTCGAAAATTTTGAGCTTCAGGCCAAAAAAGAACAGGTCGGAACAGTCGTGCGGGTCGGTGACGGTATTGCACGTGTCACAGGACTTGATCTTGCGATGTACGGAGAGGTAGTTGTCTTCGATTCCGGCGTCAAGGGAATGGTTCAGGACCTGCGCGTAGATTCTGTCGGTGTCATTCTGTTCGGTCACGAGGATGAGGTCGGAGAAGGAAGCCGCGTGGTCCGCACGGGAAAGCGTGCCGGCGTACCGGTCGGAGAAAAATTTCTCGGCAGAGTGATCAATGCGCTGGGGGAGCCGATCGATGGGCAGGGAGAGATCCGCGAGGACGAATACCGTCCGATCGAGGAACCGGCGCCTGGCATTGTGGACCGCAAGCCGGTGACAGAGCCCCTGCAGACGGGTATCCTGGCAATCGATTCCATGTTTCCGATCGGAAGAGGTCAGCGGGAGTTAATTATCGGAGACCGGCAGACGGGCAAGACCAGTATCGCAGTCGATGCGATCATCAATCAAAAGGGAAAGAACTGCACCTGTATTTACTGTGCGATCGGACAGAAGGCGTCCTCCGTGGCGCACCTTGTACAGACCCTGACAGAGACGGGAGCCATGGCCTATACCACCGTCTGCTGCACCACAGCTGCCGAATCCGCTGCGCTTCAGTATATCGCCCCTTATGCGGCCACTTCTCTGGCGGAGTATTTCATGCACCGCGGACAGGATGTGCTGATAGTCTATGACGATCTTTCCAAGCATGCGGTGGCATATCGGGCGCTTTCCCTGCTACTCGGCAGAAGTCCGGGACGTGAGGCGTATCCCGGCGATGTTTTCTATCTCCACAGTCGCCTCCTGGAGCGTTCCAGTCACCTCTCCGATGCACTGGGCGGCGGATCCATTACGGCGCTTCCGATCATAGAGACGCAGGACGGAGATGTGTCAGCCTATATTCCGACTAACGTGATTTCCATCACAGATGGTCAGATCTTCCTTGAGAGCGACCTGTTCTTCGCCGGTCAGCGGCCGGCGATTAATGTGGGACTCTCTGTCTCCCGTGTCGGAGGCGCCGCACAGAAGAAGGCGATGAAGAAGGCCAGCGGTTCTCTGCGAATTGACCTTGCGCAGTATCGGGAAATGCAGGTCTTCACGCAATTTTCCTCGGATCTCGATGAGACCACGCAGAACCAGCTCGCCAACGGAAGAGCCCTGATGGAGGTACTGAAGCAGCCTCAGGCGCATCCGCTCACGATGGCCGATCAGGTTATCACTTTGATCGCCGGAACAGGCAGAGTCATGATGGATGTGCCTGTGAAGTCAGTGAAAAAATTCCAGTCAGATCTGCTGAACGATATGCATGTGCACCACGCGGATGTGATGGAAAACCTGGAGAAAACCGGAACTATGGATGACGCGCTGCAGAATAGAATTCTGCAGTATGCGAAAGACTTCCATGATGAGTGGATGAAACAGGTATCGTAATGGCGACAACCAGAGAAATCAGAGAGCGGATCAGCTCCATCGACGACACCCTTAAAATTACCAACGCGATGTATCTGATTTCCTCAACAAAGCTGCGCAAGGCAAGAAAGGCGCTCGCAGACACAGAGCCGTATTTTGACATGCTACAGCTGCAGATGGAGCGGATTATGCGCCATCTGCCGGAGGATTTCACACATCCCTACCTGGATTCCCGGGCGCATGTGGCCGATGAGAACCTGAGGCGGGCTGTGATCGTCGTGACGGCGGACAAAGGCCTTGCCGGTGCATACAATCACAATGTCCTGAAGATGGCGGAGAGAGATATCCGTCCAGATGCGGATGACATGCTCTTTGTGATCGGGGAGACGGGGCGTGTGTATTTTCAGTCAAAGGGAATTCATATAGACGAGCAGTTCCATTATACGGCACAAAATCCGACGATCCATCGCGCAAGGAGCATTGCGTTCCGGATGCTGGACCTCTATGAACAGAAGAAGATCGATGAGGTTTTTATCCTCTACACCCGGATGATGAGCAGCATCGAGGCGGAGCCGCGCATTATGCAGCTTCTTCCGCTCAGTAAGCTGGTATTGAACCGGCCGGAGGCCGCCGGAGTGGCTGATGTGTATCAGGAAGCGTTTGAACTGATTCCCTCTCCCCGGGAAATCATCGAAAATCTCGTGCCCAACTATCTGACCGGTTATATTTTCGGCGCGCTTGTGGAATCCTACTGCTGCGAGCATAACGCCCGCATGATGGCGATGGATGCCGCCGGGAAGAATGGCAGAGAGATGAAGCAGAAGCTCAGCATTGAATACAACCGGCTGCGGCAGGCGAAGATCACACAGGAAATCACAGAGGTCTGTGCCGGCGCAAGGGCACAGGAGAGACAAAATTGACGCGGCATGGAGAGCATTGAGAGATGAAGCAGACTGGAACAATTATTCAGGTCATGGGGCCTGTCGTAGATGTGAAATTTGAGGAAGAGCCGCTTCCGCATATCGGAGATGCGCTCCGGGTCAACAATCACGGAAAGAACTGTGTCATGGAGGTTTCCCAGCATATGGGGGACAATGTGACCCGCTGTATCATGCTGTCAACCAGCGAGGGGCTGCAGTGCGGCATGCCGGCGGAGTCACTGGACGGCGGGATTCAGGTTCCTGTCGGGGACAAGACACTGGGACGGCTGTTTAATGTGCTTGGCGAGACAATCGACGGCGGGGAATCGCTCGACGGGGAAGAGCATTGGCCGATTCACCGCGAGCCGCCCGCTTTTACAGACCAGAGTCCGGTGGCGGAGCAGCTCGAGACCGGGATCAAGGTCATCGATCTTCTGGCGCCGTATGCGAGAGGCGGCAAAATCGGTCTTTTCGGCGGCGCCGGTGTGGGAAAGACGGTATTGATTCAGGAGCTGATCCGCAATATTGCGGAAGAGCACCACGGATATTCTATTTTCACGGGAGTCGGCGAGCGCTCAAGGGAGGGCAATGACCTGTGGTCCGAGATGAGTGCTTCGGGCGTTATTAAAAATACTGCGCTTGTGTTTGGCCAGATGAATGAATCTCCCGGCGCCCGGATGCGGGTGGCAGAGACAGGACTGACAATGGCGGAGTATTTCCGGGATGAGAAGCATCAGGATGTGCTCTTATTCATCGATAATATCTTCCGTTTTGTTCAGGCGGGTTCGGAGGTTTCGGCGCTGCTTGGCAGGATGCCGTCAGCTGTGGGATATCAGCCGACCCTGGCAAATGAAATGGGTGCGCTGCAGGAACGGATCGCTTCCACCCGGAACGGCTCCATCACCTCGGTACAAGCGGTGTATGTGCCGGCAGACGATCTGACGGATCCTGCGCCTGCAACGACCTTCGCACATCTGGATGCCACGACCGTCCTTTCCCGCAAGATCGTGGAGCAGGGTATCTATCCGGCTGTGGACCCGCTTGAGTCCTCCTCCCGCATTCTCGATCCGGCAATCGTCGGGGAGGAGCATTATGAGACGGCGCAGCGTGTGCTGCAGGTCCTCCAGAAATACAGGGAACTGCAGGATATCATTGCCATTCTGGGCATGGAAGAGCTCGGGGAAGAGGACAGGCTGACGGTATACCGTGCCCGCAAGGTACAGCGCTTCCTGTCGCAGCCGTTCTTTGTGGCAGAACAGTTTACAGGTATTCCAGGGCGGTACGTCAGACTTTCTGACACGATTCAGGGCTTCGAGGCAATCATCGACGGCAAAATGGATGATTATCCGGAGGCGGCATTCTTTAATGTCGGAAACCTCGAGGAAGCAAAGGCTAAGGCGGAAACACTGGATCACGCCTGAATGTGGGAGGAGCAGACAATGGCAGAGGCAGCAAAGACGTTCCGGCTTGACATTTTGTCTGCGGAACACGATATTTACCGCGGCAGGGCGGTTGAGCTGATTTTTCCTGCCATGGATGGCGGTCAGGTCGGAATTCTGCCGGGACATGCGGCTTTTATCGGAGTGCTCAGTCCCGGCGAGCTTGCCTATAAGACGCCGGATGGAGGCTGGCACCGCTACGCGGTGAGCACCGGATCGATTTCGATGGCCAATAATCGCTGCATCATCCTTCCGCAGGCAGCGGAGACGCCCGGGGAAATTGACGAGGTCAGGGCGAAAGAGGCAAGGGATCGTGCCCTCGAAGCGCTGCGCCAGAAGCAGAGTATCATGGAATATAAGCGCACGCAGGCTTCCCTGGCGCGGGCGCTCACCAGATTGAAGATCAAGGGCGGGCATTATATCTGAAGGAATACGCAGCGGTCAATCGCCGTTCCTGCGTGTCTGAATAGCAGCGTTCCATTGCAAAGCGCCGCAGAACCGTCGGTTGTCATGCCAGCCGACGGTTCTGCGGCGCTTTGCAATGTCCGGATGATCTTCCGGAAGGGTGGCTACGGTACATTTTCCCGCATGCTGCGTGCCATCTCTCCGATCTTCCCGCAGGCATCTTCATAGGAGGCGAGAGCAGAGGAGAACGCGTCTGCATTAAAGTCATTGTCCAGCGCCTGATGGAACAGACTGTCTGTCGTCTGCATGGAGGCCGCTGCGACCTGAGCGAGTTTCTGGACTTCTGAAAACTGGCTGGGTGCGTCTGTCTCCGATGCGCGCTGCACTGCCGCTGTCATCTGGTCCATCGCGCGGAGCAACTGGCCGGAGGCATTGCTCTGTCCTGCATCCAACGCATTGATTTCTTTTTCGCAGTCGGAAAGTGAGGTGAAGAGCGCGTTCATGGTATCCCGGTAGGCGATAACATTGCTCAGCTCCTGCTCTGTCTGGCCGCAGCCGGCAGTCATAGTGATGACAATACATAGCAGCGGAGGAAGAACGGCAGCTTGAAAGCGGCGTCGAAACGCCGCTATCGAACATCGCCTCCTGGTTCCCCTGTCATTTCGTATCTCATGAAGAAATCTGCCCCAAATCTGCACGCTGTCTTTCTCCTCCGCTTCTCTCAGTCTGCTTAACCTTATCATAAGGGATGCGCTTCAGCAATAAAGTGTGCTACGATAGGAACATTACAGCGATCCATGCAGAGACAGGTTCTTCCCGCTCTCTGTGTTGTTACAGGAGGTGCCATGAACGGAGCAGATGCAGCAGTCAAATGTCTGGAGGCAGAGGGAGTACAGTATGTGTTCGGATATCCGGGCGTGGCGATCTGTCCCTTCTTTAACAGCATTCTGAACACGGACATACGGACGATATTGGTCCGCCAGGAACAAAATGCGGCACATGAGGCGAGCGGATATGCCCGGATTTCCGGCAGAACCGGCGTGGCAGCGGTGACCAGCGGACCGGGGGCGGAAAATCTGATCACGGGAATTGCCACGGCGTTTGCGGACAGTATCCCGATGGTTCTGATCACCGGGCAGGTAGACTCCGGGCAGATGGGGTCGGATGTGTTTCAGGAGGCGGATATCTCCGGCGCCTGTGAATCCTTTGTCAAGTACAGCTATATTGTCCGCAGCGTGCAGGATATTCCAAGAATTTTCCGCGAAGCATTCTACATCGCAGGGACCGGAAGAAAAGGACCGGTGCTGATTGATTTTCCCTGCGACGTGCAGAAGGAGACGCTGCGGAGTTTTGCCATTCCAGATGCGGTCTCCATGAGGACGTACCGCCCCACGGTGAAGGGAAACACGGTTCAGATCCGTAAGGTACAGAAGGAGCTTGCGCATGCAAGAAGGCCGCTGCTCTGTCTGGGCGGCGGGGTGCATCTGTCCGGAGCGTGCCATCAGGTGCGGGAATTTGTGGAGAAAAATCACATACCTGCTGTCTGCACCATGATGGGGCTGTCCGCGCTGCCCACGGATCACCCGCTGTTCTATGGAATGGTCGGCAATAATGGTCAGTCCACTGCGAATCATGCGATGAATGACGCCGATGTGGTGATCATGGTCGGCGCGAGAGTCGCCGATCGTTCCATCAACAGGCCTGCAGTGATCACGGAGAACAAGACACTCATTCACATCGATGTGGATCCCGCTGAGATCGGGAAAAATGCCGGACCAAACATCCCACTGGTCGGGGATATTGCCGCTGTGTTTGATGAGCTTCTGAAAGAACCCGCCGCTGCGGATTATTCTGCATGGCTGGATACGCTGGAGCTTTACCGCCGCAGAGCAGTGCATGAGAAAGCGGCGGAAAAACCGCATCAGCGGCGCGCGGGGACGGTCGATCCGAGAGCTTTTATCCGGAATCTGACTCAGTCCATGGAGAAAGATGCGGTTTATGTGGCGGATGTGGGGCAGAATCAGCTCTGGTCCTGCGAGAATGCGGTTATCCGGGAGGGAAGGTTTCTCACTTCCGGCGGCATGGGAACGATGGGATATTCCATCGGTGCAGCCATTGGGGCAAAACTTGCGGCTCCCGGGAGGCAGGTAGCCGCCGTCTGCGGAGACGGTGCTTTTCAGATGGCTATGATGGAGCTTGGCACAGCAGCGCAGTACGATATTCCGCTGAAGATCGTTGTCATGCGCAATAATACGCTCGGACTGGTTCGGCAGCATCAGCATCTTGCCTATCATGACCGGTATTCCGTAACTGACCTCGGCGGAGGACCGGATTTTGCAAAGCTGGCGGAGGCCTATGGAATGCGATATCTGAAGCTGGACCGGGAGGAGGATACGGAGAGCATTATCCGGACATTCCTGGAGAGGGATGTCCCGGTGCTCCTTGAGGTTGAGGTGGATCCGGATGAGCAGGCCTGAGAGAGAAGAGGGACGCATGAAAAGAATCTATTCCGTTCTGGTGGAAAACCGGGCTGGTGTGCTGGCCAAGGTTGCGGGGCTGTTCTGGAGGCGCTGCTTCAATATTGATTCGCTGGCTGTGGGCGAAACGGACAGCCCGGATGTTTCGAACATGATCATCGTGAGTTCAGGAGATCAGAGAACGCTCGAGCAGATCGAAAAGCAGCTCAACAAGAAGCTGGATGTCATCAAGGTTAAGACATTCAGCGAGAGCGAGGCGGTGTCCAGGGAACTGATGCTGATCAAGGTGCGCTATAACCGGGATAATCGCAAGGATATCATGGAAAACTGCGAGATCATGGGGGCGCAGATCGTGGATCTGTCGAAAAATATGATGACAATACAGATATGCGACACGCCGGAGCGGGTCAGGATTTTTCTGGAGACCATGCGGTCAATCCGGATTGTGGAGATTACACGGACCGGCACGGTTGCCCTGCAGAGATGCGGCGAGACAGAGTCTCAATAGGTGGCAGGTATATTACGTAAAGCAGTCTGCCGGTATGATACCGACTGACAGAGAACTGACAGAGTACGATACGCAAAACCTTGACACTACTATATGAGGGGATTATAATAGCGGCAATTTCCGCACAAGTGTCCGCTCTTGGCGGACGGATGAGACAGATGGGGCAGGAATCCGACGGAGTAGCAGGACCGGCACACTCGGCATGTTCCGTGCGGATGCCGCAGAATGTGCGGCACAGGTATATGTATGGAAGAAAAGAAGGTTGTATTTCAGCTTCTTGTTGACAATACGTTCGGTATTCTGAGCCGGATCTCAGGACTATTCTCGAGGCGCGGCTACAATATTGACAGCATCACGGCGGGTGTCACTGCGGATCCGAAGATCACGCGGATCACCATCGTGACGCATGGGGACGACGACATTCTGGATCAGATCGAAAAACAGGTGGCAAAGCTGGTGGATGTCCGCGATGTCCGGATCCTGCAGAAGGACAGCAGCGTCTTCCGCGAACTTGCCATGATCAAGGTGCGTGCCAATGCACAGCAGCGGCAGGGAATCATTGCCATCACCGATATTTTCCGCGGCAGTATCATTGATGTCGCTCCCCAGAGTCTCATGATCGAGATCACCGGCAATCAGGGGAAAATTGACGCATTTCTGAAGCTGCTGGATGGCTATGAGATTCTGGAGCTGGCCCGCACCGGTATCGCCGGTCTTGCCCGGGGAATTGACAGTGTGGTTTATCTCGATGACGCCGACCGGTATTGAAATTTGCTTCATTGCCAGTACCATCCGCTCCCCGAGGCGCGCGGTACGATAATGATCAATAGAGGAACAGACAAACAGGCAGACAGGAGGAAAAGAAAATGTCAGAACAAGCAAGAATCTACTACCAGGGAGACTGCAACATGTCTCTGCTGGAGGGAAAGAAGATCGCCATTATCGGATATGGCAGTCAGGGCCATGCGCATGCTCTGAATCTGAAGGATTCCGGCATGGATGTCGTGGTCGGTCTGTATCCCGGATCCAAGTCCATTGCCAAGGCTGAGGCACAGGGGCTGACCGTCAAGACGGTACCGGAAGCAGTGAAGGAAGCGGATGTCGTCATGGTTCTGATCCCGGATGAGAAGCAGGCTGCCTGCTACAAGACGGACATCGAGCCGAATCTCAAGAGCGGTGCCATGCTGATGTTCGCACACGGTTTCAACATTCATTTCGGCCTGATCAAGCCGGCAGCGGATATCGATGTCACGATGATCGCGCCGAAGGCACCTGGCCACACTGTTCGTTCAGAGTATCAGGCTGGGAAGGGCACCCCGATGCTGGTCGCAGTGCAGCAGGATGCAACCGGCCATGCCCTGGAGCTGGCGCTTGCCTATGGCGCTGCAATGGGCGGCGCGAGAGCAGGACTGCTGGAGACTACTTTCCGGACCGAGACAGAGACGGATCTGTTCGGCGAGCAGGCTGTGCTGTGCGGCGGCGTCTGCGCCCTGATGCAGGCTGGATTTGATACACTTGTGGAAGCAGGATACGATCCGAGAAATGCGTATTTTGAATGTATCCACGAGATGAAGCTGATTGTCGATCTGATCTATCAGAGCGGATTTGCAGGAATGCGGTATTCCATCTCCAACACGGCGGAATATGGAGACTATATCACCGGACCGAAGATCGTCACCGATGAGACCAGAAAGGCAATGAAGAAGATTCTTTCCGACATTCAGGATGGTACGTTTGCGAAAGACTTCCTGCTGGAGATGAGTTCCGCCGGCGGGCAGGTTCACTTCCAGGCGATGAGAAAGCTTCACGCCGAGCATCCGTCCGAAAAGGTCGGTGCGGAGATCCGCAAGCTTTACAGTTGGAACAAGGAGGAGGACAAGCTGATCAACAACTGATCCCGGGCCTGTCAGAACTTTTCAAGAACGCCAGGATGGAATGGCATCCCGGCGTTCTTTTTGCTACAATGGAACGATGCCGGGAGAAGGCTGTGTGGAAGCCTGTTCCCGGTGCAGGTTGGAGGAATATGCCATGGGAATGACAATGACACAGAAAATCCTTGCGGCACATGCCGGGCTTGCCCGCGTGCAGGCCGGACAATTGATCGAGGCGGATCTTGATCTTGTTCTCGGCAATGACATCACTGCTCCGGTTGCGATCCGGGAGATGAACCGGTTCGAACGAAAGGGCGTGTTTGACAAGGATAAGATTGCACTTGTTCCGGATCACTTTGTTCCTGCAAAGGATATCAAGTCAGCAGAAAACTGCAAATGTGTCCGGGAGTTTGCAAGATGCAATGAGATCACGCATTATTATGAGGTGGGGCAGATGGGAATTGAACATGCGCTCCTGCCGGAACAGGGCTTGCTTTCTCCCGGCAATGTGGTGATCGGTGCGGATTCGCACACCTGCACCTATGGCGCGCTCGGCGCGTTTTCCACCGGCGTCGGATCCACGGACATGGCTGCGGGCATGGCCACCGGAAAAGCGTGGTTCAAGGTGCCGTCTGCAATTCAGATTCGTCTGACCGGATGTCTCAGGCCGTTTGTCAGCGGCAAGGATGTCATCCTTACCATCATAGGGAAAATCGGCGTCGATGGGGCACTCTATCAGTCCATGGAGTTCACTGGGCCGGGAGTTGCCAGCCTGTCGATGGATGATCGCTTCACCATCGCCAACATGGCGATAGAAGCCGGCGGGAAGAACGGAATTTTTCCGGTCGATGAGAAAACGCTGTCCTATGAAAAGGAACATGGCGCGAAGCCCGGCACGGCGTATGAGGCGGATCCTGACGCAGTTTATGCGAAGACGCTGGACATCGATCTGTCGCAGATCACACCGACGGTTGCATTTCCGCATCTTCCCGAAAACACAAGAACCTTTGACCGGATTCCAGACATCCCGATCGACCAGGTGGTGATCGGTTCCTGCACAAACGGAAGAATCAGCGATCTCCGCACGGCAGCGGCCATTCTGCGCGGCCGGCATGTGGCGGACGGCATTCGCTGTATTGTCATTCCTGCCACGCAGGCCATCACGATGAAGGCCATGGAGGAGGGACTGCTGAAGGTCTTCCTGGAGGCGGGAGCAGTAGTGAGCACACCGACCTGCGGCCCCTGCCTCGGCGGATATATGGGCATCCTGGCGGCTGGGGAGCGCTGTGTCTCGACCACAAACCGGAATTTTGTCGGACGCATGGGCGATGTGACATCAGAGATTTATCTTGCAAGTCCGGCGACCGCAGCGGCGTCTGCTGTGGCCGGGAAAATCGCGGATCCGACGGCCTATGCAGATATTGTGGATCCGTCGCGGGTCTGAACCGGAGCGGCGGTGAGCGCGCAGATGTCCGGACTGTCTCCGGAGACATGCATGGTTTTTAAACTGGAAGAGGAATAAATATGGAGCAGGCAGAAGGAACAGTCATTCGTTATGAGGATAATGTCGATACCGATGTCATCATTCCGGCACGGTATCTTGCAGCCAGTGATCCGGCGGAGCTGGCTGCGCACTGCATGGAGGATCTGGATAAGACATTTGTATCCAGAGTGAAGCAGGGAGATATTATCGTGGCCGGAAAAAATTTTGGCTGCGGTTCGTCCCGTGAGCATGCACCGATTGCAATCAAGGCTTCCGGCATTTCCTGCGTGATTGCGGCGACATTTGCGAGGATATTCTACAGGAATGCGATCAACATCGGCCTCCCGATCATTGAATGTCCCGGGGCCTCGGAGGAGATCCGCGAAGGGGACCTTGTCCGTGTGAATTTTGACACGGGTGTCATCACGAACGAGACAACCGGCCGAAAATATCAGGGGCAGGCATTTCCTCCGTTTATGCAGAAAATTATTGATGACGGCGGCCTCATCAACTATATCAACGACCAGACAAAGTAAATTGCTATGTATGCATTTTTCAAGGGAACGGTTGAATATCTGACCGGCGCCGCGGTAGAACTGGATGTCGGCGGCGTCGGCTATCTGATCCAGATCTCCTCCGATACAGCGTCGAGGCTTTCCGGGCACAGGGGCGAGACGGTGACAATATATACCTATACACAGGTCAGGGAGGACGAGCTTTCACTGTTCGGCTTTCTTTCCAGAGACGATCTGAATCTTTTCCGGCAGCTTATCACGGTCAGCGGTGTTGGTCCAAAGGCAGGGCTGTCTCTTCTCTCCGCACTGAGCGCGGATGATCTGCGGTTTGCGCTTGCGTCCGGTGATGTGAAGGCCATTTCCAGAGCGCCGGGTATCGGGAAAAAGACTGCGGAGCGCCTTGTTCTGGAGCTGAAGGACAAAATCGACATGCCGCTCCCGGATACCGCTGCTGCCGGTTCCTCTCCGGAAGGGCAGGAGGAAGCTGTTCCCGGGGATATGGCAGATGCTATAGAGGCACTCACGACGCTCGGCTACAGCAGAGCAGAGGCGGTCCGGGCAGTCAGAAGGGCAGCGGAGGAGGGTGCTTCCGAAACGGAATCTCTGCTGAGAACGGCCCTGAAATATATTCATTAAATTCTGGGGTGCGGCAGAGCGAAACCGATCGCGGATGAGGCTGTTTTGCTGCTGTCTGTTCAGAGAAGAAATAGCTTCTGCCGCGGCATCAGATGGCGGCAGAGGGAAAGGGGATTCCGGGTTCGTTTACGGTTTACGGAAACCGGTGGAACAGTGCGGAAGGTATGGAACGAAGATTGATTGAAACCAGTTTCACGGAAGAAGACGAGAAGATCGAAGGCTCGCTCCGCCCGAAGAAACTGGAGGATTATATTGGACAGGACAGGATCCGGGAAAGCCTCCGGATATCCATTGAGGCGGCGAGACAGAGAGGAGAGCCGCTCGATCATGTCCTGTTCTACGGACCGCCGGGACTTGGAAAAACGACACTCTCGGGGATCATAGCGAGCGAGATGGGCGTCAATCTGCGGATCACCAGCGGGCCGGCAATCGAGAAGCCAGGCGATATGGCCTCCATTTTGAATGGCCTTTCCGAGGGAGACGTCCTGTTTGTGGACGAGATTCACCGCCTGAACAAGCAGGTGGAGGAGGTCCTGTACCCGGCCATGGAGGACTACGCCATTGATATCATGATCGGCAAGGGATCCACGGCAAAATCTATCCGGCTGGAGCTTCCGCCGTTCACTCTGGTTGGCGCAACCACAAGGGCCGGCCTTCTGTCTGCTCCGCTCAGGGACCGCTTCGGGATCATTCATCGCCTGGAGTTTTATACCGTTCCGCAGCTTCAAACCATTATTCTTCATTCCGCAGAGGTGCTGCATGTCAGGATCGACCGGGATGCGGCGGAGGAGATGGCGAGACGGAGCCGGGGAACGCCAAGGCTGGCAAACCGAATCCTCAAGCGGGTTCGGGATTTTGCGCAGGTGAGAAGCGATGGGGTGATTACACTCGAGGTCGCCAGAACAGCACTCGACCTGATGGAAGTGGATCGCTGTGGCCTCGACCGGAATGATCAGCGGATTCTGCGGACCATGATTGAAAAGTTTGGGGGAGGTCCGGTCGGGCTGGATACCCTTGCGGCGGCGATCGGGGAGGATGCGGGGACCATTGAGGATGTCGTTGAGCCGTATCTTCTTCAGAACGGATTCATCAACCGCACGCCGAGAGGACGCATTGTCACCGAAACAGCGTACCGGCATATGGGACTTGAAGCTCCTGAGGACGCGGCACGGGGGGTATAAGAATGGCTAAGACAGATACAAAGGTTGTGATTGGTGGCAAGGTCTACACCCTGAGCGGGTATGAGAGCGAGGAGTACATCCAGAGAATTGCCTCTTATCTCAATAGCAAGATTGAGGATTTGTCCCGGGAGGAGGGATATTCCCATCTGTCCAGAGATCTCCAGACGCTTCTGCTTGAGATCAATCTGGCGGATGACTACTTCAAAGCAAGGAAGCAGGCTGAGGCGATGAGCGCGGATGTGCAGGATCGGGAGAAGGATCTTTATGATCTGAAGCATGAGCTTGTCACGACGCAGATGAAGCTTGAGAACACTGAAAAGAATTTAAAAAAGCTCGAGGCGGTGAATGATGAGAACGAGAAAAAGATCATCCGCCTGGAAGCTGGAATGAAACCGGGCGTATGAAGCATGTGGAGTTACTGGCACCGGCCGGCACCATGGAGGCGTTCGAGGGCGCTGTCAATGCTGGAGCCGATGCAGTTTATCTGGCAGGCCGCCGATTCGGCGCGCGTGCCTATGCAGAAAATTTCAGTGACGAGGAACTCCGTGAGGTGATCCGGACTGCTCATCTGTGCGGAGTCAGAGTCCATCTGACGGTCAATACGCTCATGCGAGGGGAAGAACTGGCGCAGATACCAGCATTTTTGTATCCACTCGCGGAGGAAGGCCTGGACGGGATTATCGTGCAGGATCTCGGTGTGCTGCGTCTTGTCCATCAGGAATTACCGGAACTTGCGCTGCACGCGAGCACACAGCTTTCGGTCACGACGCCGGATGCTGTGCGGTTTCTGGCCGGGATGGGAGTGACGCGGGTTGTTCCGGCAAGAGAATTAAATCTGATGGAAATCCGTCATCTGCGCGATCAGGTCCCGGTCGAACTGGAGACCTTTATTCATGGCGCGATGTGTTACTGCTACTCCGGTAAATGTCTGTTCTCCAGTTTTCTTGGCGGAAGGAGCGGGAATCGCGGCCGGTGCGCTCAGACCTGCAGGCTTCCCTACACTGTTCTTGGAAAAGACGGGAGACCGGTAGGATCGGACGCTGCACAGGGACCTTGTTATCCGCTTTCCATGCGGGACATGTGTACGCTGACTCTGCTGCCCGGGCTGATGGAGGCCGGAATCGATTCCTTCAAGATCGAGGGGCGCATGAAGAGACCAGAGTATGCCGCGGGAGTGACGCGCGTATACCGCAAATATCTGGACCGGTACGAAATCCTGAGAAAACAGCATCAGGAAGGAAAATGGCGTGTAGATCCTACAGATTTGGAGGATTTGAAACAGCTCTATCTGCGCACGGAGCTGTCTGACGGATATTATCATACCTACAATGGAAGAAAGCTTACCACCATCTCCCAGCCTGGGTACAGCGGGAAGGACGAGTCAAGAGCGGCAGCAGTGCGGGAGGAATATGTACACCCGGTGAGAAATAAGGTCGGGGTTCAGTTCACTATTCTGTTGCAGTCAGGGCAGCCGGCGGAGCTGCAGGCGGAAGTTGTGGCGCGCGGGCGAGAGGATATGCAGAGCGCCGCTGTCCATATTGCGGTGCGGGGCGAAACGGTTCAGAACGCAGCAAACCGCCCTCTGACGGAAGAACAGATCGAGCATTGCCTCCGGAAAACCGGCAACACCGTGTTTGAAGTCAAAGAGGTAAATAAGAAGATATCCGGAATGGTGTTTCTCCCCGTCAGCAGCCTGAACGCTCTTCGCCGGGCTGCGCTCGCCGAGCTGGAGGAGCAGCTTCTGTCTTCGTATCGCAGAGAGCACAGAAGAGAGCTCAAGGCACTGCAGGATAGAATCATGTCGTGCGCAAAACAGGCCGCGGAGCACGTGGATAAAAATGCCTCAGCCGGCAGCTCCTGTGCGGATGAAGCATGCTCTGTCCGAATTTCTGTTGTAAAATCAGAAGAAACATCGCTGCCGGATTCTTCCCTGCTCGTGTTTGCGACGACTGCCGCGCAGGCTTCTTCGGCCCGGAGAGCAGGAAATATTCTGCTGGTGGACGATAGCATGGAGTTCGCCTTGCGAGATCGCGGTGCATTCCTTGCGCTGCCCTATGCCATCCGCGCGCGGAATGCATCCTGGATGGAGCAGGCACTTACTTCACTGAGGGAGGGACGGTATTGCGGCGCTGTGGTAAGAAATCTGGAGGGTCTGGCTTACCTGGAACGGGGCGGATGCCGTCTGCCGCTGATTGCGGATCACAGCCTGTACTGTTGGAACCGGGAAGCAATGAGAGCGGCAGGGGGTGTACAGCTTCACGTACTTCCCGTGGAACAGAGCGGGAAGGAGCTTGCCTACGAATTCCGAGACAGTCTGGCGGAATCTGCCTGTTATGTCTATGGCCGTCTTCCGATGATGATCAGCGCCGGCTGCGTCCGGAAGACGGAAAACTGCTGTACGGGAAAAGAGGACGGCTTTTTTGCACTGTATGACCGCAGAAATCAGAAGTTTCCGGTACGGACGATTTGCAGTTTATGTCAGAATGTTATTTATAACAGTGTCCCGCTGTCTCTGCACCGTTTTACAGAGGAACCGATCCTGAGGGACAGCAGGTGGATCCTGTCCTTTACAACGGAGACACCTGCAGAAACAGAAGAAATCGTGTCGTTCTACCAGAATCAAAGGAATGGAGGACTGGCCGGAAACTTTCCGGGGGGAATGACATATACCACAGGACATTTCAGGAAAGGCGCTGTCTGATGCGTACCTATATTCTGGCGCTGACCAGATATCCGATTGCGATCAATATGATGATATATACAGCGATAGCCTTTCTGCAGATTCGAATGATCGGACATCGCAGAGAGAATGATCTGGCGGACCGCCTGCTGATCGGGATCCTTTTTCTGAATCAGATGCTCGCCTATTTCACTATCTATGCGGCTCAGAAAGAAGCCCGGGTCCTGTTTTTCTGGCTGTTCCAGGCTGCGGTGATGGCGATGGCTATTTTTCTGTATCGGACATTTTACCCGAATTGCAACCGGATTCTTTATACACACGTCTGCATGATGCTCTCCATCGGCCTGATCATCATCACCAGGTTGTCATTCGATAAGGCTGTCAGGCAATTTGTCATTGCGGCGATCGGACTGGTCGTCACCATCGCGGTACCAGCCTTAATGAAGAAGTTCCGGTATGCAAGAAACCTGGTTTATGTCTATGCGCTGGCAGGAATTCTCGCCCTTGCTGCTGTATTGATCGTCGGAAGGGCGGTGAATGGATCCAATCTGTCCTTTACCATCGCGGGTGTGACCATGCAGCCGTCGGAATTTGTCAAAATTCTTTATGTACTCTTTCTTGCGAGTGCTTATTATTACGCTGCAGACACGCATCAGATTCTTGCAGCCGGCTTTTTCGCGATGATTCATGTCGGCATTCTGATTTTATCGAGGGACCTGGGCAGCGGTCTGATTTATTATGTGGTATTTTTGTTCATGACTCTGCTTGCGTCAGGAAAATATCGGTATTTTTCAGCTGGTATAGGGCTGGGTGCTGTCGGTGCTCTGATCTGCGTGAAATTATTCAGTCATGTTCAGGTCCGTGTGACCGCCTGGCTGAATCCCTGGAGCGTCATCGACGGAATGGGGTATCAGCTGACACAGTCTCTGTTTGCAATTTCAGGCGGCGGTCTGTTCGGAGCAGGCCTCACGCAGGGGACACCGACAGATATTCCCTTTGTGGAGTCAGACTTTATATTTGCGGCCATCTGTGAGGAAATGGGGCTTCTTTTCGGTATGTGCCTTCTCGCGCTCTGCCTCGTTATTTTTCTGAATATGCTTTGGAGCGCGCTGAATTTTGCCGACCGTTTTTATCGGTTCATGAGTTTCGGATTTGCGGTGACTTACATTTTCCAGTCCTTCCTGACGATCGGCGGGGAGGTCCGTTTCATTCCCCTGACAGGCGTGACGCTGCCACTTGTCAGCTACGGAGGAAGTTCCGTGCTCTCGACAATTCTGATGTTTTCTATGGTGGAGGCAATTTTCATCATGCAGCAGGATCGTCTTGCAGGCTATGCACGGCGGTATGAAGCGGAGCAGAGACGCCGGAGAAGGACTCATGCAGATACGGGCCAGCGGGCAGCCCGGTACCGGGAACTGCCGATGCCGCAGGTTCGCCGGCAGCCGGCTTTGCCGCTGCGAGAATCCTTCCGGACGGACGGAGGCAGTATTCCCGTCATTCATCGGAACCCATCTCCTTCAGAGGACAAATATCTTGATGATGGCATGACGGAGGATCTTTCGGACATCGATCTGCGTGACTACTCAGTGGTGGGATTTGACGACCGGGCGGGCAGCAGAGGGCAGACAGGATCGCAATGATGAGGAATGACAGGCTGGCAGAGCAGAGCGGAAGGAAGCAGCGGGAAAAGCGAAGGATGCGCAGAGATATTGTCTTTGTTCAGTGGTTCTTCATCCTTCTTTTTTTCGCGATGGGCATCTTCCTCTGCACATATTCTTTCCGGTACAAGCGGGAATTGTTTGATAACACCTACAACAGCAGGGAGAAGAAGATGCTCGCGAAAAATATCCGCGGCAAGATTTACTCCTCAGACGGGCAGGTGCTGGCACAATCCATTCAGGATGAATCCACCGGGAAGCAGGTTCGCCAGTATCCCTATGGAAATCTTTTCGCCCAGTCGGTCGGATACGCCGTGGAGGGCGGAAGCGGCATTGAGCTGGCATACAATTATGATCTTGTCAATTCAGATCTGTCACTGCAGGAAAAGGCAGATGCAGATTCGAGGGGAGAGCTTTATCAGGGAAATGCCGTTTACTCGACGCTCGACACCAGACTGCAGAAGGCGGCGTCTGATGCGCTCGGAAGCCGCAAGGGAGCGGTCATTGTCTCGGATCCGAAAACTGGTGCTATCCTGGCCATGGTATCCAAACCGGATTTTGATCCTGAGACCCTGGAGGATAACTGGCAGCGGTATCTTGCGGAGGACCCTACGGTTGGAAGACTTCTGAACCGCGTGACACAGGGTTACTATCCGCCGGGCTCCACCTTTAAGATTATCGATACCATCGAATATCTGAAGGAGCATCCGGACGACTGGCAGAATTATTCTTACACCTGCACCGGCGATTTTATTGTGGATATGGAGAAAATCCACTGTTTTCATTATGAAGTGCATGGGCAGGAAAATCTACTGCAGTCGTTTGCCAATTCCTGCAACTGTTCTTTTGCCAGTCTCGGACTGTCGCTGGATCGTGCCAGCTGGAGTTCGACGATGAAAAAACTGATGTTTGATGAGGATCTCCCTTATGATCTGCCGTATGTGAAAAGCCATGTCAGTCTTGACAGTACTACTTCTACAAAGGAAGTGATGCAGCTTTCCATCGGACAGGGCGAAACGGCTATGAGTCCTTTTCATATGAACCTGATCACCAACGCGGTGGCTGACGACGGGACGCTGATGAAGCCGAGACTGGTTTCTGCCGTGAAGACGGCGTCCGGCACTGCACTCGAGCAGTATAAGGCGGAGCAGGCAGGGCAGCTGCTCGACAGTCAGAGCGCGGAAGAAATTCGAAAAATGATGCGGGCCGTTGTCACGGAAGGTACAGCATCAAAGCTTGCGGACGCTTCCTACGAGGCAGCAGGGAAAACTGGATCCGCAGAATATGATGCCAACGATGAAAGCAAGTCGCACGCCTGGTTCACCGGCATGGCTCCGGTGGATGATCCGAAAATTACTGTAACTGTTATCGTCGAGGGGGCAGGCAGCGGCGGAGATGCGGCTGTTCCGGTGGCAAAGGAGATTTTCGACGCATATTTTGCCATGTAAAGGGAAGAACTGACATGAAAAGATGTACGGTTTTGTGCGGCTTCCTGCGCCGCTGACAAGGAGGCCGTGAGCCGTGAAGTATCCGGCGGATGTGATTCCGCGCGGAGACCGCAGCAGGAGCGGTCAGGGTGCAGATATGTATTTTTATCGCAAACTGTATGTCGGAGATTCTATCAAATATCCTGAGCTTGTGAAATGGAGGCTGCGGCATTACGCCGGACAGCTTTCTGTGTATGTACTAATCATGCCGGAGCAGGGCTGCATGCCGGAACTGATGCACAGCGCGTTTCTGAAACAGCCCTGGTATCGGGATCACCCTCCTCTGATTTTGGGCATTGCTGCCGGAAGACCGGAGGCACTGGAGCTTCTGCGGCGGATTGTACAGGAGGCGGTGGATGCAACAGGGAACCCGGACGTGAGGTCGTATTTATTCCCCCACGGAGTATTGAAAAATGGGTGCGGCAAAATTCGCGGCACAGAGGTATGAAGATGATCGTGCTGGGCGTGATTGGCAAAATTTTACTCTGCACACTGTTTGGAATCCTGGTACTTCTTCTGCTCCTTTTGTTTGTACCTGTCTGCTACCGGGTGGAGGGACGAGTGGAGGATCCCACGCCTCACGAGGAATGGACGCTGGAACAGACGCTGCGGGGGAAGGGAACAGCAGCTGCCTTCCATTTTTCCTGGCTGTTTTCTTTCGTCCGGGGTGGAGTTTCCTGGCCGGATAAACCAGCATTTGAGGTCTATGTTCTCTGGCTCCGCGTCTTTCCAGGTCACAGGGACAGTCCATCCGGAAGGAAAGGTGACAGGGAAAAGGGAAATGGAGAGGATCCGGCACCGGCTGAGGAGGATAACTATGGGAAGCAGGCAGACAGCGCGGACCGATTGAGCCTCCCATCCATCTGTGCTAAAATCAAAGCGGTTTGGTCCAAATTGCGGCGCTTTATCAGAATTCTGCGGAATGAAAATACGAAGAGCGCGGTTCATAAAACAGCTTATCATACGGCAAAAATTGTCAGGCGCCTTCTTCCCAGACATTATACCATCGCCGGTACGGTAGGACTTGGTGATCCCGGGCGGGCTGGCGCTATGCTTGCTATACTTGGCATGCTGTATCCGGTTACAGGGAACTGCGTACAGATCCAGCCTGAGTTTATGGCGTATCAAATAGATCTGTATGGAAAGGCAAAGGGCAGAGTCAGTCTGATTTCCGTTGTGACAGCAGCTGTCTCTCTGCTGACTGACCGAAGTGTGCGGATGACCTTGCGAAGACTGAAGGAGATAAAGAAGCATGGCTGATCATGTGAACAACTTTCAAACGGTGATGCATTCGCTGCTCGATGGAGCAGGAGCGTCGTTCTCTTCCAAAACTGTCGTGGGGGAACCGGTGATCGTTGGCGACACCACCATTATTCCGCTCTCAGATGTGACCATCGGATGTGCTGCAGGAGCCAATAATGCTGACCGGAAGGACAGCGGAAGCGGTGGATTTGCGGCCAAACTTTCTCCGAGCGCGGTGCTGATTATCCGCGGAGGGACAGTCAAGGTGGTCAATATCAAGAACCAGGATGCCGTGACAAAGCTTGTCGACATGGTTCCGGACATCGTGGATCGCTTCACTTCCAGAAAGACTGACATGATGGATGGCGAAGAGGCTGTGGAATATGCCTTTCCTCACAGGAAAAAGGAACAGAAAGAAAGCCCGGATCAGGATTCGGCGAAGTCCTGAAAACCAGATGCATCTCTCTCTCCTGAGGGTTGAAATTTCCCTTGCAAAGTAATTTTGACTTTGTTATAGTATGACTGTTGTGTTCGAAATAATCTCCGGTCTTTAACACCCAGTAAAAATAGTGAGTCCCGGAAGTGCTGAAAAATCAATACTTCCGGGACTTTTCTTCCGATTTTGTAGTTTACACTTTATG
>CACZJZ010000007.1 GCA_902781655.1 uncultured Lachnospiraceae bacterium
CTCAGAGCAGAATTGCATCTGAAATATTAAAAAAAGAAAGCTTTTTAAGTTGCAGTAGAATTTACTTCTACACTGGAATTTACTTTTTCAATTCACGAAATTCTAAAATTCTAAAATTCCATTTTCATTTTCATTCCATTTTCCTGTCGTTGAGTGCGGCAATCGCAGAAATTTCCAGTGGAAAGACTCCTAAATTTCCAGTTTTTATTTTAGCAATATCTGCCGATAATGGAGGTGAAACGTTTGCGTATGTTTCAAAGTCCCGGTCCGGGATATATAATAGATTGAAAGCAGAGGAATGAGTCTGGATTATTTCCGAATCAAATTCATGCCATCTGTCGTAACCTGTAACCACGACTTTCCCACCCGGCAGTTCGGGAGGCGCATGCCGCGATGACGCGGCGCTGATGTTTGTAGTATATGGCAGCCAGAAAATATATCAATGTTGAAAATCTTGCTCCCGGAATGATACTGGATCAGTCTATCCATGACCGTCGCGGGCGCACCATGATCGAGAAGGGTATTTTTCTGGGTCCGTATCAGATCAGATACCTGCAGGAAAAGGGCTATCGCGGTGTTTATATCTATGACCCCCGCGAGGAGAGCAATCCCCTGCCCAAAAGGGTTGCGCGTGTCATTCAGCGTTACCGTGTCCCTGACCGTCCATGCATCACCCTCAGCGATGCCACTCGTGAAGAACTCGGATCCAGCATTAAGTCTATCTTTGACAACACTTCCTCTGAGTATTTTTCAGATTATGCCAGCAATATTTCTGACAAAATCGAGAAGTCCGTTCTGTCCAATGATGCTGTCGCTGTGGATATCAGCACCATCCGTGCCAGCGATCAATATACCTTCCGCCACAGCGTCGACGTGGGGGTTCTGTCTCTGATGATCGGGCAGCAATACGGTCTCAAGGGAGATGAACTGCACCAACTCGGCATCGCCGGTCTGCTCCACGATATCGGTAAAGCCCGCGTCCCCCTTTCCATTCTGAATAAGCCGGGGAAACTCACAGCAGAAGAATTCGATATCATCAAACTGCATCCCGTTTATGGCTTTGAGATTGTGAGAGATCACCACTGCTATTCCCCTCAGATTCTGGAGGGGATTTTACATCATCATGAGAAACTGAATGGGGAAGGATATCCGGACTGTCTGCATAGGGGCGAAATCTCCAATTTCGCGAGAATCATATCCATTGCCGACATATTTGACGCGCTGGTGACCAAACGTCCTTATAAAAATCCATGTACCGGGCGGGAAGCTGTTGAAATGATCTACGCCATGGGATCCGATCTCGACAACGATATGATCAATGCTTTTCTCGAAAGTGTCATTCTCTATCCGGTCGACAGCATCGTCAAGCTGAGTAACGGCAGAGCGGCGCAGGTTGTCGAAAACTATCAGCGCTATCCCAGCCGCCCGAAATGCATCGATGTTCTCAACGGAAGTGTCATTGATCTGTGCAAGGACGAGCATTGCATGAACCTGGTGATCGCCTCCTGAATACAAATCGAGTTCCCTCGGATAGAACCCCGGGCAAAAATAACATTGCCGGAAAATGACCGGACGCAAAAGCCAGACGGAACAGAACCGCATTGAGCGGATCTGTTCCGTCTGGCTTCCTTGCTTCAGTCTGCGCGAAATGCCCGCGCGGGCATTTTCATCTTCTCTTTCCGGAATCAGTACTTATCATCAGAATCGTTCTTGCTTCCGGACGTTACATGTCTGCTCTGCGGACGGGCAGCCATCACGCCGGTCGTTCCCTCGTCCCCGCGCAGGCGGAACTTACTGATCATCTCATCCATCACCTTGGCCTGCCCGGACAGTTCCTCCGATGCGGCAGCGCTCTCCTCGGCTGTTGCGGAGTTGGTCTGCACCACGGAAGAAATCTGATTGATGCCCTCTGTAACCTGCGCGACGCCTTCGCTCTGCTCATCAGAAGCATGAGAAATTTCGCCGATCAGATCCATGATCTGTTTCGTATTGTCGGAAACCGAATTCAATGCCGCAGCAGTTTCTTCTGTCAGCTTGCTTCCACGGTTCACACTTCTGACCGTATCCTCAATCAGCGCCGCTGTGCTCTTGGCCGCCTTCGCAGATTTCTGGGCCAGATTGCCAACCTCGTCCGCGACAACCGCGAATCCCTTCCCGGCAGAGCCGGCTCTCGCCGCCTCGATCGCGGCGTTCAGCGCAAGAATATTAGTCTGGAACGCAATGTCATCGATGGTCTTGATGATCTTGGAAATCTCTTCGGACTTCGTGGTGATCTCCTGCATGGCATTGCTCATCTCGTTCATCTTCTCGTTGGAGACATTTACCGCATCGCCTGCAGAAACACTAAGTGCAGTCGCCTTCTTTGCCTTATCCGCTGTCTCACGAATTTTGCCAGAGATATCGGTCAGCGTCGTGGACAGCTCCTCTACTGACGATGCCTGCTCTGTAGCACCCTGTGCGAGCACCTGCGCGCCGGACGAAACCTGATCCGCCTCGGTGTTGACCTGGTTTGCAGCCTCGCGGATGTCGCTCATGGTCACGTTCAGCTTATCCGTAATGGTATTCACCGAGTTATGAAGAGAGCGGTAATCGCCGATATAGATATGCTCGTTGCTGCTGTTGTCAACTGCCAGATTGCCATCCGCAACCTCCGACAGCTTGACATCCAGGTCCCCGATGATCTCCTT
This sequence comes from uncultured Lachnospiraceae bacterium, assembly GCA_902781655.1. Lineage (GTDB taxonomy): Bacteria > Bacillota > Clostridia > Lachnospirales > Lachnospiraceae > CAG-791. The sequence continues at coordinate 2,688 of CACZJZ010000007.1, forward strand.
CTGCCGCGACACCATGGTCTGCATGCTGCCGGCCATCCGTCCGATCTCGTCATCGCCGGAATAGGTAATGTTCGTGCTGAGATCGCCGGCCGCAAGACTATCCGCCGCCTTAGCGATGCCCTTCAGAGGATCCAGCGTACTGCGCACTCTCCGATAAATCACCGTGGTCAGAATAGCGAAGCCAATGATCGACACAAGCACGTTGATCAGAATCAGCTTCATAGAGGCTGCGTTATATTCCCTGACCGGAACTGCCGTCTGCACCCACCAGGTCTCTCCGCCGGCTGTCAGTGGCTCGTAATAGCGCCGGACTGTTCCGGAGCTGCTTGATGTGATGGTAACAAAGTTGTCCCCCTTCGCCCAGCTGGCAGAGATCGCAGCGTAAGCATCCGCGGAAACCGTGTCCTTGAATGCCTTGCCGATGACATTCGTGTGGGTCGAATACAGGATCGTGCCGTTATTATTGATGATATTCACATAAAGCGACGGATAGTTCTTCTCAGTTGTAGCAATACGGGAGAAAATATTCGCATTAATCCGAATGGAGACGACAGCGTTCCTGCCATCTTTCAAGGTCAGCGGGCAAGCGGAATAAATAACGGTGTCGCCGGAATCCAGCGTGATCGGATCCGAATAGGTCATTTTGCCTGTTGAGATTGCTCTCTGAAATCCATCGTCCGACTGATAGGCCCCATCCGCTGCTCCGACCGTTCCGTCCCCGGCAATCTCATAGGATGCAGCTGCATCGCCGTCCACATAAATCCCGGCTCCGATGAAATCTTCATTACGGGTGACGATGCCAGCCAGATTCTCAGCCGATGTCTTCAGATCGCCGCCGACAGCCTCCGCTGCCGTGTCCTCCGAGTATGCCTCCACTCTCTGAACAACCGCATTGATCTTCTGTACATTTGCAGAAGATATCTGATTCAGCTGATCGTCCGACATCGCCTTGAGAGATTTTCCCGCCATCACATTGATGACGGTAGTGATCAGGGCGAGAATGACAAGGATCAGAACACCCAACCTCAGGGCCAGCCTGAAACTCAGACTTCCGGCTGCTGCAAGCCGTTTCTCTTTCTGCTTTTTCATGATAAGATGAGTTCTCCTTCTCTATAGTTTTTTCGCGGTCCTGCGGAGCTGTGATCCGCGGTTTTCCGCCACCCGCCAGGCTTCCCTGCCTGCCGGACTTTTTTCATTGCACACTAATACTTTCGTCGCATCCGACGATATTATTAGTGTCTCTTGACAAGAAAATCATTGCACAGGCTGATGCCGCTTCCCTGTGCAGCAGCACCGCATCAGCAGCAGAAAAGGATCAACATGAACGGTATCAACGATATATTTGGAAACGGAGTAAAACTTGCCGGAAAGGTACTCGACCATCTCTGGCAGCGCGAGGAGATCACGTCCGATAATATAGCGAACGTGGACACACCCGGCTATAAGTCAAAATATCTGACCTTCGAAGAGGAACTGGCGAAGGAAATCAGAGCCGCCGACGCATCTGACGATGCAAAAAGGCATATTGCCGGCGCAATCGACTCCTCCGCTGCCGACGTCCATACCACTGCCAACGAATCCTCCAGACTCGATGGCAATAACGTGGATATGGACCAGGAGCAGGTCGATCTTGCCAAAACAGCGCTGGAGTATCAGTACATGGTCAATTCTGTGCACTCCGAGCTGAAGCGTCTGGATGCCGCGGCCAAAACATTCTGATTAAAGGCGGTGCCTGTAAATGGATAACGTAATGGATGGTATGCTCGAGCCATACCTTTTTGAAACAAACGGATTGCTGGATTCTCTGGATGAGATGCTTGTCCGCGACGAGAAAGTCGGCGATTTCTCTGCCGACGACGTCAACGAAATTTTCCGCATCATGCACACCATCAAGGGTTCCTCCGCCATGATGCAGTTCACTCCTATCTCGACGGCAGCGCATCGGGTAGAGGATCTGTTCTTCTTTATTCGCGATAAAGGGATTGAATATCTTGACGCAGAGGATAAAAAAGACCTCTTCGACCTGATGTTCAAGTCAGAGGATTTTCTGCGCAGTGAAGTGAGCAAGGTGGAAAACGGAGAGCCGCTGTCGGATAATGTCGATGAATTTACAACAAGGGTCTCCCGCTTTCTCGACAAAATCAGCGCTGACGAGGCCAAGAATGAAGCCGCCGCAGGCGCGGCTTCTTCCGCGCAGTCCGCGCCTCAGCAGGCCGGCTCGGCACAGCCGGCCGGAAATGCACAGCAGACAGTCGGCGCAGGAACGGCTTCTGCGGGACAGACCGCGCCGACAGTCCCTGCAGACCCCACTGCCGCCGTTTTCATCCATCTGTTTCTGGAAAACGGTCTGCAGATGGAGAATCTGCGCGCATTTATGATCGTGACCGCGCTCAAGGATGCCGGTCTCGAATTCCGTTATTATCCCGCAGATATGGATGCCAACCCTGAGACGGCGAAGGACATTGTGCAGAACGGCTTCTGGCTTGCGTTCGACTCCCTCGACCTGTGCAACAACGCCGAGACCGTCATTAAATCGCAGCCTCACGTTCGCTCCTACGAAATAGTGGATCAGCCGGCGCAGGGAGCCCCGGCTCCAGCCGTTGCCTCCCCTGAAGCAAGAGGCGCCGCTCAGCCGGCGTCTGCCCCGTCAGGCGCTGCTTCTTCCGCTCCTTCCGCGTCGGCTGCCACAGGCTCCGCCCCTGCGTCGGCGCCTGCCACGCCGGCAGCCGCTTCTCCAAGGACAGCACCATCCGGTCCGCAGCATGCCGCCGCGCCGGCGGCTCACAGCGCGGTTCCGGTCAAACAGAGTCTCATCAGCGTCAATCTCGGTAAGCTCGACGATCTGATGAATCTGGTGGGTGAAATTGTCATCACAGAGTCCATGGTAACTTCCTCCCCCGTTCTCAGGCAGCTCCCGCAGGAAAGCTATGATACGTTCAACAAGTCCGCCCGCCAGCTCCGCAAGCTGACCAACGACCTGCAGGATATCGCCATGTCGCTTCGAATGGTTCCGATTTCCGGTGTATTCCAGAAGATGAACCGCATCGTCCGCGACATGAAAAACAAGCTGAATAAAGATGTCCGCCTGACCATCATCGGAGAGGAGACCGAGGTAGACAAGACAATCGTAGATTCCATCCAGGATCCGATCATGCACATTGTCCGCAATTCCATGGACCACGGCATCGAGGAAACAGCGGCAGAGCGCACAGCAAAAGGCAAGGATCCGCAGGGCGAGATCGTCCTCTCCGCGCAGCATACCAGCAGCGAGGTCGTCATATCCGTAAAGGACGACGGATATGGCATGGATCCGCAGAAGCTGCTCGACAAGGCCGAATCGAAAGGCATTCTGACCAAGCCCAGGAGCGAATACTCCAAGAAAGAAGCTCTGGGCCTGATTCTTCTTCCCGGCTTTTCCACCAATAAGGAAGTCACTGAATATTCCGGACGCGGCGTCGGCATGGATGTCGTGAAAAAGAACGTGGAATCCGTCGGCGGCGCCGTGTTCATTGAATCCGAGTACGGCAAGGGAACGACCATCACCCTGAAGATTCCGCTGACGCTGGCAATCGTGGACGGCATGAAGGTGACGGTCGGCGATTCGATCTTTACGATTCCGATTGCGAATATCCGCCAGTCCTTTAAGATCTCTTCCTCCGACATCGTTCAGGATGAGAACGGCAGCGAGATGATCGAACGGATGGGCACCTATTATCCTGTTGTGCGCCTGTCCGAGTATTTCCACATCCCGGGCAAAATCAGCACCGTTGAGGATGGCATTCTCATCTGGGTCGAGGCCAATGACAAATCCTGCTGTCTGCTCGCGGATGATCTGATCGGAGAGCAGCAGGTCGTCGTCAAGCCCCTTCCCGCCTATTTCAACAACTTCAGCCTGAAGAACAGAGGCATCAGCGGATGCACCATTCTCGGCGATGGCAACATCAGTATCATTCTGGATGTCCTGGGTATCTATAATACGGCGGCGGAAAACGCCTGAGGAGAACTTCATGAACGAACAGGAATTAGAAGAAAAGAAGAAAATGGCCTTCTCAGGGGCGGAGGAAGACGATCAGACCGCTGTTGAGGTACCTGAGACCATGGAACGCTGTCTCGTCTTCGAATCCGGCGGACTGATAATGTTTATGAGCACGGAGTATGTCATCGAAATCATCAATGACCACTCTGTCACAAAGCTTCCGGTCGTGCCGGATTATGTCGCCGGGATCCTGAATCTGCGCGGTCAGATACTTCCGGTTGTAGATATCCGTCTGCTGATGGGCAAGCCCGCGGCAGAGTATGATTCCAAGACCTGCATCATCGTGCTGAACATTGATTCCGTGCCGATCGGCATCATCGTCGACACCGTCCGCCAGGTCATGGATATTGACACTGCAAAGATTCAACCGGTCCCGCTCCGCAACCGTCAGAAGCTCACCAACGGGATGCTGGACATGGGAAACGGCGTGACCGCCATGTCCTTCGACTGCGGTGCGCTGATCGGCAGCCAATAATCCCGCTTTTGCGGCAGGTAGAATTATGGAACTCTGCGAGGAAGATTTCATCCGGTTGTCCCGCTATGTCAAACAGAATTACGGGATTGACCTTTCCAAGAAGAAGCAGCTAATCACAAGCCGGCTGACCAAGATGCTTCTGGAGAATGGATACCGCGACTTTCACTGCTATGTCGAGGATATCACCGCCGGTCGCCGACCGGATCTGATTCTGCCGACGCTAAGCAGAATCACAACCAACTACACCTACTTTCAGCGGGAGAGGGAGCATTTCGTCTATCTGAACAAGACCGTGCTGCCCGAACTGGAGAAACGGCACCATACGGACCGCTGCCTCTCCATCTGGAGCGCCGGATGTTCCTCGGGCGAGGAGCCATACACGATTTCGATGTATCTCCTGGAATATTTTTCCAAATTTCCCGTGAAATGGGACACCCGCATTCTCGCGACCGATATCTCCGACGAGATGCTGGAGCAGGCACAGAACCCGGTCTATACGGAGGACAGTCTCTCCGCTCTTCCGGAGCAATGGCGGAACCGCTATTTTACCCGGCGTGCGGACGGCACGTATACCGTGACGCAGGAACTTCGGCAGAATGTAATTTTTCGCCGGTTCAATCTGATGGATCCAATCCAGTTTCAGCGTCCGTTCGACCTTATCTTCTGTCGCAATGTTATGATCTATTTTGACCAGGGGACAAAGGACAGACTGGTGAAGCGTTTTTATCACGCGACGGTGCCGGGTGGTTATCTGTTCATCGGTCACTCCGAGAGTCTGTCCAAGACCGATTGCCCCTATCAGTATCTGGTACCGGCAATTTATAAAAAGATGTGAGGCACGATTTTGGAAAGTCAGCGTAATCTAGTCGCAATCGGCGCTTCCACAGGCGGAACGGAGGCGATCCTGGCTATTGTCCGCCATTTTCCGGAGAATATTCCCGGACTGGTCGTCACGCAACACATGCCGGCCGGGTTTACAGCCATGTATGCGGAGCGCCTGAACAAAATCTGTGCGTTCGAGGTAAAAGAGGCGCAGCACGGTGACCGGGTCCGTCCCGGTCTGATGCTTCTCGCACCGGGAGGCTACCAGATGCGTGTTATCCGAATGGGTTCCGGGTATACCGTCTCCGTCACCGAGGAAGAGAAAGTGAATGGCCACGCGCCGTCCGTTGACGTTCTTTTCGATTCTGTCGCCGTCGCAGCCGGCAGCCGCGCTGTCGGATGTATTCTCACAGGGATGGGCGCCGATGGCGCGAAGGGTCTGCTGCACATGCGGAACCGTGGCGCCTATACCTTCGGTCAGGACAGGGATTCCTGCGTCGTATACGGGATGCCAATGGAAGCCTGGCGGATCGGGGCGGTCTGCCAGCAGGGATCCCTGCTTACCCTTCCCGGCCTGATCTGCGGCAGGCTCGGTCTTACAGCTATATAGCATGAACAAACACCATCCTCATGACAACCGCATAAAGGGCACCTCCGTCCTGAAGGAACGTCTGATCGGATCGGCCATGATTGTCTCCTCCGTCACGCTGACCGGCAGTCTGTATCTGTGCACCCAGCCGGCCTCCGCGCAGGCCAGCTATCAGGAACAGGCCGCTCTGCTGCTCTCGGATGTCTCTTCTCATGCCTCCCACGCGGCGGAAAAGCTTGCGGATCAAGCGCAGACAGGCATGCAGGTCCTGGCAGAGAATCAGGAAGCGGTCCGGTCCAGGCTCTCCGGCGGCTCTGCTTCCCAGAATCAGATGGCCTCAGCCGATGGTCCCGCCGCTGGAGACAAAGCTGTCACAGGCGCCGGAGATCGAACAGCAGCCGGACCTTCAGCCTCATCTGCGGAAGCCGCAACATCCGCCGAATCCGCCGATGTTGCCGCCTCCACACAGCAGAAATCCGGTTCTGCAAAGCCCTACGTCGTCTACCTCGGCGCGGACTCTGACAACAAAATCATGCTCGATACCTGTATGGGCAGGATCCCGTACTACAACCAGAACGATTCTCACTGGAAGAATTACCGCTACGGCGGCACCGACAAAATGGCCGAATACGGCTGCGGTCCCACCGCGCTGGCTATGGTTGTCAGTGCGTTAGGAAAGTCAAAAGAAGGCGTGAAGGTTTCTCCCGTCACCATCGCCGACTGGGCCTCCGGGCATGGAGAATTCTGTCACGGCAGCGGCAGCTATCTCAGTATCGTACAGGACTGCCTTACCGCCTACGGCCTGCAGACGCTCCCCGTGAGTGACACCTCCGCGGATGGAATCAACCACATGCTCCAGGAGGGCCACATACTCATCGCTCTGACCGGCCCCGGCACCTTCACAGACGACGGACACTTCATTCTGATCACAGACCGCACATCGGACGGGAAGGTAACTATCGCCGACCCGAAATCCCTTGAGAACACACAGAAATCCTGGGATCCGGCCGTGCTCTCCTCCCAGCTCATGGACAGTCATAAAAACGGCGCACCTCTCTGGGCTGTCAGCATCCCGTGACGCCGTCGCTTCCCGAAGCTCTTTGCAACAGTGGAATTGCACAAAAATAAACAAAATAAGCCGTGCCTCCGGACGAAATACTCCGTCCAGCCCGCGCGGCTCATTTTGTCCCTGACAAGCTAAACTTGTCAGGGACAGTTTTCCACAAAATTCTTACGCTTCCGCCATTTCCTGGCATACCATGACGGCAAGTACCGCTCTCTTACTCCCGCCCTCCGAGCTCACAATCTCACGGACGAAGCAGATGCAGTCCCTGTCCGCGCTGTCATGAAGCAAATAGGAGGCCCATTTTCCTTCCCTCGCATGCGATTGCTCCGTGGCGCGCACGAACCTCTCCGGAGGCCGCTTCTCCAGCGGCAGCTCGGTCACATCCGCCGCCTCGTTCATTCCCGTGTGGAGCAACCCTGCTCTTCTCAATACCGCATCGAACTCCCGATTGGCGCAGAGCAGACACCATACATTGTTCTCGATCTGCAATACGCCCGCGGGCAGCAGCAGTCCGCTGTTCGCTGCAGGATTCCATGCATCCCTTCCGAACGGATGACTCAGATTGATCTTGCCGATCTTCGCGTAGAATTCCCTGCGGTCAGCATGACCGAACTTCACGCGGGATGCCGGATCTCTGTCCAGAGCGATCATCTGCTCGTAGGGCACCGGCCGACAGAACCAGTACCCCTGCATGTACTCTATGTTCATCTCCCGAACCCGTCTGAAATTATCCTGGTTCTCCACGCCTTCCGCCAGCACACCGATTCCCATGCCTCTCGCCATGTCGGTCAGCATAGACACCATAACCGCGTCGTTGTGATCGCTCAGATTGCGGATCAGACTCTGGTCAAGCTTGATGAGATCCGTATGATTTCCGACCAGCAGATCCAGCGCTGAATACCGCGCGCCGAAATTATCCATCCACATCTCCATACCGAACGCGCGCAGTTCCTCAATCTGTCCCCTCAGAAGGCCAAAATTCGGCCCCAGAGTGTTCTGTGTCATCTCGAAAGCGAGTCGGCTCGGATCCACGCCGACTCCGCTCACCCGAAGCTCGATCTCCTCGACCATGTTGCAGTCTTCGAAATCCACTTCGGACAGATTAAACGTCACTCTTGGCCAACAGATCCCCTCAGCGTCCGCCTTTTTAATATCACGCAGCAACGCGTCCAGTACCGCCAGATCCAGAAGATAAATCAGATGTTCCTTCTCCAGAATCGGAATAAACGCGGACGGCGGAAGAATGCTGCCATCCGGCGCGACCCACCGCACCAGTGTCTCAAAGGCGCATGTTTTCAGCGTGATATTGCGTATGATCGGCTGATAATACGGAACAATCCTCTGCTCCCGTATCGCATCATTGAGTTCCTGGCGTATTCCCGTCCTGTCTTTTCCCGCAAACATACTGTTTCCTCAGCAGGCATTGCCCTGCGCCCGCATTCATTGATTATTCATTTGCCTCTGCGGCACCGTTCTCCTTCTGTGCCTTGAGACGGAATCCCTCCGCCAGGCGATTCAGCAGCTCTGCCTGCGAGGACAGCTCCTCAGCAGATGCCGCGCTTTCCTCCGCTGTCGCGGAATTGGTCTGCACCACCGCGGAGATTTGCCCGATGCCCTCGGACACCTGCGCCACACCGGAAGCTTCTTTCTCGGACGCCTCCGATATCTCACTGACCAGTGTGTCAATCCGGCGGAACCCATCTGATACCTTCGCGAGGGCGGATGCCGTCTCATCGGTAATGGACGCGCCTCGCTTCACCGCGGTGATGGTATCCTCAATGAGAGAAGCTGTATTCTGCGCCGCCTGCTGCGACTTCTGCGCCAGATTGCCCACCTCTCCGGCGACCACGGCAAATCCCTTGCCGGCGGAACCCGCGCGGGCAGCCTCGATGGAGGCGTTCAGCGCCAGAATATTCGTCTGAAACGCGATGTCGTCAATCGTCTTGATGATCTTGGAGATTTCGCCCGCCTTGTCCGTGATATCCGTCATCGCGCTGCGCATTTCGCCCATTTTCTCATTGGACAACTCCACAGCGCTTCTGGAATCCTGACTGACCTTTTCCGCCTCGCGCGTCTTATCCGCCGTCTCCCGGATTTTCTCCGAAATTTCACTGATGCTGTCAGAAAGGTTCTCGATAGACGACGCCTGCTCTGTGGCCCCCTGTGCCAGTGCCTGTGCGCCTGCGGATACCTGTGCGCTGCCACTCGATACCTGTGCCGCGGAATTCCGTATCTCCGCCAGAATTCTGCTCAGATCATCCGTGATGGATTCGAGCGAAGTCAGCAGAGGCTCATAGCTTCCGGTATAATACTCGCTCCTGTCAAGCGGAAGGTCGAAATTCCCAGACGCCATCTCCTGCAGATTGCCGCCGAGGTCCCGGATAATTGCCTTGATGCGCTCCACGAATTCAGAAATCGCCCCGGAGAGCTTTCCGATTTCATCCTCCCCGCTGCTGGTGATAGAAACCTCCAGATTGCCGCCGGCGACCTCTCCTGCCACTCTGCTCATATCAGACAGCGGCCGCAGCGCCTTGCTCAGCATCTTTCCTGTGAACACAATCAGAAGTACCATACCTGCGCAGCAACAGATCGCGATGATCAGCATCATCAGCCGCAGCGTCCGGTTATACTCGTGAACCGGCACCGCCGTCTGTATCCACCACATATGATTGCCTGCCTGAAGAGGCACATAGAACCGTTGAACCTTTCCGGAGCTGGAATCCGTGACGATATGAAACTGATCGCCGTTCTTCCACTGCGCCGAAATCGTGCGGTACGCATCCGCGGAAACCGTTTCTTCAAACTTTTTCCCGATGACATTTGTGTGCGTGCTGTACAAAATACTGCCGTTCTCATTGATGACATTGACATAGAGCGACGGATACTGCGCAATATCCGTTGCGATGACGGAGAAAATGTCTGCTCTGATATCAAACTCCACCACGCCCGCGAACTGATCACCGTTGACGATCGGGAAATACGCCGTGACCATATTCACGCCGTCCTCGACATAGGCGTCGGTATATCCCGCCTCCAGCGTGGACTTCGGAATCGTGTAATAATCCTCGCCCGAATAGCTGTCATACGGGAGGTTCTCCATGACATTCTCTTCCAGATCTTCCGTGTTCACATACGGCGCATAGACGGTATTATCCTTGGAAAAGGCCCCCGGCTCCATCAGAACGCCTGCGCCGACGATGGAATCATTGTCCCGCACCGCGCCGATCAGCGCGTTCACGAGGATGCTCTCGGCCATAAAACGGCTTCCGGACAGCTTTCCGCCGGTGATCCGGCTTGTGAAGCTTCCTGTTGATTTGCCCGGCTTGTAGGTATTGCCGTCCATTCCCCAGGACGCCGTAATCGCGGCGCTCTGGCTGTCCGGCTCCGCATACATTTCCGTCATGGCATCCTGTACCACATGATTGATCATGTTCACGGAGTCCACGATGCCCTCAATCTTCTCCGCGTTGGTGCTGCTGACCTGAAACAGCGTGTCGTCTGTGGACGCCTTCACTCTGTTGCCGGCAAAACTGATGATAATGAATGCCATTGCCAGAAACAGCCCCAGAATCACCCCAGACAGCGCAAGCGAGAGCCTGGCGCTCAGCGAACTGGAGATACGCTTCCTGATACTTTCCTTCCTGCTATTCGATTTCATGATTTGGTGCTCCTTCACCCTGATGCTTTCCGGTTTCCGCGTCCGCTGCATGCCCATCCTTTGCCCGGTGGACCTCATGCCCGGATCGCAGACAAAATTATTATCGGCATAATCCCCTCGTTCTATTATCCCAAATTGCATTCTTCAGATAAGTCCCCGCACTTCCTTTCCTTATGGAATAGCTCCGTCATGCCGATATATCTGTCAGGATGTATTATTTTGTACATAATATTGAACGCGCATGGAAAAAGCGCGCTGCTACTGTTCGGAGGGGAAACGTAGCATGTCCAGTCTCGATCAGCTCAGCCGTATCGGTTCTCTGGGAAATCTCCAGACCTATACAAAGAATCTCACCATGACCACCCGCTGGAAACAGCGGAAGGAATCCGGCGATCTGGTCGTCCGGTATGACGAGAATGCTTGGCATACCGAGGCCGGCAAGGCCATGGCACGCAGGAAACAGTCCGATTACCAGATCCTCTCGGAATTTCAGGAACAGCAGGAAAACACCGATACCAGACTGTCGGAGATTCGTAATAAGCTTGTATATGGAACCGCCCTCAGCGATGACGAGATCGAATACCTTCGTGACAAGGACCCGCAGACCTATGCGAAGATAAAGGCAGAGGAATCCAGAAACAAGGCCTTTGCGAAGAAGCTCGCGCGCGCCAGGACAAAAGACGAGGCACAGCAGATCATGACTGACCGGGAGAATGAGGCTGTCATGAAGATCAAGAGCGTCGAGAACAACCCCTGTATCTCCGATGCCGATAAGCTGACAATATACGCGGACGCCAGACGTTCCGTCCTGCAGGGCCGGGAAATCTTCAGCAAATTCGTGGCATCCGGCGCATACGACCGCCTTCCGACGGAAGCAGAGAAGCTCGAGGCGGAGAAGGAAATAAAGGAGGCGCAGGAGGCAGAACGCCGCGAGGCTGCTGACGCAGATTCCGCCGTCGACAAGCCCGGGGAGCAGAGGCAGGAGCAGGACCAGAATCAAATTCAAAATCAAGATCAGGATCAGAATCGGATTCAAAACCAAGATCAGGATCAGGGCAAAACATCCGAGGACGAAACAGAAAAATCCGCGTTCCCTTCCTCCGACGCAAAAACTGTCTCCGAGACAGAAAACACGGAGAAGGCCCTCAAGGTACGGCGCGCCAGGGTAAAGCCGGACAGCACCCGCTTCCTGCATACAGCATCAGTAGACTCCCCGGCCATCTCCGTCAGGACAGCAGGGACCCCCGCTCCCTCAGGCGCAGGCGGTTCCATTGATCTCCGCGCCTGAGCAGAGACCCGTTTTCATGAGGCCCTGCCACAGCGCAGTGCTTCTTCAGCCGGGCTTCTCATCTGGTATTTTCAGGAACCCGCCTGTCATGCACATAATGAGTTGATTTATGCCTAAAGTAACTCAAACTTCGCAGATGAAAAACTGCGCTGAACCTTGAAAACTCAATAAAAAGTAGCAGCCAAATAACATCCGGCGGCCTTCAACTGCCTCTGTGTGGATGGCCGAAGTACAGAGATGAACTTATCCATCATCTCACTTATAGTGGATTCGTCCAGATTAAACCGATCTTTCATCTCTGCACGGAACATCTCCATGACCTGGCTGAAAGCCTGAGCAAAGGTGATATCGGCAAGCTCATCTATGAAATAGAGGAAAAGTTCGCCCAGTGTTCTTGGATCTTCCGATTCCCTGTTCTCTACTGCAAGCAGCATATATCTTGCAAAAACCACTGCAACGTGAGCTGACATGGCGTCATAAGAAAGAGAACGGCATTCTGAAGCCAGGCCAAGATAACTTTTGCAAACCTTGAAGAATACTTCGATCTGCCATCTTTTACCATAGATACGGATGATTTCATTCTCATCTATATCGGTGTTGGTAGAGATCAGACACAGATAATCCTTCCTGCTTGAGCGATTTTTCACGTAAACAAGCCTGGCTGGAATGGATTTACCGTCTCTGGTCACGTTCACTGCAACGGAAAGAAGATATTTCGAGCGGCCGCGGCGTTTAAGATTCATCCGGTAGATTTCTTTAACGGATTTCATTTCGCCGTTGTAGTCAAACTTCATCTTGCCTGATTTTTTTCACCATCGCCATGACATCGTAGCCAGGGCTCTTAATGGCCAGGAGTGTTTTGGGAGACGAGAACCAGCTGTCAAAAAGCACATAATCTGCAGACGGTTTGGCCTTTTTCGCTTCTTTTATCAGCTCTATCATTGCATCTGTACCTTTGGTGGGTGAAAGTTTCCTGCGTTTATAGGCATTGCTCCGGTGGCTGGTTTCGTGGGCCTCATTGATCCGTGTCTTATGATTTTCAGAGGACAGCAGTGATCCGGCAATCGGAAGCAGGGTGTTACCATCCGTCCAACTTACGGTCAGCATCCGGAAACCGAACAGATATTCCTGATGAGCGTGGTCAAAGACTCTGGTCAGCAGCTCTACCTTTTTTGAGCGATTACGCGAGAAGACAGAGTCATCGACAATGAGGGCATTGACACGGTCCTTTGAATCAGCAGGAATGATTACCGTCTCAACAATCCTTGATGTAAGCAGCGAAGTGAACCTGTTCCAGTTGGCAGCTCCGTTCTTCATAAAGCGGTAAACGGCATCCTTTGTACAGGCCGATCCATCAGAGGGATTCATCAGATGATCCATGTACATGGATTTTCCTTTGAAAATCAGTGTGAACATATATTCCAGAATCCTGGCGGGAGATGTTCCTTTTGCCTTACGAATGTTTGAAGCTTTCAGGAGCGAAGCAACATGGAATCTTTTGAAGAAAGTGGAAATAGAACCACTGATTTCTGCAGAGTCATAATTATTCTGTGTTATACTGGTAGACAAGGCAGGGACCTCCGTTTGTTTGATTTTTGGTAGCACAATAATTATATCAAACGGCTGGCTTTCTGCCTTTTCAATTGTCACTTTTTATTGAGTTTTCAAGGTTCGTTAGCACTTTTGATGTGCGAAGTTTGAGTTAATGAGGTGTTTAATCATGTCAAAAGTAATAGCTCTGTTAATTGCCGGTGGCTCTGGCGCACGTATGCATCAAGATATCCCGAAACAGTTTCTGACTGTTAATGAGAAACCTGTGATTGTATACACATTGGAAGCATTTCAGAATCATCCGGAGATTGATTCGATTGCTGTTGTCTGCATTGATGGATGGGAGAATGTACTTCAGGCTTACGCAAGACAGTTTAACATCACCAAATTGGAGCATATCTTCCCTGGAGGAAACTGCGGCCAGGCATCTATAAGGAACGGCGTATATGGATTGGAAGAGTATTTCGATCCGGATGATATTGTACTTATACATGATGCGATCCGGCCTATGGTAAGTGCAGACATTATTTCTGATTGCATTGTCAAAACGAAAAAATATGGGAATGCAATCACAGTTATATCCTGTGCGGAAGCAATGATGCAGACGGAAGACGGCATTATTTCTACAGGCGCTTACCCGCGTGATCGTCTTAAAAGGACTCAGACACCACAGGGGTTCAAACTCGGTGATATTTGCCAGTTACACAGAGATGCATTAAAAGCAGGAATTACCAACTCTGTGGCTTCCTGCACATTAATGATTGATATGGGTAAGCAGGTTTATTTTTCTGCTGGATCAGAAAAGAATATCAAGCTTACTACAGTTGATGATATTGATATTTTTAAAGCCTTGCTTCTGGCCAAGAGAAGCGACTGGCTGAAGTGATGCGATCTGTCTCGCCCGTGCAAGAGAGAAAGATGCGTCGTAAAGAACCATGGCCCATTTGCCTGGGAAAAAGAAGCAGATGACGCAGTTTATCACGCTGTAGTAATGGAAAAAGTGGCGGGGATGGATTTGAAGACGCTGATGCTGAATCTGCAGGCTTCCATGGTACAGTATGTGCTTGACAAACATTATTATATGAGGAAACACGGACCGTATGCATATTATGGTCAGGAAAATAATTTATGGGATTATACGATAGCAAAACTTATCTCGCTGATTTGGATCGAGAGGTTGAGGAGTATGAAGGTCTGTTTAGGGAGCTGACCGGTTCATCAATTTTAATCACTGGAGCATCTGGTCTCGTGTGTTCGCCGATTGCTGATCTGATTTTCAGGGCGAATGAGAAGTTAGGAACAGAAATAAGTCCTTTTCTTGCCGGAAGAAATGAAGGCAGGATAGCTGAAAGATTCCTAGAACAAAAGTATGCATTCGTTCCATATGATGCGACAAAGAAGAACAACTTCAATTTCCATGCAGATTATATCATTCACGGAGCATCGAATTCTGGTCCCAAAGATATTACAGCTCATGGCATAGAGACTATGCTTGATAATTTCAATGGAATGTACGAGCTGCTGGAATATGCAGAGAGGGAGAAGGTGAAAAACACACTTTATATCTCGTCCTCTGAAGTTTACGGTAAGAAGAACACCATCCAGCCGTTTTCGGAAGAAGAATATGGGTGGGTAGATATTCTTTCTCCTCGTAGTTCATATGCTTCATCAAAACGCGCGGCGGAAACGTTATGTGCATGCTTTTCAGATGAGAAGAGTGTGAAAACCACCACTGTTAGGCCAGGGCACATCTACGGGCCAACAGCAAGACGAAATGATAGCCATGTGAGCGTGGCATTCAGCTTTAGTGCAGCAGACGGAGTAGATCTCGTTTTAAAGAGCACAGGATCTCAGCTTCGTTCTTGGTGTTATTGCCTGGATTCGGCAACTTCAATTCTGACGGTTCTGGTGAAGGGGGAGACAGCTAACGCTTATAATATTTCCAATCCGGATTCGGTGACGAGTATTAAGGATATGGCGGAGTTGCTGGCAGCAGAAGCCGGTGTAAAGGTTGTAATAGACGCGCCAAGCGAAGATGAAAAGAAAGCCTTTAACCCCATGGAAAATAGTTCTCTGAATGGGCAGAAGTTGATGAATTTAAGATGGCATGGACTGTTTGATGCCAAGACCGGATTCGGACACACAGTAAAAATTATTAAAGAAGCTGGATTATAAAGACGTCCCCGTACACCGCAAGTTACTTGTTACCGCGGGTGTATTTACCCGACGACTATGATGTGACTGAATGTCTATCGGAAGAAACGGATAGCGGATCATAGCGTGACATGATTATTATAAGGAGAGTCGTTTTACATGATAGAAATAAGGATCAAGGGAGGACTCGGAAATCAACTGTTTCAGTATGCGGTCGGGTATTCCACTGTGAAAAGGTTGCATACAGATTTAACACAGGATATTTCATTTTCCCTAAAAAAGTGGTTGACATTCACAATATAAATGATTGGAGTGGTAATTCCTAGTGTTGCAATGTAGTCCTTCAGCTTTTCCCGCTCGTAACCCACTACGATCACAATCCGATCCACGTTCAGTTTCTGGATCTGATGAAGCATCCGGCCAATGAGACTGACGCCATTCACCTTCACCATACACTTGGTGTTATTCCGTGTCAGTTCTTTAAGCCATTTTCCCATACCAGCTGCAAGGATCATGGCCTGCATAAGTTTTCCTCTCCACTTTCTCTTTAATCAATCCATATTCGTTTTTTCGCTATATGCTTTCTGCTGCATCTCCTGTACAGGGCAGACATCCCCGAAGTCTATCCGTTCGACCGGATAATATTGCCGCTTTTCTACCGGCGGTATTTCCATGTAATTTCCATACAAGGCTGTCAGATACATGTCATACCGCTGCATTATCCGGAAATTATAACCTTCAAAAATATGATCACAGAAAGAATCATAGCAGACTCTGGGAATCCCATATCTGCACGATCTCCGTGAGTATGGATAAGTAACATGGCGGGCCAGTTCCGTATTTTTTTGATTTGTTTTCCCTACCAGTCGGTCAATTCTTTTAAACCAGTGATCGATTGAAAAGCGGCTCAGGACATAATAAATGCATTTCAGGAATCCACTGGAATGCTTTAAACCAATGGGAGAATACATGCCTTTGCGAATAAGAAAACATTGAAAGGTAAACCAAATCCGGCTGATGGGAAAGTCTGGAACATGATCATAAATAAAAATATCAAGGAAGATACCATTATTCCACTTCGTATCCTCCTGACCTTCCGGAATGATCAGTGTCCCATTTCTGCGAAGCTTTGCATAGCCCCAACGATATTCCGGATCATTCTCATGGTCTTGCAGAAAAAACCTTTCCTTATCCAAGTCCTCCTTACAGGCTTCGTGAAACTTCACGTATTCGGTTCTGGTCATTGCTACATCTGCATCGTCATCCCAGGGAATAAAACCATTATGGCGCACAGCGCCAAGAAGCGTTCCCCCATCCAATGTGTATTCGATATGGTTCTTTCTGCAGATCCTGTCAATTTCTGTCAGCATTTCCAATTCAATCGTCTGAAGACGCTTTAAGTTCTCACCTTTTATCTGCATGTTGCCTCACCTTTTCCCATTGTTGTGCCGATCATAGCGAAGCCCCGTCCGTCAAGAACAGCCAGGCAGGCTTGCTTCTGTACAGCCATCACCGGTTTTCCCCCAAAAGGAACAAGAGTCTCTCTTCTTCGGCGGGAGAAAAGACCTGAGTATTATCATGCTCTTTTCAGCAGCGTTACATTCTCCCCGGCTCTGTGCTTTTCCAAAATATCCGAGATACACACAGAGATTTCCTTCCGGATGCTTCCCATGTATGTATGAGTGTTGACAGACCTCACAAATGAGGCTATTTCATTGCGAATGCCCTCTCCCTCCAGCTGATAAAAATATCTCCTGTTGTTTGATGCATTTTCATAACGAATTTCAAAATAGTCCGTCTTCCACCAGGGTGCTGGCACATAAATATAGCCTTCCGAACCCGAAATAATCAACTCTCCCTCGGCCTTGATCCGCTTCCCAATCAGAATATTTGCAACTGCCCCGGGATACACGAACGACATCTGTGTAAAAGCATCAAAACCCGGACTCTGTTCAAGAAAAAGAGAGGCAAAATGAACGGACTGATAATGGGTTCCGAGGAGCTGGAATACCGGCAGCAGCGAGGTCGGCCCCCATGCCTGCATCGATCCTGTCGGCTGATAGTACAGCCGGTCTTTACTTAACATGCTCTCCGAAAGACTCGTGCAGGTGACATTGACAGAAGCAATCTGACCAATCCGACCGCTGCCTGCAAGCAGCAGGAGACGCTCAAATGCGGTAGTATACGCAGTCTTGATAGAATCAAAGAGAATCAGATTCTGCCCTTCTGCCAGTTCGAAGAGTTCTTCACATTGATCCTTTCTTAAAGCGACAGGCGATTCACACAGGACATGCTTTCCCGCTGACAGTGCTTTTCTGATCTCAGTATAATGTCTCTCGGGATGAGATGCGAGAATCAGGGCATCCACATGATTCAGAACCACATCAAAATCATCTGTGATCAGCGGTATCCTGCCAAGCTCCTCCGGCTGTCTGTCGATAGCCCCGGAACAGATTGCCTCGATCTGGCAGCCATTGACATATTGACACTCTCTGGCATACTTTGCCGCAAGGGAAGTATCTCCCACTAGACCGACACGGAGAAGCCGCTGCTCAGAGCGTATCTCGCTGCTTGAGACACCGTCAGTCCGGTCAAGGTAGATTACCCTGCAGTATTGACGCAGATAATCAAAATGGCCCTTCCAGTCAGAGCCGACCGTGAAAATGTCAGCTCCGTACCTTTTGATATCATCAATTTTCTGCCCCTCATACTCCTCTACGACAATCTGATCCGCCAGTCCCGTTGCCCTTACCGCATCAATCCGTTCCATCAGAGACTGCTGGACATTTATTTTACCGCGTGCCTTATCGAACGCATCGGAGGTTACGCCTACAATCAGATAATCTCCCAGCGCTTTCGCACGCTGTAATAGCCGGATATGTCCGTAGTGCAGCAGATCAAATGTTCCATAAGTGATGACTTTTACCATATGGTCGCCCCAGAATCATTACAGCATTCCCCTCGACTGCAACGCGCGGAACGCATGGATTAGCGTCGTATTATCCTCATGGGTCAGATTGCCCATATGGCCGACTCGGAATACTGTGTTCTTCATATCTCCGCCATTTGGACAGACCCAGATATCATAATGGTTCTTGAGTTCCACGAAGATCTCATAAGCATCCCCATGGACCGGATGAAGCGGCGTAACGCCATTCGCTGGAGATTCTGAGACAAACTTGAAGGGCAGGTCGCCAATTTTCTTCCGGAAATCCATGGCCTGCCCGGCAACTCTGGAGATTTCCGCCTCCGCTCCGCCGGCAGCTTCGATTTCCCTCAGGCGGACGTTGATCTGACGGAGAATGCCGACAGCCGGCGTAAATGGTGTCTGTCCCCGTTCCATGTTCTTCAAGGCATCCGCCAGATTAAAATACAAAGATCGGACGTGCGCATCCGACACTCTTTCAACCGCCTCTGGGGATAAAAGAATCATGGAAATACCGGGAGGGCAGGCGAGAACCTTCTGCGAGCCTGTAATCATGACATCAGCGCCGCAGTGTGCCATATCAAATGGATCCGCCAGAAACGAAGAGACGCAGTCACAAACATAAAAAAGATGATTTCTTCTGCAAAATCTGCCCAGCATTTCCGTGTCATAAAGAACACCGGTAGATGTCTCGTCCACGTTGACAAGCAGTCCGGTAAAACCTTTCCCCTCATAGGGTTCCAGCATCTCTGCGCTCAGCTTCTGTCCATGTCGGAGCACAATCTCCTGCCCCGGGACATCGTGAATCTGACACAGCTGCGCAAATCTGGCTCCAAAGGTTCCCCCATTGACAATCAGCACCTTATCCGCATCCGTGAAGCAATTCATGACCACCGCTTCCATCGATCCGGTAGAAGAATTCGTCATAAACAGTGCTCTGGACCCCGTCGGTGCTTTTGCAAACTTCAGCATACGCTCTTCATTTTCCAGCATGAGATCAGAAAACTCTGTAGTGCGGAAATAGGGGACCTGTTCTGCCCCGACTTTTCTGACTTCCTCCGATGACATGACCGGTCCCACCGTAAAGTTCAGCATCTCATTCTCCTCGTGAACGTTTTGACTTCCCTGCCGTCACGTTTTCCCATTTTCCGGCATTTTCCGCTCTGCACTGCCTCGGATAATCGCGGGGCAGAAAGGAATATACAGGCCTTCTTCCAGCTGTCATCCTTCTTTTATGACATCCAGAATCTGCAGGACACGAATATCAAAGGTATGCTCTGATGCAACCTTGCGATATCCGCTCTCTGCAATCCTTGCTCTTAGCTCCTCGTCTCTTAGATAAAGCGCGATCTTATTCATCAAATCGCCGCGGCTTTCATAGAAGACGAAATCTTTGTCCGGTTCAAAGAAATACAGAAAGTCCTCCTGATAATTGCTCAGCAGAAACCCTCCGGCCCCCATAATGTCAAAGCAGCGGAGAGGGATTCCGCTCCGGATACTGCGCAAGGTGATATTGAGATTAATCTTGGTCGATTTATATACATAAGGTGCTTCTGCGTATGGATCGACCGTCCCCATGTTCTGAAACCCGTCACAGGCATATTCGGGATTCCGCGTGAAAACTTTCATAACCGGATGATCTGCAAGACGATCCCTTCCGGCCCCGATGTCCCGAAGTATTTCCATTCGATCCATCGCGGTAATTTTACGGTTCAGCACGTAATCCGTGAAAAGGTAACCGGGCGTCTCTACTCCATCCGCATGCGGATACAGCGGCAGCGCTTCCTGCATTCTGCGGATGAGGTCATCCGTCAGGCAGTCCCGCACGAAATTTACGCCCTGAACCAGCATCTGAGCACGCATGACACCTTCAAGATACCCGACGGTATAGGGATCCAGCTTCTGTATCATGCGGTCATAGAAATTATGTTCCTCCGTATACAGAGAACCGACAAAAGAAACCGCAGCCCCGAAATGTTCCCTCTGCCCGGGTGAGGGATGCATGCTGTCCAGTCTTCTGATCGGTGCCGCCATAGGCAGGAAGAAAACATTCCGGAATCCCTGGGATGCGAATTCCTCATACATACTGTGGTCAAACATAAACACGCTGTTGCAATGATGAATCAGCGAGCAGGAATAGACGGAAACCTGCGGATTGTCATAAAGCCAGGAAACATACCGGATTCCCTTTCTCTCGCACGCATTGGACACGACGGGAAAATAGTTAAAAGAAAACACAAAATCCGGAGACTCCTTCTCTATCGCCTTCTCCAGTCGATCCTCCAGTTCCGCATCATGCCATTCTCCCGGAGCACGGAATAAGAATTTCACCACTCTGGTTTTTATTCCGTTCTTCTCATAATGCTCCAGCGCAGCGATCATATCAGAGTTGCACAGGTAATTTTCAATGTATATATACAGGACCTTCATATATCAGTTTTCGATCCGTTTCCGTCATCCGTCCCGACGCTGCGTATGCGGCTTTCAATCAGTTTTCCCCATCTGTCCACTCTTTGCTCAGCGCTTTCCAGATATACTCTCCATAGCTTTGATCAGCCTTTTTCGTTGTCTGGATTTCATCCGGTCTGACTCCAGAGTACTCCTTCCAGTCCCAAAGGGGAGATCCAAGGGCAAGAATTTTATTGTCCCAGTACTGCTCCGGAACAGAATCGTCCTTTTCCTCCATGGCATCCATATACAGACGTTTCATGCGTTCGGACTGCACAATGGTCTGATCAGCATAAAGGACTCCCGGGATCCGGGCAAAATAAGGGACTGTCGCCCATTGCGGATCATCTTTTCCAAACTCTGTAAGTGTAAACCATGGAATATAGATGAGACGGTCCGTCTCCTTCCATAAAAATCGGGTATAGTATTGCAAATCCGTGGAGCGGACATAATTGAAATTATCATATCCATAAGTAGTAAAGATCACGTCCGGGTGGACTCGCCCGATATCATACTCCTCCGGCATCACAAGCGTCGCTCCAGATGAAATGATAAGCGTATCGCAGAACGTTTCCTTCGAGATGTTGGAATCCCCGCATTTCGGGTGCCATGGGACTACCATAATGCTCACGTTGCAGTTCGGATCCTCCATGCAGACTTTGCAGAGGCTCTCCACCGCCTTCCAGTTCTTTGCTCGATCAAGCAGGAAGAGAACCTCCTTTTTGTCGGCATACTGTCTGCGGATTACCTGGTCAGCAGCTTCACACGCTGCCCGCACCCGCTCCATCATTTCCGGGTGTATATTTCCAGCCCTTCGGGCTTCCTCATAAGCATGATAGAGTGTCTCGCAAACCCCCTCCACTACCGGAATGGTCGGATGCTCCTTTCCCCCTCTGTCCTCAACCGTGCTGCCGATCTTCATATAACTATTCTGTATAGTTTCCAGAAGATACAGGAAATCTGCCGTATTCTTACAGTCCGTCTCCCGACTCGGAATCAGCGCCTCCAATCCTGTCAGGATTTTCAGCATTCTTCTGACCTCTGCCCTTGGATTTACCGTCCGTTCCCGCAAATCCGGGAGATCCGCGGCAGAGAATGTGAAGGTATAGGGACTCTGCTCCAGATGACCTCTCCTGACAATTTCCTGCTCTAGCTCCGCGAAGAAAGGATAGCCGTGCCCCGCGTCGCCAATCACCTTCTTCTGATAATCTCCGTATGAATATCGCAGAACTTCATCATAGTCAGCCGGAGCCGGAAGCGTCAGGTTTTCAAATGGCATATAAATTACATTCTCATACCACTTCTTCGGGTTCCTCGGCGTAGGCTTTCTTTTAGAATACAGGCCGTTCGGATAGAATCTGACATCTTTGCCCTCTGACGGCTGAAAATAGGAGATAAGCCCGGTATAAAGCACATTGAGCTGATGCATCAGGGGCTTGCTGCCCTCAATTTTGTGGCCGGTGAGTGTGTCCACATCCTGGAGTGCGTCCATTATTTCTCCGGCCGTTGTATATTTATCTGCCAGTTTCCGGATATCGTCCGCCGTGACCAGCATCTCATCAGCCCGCTGATCTGCGCCGCCTCCCTCATTTAATTCATTCACCAGCTTTTCCACTGCCAGCCGGACATTGATGACAGCCTTGACGGAGAGATCCCGCCACTCCTCATCCTCCTCATTGTCTGAAATATAATCGAGGACAAAGACGTCAAGCGTCGCCGCATAGGGACTTTGATAATTTCTCTTCAGAAACTCCGGATCGAAATTGATCCTTGCTCTGCTGTTGCTGACAAACGGAAGCAGGCTGTTTGTTTCCCTCATGCGCTGCTCCCCGGCAATATATCCGGATGAATGGTCCCTGCTCATCGCCTCGAGAAACCGGTTGAAATCTTCCCGCAGCATGATGACATCCGCATCGTCATCCCACGGAATAAACCCGCGGTGGCGAACCGCGCCGAGCAGCGTTCCATAAGCAATGAACCACTTAATATGATGTTTCCGACAGAACCGGTCGAGAAAATCCAGGGTCGTCAGCCCGCCTGCCCAGATTTTTTTCATCATTCCCGAAACATAGAAGCCCTCCCGGACCTCGTCTTCCAGAAAATTCTCAGCTAATTGCATTTCCGTCTCCCTGCCCGGTGAAGATGGATTGATCCATCCATTGATCCCCTTTTTCAAAAAACTGCCCCATGGAACTCTCCATGGGGCAGCTTGCATTGCCAGTTTCTTCTGTGCCGGCCAGAGTCAGAATTACTGAAGCAGAGACAGAACGCCCTGCGGAGTCTGATTTGCCTGCGCCAGCATAGACTGCGCAGCCTGCTGAAGAACGCTGTTCTTCGTATAGGCCGCGATCTCCTTCGCCATGTCCGTGTCGCGGATACGGGACTCTGCCGCCGTCACGTTCTCGTTCGTGACCCGAAGGTTGTTTATGGTGTGCTCAAGGCGGTTCTGCTTTGCACCAAGCGTCGCTCTGTAGCCCGATACCGTATTGATTGCCTGCTTGATGGTGGTAATTGCGGAATTGGCTTTAGACACGGTCGTCATGCTCAGGCCGGTGACCTTAAGTGCGGTTGCTGTCATAACCTGCCCAGTGACATTCAGGATTTCCTTTGAGGTAGGCCCGATCTGAAGCTGAACCTTGCTGGTATTGTTCAAAGGGGAAAGTCCGTTGTACGTGGTGCTCGTGGCGATACGAGTGATTTCCTGTGCGAGCTCGTCCATCTCCGCCTGAATGGAGGATCTGGCTGTTTTTCCTTCATCCTTCTCTGAATACGTGCCATTTGCCGCCTGTGTGGCAAGGGTCGTCATCCTCTGAAGCATGCTGTGAGTCTCAGTAAGAGCACCTTCCTCCGTCTGGATGAGGCCAACTGCGTCATTAGCGTTTGCTTCCGCCTGTGTCAGTCCGTTGATCTTGCTCCGCATGGACTCGGAGATCGCAAGACCTGCTGCATCATCTGCCGCGCGGTTGATCTTGTAGCCGGAGGACAGCTTCTCAAGGTTCTTGGAAAGTGCGTTCTGGTTGATGGAAAGGTTTCTGTAGCTGTTTAATGCGCTGATATTGTGCTGAATAACCATGATGAATACATCTCCTTTTGATCTTCGCCAGAACCTCCCTGTCCTGGCTATGCTTCCGGGCGTGAGCTCCCGCCGGAAACAATGTCTGTTTGCGTTCCGTAAAGCCTTGTTCTTTGCTTTACACTTAATCTATCGGCCCGCCACGCGGTCTTATAAGTGGAATTTTTACTTTTTTGCAACCATGCGCAGCATGCTCACGCGTGGACTCCCTGAAAGTCGTCCTCCGATCCGTCCGCCTGTCTGCGCATCTTCTCCTCCCGCGCCTGCTCCCGCAGTCTGCTGAACACATAATTCCGCACCGCGGATTCCGCGCCGTTCGTGAGATCCAGAAAACGGCAGCCGTAGCCGAACCTGCCTTCTTTCTCCCCCTGTCCCCATAGAACCTCGACCACATAGGGGCGCTCCATATGGCGGAAGGCATAGGCAAAGGAAATCCGCATGCCCAGAGGCAGCGCTGCGTCTGTCACGACGTAGATACCACCCGCGCTGATATTGCGGATACAGCCCACGAAGCTGTCGCCGTCCTCCGACTGGAACTGCACGCCGAGCTCCACATTGACCCGTACATCCAGATGGCGCTGCACGATGGTATCGATATTGCGGATCCGGCACTCTCCGATCCAGCGCTCCGGTTCCTCCGGGTAATTCGGATTGATGCGGAGCCGGACCTCGGAATCCGTCACGACGACGCCGATGACGTCGTCATAGAAGTCGACGCGGGTGCCGAACTGCTGCCCGTTCCCCTCATAATTTTTCAGATACAGAATCGTCTGCGTCTCCGAATAGTCCACGCGGCACGGCCAGTACCGGTTTTCTCCCGGAGCATACACCTTACCCCTGCTGCAATCCTTCAGAATCACCGTTATATTCCTCACACTCAGAAACTGATATCCCCATCCGTATTCTGCTGCCCGGCTGACGCAAGCATCATCTGCAGCAGCGCCGTCTCCGTTTCCTGCCCGCTCTCCGTGTCGTTCTCAGACAGTCCCAGACTACCGCGGATACTGGCGACATAGTTCTGTGTCTCGGCAAAAGGCGGAACGCCGCCGTATTTTTCGACATTGCCGGAGCCGGCATTGTAGGCCGCCAGCGCCAGATCCAGATTGCCGCCGTAGGCATCGAGATGGGAGCGGAGCAGCCTGGCGCCGCCCATAATATTCTGATAGGCATCCATCGGATCCGTCACGCCGAGGCTCTTCGCCGTGCCGGGCATCAGCTGCATGATGCCCTGTGCGCCTGCGGAAGAGACAAGTCCGTTCGTCAGGCCGGATTCCTGTCTCGCCACCGCCTTCAGGAGGGCCGGGGAGACGTGGTAGATGCTGCCTGCTTCCTCGAATATCCGGTCCAGCTCTGCCGTGGAGGGCTGTGCGCCGCCGGTCCCGCCGGATACCGAATCCGCGCTTCCTTCCCGGGTATCCGTGCCGGCGCCGCCCTGCAAAGCGTCAGCCCTTTCCGAGAGAGAAGCTGTTTCCAATGGAGTCTGCGTCTTTTCTCCGTCCTCCGGACTGCTGATCTGCCGCGTCCTCATGCTTCCGAGAATGGTCTGATAGACCGCGGTGGACACCGTGCCTCCGTCCGAAGGCTGCGTCGTCTCTGTGGAAGTGATCACGCGCGGCTGCACTGTGTCCGAAGCTGTCTTCTGCGCAGCCTGCCTCATGGCGCCGGAAAATGCGGCGCCGTCTGTCTCTGTCTGCCGCGCTGCCGCGGTTCTGTTCTCTGTTCCCTGCTCTGTGAGCTGCTGAATCGCTGTTATCATAATCTGATGAACGGACTGCCTGCGCTCCATGCAGGCGCCGTCTCCTCATGCCGCGGCGTATCCCTCGCCGGTTCCTCCGCGGGCTGTGCGGCGTCAGGCCGTTCTCCCGCCATGTCATTCTGCTCTTCTTTTTCCCCCAGCCCTATCTCCGCCGGCCTTTCCTCCTGCCCGGACCGCGCAGGTCCCCCGGCTTCCCGGGTCATCGTCTTCTCCTGATCATGCACTGAAAAGTGGAGAAAATAGAGATAGATTTCCACAATCGCCTGGTATAGCTCCTTCGGGATTTCAGCCCCCAGCTTCAGCTGGGTGAGCAGTGTCGCCAGAGAATCATCCTCGTAGACCGGGACGCCGGCCTGCATGGCCGCCTCCGTGATTTTGTCCGCCATATATCCCATGCCGGACGCAACCACAACCGGCGCGCCGTTCTTTTCCGGATCATACTTCAGCGCAGCCGCTTTGCCGGACCGTTTACGTTCAGACTCGGACATTGACTCCCTTTCCCTTCTCCCGCATTGCAGGAAACACCTCGCTCAGCGTCAGGCTGCGCTGTTTCGCAGCCACCGACAGGCCGGACAGATGCAGGCCGTTTCTCTCCACAATCCGTGTCACTTCGCCCGCCACGGTCTCCGGTCGTGCTGCTACGGCGGGCGGCATGAAGAGCTGCATCTCAACGTCCTGTTTCTTCCACCGCGTGACCATTTCAAACTCGCCGAGTCCCTGGATGCGGAACTTGAGGAACAGTCTTGCGCTCCCCTCATCCTCCGCATTCCCGTTTCCGGCGTTCGGATCGACCCACATTTCAGTCACAGCATCGGTGTTCTGAAAGCGGAACGGAATCACCGCGTGGAGAAGCGGAAGGTAGACGCTTTCATTGGCCAGCATGCTTTTCATGACGTCGGAATAAGGATTGGGCGCCCCTGTTCCGTTTTCCTTTTCCGTCCCCTTCTGAAGGAGCTTTCCGAAAAGTTCCGGCAGATCGCCGGCGCGATCCTGTTTATCCCGGGCGGATGCGATAGCCTTCTGCAGCGCCTGATCAGAGTCTTCTCCCAGCTTTGTCTGAAAGGCGGCGTTTTCCTTTATCTGCGCGTATGCCCTGCGGAGCCGTTCTGTGTCTCCGTTCTCATATCTCACCGCGTACAGAGAGAACAGGACCGCCGCAGTGCGGGTCGGGCCATAGTCGTGGGTGCGGGAGATGTATTCCGCCAGAAATGGAATCAGCCGGCTGTTGATGATCTCCGTATTCTTCCCGGTCTCTCCCAGACCCGCATTCCAGTCGATCTGCTCCAGGATCGCGTTCAGCTCTCCCTGTACCGGTCTGGAGACCATCCGGGAGAGGTCCTCTCCAATGGTCTGCATCTGGCGGAGAAGATGTCCTCCGGAGGAATAATCATTATAGCACTTCAGAAATTGCAGTGCGTCTCCGCTGAATGGTCCGCGGGGATGCTCCCCCAGCACAGTGCGGACCGCATCAAACAGCGGCCCCTGGAATCTTGCCTGTGCAGCGGTCTGCTGCTGAAGGAAGCTGGCCAGCTTCTCCGGACTGTCCTGCGTAATGGCGCCTTTCAGCTCCTGCAGAAGAGATGCCAGTTCCGCGCCGTCAGGAGAGAGATTCTCCTTTCCCGCAAATGTCAGAATCTGGGCCAGTTCATCCGGCAGCTCCATGGACTCCTGCATGAGTGACAGAAACGCGGCGTAATTGCTCCCGAAGAGCGCTTCCGGGCTTCCGGTCTGCTGTTCTCCGGTATTGCGGACCGCGGCGTCTGTACCGTCAATGGTCTGCCGGCTCTGTATACCCTCCGTACTGACGCCGGTCTGCCGTGGTATATTCGATTGAACAGGTATATTGGAAACCTGCAGAATGTTTGCCATGAACCAGAGATATTCCTTTCATAAAAGGCAGACAGATGGTATCGTTTACAGATGTGGGGAATATCCGCCATAGATGTTCCCGGATTCCGTCATAGCCGACAGTGTGCCGCCGATGACATTACCATCTATTTTTATCGGCCGGATTTTCGAATTTATCAGGACTCCGGCCGGAATTCTTTCTCTTTACTTCTTATGATAATCGGCATACCTGCCGATATGTATTGTGCAACAGAATAGACTCAGGTTGCAACCGGCTTTTATTCCGTTTTTCCCCGAACCTGCGGAAAGCAGCAAGGAGTATATCGATGGACATTTATATTCATTCTGATGAGATTAGTGGTTTTCAAATCCGAAATACCCGCACTGACAAGGCAGCCCGGACGCCGTCCGGCTCCAGGAAGCCATCCAGCGCGGCGAGTTATGACGTCGTCTCCCTGGAGAGCCGGAATATGGTAATGGACGATGCCAATTTTGCCGCTGCACTGTCCCATGCTGCGGCGAAGGAAGTCTGCCAGGGCGTTTCCGACGCCCGTGCGGCGCAGCTCCGGGCGGAGGTGCAATCAGGCAGTTATAAGGTAGATTCCACGCGGAGTGCGGAGAAGCTGCTGGGGTACAGAGAATGAGTTCCCCAGCAAACAGGCCGGAGGAGTCTGCATGACAGAAAAAAAGAAACCTTATGAAGAATACAGCAGTGTAATGACGGACCTCCTCGCCTGTGTGAAAAGGCTTCGTCTGACTGAGGATGCGCTGACAAGGGCGGCCTCCCGCCGCGATCCCGGTGAAATCGACCGGATTGTCAGCAAGGCGCAGCCCGATGTGCTTACGTTCCGGGGGCTTGACCGGAAGCGGATGCAGCTCGAGAATGCGCTGGGCTTTGGCGGAAAGCGGCTCGAGGAAATCTGCTCCCTTCTGCCTGCCGATGCGGCGGATCTGATGCCTGTGCTCTCAGAACTCTCTCTGGAGCTTCGACGTTATATCTCCTCCCGCGAGGATGCGGACCGGATCATGAAGATTCGTCTGCATGACGTGAACCGGATACTGGAGGAGACAGGGATTCAGCCCCGGGACCCGTTCCGCGGGACACTTGCATGAGAAAGGATTGAGACATGATCAGAGCAACCTTTGCCGGATTTACAACCGCGCTCTCCGCGCTGGAGGCCAATCAGAAGCGTCTCGACGTGGTCGGCAACAATCTGGCAAATATGAATACATCTGGATACACCCGGCAGCAGCTGCAGGTCTCCAGCCTGAATTATTCCAATCCCACGGATTACTACATGAATCACAGCGAGGTAAACGTCGGGTATGGCGCCTCGATGGATACAGTGTCTCAGCTGCGGGATCCTTTTCTGGATGTACAGTATCGGGACCAGAACAGCAAAACCGAATATAATAAAACCGTCGGAAATTCTCTCGATGCGCTTTCCCAGTATCTGGACGAGACGAAGCTGGACGGTCTGCGCACTTCCTTCGATAGTATCCAGACCGCGCTCACCAATATGCAGGATCCCGCCAAGGTGAACGATCCGGTCTATGAGGGCGAACTCCGTTCCCGCATGTCGGCCACCGCAACGCTGTTTAACAATGTCGCGTCGCAGATTTCCACCGCAAGGACGGATGAGCTGGCCAACATCACCGGTGCGGGTTCCTCCGAGAATGGCGCGGTTGAGAAAATCAACACGCTGCTCAGAGAGATCGGGGAGCTGAATACGAGTATCTACCGCAACCAGATGGTCGGAAACCAGGTGCTGGAGCTGCAGGATCAGCGGAATCTCAAGATTGATGAGCTGTCCTCCTATATCCCCGTGAAGGTTTCCTACTATAATACAGACGCGGACCGCACCTCGTCCACTTATGGAACAAAGAAGATATATCATCCCGATGATATGAAGCTGGAGACCAGCTTTACGGAAATCAAGTCGGATGGCACTTCCTCTGTTTCCTTCCTGACACTGGTCAGCGGACATGACATGTATGACGGCAAAAAGAATTACGGTTCCGTAAAGGCAGTCAATCCGAAAAACGCTGATGCCGATCCGACCGCGGAAGCCGTGAGTCTGGTCTTCACAGAGCCGGATAAACTCGGAACGGCTTCGGTATCGACGAACAATACCGCGCCGGCCCCAGGTGCCGCGACGGTGCGTCTTTCCTCCGGGAAGGCGCAGGCAAGTCTCGATATGCTGGCGAGCTCCGACGACAGTCTTCATAACGGCTCCACCTACCGCAGCTATGATTATTATCTGCAGCGGCTCAACACGCTGGCGAATACCTGGGCGACGCAGATGAATGCACTGAATAAAATGGGGGTCACCGGAGATTACACGGCGAAGAGCAGTCTGTCGGACGGCACCAAATCCATCAGTACGATTGCCGCCGATCTGGCCGATACCGCCGACACTTCCTGCCTGCTTCTGGTAAACCGCACAGATTCCTCTGCGCAGGGCATCACAGCGGCCAATATTCAGGTCAGCAGCAAATGGGTCGCCGGCGTCACGCACATCGGCACCAGCGGAGATCCGAAAGAGGGAAACAGCGCCTCTGACACGGCTCTCAATATGCTTCAGTTTATGCTGGAACCGCAGAAAGCGCTCGGCAGCAAATCATACGCCGACGATATGAATAATATCTCCACGTATCTGGCCAACGACTCTTATAACAACGAAAATGCGCTGACGACAAACAAGACTGTGCTGGGCAGCATAGCTACCTCCCGGGATCAGATCAGCGGCGTGAGCCTTGACGAGGAGGCCGCCAACATGATGACCTATGTTTCCTCCTACAACGCGGCCGCCCGTCTGATGACGACACTGGACTCCACGCTGGAGACTCTGCTCGGGATCGGGGCATAGGGCCGGGGTCATACAATTTGCGGATGAAGGAGAAAGAGCGCCATGAGAGTAACCAGCGCCACGTACTATAAGGATTACGCACAGGCTGTGCAGGATCTGCACAGCAAGCTGAACAAGACAATGCAGCAGGTTTCCACAGAGCGGAAATATGAGACTGCGAAGGAGAACCCACTCGCCTACTACAGTGGCAAGAAAATCGACAATCAGTACAACAACATCGAGGCGCAGAATGATGTCATCAGCGATGTGTCGAACCGGCTGTATCAGCAGGAGCAGGGTGCGCAGGGTATCCAGACCGAAATGCGCACCATCAACACCCGGCTGCTGCAGCTGAACAACGGTTCCTCGAACGGAGATCTCTCAACCATTCAGACCATCAATACCGACTTTTCTCAGCGCCTGCAGACAATCGTGAATGACATGAATGCCGAATACGAGAACTATTATGTATTCGGCGGTAATGATTCCACGACGGTGCCTTTCGAGATGTCGATCAATCTGTCGTCCGGAAAGGATAATACCGTAACGCTCTCGTTCTCGCACAAATTCCCGGGACAGGACAGCGCCACCGTCATGGATATGCAGTATTCTCTCGACAAGGACGGCGCTCTGCAGCTGAAATACCGCGTGAACGGCATGATCCCAACCAACACGGACGGCGTTGTCAGCTATAAGTCAGTCAGTCAGAATGGTTTCACCGACAGCGCCTCCAACCCGGAAGCAATGAAATCTCTCCTCTCCTCCATGGAGGAGGAGGGCCGCATGAATCTGGGGTACGGCAGCATCTCTAACCGCAGTACACTTCCCGACACGTTCTCGAATGGTCTCAACATGCTGACCGGTCTGAACGCGCTCGGCCTCAAGGCCATGGACACCGGTGCCACCATTGAAACGGCCCAGAACGCGAAGTCTGCCATACACAGGGAACTTCTGCGGGATCCGGTTGCGCTCACCGCGAAGGCCATTCTTTCAACCCAGCAGTATATTGATACGGCGAAGACGGCAAGCGGCGAGTCCTCGCTGAATGCCGGACAGCTCATCAAATCGGATGAATCTGAGGCGAAGAAGCTGATGACCGATCACCTC
This sequence comes from uncultured Lachnospiraceae bacterium, assembly GCA_902781655.1. Classification (GTDB taxonomy): domain Bacteria; phylum Bacillota; class Clostridia; order Lachnospirales; family Lachnospiraceae; genus CAG-791. The sequence continues at coordinate 34,334 of CACZJZ010000007.1, forward strand.
TCCGGCGTGATCGGCGGCTGGGATGATGCCGAGCAGCGTCTGTCCGATACCTACCGTGAACTGGGCTTGAAAGAAAGCATTCTTAAGGACACGCAGTCCCGTCTCGACAACATGGAGGATACCCTGACTTCCAATTATACCGATAAGCTCGGGATTGATACCTACGACGCCATCGTCCGGATGTATTCTCTTCAGTATTCCTATACGGCAGCCATGAAGGTCGGCTCGAATGTCATGCAGTCCTCCCTCTTTGACTATGTCAGGTGATCCATCCGGGACAAATTGAAAGAAAGAGGAAATTATGCTAAAATTAAAAACCAAGGATTACGGAACACTGGAATATGAGAAAGAGGATCTGATCCATTTCTCAGACGGTCTGTTCGGCTTCCAGGAACTGCATGATTATCTTCCCCTGAGTCTCGATGCGGCGGAGGATAATCCGATTCTGATTCTGCAGTCCGTGGAGAATCCTTATATCGCATTCGTCGTCATTGACCCGTTCTCCCTGGATCCGGATTACAGGCCGGAAGTATCCCCGGAGGAGCTGTCCTATCTCGGCGCTGACGGGTCAGACAAGCTGACATTCTATGTTATCTGTGTTCTCAGGGACAATTATCTTGAGAGCACTGTGAACATGAAATGTCCGCTGGTGATGAATCCCGCGACGCGGCAGGCCATGCAGGTGATATTGTCCGGCGGACAATATCAGTATCGCCATCCGCTGGGTTCCTTCGGGATTCTTTCCGGAGCACATGAATCATGCTGATTCTTCGCCGTAAAAAAAACGAGAGCATCCTGATCGGAGACAATATCCGCATTACCGTACTGGAGAGCGCCGCAGACGGCGTGCGGCTGGCGATAGATGCCCCCAAATCTCTCTCTATCCTGAGAGAGGAACTGACAGAGGCAGAACAGGAGAACCGGGAGTCCAGTTCTCCGACTGCTCAGGCAGTCAATGCGCTGCAGAGCGGTCTGATGGCCAGCGTCAGAAAGAACAGGTCCGCAAAGGACTGACAGAGTAACGATTTTCTCTGTCAGTCCTTTTCTTTTCGGTAATACAGCTTCAGCACGAGGCTCCCGTCCGGTCTGACGGTGCCTGTGCTCCTTGACCTGGCCGTGTCCACCTCGTAACCGGACAGCCGGAGTTCCGGCGCGGCAACCGTTTCGCCTGTCGTTCCGGTATAAGATTTTGTTTTCTTCAGAGTATACTGTCCGTCCCGTTCCACATAATACTGCACGGTATACGCTGTCTTCGCGGAGGGAACCCACTTCGCGTAGATTCGCAGATCGCCGCCCAGCTTTGCCGGATCAATCTCTGTGATTCTCGTGCTGAAGGAAGCGTCTGTATACCAGCCGTCGAAGTCATACCCCTCCCGCACCGGATCGTCCAGAGACCACCGTGGGTCCGACAGACTCACCATGCGGGGATTGGAATCGGAATTGGTCCCGCGGTCCAGCGCATAAGAAATGCGGTAGGTGATCCGCCGGATCCGCGCTTCATAGGTTTCCCCGGCGCGGAGTGCGCTGCGCAGAAGCGCACTGTCTGACAGCGGCTCATTTTCGGATGTATTCCAGTAGTCCAGATGATAGCCCTGTTCGGCGGTCCATTTCGGAAGCGTCGCGATGACATCGCGGATCTCCGGCTTCCTGCTCTCCGCCTCCTGAATATTTCTCACCAGCCTCCTGTACTCCGCGCTCTGGAACTGCTCCGTGTGGAACAGCTTTCGCAGCCTGTCCTCCGTTCCGGCTCCGTACCCGCATACCGCCATCCGGTCTGCTGTCACAGTATAGGAGACGCGGCCGTTCTCATCCCTGTCCTCCGCGACTGTTCCCGCCGCGGCCCTTTCCTTCTGTCCATTGCTGCCGTCTCCGTGCGAAATGACGGCTGTCTTCGGTCCGTCTGTGAATTTTCCCTTTCCGTCGATGGTGAAGGTCATTGTGGGATAAAGCGCTTTCTTTTCCGCCCAGACCGCGTAAAGATCCATATCCCCGGTGACCCGGTCTCTCGCGTTGATCAGCCTTCCCCTTTTATCCTGCCAACCGATCAGCAGGCGCTCCGGACTGGACACGGTGCCGGAGGTCTTCCACGTTCCGCCCACCGTTCCGGTCCCGAGCGTATACCCCGCCTTCTCCAGCATTCTTCCGGGCACGGTGCGGAAATAGCCAACATGTCCCGATTCCCCGCCGGATTCCGTTTTCTGATCGGATGTGGATTCTCTGTCCGATACTGATTCTGTGGAAGAATCTGCCGCCGCTGTCTCCGGCGAAAGTTCTCCCGCGTAGTCCTTGCCAAACACGGCATTCTCACCCAGGTGCCAGGTTACCAGCACAGTCGGAACAGCGAGTTCCTCGAGTGTGGAGGCAGCCGCCGCTCCGCGGCTCTCCTGCTCCTTCCCGCTCTCCTGGTTTCTGTCGTTTTCCCTCTCTTCGTCTTGCTCCGGTTCCCCGCCGCTGTTTTCCGGCTCTTCGCCGGACCATTCGTCCGGATCCGCCTCCAGTACCTTTCCCGCTGGCAGAACCGGGTCCTCGGCGCTGATATCCACCCGAATTCTCTGCGTCTCCTTCTCCGGATAGAAGATAATTCTGCGGAGCAGCGACTCCATGTTCGCATCTCCCCCATCCTCCGGCAGAATCAGGCATTTGCTGGTGCTGTCATCCGTCTGGTCCGGTCCGCCTCCCTCATTGCAGTAATATGTCCCATATCCGCCGGGAACGCAGAATGCCCCCGAATCGACAGAAATAGTGACGGACCTCACCTGTTTCTCCGCTTCTGTCACCTTCGCGCCGGCAAAACGGAAGCCGCCCAGACTGCTGATCTGTGTGGCCCCGCCCAGCCTGACCTCATAATACTTTCCCTGTCCCGCGCTGAGCCCCTGTATGCCCGGTATCAGCCACGCCGCTGTCAGCATCGCCAGCGCCGCGACGATCCGTCTGATTCCCCGGTTCCGGCTGTTTTCTGACTTCATTTTGTCCGGTATTCTCATTTCCGTAATAATATTCCTGCGGCATATCTCCGTACTGCCAGTCACGGAACGGAAAATATATATTGTCGATTCCCCGTTCCCGTTCTGCATCGGATAGCGTTTCGTGAACGGGTGTGATCGATGTAAGCACATCCGGCACACTATCCTGCATGTTGGTCACGATCCGGCGATCCTGCCCCATTTCTCCCACGTCCTCGAAACTCTCCCCGACGACATGGCAGAGATAGCTGCGCCCGCTCTCCCGATGGATGAGGCTGCCCATGTAATAGGATATCCCGTCCATATAGTAATACCGCCCGCCGCCTGAGATTTTGTCCGCGGCGTTGTCGATATCGCTGAACAGGGTGAGCCGCATCAGTGGAATTCTTGCCCTCGCTTTCTCATCCTTCATAAAGCTGAACGTGACGGAATAAAGGTCCGGGTTTCTGCGGGCAGGCGGAAGAATCGATTCGGAATAATCCTCGCGGAAAGGACTGCAGGACACGCTCAGACGGCCCATCCAGAATTCCGGAACGGTCACCATAAAGTATGGCGTGCGGATGATCGTTCCCTGATTCCCGTGAGAATAAGAGATTCTGCCGGAGGCCTCGATCTCCTCTCTCTCTCCCGTGTCCCGGCTCTCCGCTATCTTCTCCTGCTTCATCCGTTTTGCTATGCCGTCGAACATGCCGCGGATTCTGTCAAGCCTCCTGCGGTGTTCCTGCTCAAGATTCCCTGTCTCGGCGGCGTGGAGAATCTGTTCCCGGAGCACAGCCGCCTGACCGATCCTCTCCTCTCCGGTCTGACTGTTCGTCAGAATACGGTTCTCCGTTTCATCATAGAGCGCCATGGTGTCCCGCAGCCGTCTGGCTGCGCCTCCCTTGCGGGGGCCGAACCACAATGCGCCAAGCTTCAGCAGCACATTCACAATTTCATCGACCTGCAGCCTCTTAAGCCACAGCTCCGTGACGCGGGGATTCAGCTCCTTCCGCACGCTGGCCTGATAGCGGAAGCTGTCCAGGACGCCGCGCAGAAGAAGCGCGTCGCTGCTGTACCGATATGCCATTTCCGCCATGCGGAAGATATAACTGTCCTCCAGGGAGAAGACACGGATATTTCGGAAATATGGATCGGGATTTGTGCGCTTCAGAAGAACGTGCATCCATTTGTCGTATGTCCGTGTCAGAAAGGGAAGATGGTAATAGACCTCGATCTGGAAACCGTCCGGGCCCTTCATGTGCTCTCCGAACGCCGGATAATACTGATCCGTCTCGTATCCGAGGTCTATCAGATACCCTCTCCCGGCGCGGAATGCGGCCTCGTCCTGAAACAGCAGCCGGAGTGGCGACAGATCCGCTGTCTCGGGAATCTCATAGCACTGCAGGATATCGGAGGATTCCAGAACGTACACTGGTACCGCTTTCGAGTTCAGCACGGCCAGAGCTACTGCCTCCGACTGCTTATAGATATCGTTATAGCGCAGCGCCTCCTGATAGCGCGTAAAAAAGCGGCTCTTCCAGTTGTCCGGAACCAGATCGGAGCCGCCGAGCATACCAAGATACACCACGCCGGCCACGTGGTGATAATCTGCCAGATGATACAGCCTCTCCCAGTTCAACTGCCGACGCACAGGAAAAAGGTCGTCCTGCCGAATCACACCGCCGACGACACTGAGCAGAAACTTATTTTCAAAATAATTTTGATTCATGTCAGTTTTCAGTGCCGCGGTGCCGACAAGTCCGCGGCGTTGAATATGGACCGTTCCTTTCCGATGCGCAGGTTCAGAATGCGATCCTGCTCTCTGATCTGGTCAACCACAGCGAGACAGTGCGTCCGGGTCTCGGCGATCATTCGTTCCATTTCTGAAGTCTCCGGGACCTGTTCCGGCGAAACAAGGATCAGCCTGTGTATCTCTGCAGCGGCTTCCGGGGATTCCTCCCCCATCAGGAGAATCTCCTGCCAGGCACGGTCACAGCGCTCCAGCGCCTCTCCGCGCATCTGCAGGATCAGATCCAACGTCACCTCATCCTGTCTGTCGGCTGCCTCAGCCGCCTCTCCGGTCAGCTTTCTGATCTCCTTCAGATGATTGTACCTTCTCTGCAGCAGAATTGCCAGCTTCTCAAGATCCACCGGTTCCGATCCCGTGTCCATGCTATACCCCCGTGCCACATGCAAGCCTATACCCGGCGCCGCATTCTCCGCGGCGCCGCTATCAGCTTGAACTCGGCATATCGCAGTGCCGCTCTCCGGCTTACACCAGAACTCTCTGCTGTGCCGGCATGTGGGTATCGACTACAGAGCGGCTGGCGCCCTCGAATCCGTCGCGCAGGTCCTGTACAATCTGTTCCAGCTCCGGAAGCTCCTCTCTTCTGCGCGAACGTCCGGCTCTGCAGCGTCCGAAATCATACTGAAGGTAGACATACAGTCTGCGGAGATCGTTGCTGACCGGCTGGCTCATATCCAGCGTGTTCATCAGATACCGCACGATTCTCTGGCAGTAATCAAGCTGGCTTTCAAAGGCGTCATATGCCTGATCATCCAGCGCGAATTCTGCCTTCCGGATATCCTTCAGCAGCTCATCATACAGCAGAATAAGCAGCTCTCCCTGACTCATGGACTGAATGCTGTTCTCCTTCATCTTCTCATAAGCGTTCATTGTAATACCTCTCGCCGCATAGTCTGCGGCTCTCTCCTATACCGGTTCAGCTGGTGATGCCGAGGATGTAGGAGGACTGCGTGTTCAGCTTGCTGATGGTCTCCTCCAGCGTCGTGAATTGCGTGATATACCGGTTCTGCTGCGTCTTGAGAAGCTCCTTCAGGCTGTCGAGCTTGGTGTTCATTTCCTTCATGGACTTGTAAATCTGGTTTCTCTCCCTGGACAGCGTCAGCTTGCCGGAGCCGGCCTCCTCCACGAGACGTCCGTAAGAATTGCCGTTTCTGGACGCATACCGGGTCGCGTACGGCGTGAGCATATTCTCCATTACCTTGACCAGTCCTGGTGAGGAGTCCGTGCCCGCAAGCACGCCCGAAACCTTATCCAGGTCCTTTTCCATGGCCTTCCGGAAGGTGTCCTCGTCGAACTTCAGCGTGCCGCCGTCATAGACATCATCAGACATCGTAATGCCGATCTTCTCCATATCCTGGTAGTTGATGCCCTTGCCCAGCGCCTGTGCGACGAATCCTTCCAGCGTGGATGCGAAGTCGCGGACGGTGGATTCATTGTAGAGAATGCCCTCCTTCGCCTTTTTCTCCCACTCCTCGATCTCCTTCTCGGACATCTCATCCTTCTGATCGTCGGTCAGCGGCTTGTAGCTGCTGTCCGGCTTTGTCGTGATCTGATCATGTGCCGCCTTGACGATTTCATTGTAGGCGGTGATGAATTTCTTGACCTTGTCCGTGACAGAGTCCACATTCGCGCTTGCCGAGAACGTGACCTTCTTAGTGGGATCCAGTGTGTCCGTGACATTGCCGCTGCTGTCCGTCTGATAACCGAACACACCGCTCGCGGTCACGCTGAGCCCGCTGATCTGGAAGGTATTGGTGCTGCTGGTGACTGTCTGCGCGACCGAGCCGCCGTAGGAATAGCTCAGAACCGCGTCCCTGCCCTCAGTGAAGCCGCCGTGTGCGGCAGTGCCGCTCCCACTCTCCGAATATCCGAAGATGCGGCTTGCGATGCTGTCCGCCGCGCCGAGATCAATGCTCCGGCCGGAGCCTGTATTGGACGCAATCAGGGCAAACTGCCCGGATCCGCTCAGATAGGCTGCCTTGACGCCGGTTCCGTCTGTGCTGTTGATTTTGGAGAGCAGCTGATCCACCGTTGAATCCGCCGTAATCCCCGAGACCGTAGTCCCGTTGATTGAAAGGCCCGCGAGCGCGCTGTTCATCTCCTCCTTGCTGCTGTAGCTGCCGAGTCCGAGTCTGTCACGATTAGTCCAGAGATCCGCGCCGGTATTCAGCTTGTTGGAGGCGCTGGTGGAGAGCCCCAGGTTATCCCGCAGCGCCGCGTCCGATACATTCAGGGAGAGAAGCGTGTTCCCGTCTGTGCTGTTGAAGGACAGCGCGCCGTTTTCGGTGCCGACGGCGATCTTCCCGTTTCCAAATGCCGCGCTGAAGTTCTTGGTCATAGCCGCCGCAATCGCGGACAGCTTATCCTCCGCGCTGTTATAGGACGCCGCCTCGATCTGGGTGCTCTGCTCCTTTGTCAGCAATGTCACGCTTCCGGTCTCGGCGCCGTAGGTGACAGATATGGTTTTCCCCGTCAGATAGGAAGTCATAGGAGTGTCTGTGCTGACGCTGGAGGTGGAAAAAGCATGCGTGGCGAAGCCATTGAGCTGATCAGCTGTCAGTCCCCGCTCCGAATAGCTGTACGTGTCAGAATCGACAATGGAGGCGGTATCCACTCCGAGTCCGGAGAGGGCCGTTGAATTCTTCCCGATTGTATACGATCCGGTCAGCTGGAAGGAAATCCGGTCGCTGTCCTTGTCATAGGCAAAGGAGAGCTTGCCGTCCTCTCCGAGGCTGACGCCGGACCTGGCGAACGCTGCATTGAGCTGCCTGACAAGCGCCTCCTTGTCTGTCGTTGTGTAATCAATCTGCACCGTCTTGCCGCTGTCGTCGGTATAACTGGCCGGAAGCGTGAATTCTGCCGCCTTGTCAAAGGAGCCGCCTGACGTGGCCGATGTCTTGTACTTGCCGAAAATAATGGTCTTACCCTGGAGATTGGAGGTGACCGCGTTTCGAATACCGCCGTCCCCGGCGCTGTCCAGGAGACTCCGGGTGGTGACTGCCGATGTGCCTCCCTTCTGATCTGACAGGAGGGACGCGGAGGAAGCGAGCTGACGCACTCCCGTGATAGCGAGATACGGGGTCATATCGGATGTCCCCTCCGCCTTCAGGCAGCGGATGGAGTCCGCGTCGCCTGAAGGCGTCAGAACAGACTTGGCAAATGTGCCTGGATTTTTCAGGCTGGTGGAGGAGGAGTAGCTCAGATACTGATCCTCAAAATCAATCACCTTGTCCGTGATGTTCTGATACGCTTCCTGCTTCCATTTCAGTTTCGTCTGATCCTGCTTGTTTTCGTCGATCTTTGTCTGGGTGTCGGATGTGAGCGCATCGATCAGGGAATCCCGATCCAGACCGGAGACCAGTCCTCCGAATCCGGAGAGGGAGGTATTTCCCAATCCTGATGAACTCTTCGTGCTTGCTGTGCTGCTTGTGGATGAGATGTTCATAATCCGCTCCTCTGTCTCCGCAGCCCTTCACCGGATCTGCGGCTCTGCCTAATATATCGGCGGAAACAGTCCTGATATAAGAAACAGCAGGCATCGGGGTTATCCCTGCTGCCCGCTGTGACATGGATGCGCCCTGACTTCCTCACAAGCCTGGAGAAGGGCCGTCCGGACCGACGTGGAGTATCGGTATTCATACAGTGTGACTGACGCCGCAGCACTGTCCTCGCGGGCTGCCACATACTTGGATGGAAGCGCGGAGAGACAGCGTGCGAGCACCTCCGCCCGGCACTGCCCGCAGGTGCACATGCCGAGCTTCTTCATCGTCTTCACAACATCCGTATGGCGGAGAATCTCCCACATGACATTGACGACCCGGTAACGCGGCTCTGTGTCCTGCGCGCCGGACTCCTCAGTCTTTTCTCCTGCTCCCTGCTGCTTCCGCGCGGCGGCTTCCTCTTTGGAGAACTCCTTCTCCAGATTGTCCCGGATCTCTCCTGACAGCCTGTCGAGAATGGAAGATTCATCGACGACTACGACCCTGTTCCCCGGATGCCTTTCCATTCCCCTGTCTGATTCGTTCTGCTCCATCGGCTATTCCTTCCATCAACGTTATGCGCCTGTCGGAGGGTCAAATTTGCCGCGGTTTTCGTTAAACCGTTTCAGCAGCCCGTCAATTACATGGACAAGATTGCCGATCTCCGGCTTACTGAGCTGTTCGTCCGCTCCGACTTCCTTTCCCTTGAGAAACATCTGCTCATTGATCAGAGAGGAGAAAATCACCACCGGGATATGTTTCAGGCGCTTGTCGTCCTTGACCAGCTTTGTCAGACGATGTCCGTCCATTTTGGGCATCTCCAGGTCCGTAATGATAAGGTTTACCCTGTCGTACAGATGCGGGTCATCCTTGAGTCCGTTGAGATAATCCCAGGCCTCCTGCCCGTTGTTGAAGACCGTGATATCCTCGAACCCGGCCTTGCCCAGGGCATCATGGACCATCTTCTGCAGAAGGACGGAGTCCTCCGCGAGGACGATCGGCTGGCTGTTCTTTTTCCGCTCTCCCATCTGGTCGATCTCGGAAACCTGAATGGTCGTCTCCGGTGCGATCTCGGCGACAATTTTCTCAAAATCCAGGATTGTCACCAGCTGGTCTCCGCACTGCGCGATACCGGTTGCAATGCTCTCATCTCCGCTTGACAGAGTTTTATCCGGCTTGGAAATGCTCGTCCAGGAGATACGGCTGATCCCGTCTATGCTGTCCACGCGGAACGCCACCATCATTTTGTTGAAATTGGTGATGATAAAGAGGTCTCTGGAATCCTCCTTCGGCTCCTGAATCTTGCCAGACAGATAGGTCGCCAGATTGATGACCGTGATCAGCGATTCCCTTGGCTTGAAGAAGCCTTCGACAGCAATGTTCGCATGCGGCATCGGCTTCACATGTGTGCTCATCATGATTTCCTTGACCTTGGCGACATTTATGCCGTAAAACTCCCCCATGACACGGAATTTCATGATCTCAATTTCATTCGTACCGGTCTCAAGCAAAATTCCCTCTTTTTCATTGTTTTTCGCCATGATTTCTTCCGCTCCTTTATAAATGCTTTACCGGGAACCCGGCACTGCGTATCGTCACATCGCCGTTAGCCAGAAACAGGGTCATGGTGCGTGCGTATTTGCCGCCCACATCCTCTGCCGCGATTCGGAGTCCCGCCGCCGAGAGCGCGCGCCGTATACTCGCCACGTTGCGCTCCCCGATCCCGCCGAACTGGGTGAAATCGTCAAACATGCGGGCGCCTCCCGCGATTTTGACGACCGCCCTCTCTCTGGCAAAGCCCATCGGCGCCAGCTTTCTCACCGTCTCTCGCACGCCGGTGTCTGCGAATCGAAAGGGCACGCTGTTCAGTTCTTCCGTATTCTCAGGAAGCAGCACATGCAGCAGAGCGCCGATCCGCAGTATCGGATCATAAAACGTAACTCCCACGCATGATCCGAGCGCAAATGTTATGATGCGGTCGCTCCCGCTGGCGATTTTCATATCGCCGATCCCCACTTTCCACTCCTGTGACATCTGTTGGCCCCGACATGATCGAACGCAGATTTATCCGCGCAGCGAGTTAATGGTTCCTTCCACCTCATCTGACGTCGTGACCATTCTGAGAGCATACGAGAACGCCCGCTGCGCCTCGATCATATCCGTCATCTCGCGGGCCATATCTGTGCCCGAGTCCTCGAGCATATGCTGCTCCAATCCCGGATTCTCCGCCGCGGCGGCCTTGTTCCCTGTATCCCCCTCCCGGATGACCCATTCATTGTCTCCGGCGTTCAACAACCGGCTCGGATAGGGAATGGTATAGACGCCCGGCGTCTGATCCATCTGTTCGTCCAGGCTGTCAGCCGCTGTTTCCGCCGCTGTGCCATCCGCACCGCTGTCGGTCAGACGGATCTCCTTCCCGTCCGCATCGCAAACGTACTTGCCGCTGTCCGTCATGAGATAGAAGTTGCCATCCTCCATCAGGCCGCGATGGAAATGTCCGGTGCGCGTATAGCTGATCGCGCCCGTCTTGGGATCCTTCAGCATGAAGAAGCTGTTGTCGTCTGTGATCGCATAATCCAGATCAGAATCAGACACCGACATGCCCGCCTGGGAGAAATTTGTCCTCGTTGACAGCACCGCGGTTCCATTGTCCGCCTGCAGGTCTGTCACCGCCTCGCGCGGCGCGTTCAGGTTGGAATTCACCAGCTCCTGGAAGCCGGCCTGCTTCGGCTTAAATCCGCCGTTGTTGATATTGGCAAGATTGTTGGCCACCAAATCCAGTTTATTCTGAGATGCCCTTGCGCCAAGCGCTCCTGTATAAAATGACATATCCATGGCAATCACAGCCTCCCGACATCGTTGCAGGCATGACTCAGCACGCCGTCGTACATCTTCAGCATCTGCGCTGCGCTCTGCAGTGCTCTCTGCGCCGTCATCATCGAGGTCATCTCGGCGGTCATGTCGACGTTGGCCTGCTCCACCTGTTTCTGGAGAATCTTCGTGTCCGCCGGAACCGCGATTCTCTCGTTGTCTGTGGAGTACAGTCCGTTATCCTCGCGGTGAAGCGCACTGTAGTCTTCAAAATCAGCCAGCCCGAGCTTCGCGATTTTCCTTTCCCCGCTGTCCGTGATCGTTCCATCTTCCGAGATTGTAAAATTCTCGTCCGCGAGATGAATCGGATTTCCGTTCTCATCCAGAACATTTCCAAGGTCTGAGAGAACCAGTGTGCCATCGTCCGTGAGCGAGAACTGTCCGTTGCGCGTATACTGCTCCGTTCCGTCAGGTCTCCCGATCCGGAAGAAGCCCTTTCCGCTGATGGCCGCATCCAGCACGTTTCCCGTTTCCTTCAGCGTCCCCTGGCTGTAATTTGTGGTGGTCTCGTCAGCCATGACGATCGGCGTTGTCACCGCCAGATTCTTCCGGGCGCTCTTATCCGTGCGTCCGGTCCGGATCAGCATCTGCTCCTGAAAGGTGCTGTCCGACTGCGTATCGCTTTTATACCCCGGCGTCTCGATATTGGCCATATTTGCCGCAATGACATTCAGATTTCTCCGCTGTGTCAGAAGTCCGGACGTCAGTTCATAAAATCCCTGATACATTTGTCTTTCCTCACATCTTCATGTATTTTTTCAACTTGCGGATCGCCTGCGCATGCAGCTGGCTGACCCGCGGCTGTGATATCTCCATGACATCCGCTATCTGGCTCATGTTAAGATTATCGACATAATACAGCGAAATTATCATCTTTTCTTTATCCTGCAGTCTGTCGATGCCCTCTGCCAGCATCCGCGCCGTCTCTCCCTGAAGGAACTGCTTCTCCGGCTGCACCGAGACATCCTCCGTCGGGACCTGGAGCATGAAATCATCTGTATCTTCATAGGCCATGTCCAGTGACATCACATTGATCATTGTCGTCATGCTCTGGATTTTCTGATATCGCCTCAAATCCATGCCCAGGCTGTCCGCCACCTCCTGATTGGTCGGCGTCCGACCGAGGCTATCCGTCATCCGGGCGATCGCATCCTCGATATTTTTCCTGTCACGGTGATAATTGCGCGGCATCCAGTCATTCTTCCGCATCATGTCGATGACCATGCCGCGGATGCGCCTCGATATGAAGGTATCGAACTTATTATCCTTGTCGGGATCATACCGGTCAATGCCCTTCATGATCTCAATCACGCCCTCGTTGATGATATCCTCCGTCTGTGCGAATCCGAGGTAAAGGTCCCGCATCTGCCAGGCAATGGATTTGACGATATAGAGATAGCGGAGCGTCAGCTCCTGTCTGACCTCCGGCTCCTTTTTCTCCCGATAGCGCCGGAACAATTCTTCATTGGTCTGTTCTCCGATTGATACGTCAGCGATCCCCATCATGACTCCTATCTCCCGTCAGGACTTCTCCTCATCATGCTCCAGTCTCAAACTTCCCAGGGACTGGATCTGAACATTGTTCGCGATCTCATTAAACGACAGCACTCTCACATTCGGATAAAACTGTCCGATCAGATGATAAAAATGCACCCGCATCACCTGGGATGTCAGAATAACAGGCGTCTGCGACAGCGAGCGGAATTTCTGAACTGCCTCCGCCACCTGTTTTACAATACTTTGAAGCACGTCAGCCGACAGGGCAAGATAGCTGCCTCCCTCCCCCCGGGTCAGGGAAGCTGCCATGGCGCGCTCCAGATCGGCATCCAGCGTATAAACCCGGAGGCTTCCGTCCTCCGCGTACATCCTTGTGATGGTGCGTTTCAGGGCAATGCGGACATTCCCGACGAGAGTGTCGAGATCCTTCGCCGGCGTGGCGGTGTCGGACAAGCCGGATGCCACGTTTTCGACAATCGTCTCAAGATCCCGGATAGCCACCCCCTCCTCGAGAAGCTGCGTCAGTATCTTCTGCAGCAGATTGTAGGAAACAACGTTCGGAAACACCTCAGTCACCAGCTCCGGCGCTGTCTTCTTCAGGTTATCCACAAGGCGGACCACTTCCTGCCGTGTGATGAGCTCGAATGCATGCTGCCGGATCACCTCCGAGAGGTGGTTGACCATCACCGACAGAGGATCGATCACCGTGTAGCCATACAGCTCCGCCTTCTCCCGGTTTTCCGGTCTGATCCACCTGCTGGGGATCCCATACGCGGGTTCAATGGTCTCAATGCCATCGATCTCCCGCTCCGCGTGTTCCGGCTCGAGCGCCAGAAAATAATCTGTCAGGATCTCTCCTCTCGCGACCTCTTCTCCCCGGATCCGGATAACATATTCATTGGTGCCGAGCGCGGAGCTGTCCCGCAACCGGATGGAAGGAACGACGAAACCCATGTCCTGAGCATACTGTCTCCGGAAGATAACAATGCGGCTGATCAGTCTGCCGCCGACCGACTCATCCGCGAGGGGAATCAGACTGTAGCCGAAGTCAAGCTCAACCGGCTCGATCGTCAGGAGCTGATATACATTGTTGACATCCTTAAAGTAATCCTCCTCCCGCGCAGGAGTTTCCTCACTCTGGGCCGGAGCGGATTTTGTCTCCTCCGGCTGTGCTTCCTGCTGGGCTTTCTGTATGTTCTTCAGCGTCCCGGTCTGATATGAGTTCATGTCCCGGCCGATTCTGGGCTGCGAATCCATCTGTCTGTTCAGATAGTATCCGCCCCCGATCAGACCGGCGCTGACAATCAGGATCTGCGGAATCGGCATGCCCGGGATCACAGCGAGTACCGCGACGATGATGCCGGAGATGATGAAGGCCCTCGGCTGAGCCTTGAATTCGCCGGCGATGTCCTCATTCAGAGACCCTCGCGCGGTTGCGCGGGTGACGATCATACCGGTCGCGGTGGAAATCAACAGGGAGGGAATCTGTCCGACCAGACCGTCGCCGACCGTCGCGATGGAATAGGTCTGTGCGACCGTCGCGAGGTCTCCTCCTCCCTGCACCATACCGATGAGGATACCACCGATCAGATTGATCGCCGTGGTGATCAGCGACATCGTCGAGTTGCCCTTGACGATCTTGGTTGCGCCGTCCATGGAACCGTAAAAATCCGATTCCCGCTGTACCTTGCTTCTGCGCCGCGCGGCCTCCTGGTCGTCGATCATGCCGGAATTCAAATCCGCGTCGATAGCCATCTGCTTGCCGGGCATGGCATCCAGACTGAACCGGGCCGCCACCTCCGCAACTCGCTCCGCGCCGCGGTTGATGACGAGGAAATTCATCAGGACGATGATCAGATAGATGACCAGTCCTACCACGATGTTGCCGCGCAAAATGAAATCGCCGAACGCCGCGACAATTCTTCCGGCGCTTCCGCCCTGCGACAGGATATTTCTTGTCGTTGAAACATTGATGCCGAGGCTGAACAACGTGGTCAGCAGCAGCATGGACGGAAAGATGGAGAACTCCAGCGGATCATGGATCGTCATCGTGATCACGAGGATCATCATGGACAGCGACATGTTGATCAGAATCGCCACGTCAATCAGAGCGGGCGGCAGCGGTATGATCAGCAGCAGCACGATGACCAGCGCCATGAATACGACTGAATTTTGTAATAGCTTCTTGACCATGGAGAGCGGTTACTCTTTCTGAATCCGTGTGATCTATTGTGTCTCTCCGGAGCGGAAGATATCCTCACGGCCTTCCTGCCGGTAAATCATAACCAGTATCTCGGCGACTGCTCCGAAATATTCCTGAGAAATCGGCTGTCCGATTTCCACGTCCCGGTACAGACCGCGGGCGAGCGGTTTGTTCTCAATCCAGGGGACATTGTTCTGCTCCGCGGTCTCCGCGATCTTCAGGGCGATATGGTCGAGTCCCTTGGCCACGACATAGGGCGCGGAGGCGTATTTGGTGTCATATTTCAGCGCGACGGCGACATGGGTAGGATTGCGGATCACAACATCCGCCTTCGGGACCTCCTGCATCATTCTGCGCTGCGACATCTCACGCTGGATTCTGCGAATCCGTCCCTTGATCTCCGGGTTGCCTTCCAGCATCTTGAACTCTTCCTTGACCTCCTGCTTTGTCATCATCATGTCCTTGCGGTACTGATACCGCTGATACATGTAGTCGACTGCCGCAATCGCCGCGAAGGCCAGGCAGATGCGAGCCACCAGTCCGCAGATCATAGACCAGAGCGCCTCGGCCGCGGCCGCCGGGGCCATGTCAGGCATTCTCGCGATGTCGGACAGACTATCGCGGATCACGCTGTAACCCATTGCGAACAGAATCACAACCTTCAGGATGTTCTTGAGTGTTTCCATCAGATTCCGGAGCGAGAACAGTCTCCGGATTCCCTGCAGCGGATTCAGCCGACTAAACTTGGGCCGCACCAGCTTCATGGCAAAGAGAAATCTGGTCTGTGCCCCATGGGCAATGATCCCCAGCCCTAATGCCGTGAGCAGGATGGGAAGCGTACAAATTGCCCCGGTCAGGAGAAACTGCTGCACCACAATCCGGTTCAGCGGACTTGTGCCTGTCTCTCCGACAGACGATAGGATCCAGATAAGAAAGGTGCCAAGACGCTGTCCGATGGTTCGGATCATCCGGTTCAGAACAAAAAAAGTGCCTCCCACGACGGCCAGCGTCACAATGTCGCGGCTCTGAAAGACATTGCCTTCCTTTCTCGCCTCACTTAGCTTGTGGGCTGTAGGCTGTTCTGTTTTTTCCTGTCCTCCCTCTGCCATTTGTCCGCTTATTTCTCCCGCGCCTGCACGTCAGTTTTCCGTTCAGTGCAGAAAACCGATCATTTGATAGAGCATATCAAACATTCCCTCATATATTTCCCGCCCCTTGTCCGCCATCGGCGCAAAAAGTAGCAGAATCATCGCAAGTCCGATGATCAGTTTGATCTGAAAGCTGACTACGAAGATGTTGATCTGCGGAACAACCCTCATCAGAAAGCCGATGGCGATTTCCGACATCAGTTCAATACCCACAATCGGAATGGCAAGCTGCAGTCCCATCACAATGCAGGTTACAAAATATCTCAGCGTAAAGAGCGGCAGCCCCTCCGCGATCACCACACCGCCGGCTGGGATATCGGCATAAGTCTGAAAGACCAGCTGCAGGAACCGCACATGCCCGTTTTCCGCGAAAAACAGCAGGACATACATGGCATAATACACATATGTCGAAACCGTCATCTGCGTACCGGTCTGCGGATCATACATCTGCGCCATGGACAGTCCCATGGAGAAGTCAATGACTGTCCCCGCGAACTGAATGACCATGAATGCCAGCTCGACGCCAAATCCGAGACAGAAACCGACGAACAGCTCCTTCACGGCCATCACGGCAAAATCCAGTATTCCAACCGGCGCATGATCCAGTCTTCCCTGATTCCAGACGAATACGGCAAGCGACATCACAAACACAAATGCCGCCCTGACCGACGCCGGGATATTGCTGCGTCCCAGCAGCGGATGAAACAGCACCGCACCTGTCATGCGCAGCAGGATCAGCCCGAAAAGGAAAACCGCCGTATTCAGCACTGTCTCATCCTCCTGACGCAATCAGACCGCAGATTTCGGTGAAGAAATCCTGCAGAGATGTGAGCATGGTTCCGCCGAGTACAGCCAGCATCAGGACAATCACCAGCAGCTTCGGCACAAAGGTCATGGTTTGCTCATTAATCTGGGTCGCGGCTTGAAAGATCGCGATGATGATGCCGACAATCATGCTGGCCAGGAGCATGGGAAGCGCGAGCTTCATTGCCAGCCGAAAGGTTTGATTAAGCAGATCGAGAATTTCCGTACTGTCCATCGGTATCCTTCCTATTGCGCCGCCTCATTTCTCCAAAGTCCCGCTATCGGAAGCTGTGAACCAGAGAAGAGAACAGCAGGTCCCACCCGTCGACGGTGATGAACAGCAGCAGCTTGAACGGCATGGAGACCATTGTCGGCGGCATCATTGCCATGCCCATGCTCATCAGCGTCGTCGCGACGACAATATCGATAAGCAGAAACGGCAGGTAGAGAAGAAATCCCGCCATAAACGCCCGCTTCAGTTCGCTCGTCATGAATGCCGGCGTCACCACGGTGATGGGATACTTCACAGGGTCGCTCTCTTTCTCAAGATCCGCCATATCCACAAACTTGTTCAGAGTCGCCGTCTCGGTGTTCCGGAGCATAAATTTCTTCATCGGCGTTTCCGCCCGCTTCATCGCCTGCTCCTGCGTGATCTCGCCGTCCCGATAAGGGCGGTAAGCCTCCGTATTCACCTCGTTGATCGTGGGTCGCATGATGAACAGAGTCAGAAACAGGGCGCAGCCGACGAGAACCATGTTCGGAGGGGTCTGTTGCACTCCCATCGCGGTTCTGGTGAAGGACAGCACGATAATGATCCTCATAAAAGAGGTCATCATGATGACAATCGACGGCAGCAGTGCTACAAGTGTCACGCTGAGAAGCATGTCCAGTGCCGGAACACTGCCGCCGTTCAGCCCGCTGAGAAGATCACTCATCTTTCGCATGCTCCTTCCTGTTCTTCATCTGCTTAAGCACCTGCTGCAGCGCATCCGAAAAGGGCATGCCGGCTGTTCTGCTGCCGGCATCCGGCACAATGTCCGGGAACTCTCCATCCACCCGGGCCATAAAGCTGACCTCCTGGGCAGACACACCGACGAGGAAGGTTTCCTCCCTCACCTTCACCAGCAGCAGCTGCTTATCCCGTCCGATCACGATGCTGTCGATCACCTTCATGTAGCGGCCGCCCGCTACTCCCGACATCCTTCGGCCAAGGAATCTGGTCCACCACCAGGCAAGCAGCAGAATCAGAATTACCGCGACAGTCGCGATCACTGCCTCGACCAGTTTCATCATGATGAAAGCTTCTCCTGGTAGATATCCTTGTTGATGATTTCGGTGATGCGGATCCCGAAATTATCTTCCACGACAACAATATCTCCCTTCGCGATGCACTCGCCATTGACATACAGGTCCGCCTGCTCGCCGGCCATCTTGTCGAGAACCACCAGAGAACCCTGCGTCAGCTCTAGAATTTCCCTCACCGGCTTCATGGTTCTCCCGATTTCCACGGACAGCTCCAGCGGCACCTTCATCAGCATCTCGCGGTTCTCCGGAACCTCTGCCGCGTTCTTCTCATCCTCGGGAAAGGTCTGGGAATTGGCTGAGCGGATGACCGTGTTCTCCCGTTTTCCGGTTCCGGGCGCAGGCTGCGGCGATTCTGACCGCTTTTCCTCCCCCGCTCTCATATCCCGGATCAGCTCCAGCATCTGCGCCTGGGACTGCTGCATGGAATTGAGCAGCTGCATCATCATCGGCTCCATGGCAGAGGCGCCTGCGGCGGCTCCGAATGCAGTTCCCTGCGGCATCTGCGCCGACTGGCTCTGCGCATCGGCGGACGCCGGAGGGCCCCCGGCAGACGCTGTCCCGGCAGACGCCGCAGAAACTCCGGCAGACGCTGTTCCGGCAGATGCCGCAGAAATTTCGGCGGACGCCGGCTGAGCCGGTGTCTTCTCCTCCGCGGCGGGAGCAGCTGCGGTTCCAGACCCAGTGGATGCCGGCTGCTCGTCTGCCGCGCTCAGCTGCGCATCGGCCATCTCCGCCCTTGTCTTCGCAAGAATCGCATCCATCTCTTCCTGCGTCATCGGACGGTTGCCCGCGGACATGCCCTTTGCCTTGGCGATCAGCGCGTCTGTCTCGGCCTGGTTCAGGACTCCGCCCGCCGGAGGCATCTGCGGAATCGGATCCTCCACGGCAACACTCTCCTGCGGCTGGGCTTCCGGCGCAGCGCTCTCCTGCGGCTGGACTTCCGGCGCAGTGCTCTCCTGCGGCTGGGCTTCCGGCGCGCTGCTCTCTTCCCCGGCATCCGTTTTCTGCTCTGTGCTTTCCGCGTTTCCATCCGGAATGCCCATGCTGTCGCGGAACGGTTCGATCATCTTCTTCGCGAGATCGACCGTCATGATATTCATGAATTCCGACGAGATTTTGTCTCCAACCTCCAGGGTAAAACGCACTACGACATATTGCTCGTTACCCGGAAAGTACTCGTCCTTGAAATCCTTCTCGTTGCCGATCTCGAAGCTCTGCGGCGTGGAAATATTTACCGTGTAGCCGAGGAATTCGGACAGTGCTGTCGCTGCTGAACCCATCATCTGATTCATCACTTCGCAGATGGCGCTCTTGTTCATTTCGTCCATCTCGAACTGATCTTCCGGTATTTCCATCTGCATCATCATGCCGACGATGATACGCACATCGCGTCTGCTGAACAGCATGATGTTGCGGCCCGACAGTCCTTCCGTATAGGAAATCGCCACACCGATGGCCGGCTCAAGGTCCTTGAACTGGAAGCTCTTCTTCGTCTGCACCTTGACGACCGGAGTGGTGATGTTTGTCTGTGCGCCAAGAAGATTGGATACCGCTGTCGCGGACGCTCCCAGCGAGATATTCATAATCTCGCCGATCGCGTCAATCTCCATGTCGCTGAATTTCGTTGAGGCCATTTGTTACTCCTCCCTGCGCCGTCATGATGCCGGCTGTCTCCCCCGCGGTCACGTTCCTATTTCCAGAGCCTTCTGCATCATCGTCTTGATGGCATTCAGAGCGGTGACGTTGGCTTCATAGGAACGGGTGGCCGACATTCCGTCCACTGTTTCCTTGACGGTATCCACGTTCGGCATTTCCACATACCCGTCCTCGCCCGCATCCGGGTGATCCGGATTATAGACCCGCTTTGTCTCGCGTTTGTCCGTAACAATCGCGGCGACACGGACCCCTGCTTTTCCAGATTCCCCTTTCATCTTCCCCGCGGCAGTCTTCCTCAGCACGCTGCTGAAGGAGCTGTCCCCGTAGCTCTCGAGGGCCACCTCCTTCCGGCGGTACGGTCCGCCGGAAGCAGTTCTTGTGGTATTGACATTTGCAATATTCTCCGCCGCGACATCCAGACGGATGCGCTCCGCGCTCATCCCGGATGCGCTGATATCCATTGCGTCCAGAAATCCCATGATTCTGTCCCCTTCTCCAGTAAATCAGTCTGTGTACGCCAACGGCCCGGCCAGCCCTGATGTCTCAGTCCGGGACTCAGCCCAGAATGCTCTTCACCGTCGAGCAGATACGCTCCTCATTGAAGGGCTTGACGACAAAATCCTTGGCTCCGGACTTGATTGCTTCCACGACCATGCTTTCCTGCCCCATGGCGGTGCACATGATAACCTTCGCATTCGGATCGCTCTCTCTGATTTTCTTGAGCGCCTGCAGTCCGTCCATATTCGGCATGGTGATATCCATGATCACCAGATCCGGCTTCTCCGCCTCGTACTTGTTGCAGGCGTCGAGACCGTCCTGCGCCTCCACGAAGGTCGCGTCATCAAAGCCACCCGCCTTCAGGGACTTCTTCACCATCATTCTCATGAACGCTGCGTCATCTACCAACAAAATCTTTGCCATAACTGTTACTCTCCTGTCCTTGTGACATCTGCCGCGGTGCCATCGCTTTGCTCCGCGGAATCATACTCATTGCTTCTGTCCGGCTTAAAACCGCTTTCCAGACCCTTTTCGTTCTCCGGAATGATTCGTTCCTCAATCCGGACCGCGATATTCTTTTTATGGATTCCCATCCGTCCCTTGAACCACGGTTTTTCGCCGACGAAGACGGTTGCCATACTGTTTCTTGACTGGTTCATGTCGATCACATCGCCGACCTGAAGATTCATGAGATCATTCATGTCCAGCTTAATTGTCCCCAGCTGTGCTGTCATTCGGAAATTCGTAACACGCAGGTGGTTCATGATCAAATCGGAATTATTTTCATAGGAGAACCCTCTCGCAATATGTTTTCGGTTATCAATAATCCGGAATATCTGCTCCAGCAGTGTGCCCGGTATGCAGATTCGGATTCGCTCCGAGGAAAGTCCCGAGACATCGACGTTAAGCGTGATCAGCACGACCGTCTCATCCAGGCCCACCTCCTGTACCATGGATGGATTCTCCTCCACCCGCTGCGCCCTGAACTGCAGATTGATATAGTTGGAGAAACCGTCTCCCATGGTATTGATGATGTACTCGATCACGCGCTTGTAGAGCGCCATTTCCACATCCGAATACCGGTAATTCTCCTCTGTCTGAATGACCTGATCTCCGCCTCCCAGCATATGATTGGCCAGCGTGATGGTGAGGCCTGGCGTGACATACAGCATCATCGGCACGTTGTGCTTGCCCTTCTCCGGCAGAATGGTATCGATGATCGTCATGCAGTCATTCTCATGAAACGAATTCTCATATTCGTAATACCGGCTCTCACGGAGCTCCAGAAGCGTGACATCCACCATTGTGCGGAAAATACCGTTGATCTGGGAGGTAAGAATGCGCGCATAGTTCTCATAGATGCTCCGCAGAAGCTTGATTTTCTCCTTCGTGAACTTGCGTGGGCTGTAAAAATCGTATTTATTATATTTTTCCTTCTTGACTTCCTTCTGCTGCACAGGTGCGGCGGAATCCTTCTGCTCCGCCTTCATCGATTTCAGAAGTTCATCAATCTGGCTTTGTGAGAGAACATCAGGCATGATGCTTGTCTCCTACTGCTGCTCATTCGCTCCCGCTGAGCCGGCATTCTCTGTTCCCGCATTCCCGCCGATCAGCGTGGACACGGCTTCCTCGTCTTTTTCCGGCGCAGCGTTCTGACCCTTTGCCGACCCGGATGATGCAGGCGCGGCGTCCTGACTGTCGTCCGTTCCCGGCTTGCCGTTCGTCACAACAGTCGTTGCAGCATTGCCCCCGGACGTAATCTCCTCGTAATACTCGTCCAGATTGCGAACCTGCGCGTCACGGTCAATCATCAGGATTTCCACTCTGCGGTTTGCGGCTCTGCCATCAAAGGTGTCGTTGCTCTCCAACGGCCTCCACTGTCCGTATCCGATGCTGATGAGTTTTGCCGGATCGACAATATTCTTGTTCTGGATATAAATGCACACCTCAGCTGCCCGGTTCACGGACAGCATCCGGTCGGTCCGGACCGTGTTCAAATGGTCAGGATTTCCCTGCGCGGTATGCCCCATGATATTGATCTGGGAGAGCTGATCCGTATACGGTGCGATCGTATTGCAGAAGACGTCCAGTGTATCCTTTCCTGTCTGAGTGAGCACACTGCTGTCTCCCTCGAAGAACATTTTGTCCTTGAAGATGACAAAGGTATAACCATCTCCGGATCCTGTCGTGACTCCGGAGACGCCGGCTTCGTCCAGCTTGCTCGCAATTTTCAGATACAACTGGCTCGTATCCTCCCCGGTCACATCGTTGGGCGGCACCGTCTCTCCGATGACCGCGCCAGACTCATTCTCAGCCGAAAGCTCGCTCGGATCGACCTGATTGATGGTCACCTTGTCCGACTCCACTGTCGCAGCGCCCGGATAGATGGACTGCACGAAAATACGCCATTTATTCTGATCAAGACTGGACATGGAATACAGCAGAACGAAAAAAGTCAGCAGCAGCGTGACCAGATCCCCGTAGGTATCCATCCAGTTGCCGCCCTCGTCTCCGCCGCCTCCTCCGCGTCTGCGTGCCATTACTGCTCGCCTCCCTTGCTATCCCCCGCCGTCGCCGCGGAAGAAGAGCCCTCCGACGCCAGAAGCTTCTTCTGTTCCTTCTCAGACAGGGCTGAGACCAGATGCTCCCGGATATACTTCGGATTTTCACCCGCCTGAATAGCCAGAACGCCCTCGATGATCACGGTGTCGTAAAGTTCCTCCTCCGCCTCCCGGACCCCCAGCTTCTGGGCAATCGGGTGAAACAGAACATTGGAAAGAACGCTTCCGTAAAAGGTGGTAATCAACGCGACGGACATATCCTGTCCCAGCGTGCTGGCTCCTCCTGAGCCGGACAGATCCATTCCCTTCAGCATGTTGATCAGACCGACCAGTGTGCCGATCATGCCGAAGGCGGGAGCCAGCGCCGACCCCTTCAGGTACATTCCCCGGTTGGCTTCATGCCGTTCTGCCATCTCATCGACCTGTTTCTCAAGAAGATACCGAACCTTGTCAGGATCATTGGCGTCGACGATCATCAGCACTGCCTGCTTGAAAAACGGTTCCTTGATCTCATCCGCCTTTTCCTCCAGCGCGAGCAGACCGGACTGCCTTGCGATCATGGCCAAATCGACAATCTGATCAATCACCTTCGGTGTATTGAATCGGTTTCCCTTCATCAGAACGCCGATATGCTTGGGAATATTTTTCAGCATGTTAAGAGGATAGCAGGCGACCAGCGCCGCAATGGTGCCGCCGACGACAATCTCAATGCTGGGTACATCGTAGAAATTTCCCAGCTTGTTGAAGCCGATGCTGCTGACAATCAGCACGACCGCAACCACCCATCCTATAGGGGTTGTAATATCCATAAAAACTGCCTCTTTCGCTCAGAGCATCCTGATTCATGTCAAATGATACCGACAGGGAAACGGATTCCCTGTGTGTCTCTGCTGCCGCAGAACGCCCGTGCTGCGTCCGCCCTGCTGCCGTCATTCGGAATCCTGTGACTTGTCCGCTGACAGGCATGCGTGGAAAAATTGCTGAATCTGTCTGTTGATCGAATCTATGCTGTCCTTCACGAGGTAGAAATCCCCGTTCGCCAGCTTCACCTTCGTCTCCGGAATACTCTCCAGAAACAAAATCTGAAATACATTGAGATAAAGGACCTCGCCGTTCAGGCGTTCCAGTCTGATCATGCGCTTTCTCCCTTCCGTGGGCGGATCATGCCCGATTTATCCGCCGGCTCTCAGGTTTATACAGCCGACCGATTTGCAAAACCGTCCTGCTGCAAATCAGCGCTTCATGTTGACAAGCTCCTGCAGGACCTCGTCGCTGACGGTAATGATCTTCGCATTTGCCTGGAATCCTCTTTCTGTCGTGATCATGTCTGAGAATTCCTTGGCAAGATCAACGTTGGAAGCCTCGAGATAACCGCTCATGAGGGAGGCTGCGTTTCCACCCGGTGCCGTGTAGGTGACCTCGCCGGCGTCGTCGTTGGCGGAGTGAGTGTAGGTGTTGTTTCCGGACTTGGTCAGACCCTGCGGGTTCTTGAAGTTTGCAAGCGCGAGCGTTCCTGCCGTCTGCTCTTCGGTTCCGTTTACCGGAACGTAGGTGATGACGCCGTTGTTGTCGACTGAAACACTCTCTACCGCTTCGTTGATCTGAATTGATTTACCCGGATTTGCTTTATCTGCATACGAGCGGAGATAATTGCCGTTGGCATCCACGACATAGCCCTGAGAATCGAGATGAAGCTGACCGACTCTCGTATAGGAATAGTCCTTTCCATCCACGGTAGATGTGGTGACAAAGAATCCCGAACCGTTGATCGCCGCGTTGAAGCCTCCCACATAGGATGGCGTTCCCGCCGTCATATCCGTCGTAATCGCGCCGGTGACAGAACCGTAACCGTACTGAGAGGCATTGACACCGCCCGCACTGCCGTCGGGCTTACCCGCGGTGGATTTGGTCTCCGTCTGGTACATGGCATCCTTGAACGTATAGTTCTGGCTCTTGAAGCCCTGTGTGTTGACATTCGCGATATTATTGCCGATGACATCCAGTTTGTTCTGATGCGCCCTGAGTCCCGCCACCGCTGAATCCATTGCTCGTAACATGTAAAACCCTCCTTAATCCTGTGTCGTTTCTGCTGTCTGCGCATCCGTTCCTGTCTGCGCTTCTGTTTCAGTCTGCGCTTCTGTTTCAGTCTGTGCGTCCGTCAGTGCCGCGGTTCCGGCGACGGTATCGCCGGACGCGTTTGTATCTGCGTCTTCCGCAGCATCCGCCGCATCTGTCCGATTTTCGCTGCCGGATGCCGCAGTCACCATCTCCTGCCCTGCGTCCCCGCTTTCGGAAGCGAAACCGGTCTGTGCCGTTTCTGAATCCCCGGCGTTCTCCGATACCTTTGTGTCCGCCGTCTGGCCAGCGTCGATCCCGGGGAGTTCTTTCTCCGCCGCGGAATCGGCGCTGTTCCCCGTTCCTGCCGTTCTGGCCGCTTCCGCTTCCTTCGCCTTTTCCAGTGCCAGAAGCAGATCTGCGGCTGTATCTCCCCGCAGAACATCCGTGAGCGGATCCGCACTTGTTTCCGTCGCGCCGCCCACAGAGACGATGCTGTCCAGTCCGTATTCCGTCTGATCGCCGGCAATCCGAATGGAAGGAACGCCGCCGGACAGGCTGACAGTTTCCACCGTCCCCTCTTTCTGTACCGTCGCGCCGGTCTTCTCATCCACGGCGCTCAGCATCACCTTTCTTCCGATCAGACTCGCCGCATAGCTCTGCTGACTGAGTGCCGTCGAGTTTTTGACAGAAGTGGTCATCGCGGTGAGGGACTGAATCATTGCCATCTGTGACATCTGATTCATCAGATCACTGCTGTCCATCGGATTCGTCATGTCCTGATTGGCCATCTGCGCCGCCAGCAGCTTGAAATAGCTGGTGATTGAGAGCGTATTCTTGTCCGTCGCTTCCGGAGAGTAAGTGGCAGTGCTGTACGGGTCTGACGTGGTGCTCACAGCATTGATATTCGCCATGGTCTTTTCCTCCTCTATGCCAGTCCGAGCCGCATTCTGTGCAGGAATGAGTCCGACTCCTCTGCCTTTCTACGCGCCGTCTGCGCTGCGCGTTCCTGTTGTTCCTCGGTCGTCTGCCTGTTTGAACTCTCGGAATCCGCCGTCTGTGCCTGCTGGTGCTCCTGCGCCTGCGGCGCAAGGATGATTTCTGTCTGCTGCCCTGTATGCTTCTGCAAAATGCGTGCGATCTCATCCGCGTTCTGCGTCAGCATCTGAAGCGTGGATGGATTGGAGGCTGCGATCGCCACGGCAGCCTTTCCTCCGTTCACGGTGACCTCTATGGCAATCCTGCCCAGCGAGCGCGGCTCAAAAATCAAACTGAGCCTGCCGCTCTGCGTGAACGGCGATCTGGAAGCAAGATATTTTGCGAGATCCTCCGCCGCGGTATCCGGCGTCGTCGAGAGGACCTCCTCTGCTGCGGCTCCCGCCTCTCCGGCGGTTCCCGCCGGATGTGCAGCTTGCAGAGACTGCAGACCGGCTCCGGATGCATTCCCTGTTTTTTCCGCTCCAGTTGTCTGTTTTCCCGCACTCTTCCGTGCGATCCGGGAAGTCTG
The DNA here is from genome assembly GCA_902781655.1 of uncultured Lachnospiraceae bacterium. GTDB lineage: Bacteria > Bacillota > Clostridia > Lachnospirales > Lachnospiraceae > CAG-791. The sequence goes on from CACZJZ010000007.1 coordinate 60,667, forward strand.
CGCCTGTGTTACGCTCTCCCGTGCCGACTCGTCCGTACCCAGCGGAGACGTTCCGGCGGAATCAGGTTGTGCCTTTGCCGCTGCCCGGTCGGCGTCTGAATCCGGCTGCACGATGAGATCGTCGGATACGGCGTCAGTCCGGGCAGAGGAATCCGGCAGGGTCTGTCTGGAAACGGTCCGGGAATCCTGCGGCATGCCCGCAGCATCTGTCTGCGATGCGGCTCCGTAGGCCGCATGCCCTGTGTCCTCCTGCAAAGTCGCGGCTGCCGCCCGTCCCTGCTCTTCCGCGGATATCGCTGTACTGATCTGCCGCGCCGCTGACTCCGTTTCGCTTCCGGCTGTAACTCCGGCTGCATTTGCCGGTGTATTTCGCGCCCCGGAAAGCGCCTGAACCACATTTTCTGTCTCCGCAGCGGTCCCGTCCGTGGCGCACGCCGCGTGCAGTGTCTCTCCGGTATCCGTTGCCGGGCTGCCGATCATGGAAGCCAGCAGGCTCAGCTCCGAGTCAACCTCCGTGCTCAGCAGCTGATCGCTCTCCTCCGCCGTGTCTGTCTTGTCCTTGTCTCTGTCCGCCTGGACTGCGGCCCCGCACTTCGTCCCCTGCTTCTCCGTCCGTCCACTCCCGGAATGCGTCTTTTCCGTCCCGGTGCCGGATGTCCGCGATGCACTGCCCCAGCCGGCTGAGCCAGCGGTTTCAGTCGTTCCGGCTGATTCCGCTCCGTCTCTGAGCAGTACCGCAAAGGCGTCATTGGCATCCCGCGTTCGCGGCTGCCCCGTCTCCAAGCCGCTTCCCTGCAGCTCGGGCGATACTGCTTTCGCCATGGAAATCCCATCCATACTCTTATCCCTCTCCTGTCCGATGCTGTCCTGCGTTCCTGATTGATTATACCCTCTGCATGTTGTCCACAGCAGCCTCATGCATGACGAACTCCTCTATGAAAGTCTCGTCGCTCTTCCGCACTTCCTTCTGATAGTCCTGCAGTTTTCTGTCCTTCAGTTTCTCAAACTTTTTGACATCCACATTGGCAGCAATCATCTTCCCCTTCTGTTTTTCAGCAAGCTCTTCGAGATTATGAAGCTTATTCTGCTCTATCTCAATCTGTCTGCCGATTCTGTCGGTCAGATCGGCGAAAAGCCGCAGGTCTGTGATGGAAGATCCGCTGTGCTTCGCGCTGTCGAATTTCTCCGCCAGTTCCTCCTGCTCCCTGTTCAGCGCGTCGATCCTCTGTTTCTGCTGGTTCACATCACGCATTCTGGAAGCGTATTCTTCCTTTTGGCTGTCCAGCACCTGGTCCTTGTACTGCAGCACCTTTTCCAGAGAATATCTGAATTTTTTCACACCGCAGCCTCCTCAGCTTACGCAAGCGCCTCTTCCATCAACTTCAGCGTCTGTTCATAGGTAAAGGATTCATCCACGCCCTGCATCAGGAACCGGTTTATCGCCGGGTAGTGATCGACAGCCTCGTCAATAGCGGCGTTGGCTCCCTTCTTATAGGCGCCGATGGAAATCAGATCGGCGTTTTTCTGATACACGCCGAGGATGTTCCGCATCTTCGCTGCGCACTCCCGATGTCGGTCGTCCACCAGTTCTGTCATCAGACGCGAAATGCTGTCTCCGATGGAGATGGCCGGATAGTGGTTCGCCGCCGCCAGCGCCCGGGACAAAACAATGTGGCCGTCAAGGATGCCCCGCACCGTATCCGCGATCGGCTCATTCGTGTCGTCGCCTTCCACCAGAACCGTATACACCCCGGTGATGGAACCCTTCTGAAAGTTTCCGCTTCGTTCCAGCAGCCGCGGAAATTCCGCATAAATGGATGGAGTATATCCCCTGGCGATCGGTGGCTCTCCGATTGCCAGCCCGATCTCCCGCTGCGCCATAGCAAACCGGGTCAGAGAATCCATCATCAGCAGGACATCCAGTCCCTGGTCCCGGAAATACTCCGCAATGGTCGTCGCGACCAGAGGGCATTTCTGGCGGAGCATGGCCGGTTGGTCAGACGTTGCCACCACAAGGACCGAGCGCGCCATACCCTCTTTGCCGAGATCCTTCTCCACAAATTCGAGCACTTCACGTCCACGCTCTCCGACGAGCGCGATCACGCTGATATCGGTCTTGACGTTCTTAGCGATCATCCCCATCAGCGTGCTCTTGCCCACGCCGGAACCGGCAAAGATCCCGATACGCTGTCCCTTGCCGATCGTATTAAGTCCGTCGATCGCCTTGATGCCGAATTCCAGCCTCTCACGGATGGGCGGTCTTGTGAGAGGATTGCTGTATCCGCTCGATACGGTGTAGGTCCGATCCTCCGGGAAAGGATCTCCTCCATCGATCGGACGTCCCATAGCATCGATGATGCGCCCCTTCAGGAAATCGCCCACCGGAATCTGAAGCCGGTGCCCTGTATTCCGAACGAAGCTCCCGGAGGCGATGCCGTTCGTGGCCTCATAGGTCATCAGCTGGATGCGTCCGCCGCGGAATCCGACGACCTCAGCCGGGACCTGCCGGTTCAGTTCCTCGTTGTAGATCATCACGATGTCGCCGATGCTGCAGCGGCTGCCGGAGGCCTCGATCGCCATCCCCACAATATCTTCAATTTTGCCGATATGTCCGACCGTCTCCGAGCTTCGGATCAGGTCAAGTGCCCTCTCATACATTGGTGTCCTCGAACGTGACCGTATCCAGACTATTCCGCAGATTGTCCATCTGCGAATCGACGCTGATGTCGGTGATCTCCTCCGGCGTCTCGATGATGCAGTACCCCTGTTGCTCGCTGTCCATGACAACAAATTTTATATTTTCAGAGACGTGCCCAAGCTCCTGCGCTATGTCGGCGTCCGCCTTCACCATCATGTCGTAATCCTGTTTATCGATATATATCTTCATCCACGCCGTCTTCTGACGTTTTTCCACCTCCGCGCCGATCATCCGTGCGATGACCTCGCCGCTGGTGGAGAGGCTGACATGAATGACTTTCTCCGCGACCGCGACGGAGACATTCATCAGCTCACGCAGGTAACGCGACAGCACCCTCTGCTTGGCCTCCTGAATCCCGCTGAGCGCCGTTTCCGCCTCTGTCTCAAAATGCCGGATCTTTTCCTGCCAGGCGGCCGCTGCCTCTTCCTCCGCCTTTTTCCGGGCCTTCTCAATGCCCTGCCGGAATCCGTCTTCTGCTGACTCCCGACGAATCTCCTCCGCTTCCTTCCTTGCATCGGCGAGGATTTGCTCCGCCTGTTTCTTCGCCTTCCCAAGGAGCTCATCCGCCTCAGCGGAATCCGCCTGCTCCGGCTGCTCCTCATCTGATCCGCGGCTGAACGTCAGAAGCTGAAAATCTCCGTTCTGCACCTTTTCCGCGGAGCTGCCGTCAATCGGTCCCAGCGTAACCGCCCTGAAATTCTGCTGCTCTTTGAATATACGATTAGACAATGATCTGATCCTCTCCGCCGCCCTTGTTGATGACCAGTTCTCCCTGATCCTCCAGCTTTCGGATCAGGTTGACAATCTTCTGCTGCGCTTCCTCGACATCCCGCAATCTGACATGCGTTGTCGTCTCCATATCTGCCTTGACCGTCTCGGCCATACGCTTCGACATATTGTTGAAGAAGGTTTCCTTCATATCGTCCGTCGCCGTCTTCAGCGCAAACACAATATCCTTTGTATCGCAGTCGCGGATGAACCGCTGCACAGACCTGTCGTCCATCGTGAGAATATCCTCGAAGACGAACATTCTGTCCCGGATATCCTTGGACAGATCCGGATCGGCCACATCCAGCTCGTCGAAAATCTTTTTCTCCGTGCTTCTGTCGATATGGTTCATGACGTCCGCGGCAAAATCAATGCCGCCGAGGCTCGTATTCTCCTCGCTCGTGACAAAGGTCGAGAATTTCCTCCGCATCTCGTTCTCCACGATGGTGATGGCCTCCGGCGATACCCGGTCCATTCTGGCCATTGCCGCGACCGTCGGTATTTTCTTGTCGTCCGGAAGCCCTTCCATGACTCTGGCCGCCAGCTCGGAATCCAGATAACTCAGCACCAGTGCAATCACCTGCGGTCGCTCCGGCTGAAGCAGCGACAGCACCGCTTTGGGATCTCCCTTGGCAAAGAAATTGAACGGCCTTGACTGCAGCGTCTTGTTGACCTTTTCGAGCAGATTTCTGGCCGTTGATTCCCCGAAGGCCTTTTCGAGGACATTTCTCGCGTATTCAATGCCGCCGTCTGTCAGCATTTTATGCGTCAGGCACAGCTTGTAAAAATCGTCCAGCGTGCCCTCCACCTGCGAGTTTGTGGACTGTCCGATCCGGGCGACCTCGTAGGTGAGATCTTCAATTTCCTGCTCACTGAGATACTTATAGATCTGGGATGCCCGTTCCGCGCCCACAGATACAATGACAAGCGCGGCCTTCTGCCGGTTCGTCAGGTTCCGTGTGGCAGACGGATCGACAGGTGGAATCTCTGCCGCAGCCTGCGCAATATTCTGTTGTGTTTCTCCCTGCGTCACCGCCATCCTCAGTCCAATCTCCGTTTACACTGCAAATGTGCTTCAGCCTCTGTTTTTCGGTCAGGTCAACGGAACTGCTTTTTCTCGTTCGGATCGTCCTCGTTCAGCCACGTTTCCACGAGTTTTGCCGCCACCTGCGGATTCTCATCTATGAAATCACCAATATCATTCTTCAGCTTCATCCCGCGCTGCATATGGGCGTTGCCGAGTTTCTCTTCTTCCGAGCTCTCTCTCCTCTTTTTCTGCTGCGCCGCGGCGGCCTTGCGACGCTCTGCCTCCGCCTCCGCCGCGGCGGCGGCATCCTCCTGCTGCTGTCTCATATTTTTCTTCTTCTTTCGCCCCGTGATGATAAAGAGCAGAATTGTCAGGACGAGAACTGCCGCTGCTCCTGCCGCAATCAGGATCAGCAGGGACGGCATCTGTGCTTCTCCTGCCTCATCCGTCCTGTTGTCGGCGGCAGCTTCTTCTTTCGGCGGTGCGCTTCGGATGATTGTGATCTTGTCCGTTGCGTCGTCCCTCGAAATGCCGGCCGCGTCCGCAACCAGATTGATGAGATCTGTGTTCCGGACCGTCTCGGTATCATCCGTATTGATCACGACAGCCACCGTGACGTCGGTCAGGGAACCCGGCGATGTTTCCGTCTGCTTTGTGGTTTCATTGTAGAGCCATTCCCTGCTCGTAGTGTCGCTGCTGTAGCTGTTGGAGGCGCTGTCGCCGCTATCCGTGGTATAGTCCGGCGTGTCCGCGTTGGCATCCGTCCCGGCCACATCGCCTCCCGAACCGGAGGAAGAGCCGGATTTCTCCGTGGTTTTCTCCTCCTTCTTCAGGAGTCCTTCCTTGTCGTCATCGTCGGCCTTCTCCGGGACATTGTAGGTGGTGGCTTCCTGCACGCTGTGCGTCGGATCAAGGATGCCGCGCACCGAGACCGCTATGTTGTCCGCGCCATAAATCTGTGCCAGGACCTTGCGGACCTTCCCCTCGATATTCGAGGCAATCTCCGCTTCCATGCTGTTGACCGCCGTGCTGCCAGAGCCTCCCGCCGCATTCGCTTCCTCCGTCCCACTGACCTCTGTCATAGTCGATGCGTCGAAGACAGAGACGTTGGTGAAATTCATTCCTTCCACAGATCTGGCGATCAAATTGCGGATGGCGTCTGCATTCGTTTTCGACAGAGTCTTACCCGGCTGCATCGTGACTACGGCGGAAGCGGTCGCATCCACCTCCGGGGAGTCATCCAGCGCATACCCGGAGTCCTTTCCCTCCGCGATAGTGACCTTGGCATCCTGCACGCCGTCGAACAGACGAATGGTCGCCCCCAGCCTGTCCTGCAGATCATACAGCGTGTACTGTTTCTTATCGGACTCGGTCGACATCATCTTGGAATTGCTGATGTACATGTCATAGGAGAAGCCGCTTTTCGGATACCCCTTTGCCAGGAGACTGACCCGGAGCTGCTCCGCCTGGTCATCCGGAACCCGTATCGTTCCATCGCTGGCGGAATATCGGTAATCCACGCTCTGATCCTGAAGGAGTTCCCCGACCTTCTGCGCTTCCTCGCTGGAAAGACCGGTGAACAGGGCTGTATATTCAGTTTTGTTGGTCAGATGCAGAACGGCAATGCCGGTCATGATCAGAGCCACTGTCACTCCGAAAATGACCGCAAGTCGTCTTTTTGTTCTGACCGGCACATTTTTCCAGATTTCCCCAAACTTTTCCACAATCCAGAAGCCTACACACTGTCAATAATGAAATCTATACTCTGATGTCTGAAATGCAATGAATAGAACGGACTAAATATTCATTCTCATGAGGTCGTTGTACGACTCCATCGCCTTGTTGCGAAGCGCAACGAGCAGATCGAGGCTGACCGCAGCCTTCGCTTCCGCGATTGGCAGAGAATGCGCATCCTCCAGCTGCCCTGTGGCTAGCAGATACTGCTTATTTTCCACATCCTGCTGGGTAGATTTGACTTGATCGACCGTACTCTCCAGTACGTCTTTGAAGATGGATGATCCTTCATCCTGAGAAACCGTGTCGTCCCTGACAGCCTTCAGATGCTTCATGTCCTGCATCGCAATCGTAGTAAAATCAGATCCCTGCAGTGACATGAATGAAGCTGCTGTACTCATAGTTGTTTTATCCTCTCTCCTGTTGTATCGCGCCGCAGCACAGAATTTTCTGCGATGTGGCACTGGCTCATTTCCTCCGATACTCCTTACGATATGCTTCGCTATAGCAGATAAATAATTTCCCACCATAGAATAGGTTTACAGTATGTAAAATTTACTACTTATAGCCGCTTCAATGTCAATGTATTTTGGGAATTTTCGCGGTTTTTCGCATAAATTCAATTATTTTGTATTCGTTTGTGAACCGTTTCGTGCATTTATCACATTTATTAACCTTATTTTTGGTTTAACACCCGCGTTTTTTTGTTGGATTTTTTTAATTGTGAAATTCCAGCATGTCAAGTTGACAGCGCACGGCAGTGCCTCCGCCATTCGTGATTCATTGCAATACCCGGAGACCGTGTTACTATATCTATAGCAGCTGTAGGGTTTTATGCCTGACGAAGATATTGAAACTGAGAAAACAGCAGTCCGAAAAAACAGGAGCGTGCGGATATCATGCGTATCGGTGAAGTATCGAAATATCTGGGGCTTTCCCCTGAAACCATCCGGTATTACGAAATGGAGGGCCTGATCCGTCCGGTTCGGAATCCGGGCAGCAGCTACCGGGACTACAGGATGCCCGATGTTCTGCGTCTTATGGCTGTGCAGCGATACCGCAGCATGGGATTCAGCCTGAAAGAAGTAGAGACAATCATCAATAACAGCGATATTGAGGAACAGTATCGCTATGTGAACACGCAGTATCACATCCTGCGCGGTGAAATGGATCATCGCCGACACCTTCTCGATTATCTGCGCATGCACCAGTCCGAGCTTGCCTCAGCCGTCTATAATGTCGGCAATTTCTGGGTTTATCCGGAGGAAGCCTCCTGCCTTCTCCCCATTGCGGTATGGAGTAAAATGGGAATACGCATGCTTCCTATCCGCGATGAAGATGAACTCTCCGCCTGGCTTTCAACATACCCCTATTGCAGCATTAGTCTAAAAAATGTCCCACCCGGAATTAATAGTCAGATAATTTCAAAAAAGAGTGCTCGTTCCGCGCCGCTCCCGTCTGAGCATCTCGTCTGCCTCCGCCTGAGCGAAAGCGATTTCAAAATGTATTCCCTTGAGAATACCAGACAGCTGATCCGTCTTCCCGCAGGCACGTATCTGCGCACCATTCGCACTTTTGACCTGGTGAATAACGACATTTCCTCCTGCTTCCCGGATTCTCAGGACCTCCCGGATCTCCACGGACTGACTGTCTCCGGAGATGCCTACGGCAAAATACTGATTGCCAGTCATGACCACGAGAGGACCTCTGCATATCTCGAGGTGCAGATCCCGCTCACGGGGCGACGGGATCCCGTCTCAAATTAAACGCTGCTGCTTTCAAACTTTTCTAATAATTATCTGTAAGCGCGCCGATAATCTTCTATAGATGGGTCGAAGACCGCGTGTATAGCCGATCAGGAATGGGGGAAAAGATATGTCTTTCGAAATCAGCAGTATTGCCGGCTCTGTTTATCAGAGCGATGTCGCGGCCGCCAGGGCGCGCGCCGCGCAGTATTCTGTTCAAATTCCGGAAGACCGGACTAATCAGGAGGCTGCTGACACGAAGCTGCCTGTGATCAACGGTCTGACCGGAGATACGTATATCCGTTCCTACGTAGATAATACCGGGCGCGAGGACACCGCCTCGCGGTTTCCAGGTTCTTCACAGGATTCTCAGGAGCAGACGGGCAATAACCGGCTTTCAGACTCCGAAGACCAGTCCGCACACAGACGGTTTCATTTGCCCGGCGCATCGGACCCTGGCCGGTCCGATTCCGTCACCGACGCGTTCCACACCCGCGGCGCAGATAAAGCATCTGATGCAAGGCACAGTACCGGCTCAGCGGCGGAAACGGATCAGGTTCGTTCCGCTTCCGGAAGAACGCAGCAGAGCAGCAGACGCGAAAAGGATCCGGCACTTTCCGATAGGAGTGATACAAAGGCCTCCGATGTCACAAAGATGAGTGCATCGGAACGGGCAGCCTTAATTCGTACTCTCAGGCTGGAGCAGCAGGAACAGCACAGACAGTTTATCCGGATGATCCGCAACACATTTGGTATGCAGGCAGCCGTCTCATCCGCCTCCGACAGAGAAGTCGGCAGCTTGGACCCGGATATTCTTGCACTGCTGTCTCAGAACGGCAACGTCTCCGCGGCAGAGGCGCAGGCTGCCGCAAGGCAGGCGCTCGGTGAAGATGGCTTCTATGGCGTCACGCAGACATCCAACCGTCTCTTCCAGATGGCAATCACCATGTCCGGCGGGGACGCTGACGTGATGCGCTCTCTGCAGAATGCCATTCTTGCCGGTTACAGCCAGGCAGCCTCTGCGTGGGGCACTGATCTGCCCGGCATCTGTGCTGATACCTTGAAAGTCACCAACAGGCTTTTTGATAATTTCTATTCCTCTCCCACCGGCAGTGCCGCAAACGTATCCGGCTCGTCCGAAAGTGATCAATCCAAAGCATCCGGGTCGGCTTCGATCTGACCCGACGGGCAGCCTCTTTCCGGTCAGATGAGGTTCACTGCGTCTGGACGGCGGCGGAAGGATTTACATCCGTCCCGTCCTTTTCTGTCTTCTCCGGTGAATGGTAATACACAATTACCTGTGCCGTCGAATTGAATCTGGTCTTTGTCGAAAACTTTCTGTTTCCTCCCACCGAGACATCGCAGACCATGCCGCTCTGCGCATCCCCCTTATCCTTCAGATCATTCAGCGCTCCCTCCGCGAGATTAGTGAATCCTGCGTTTGCAAACAGGCGCAGAACATCTCTGTAGTTTCTGGTCCCGTCGACGGCGTCCTCGTAGGAAATCGGTGCGGTAGCATAGACAATGGAGCGATCCCGCCCCCACCTTGTAATGAGAGTGATCGCAACAATCGCTGCCGCCATCAGAATCAGCGCCTTGTTGTTCCGCTGATACCTCTTTTCCTCCTGCGCGTTTCGCGCCTCCGCCGCTCTTCTCTTCCGTCGGGCATAGTTACTTCGCGTCATGCTGCCGGCCTTCTGTTCTTCGCCAACATCATGTTGCTTTTCTTCCTCTCTCCCTCTCATACTCATATCGATACCTTTGTCACCTCTTGTGGCATTTCTCCACTCACGCTCTCCACCGCAGAATAACTGCGCTGGTTTTGCCGAGGGTCAGCGTGAGGCTGCCGTCTGTCACGGCAAAATCTGCCGGTTCCGTGGTGAATCCGTCTTCCCCGCTCAGGCAGATTCGTTCCATCACCGCGTTTTTCGGAACGCCGCAGTACCACACCGGAAGGGTCTTCGTGACCTCCCCGCCGCCGTTGTTGACCGCTACGACGATGGTGCCGCGGTGATCGAAACGTCCGTATGCCATGTACTGGTAATCCAGCGCCAGCGGGCGCAGCGCGCCCATGGTAAGGCAGCTGTTCTCCTTATGAATGCGGATCAGTTCCCTGTGATAACGAATCAGGTCCTGATCCTCGTGCCCCCAGGGATAGGTCCGCCGGTCGTCCGGGTCTGTAAATCCGCAAAGTCCGGCCTCGTCGCCGTAATAAATCGTCGGCGCGCCGGGCCAGGTGAACTGGACCGCTGCCGCCTCCCGCATCACCGCCTTGTTCACGCCCTCCTCCGCTGCCGCGGAGCCGAGCGTGTTCACACGCCCGACCTTGTGATTGGTCCGGGTGAGGAAACGCGAATGATCGTGGTTTGACAGCTCATTCATGGAGATAAACATGGGCTGCGGCGGCATATTCTCGTTCCAGTACCAGTTCATCTGCTTCCACGCATTGTCCGCATTCCCGAACAGATCCTGTCGGAAATCGTCGCTGTGCTTTTCCATGCCGGTGAGAAACCAGGTGAGCGGCTCCATGAACGCGTCGTAATTCATCACCGTGTCCCATTGATCTCCCTGCAGCCAGGAGGACGAATCCCCATAATTCTCCGCGAGCACCACCGCATCCGGATTGGCCTGTTTCACCACCTTCCGGAACTCACGCCAGAACCAGTGGTTGAATTCCGCCGAGTGCCCGAGGTCCGCCGCCACATCGAGCCGCCATCCGTCCGCGTGATACGGCGCGGAAACCCATTTCCGCCCGACATCCAGAATCGCCTGTGTCAGCGAGCGGGACGCCTCATAGTTTAGTTTTGGCAGAGTGTCGTGTCCCCACCAGCCGTCATAATTGCCGTTGTACGGCCAGCTGTCCGCGTTGAACTTGAAATAGTTCCGGTACGGCGAATTCCGGTCAATATAGGCGCCCTTTTCGCAGCCGGGTATATCCTCATAAATCCGCTCCCGGTCCAGCCACCGGTTGAAGGACCCGCAGTGATTGAACACGCCGTCCATGATCACGCGGATGCCGCGCCGGTGCGCCTCCGCAATAAAATCCGCAAACATCTGATCGCTCGCCCGCAGATTTTCCGGATTCGTTGTGCGGTCGATATACCGCGTGGCATTCCGGTTCCCGTGCCCGTCCGGCGGGAGCAGCGCTCCCTCGTCGTGCACGATTTTGCCGACATGCGGGTCGATGTGCCCGTAATCCTGCGCGTCATACTTGTGGTTCGAAGGAGACACAAAGAGCGGGTTGAAATAGATCACATTGACTCCGAGTTCTTCGAGATAGTCCAGCTTGTCCAGCACGCCCTTCAGATCTCCGCCGTAGAAGCGGTGCACATCCATATTCTGTGGCAGGCTGTTCCAGTCCTCCACTCTCTGCGCATGCAGCCCGAGGTACTCATACTCATCCGTAAGCACGTCATTGGATTTATCCCCGTTGCAGAACCGGTCGACATAGATCTGATAGATGACCGCGCCGCGCATCCAGTCCGGCACACGGTACCCCGGAATCAGATTCCAGTAGCACGCCTGATCCACATAATCCACCGCGCCGTGGCGCGTATACAGAATATGCCTGCCGTCCGTCGTATAAATATTAAAATAATAAGACAGTCTGCGGTCGTCCAGCGCGATGACGGCGGAATACCAGCAAAATTCTTCATTCTCGCGCGTCTTGACCATCTCGTAATCCCGGTCTGACTCCACCGTCAGCGTGCACCGGTCCACGCCCTCCTTCCCGGTCCGGACACGGAGCATCGCAATCGAATAAGGAGCCGGCTCCCACGGCTCCACGTACTGTGGCGAATAATCGGAAAACAACGCATTGATGTCAAAATCTGCCATGAGTGCCCCTTTTCAAAAACAATTACTTTCAGTATACCGCACCGTATGCGGATTTGGGAATTTCGCGCACGAAAAAACGCGGCACTTGGGGGGAGCCGCGTCTTTTCTGAGAAGGTATTCTTCTTATGGGGTATAGCAAAAACTTAAATGTATTGGGGGGTTACGACTAGTATACTAACATTCCCCTCCATCGCGGTAAATATGGGACATTCACAAAGTTTACAAAAACTGCCCCGTGTTTTTGTGCAAAATTACGCGTTCTCGAATAGTGCGTTGAACTCGTCGCCCGTGATCTTCTCCTTCTCGATCAGCAATGCCGCCGCCCGGTCCAAAACATCCCTGCGGCTCTCAATAATCTTCTTTGCCTTCGCGTAGCAGTCGGTCACGATCGCCTTTACTTCCTTGTCGATCTCTCCGCTCATGAACTCCGAATGCTTGCTCGTATGGCCCAGGTCATAGCCGAGGAAGACGTCCTCTTCCTCCTGGTCATAGTTGATCGTCCCGATCGACTCCGAGAAGCCATACCGTGTCACCATCGCCCTGGCTTCCTGCGTCGCCTTCTTGATGTCGGAGGACGCGCCGGTCGTGATGTCGTCGAGCACCAGCTGCTCCGCGATGCGTCCGCCGAGAGAAACCATAATGTCCTGCAGCATCTGCCCCCGCGTGACAAACATCTCATCCTTTTCCGGAAGCGGCATCGTGTACCCGGCAGCGCCCATACCGGTCGGAATGATGGAAACCGTATAGACCGGTCCCACATCCGGCAGATCATGGAACAGAATCGCATGTCCCGCCTCGTGGTAGGCCGTGATCCGCTTCTCTTTCTCCGAAATCACGCGGCTGTGCTTCTCCGCACCGATCCCCACCTTGACAAACGCCTGGCGAATGTCGGCCTGCGTGATAAAGTTCTCATTCCGCGAGGCCGCGCCGATGGCCGCCTCATTCAGCAGATTTTCCAGGTCTGCGCCGGAGAAGCCCGCCGTGGTCTGCGCAATTGTCCTCAGATCGACATCGTCCGCCAGCTTTTTGTTCCGGGCGTGAACCTTCAGAATTTCCTCCCGTCCCCGGATATCCGGCAGCGAGACCGTGATCTTCCGGTCAAACCGTCCCGGCCGCAGAATGGCCGGATCCAGAATATCAGCGCGGTTCGTCGCCGCCATCACGATGATGCCCTCGTTCTCGCCAAAGCCGTCCATCTCGACCAGCAGCTGATTCAGCGTCTGTTCCCGTTCGTCATGACCGCCGCCAAGTCCGGTTCCTCTGCGCCTTGCCACGGCGTCGATCTCATCAATGAAGACGATGCAGGGGGCATTCTTCTTGGCCTCCTCAAACAGATCGCGGACACGCGAGGCGCCGACACCAACGAACATCTCGACAAAATCCGACCCGGAGATGGAGAAGAACGGCACGCCGGCCTCCCCCGCCACCGCCTTGGCCAGCAGCGTCTTGCCGGTGCCCGGCTGTCCCTCGAGCAGAACGCCCTTCGGAATTCTCGCGCCGATCGCCGTGTACTTCCCCGGGTTCTTGAGGAAATCCACGATTTCCTCGAGCTGCTCCTTCTCCTCCTCGAGTCCGGCCACATCCGCAAACGTGTGCTTACTCTTCAGATCATCCCGCTTCGCATTGCTCTTGCCAAAATTCATCATTCTGGCATTGGTGCTGTTCGCGCCGTTCTGCCCCGACATCAGGAAAAAGAAGAAAAAGCAGATCACCGTGACCAGCAGGATCGGCAGGACGTCCGACAGGAACCAGTTCTCCTGCGGCACATCCCGCACAGCCGGGTCAAGGCCGGCCTTTCTGGCCTCGTCCTCCAGCTCGTTCACATCCGTCGCATAAAAGGTCTCAACGCTGCCGTCACTCAACGTGACGCGCACCGAACCCGTGGGCGTCTCCCGGTTTGGAATGACCACGACATTCTTCACCGTTCCCTTGTCCAGTGCCTGCTCGTATTGTCCCCGTGTATAGGCCTGGGCATTGGATGCCATTGTCCCCCTGACATACTGCATGAGCATCAGAAACGCCAGAAGAACAATCAGCCCCACCCAGAAATAACTGTTGCTGTTTCTTTGATTTTTGTCCATATAGTTCCTTTATGTGCCCTCATTTCCAGCTTTCCTGTTCCACGCACCTGCTGCGCACGCGGCTCTGGCAGTTCCTGTTTTGCTGAGCGAGGGCAGTTTCCGTTCTTCGCCCGCGCCGCTTCGGCTCACTCCGTTTCCACCACGCCGATGAACGGCAGGTTGCGGTACTTCTGATCATAATCCATGCCGTATCCGACGACAAACTCATCCGGAATTTCAAAGCCGCGGTAATCCGGGATCATTTCCACCACTCGTCTTGCCGGCTTGTCGAGCAGCGTCGCCACGCGCAGCGATTTTGCCCCGCGATTGTTGAGAAATTTTGTCAGATAGGAAAGCGTCCGCCCGGAATCGACGATATCCTCCACAATGATAACGTCCAGTCCCTCGACCGGACGGTCCAGATCCTTGTTGATCTTCACCACGCCGCTGGATTCCGTCCCGCTTCCGTAACTCGACACAGACATGAAATCAATATACACCGGCACCGTGATGCGCTTCGCCAGCTCGCACATGAAGAAGCTCGCGCCCTTCAGAATGCCGATCAGATTGACGCTCTTTCCTGCATAGTCCCGCGAAATCTGTGCTCCCAGCTCACGGATTCTCCGGTCTACCTCCTCTTCGCTGTACAGTACCCGGATGTTGTCCTCGTATTCAGCCATAGTATCCTTTCCGCCGCGCCCTGAAGCGACTTTCTTTAAAACTTTTCTGCCTCCATGCAGGCATACTTCTATTCCATATCCAGCCGGATCTCCAGAATCCTCCGGGTATTCTCAGACACCAGAAACGCCGCGCTGACCCGATATCCCGGGATCCACAGCACCTCCTGTCCGCACATCGGCAGAACAACCCTGTCCCGCAGACCAGCCGGCATCTTGCCGTCAATGAAGCAGCGCCCAAGTGTCTTGCTGCTGCCCTCCTCTGACAGCGTCAGCCGGTCTCCCGGCCGCCGCGTGCGGAAATCGACAGTTGAAGTGATTTTATCATAATCGAACCATTTCGTACACAGACCGGACGGGATGACAGCGCCGTCCGGACGGTCAAACACCCGCGTCTCGTAAGCGTCAGCCGCGGTCGGAACCGCCACGCCATTCCAGCGCCAGCGCTCCCCGGAGCGACCGGGTTCTGGCAGTTCCCGCTGCTCCGTCATCCGTCTCTCAAACCAGAGGTCGTCATACTGCTTTCGCGCAAGGATGCCGCAGGGCAGTGTAAGTTCCGCATTGCCGCCGGTCTGAAGCAGTCTATCCAGCGCTGCCACATGCTCCGCAGAAATGTCTTTCTTTCTCCCAGCCGCCCGGACCAGCGCCGCATACAGCACCCGCCGCCGCATAAACGGGGCGAGTGCCTGGAGCCGGGAAACTGCATAGACTTCTCCTCCTGTTGCGCCCGCGTAGTCCATATGCACGTCTGTTTTCGAACGTGTTATCTCCCCGCCCTGATGCCTGATTATCCCCGTTTTGCTGCCCGCCTCTGGTCGTGCGGCTTCTCCATTCTTCTGCCCTCCAGCCTCAGCATTTCCGTCTCCCTCAATGCTTTCCATGATAAGGCACCGTCTCCGTGCCTTCTCCGTCTCCGTCTCCAGAAAAGCCTCTGCCTCCGCTGCCTCCAGAGCTGCCGCGGCCAGATGCCGGTCCGCCTCGGCATTGACGCCGCTTCGAAGCAGCGGCATCACCTGATGCCGGATTCGGTTTCGCGTGTAATCGTTGCAGTCATTTGTCTCGTCCGTGCACCATGGAATCCGCCTCTCCCGCAGAAATGCCTCGATTTCCTCTCTGCTGCAGGTCAGCAGCGGATGAATGACATTGCCGGAAACAGGCCGGATTCCGGCAAATCCGGCTATTCTCCCTCCCCGGCACAGATGAAAGAGCAGCGTCTCCGCGGAGTCCTCCAGATGATGAGCAAGCGCGATCCGCACCGGACACGCCGAATCCGCCCACCGCGCAGCCGCCTCCGCGAACGCCTGCTGCCGCAGGATTCTGCCGGCCTCCTCCGTGGACAGCCCCTGCTCCGCCGCGTAATCCGCCGCCCGGACGTGCACCACCCGCAGCGGGATATCCCGCTTCTCCGTGAACGCACGGACATACGCCTCATCCCGGTCCGCCGTCGCCCGCAGTCCGTGATGCACATGCACCGCCTCCAGCGTCCCGGAGAGCCTTCCATTTTTCATTCGCTCATACAGGGCTTCCATCAGGCAGACAGAATCCGCCCCGCCGGACAGCCCCACAATCACGTGAGCTCCCGGCGGAATCATGTCAAACCGCCGGATGACCTGATCCATTTTTGTTGTAAGATTTCCCATGGTCCATACCGTGAAATAATACTGATGCCCCAAAGCCGAATGTTGGATGTTTGTCTTCTCTATGATGATAGTACAGCCTCTGACTCATGCAAAGAAACGCAGACACTTTTTCCTGCATATTATGCTTTGCAAACCCTGCCCTTCCGATTTATTATGATTCCCCGGAGGACTCAAATCATGCAGCTTCGTCTGGACGGGCGCGCGGCGCGCAGCCATTTTGCCATTATGATGGCCGGGATCTTTCTTATGGGATTCACGGTCTCCCTGCTCATCAATGTCGATCTGGGAATGGACTCTTTCACATTCTTCAATGTGCAGCTGTCCCGCATCCTCGGCATCTCCTACGGCACCTGTACGCTGATGGTGCATGCGGTGTTCCTGCTCTTTGTCCTCTGGAAAGGGCGCGATCTCATCGGTCTCGGGACGCTGGCCAACATGTTTCTCATCGGATACCTCTCCGATTTCTTCCGCTGGGTGTGGCGTAAAACGCTTCCTGCTGATGTTTTCACCCGGATGCCTTCCCGCGCGGTCATTTTTGCCCTCGCGCTTGCTGTCTTCCTGTTCGGCTGCGGTCTCTATATGAATGGGCGCATGGGCGTCGCTCCCTTCGACGCCATTCCGATCATGCTCTGCCGCGGCAGGCACCATCTTCCGTTCGCCGCCGTCCGCATGATCTACGATTTTCTCGCGATCTTCCTCGGCTGCCTGCTCGGCGGTCGTCCAACCATCGGCAATGTTCTGATGGTGATCTTCCTCGGCCCGGTCACGAGCGCCATCGGGCGATCTCTGTCAAAACTGGAGCTTCGCCGCAGGCTTGCCTGATGTGGCGCAACCGTCATCTGGTGCTACGCAAAAGGGCAATGACCGGATTATTTCTTCCGCCACTGCCCTTTTCAAATCTTTTTCAGAATCGTTCTGCGCGCCAGATGTCCCGTGGGATATCCAGTACGCGCCCTGTCCATCTTTGTCCTGTGCAGATTTTTCCGCATCCATTTCGGCAGCATGCTGCCGCCGCAGTCCGACTGCTCACTTGTCGCTGCTTTCATTCTTGTAGACCGTCTCTCCATCGTGGACAAGGCCCAGCTTTTCCTTGGCAATCTCCTCGACATACTTCCGCGTCTTCGTATATTTTGCGTACTCCTCGATATCCTCTGCGCGTTTGTTCTCGTCGTTGAGCTGCTGCTGCAGTTCCGCTTCCTTCTGGCTGTTTGCGTCCAGTGTTTCCTTCAGTCCCATGGCCTTATACCCGATCACGATCACCATCAGAAGCACCACCAGCGCAATCAGAATCAAACTGCCGGAGCGTCCTCTATTCCGTTTTCGCTTTCCCGCTGCTCTCTGCACAATCTGCCTTCCTCAGAGATACCGGAACATTTCTCCGGCGTCTTCCTTGTGAATGGTCTCCTGAACGCGCAGCACCTCTGCCTTCGTGCTGCGGTTTCCGAACGATATTTCAATGACATCGCCCGGCTTCACCTCTGCGGAGGCCCGGGCTGTTTTCCCGTTCAGGAGGACTCTTCCATTGTCACAGGCCTCATTGGCCACAGTTCTCCGCTTGATCAGGCGGGAAACCTTCAGATATTTATCCAGTCTCATAATTCATTCCGGTCAGGCACGGCATCCGCCGCCCGCTGTCTGCTGTCGGTGATATCCTTAGGATATCCTCTATCGCAAACAGCCCGGGATTGCTTCCCGGGCTGTTCGTCAGTGGTATCCATGCGGCTGTGTGCAGCACAGCCGACAGAACGCATCCATTAGTTGATAGCATCCTTCAGAGCCTTGCCGGCCTTGAACTTCGGAGCCTTGGAAGCCTTGATCTTCATAACCTTGCCGGTCTGCGGGTTGCGGCCCTCACGAGCAGCTCTCTCGGAAACCTCAAACGTGCCGAAGCCAACCAGCTGAACCTTCTCGCCCTTCTTCAGTTCCTCAGTCACTGTCTCGACCAGTGCCTTTACTGCTGCCTCAGAATCCTTCTTTGAAAGGTCTGCCTTCTCCGCAACAGCAGAAATCAGTTCTGTCTTATTCATGGTATTTCCTCCTGAAATTTCGTTGTTCTTCCGCCCGGCATGTCCGCCAGACATCTATTCTATTTATAGCCGCTGGCCCCCGTTTTGTCAATAAAAAGCGGCGCGTTTGCGCCGTTTTCCGCCATTTTGGGAGGCCCCTGCGGATGCCTGATCTTCACTCCGGAAAGCGCAGCCGGTCAGTCAGCCGGGCTGAACTGATCCTTGCCGACGCCGCAGACCGGGCAGACAAAATCCGCCGGAAGGTCCTCAAATTTGGTTCCTGCGGCAATTCCGCTGTCCGGAAGTCCCTCGGCCTCATCATAGGTCCATCCGCAAATATCGCATACGTACTTCATAAGAATTCTCCTCCTTTTTCCAGGCATACCGCCTGTTTTGCACACGATGCTCAACTTTCAAGTGATACTCTCAGCTCATTTAGACACATCCGACGTGTTCGTGTCAAGCAGAACATAAATGCCGCGTAAGAGATTACCCGGTCTCTTTTCCGGCGCCACTGTCCGGGCCGTACTGCCGCATCAGGTATTCCTTCTGATTGTGCGACGGCTCGTCCAGTACATCCTCCAGCATCCGATGGAGCACGGTTCCCATCTCCGGTCCAGGCTTCATACCGGCCGCGATCAGGTCACCGCCTCTGACCGCCAGCTCACGCAGACTGATGCAGCTCCGGTCCCGCAGGATCTGCTCATAAATCGCGCGCCAGGCTTCCACCTTCCGGCGCTTTTCCACCCTGCGGTACTCGCTCTGCGCCGCTCCATCGGCCATCTTCACCTCAAGCAGCAGCGGGAACAGGTCCTCCCCTACTTTTGCAATGCCGTGCCGCACGGAACGGGACGTCTCTTCCATCGCGAGGTCATGATAGCGTACCAGCGTCTCCACCTGCTTCAACGTCTCATTGTCAAATTTCAGACGCTTCATGATCGCATGCGCCATGTCCGCGCTGACTGCCGCATGCCCCTTAAAATGATCAATTCCTTCCTCGTCACGGGTGTGACAGGCCGGCTTTCCGAGATCATGAAACAGCATCGTATATCGCAGGACCTTATCCGCCCGGACCGCCGCCACAGCATGGATGATGTGCTCACCGACCGAATAGCAGTGGTGCGGATTGTGCTGCGGCGTCGCCATACAGATGTCAAACTCCGGCAAAATCACTGCGGTGATCCCTGTCTCCGCCATCGTCCGGAGTTCCTCCGGATGCGGCGAGACAAGCAGTCTGGTCAGCTCCGACGCGATCCGCTCCGCGCTGATTTTGGAGAGATTCGGCGCCATATCCCGCACCGCCCGCCTCGTATTCTCCTCGATATGATAGCCGAGCTGCGCCGAGAAGCGCACCGCCCGCATGATGCGCAGCGCGTCCTCCCGGAAGCGCTCCTCCGGATCTCCGACCGCGCGGATCACGCCCCGCCGCAGATCCGTGAGCCCATCAAAATAATCGATCAGTCCGTTCTGCGGGCTGTAGGCCATGGCATTGATCGTGAAATCTCTCCGCCTGAGATCCTCCCGGAGACTCGATGTGAATGTGACTTCCTTCGGATGTCTTGCATCCTCATACTCCCCGTCGATCCGATAGGTGGTGATCTCAAACCCTTCGCTGCCCAGCATCACCGTGACGGTTCCGTGCTGAATCCCCGTGTCCACCGTCCGGCGGAACAGGCGTTTGACATCCTCCGGGTGCGCTGAGGTCGTGATATCCCAGTCATTCGGCACCTTTCCCAGCATGGAATCCCGGACACAGCCGCCGACCGCAAAGGCCTCGAAGCCGGCGTCGTGCAGAGCCGTCAGAATTTTGTTTACTTTTTCAGGCAGACTGATGTGATAATTCTGCAAACAGATACTCCCAAATACCCCGGACCATGCACAATTCCTCCGCATCTGCGGGCATCCTGTGGTCCGTCAGATCTTCTTTCTGTCCTCTTCCTCGACGATCGCAAGCGTCTGTCGTGCGATGGCAAGCTCCTCGTTGGTCGGGACAACCATGGTGACGACCTTGTCCGTGGGCTTGCTGAGGATGACCTCCTCGCCGCGGATTTTGTTCTTCTCCTCGTCAATCGATGTGCCGAGGAATTCCGTGTAATTGGAGATCCGCTTGCGCATCGGTCCGTCGTTCTCGCCGACGCCTGCGGTAAAGACGATGACATCCACGCCATCCATCTCCGCCGTGTAAGCACCGATGTACTTGCCGACACGGATCGCATAGGCCTCGAGCGCCGTCTCGGCGTTCTTGTTTCCCCCGGCTGCCGCCTTCGTCAGGTCGCGGAAATCGTTGGAGATGCCGCCGGACAGGCCGAGCATACCGGACTTCTTATTGAGGATATCCAAAATCTCCTGTGCGGAGCAGTGGAGCTTGTCCATCAGGAAGGTGATGATCGCGGGGTCGATGTCGCCGCAGCGGGTACCCATGATGAGGCCCTCCAGCGGCGTCAGGCCCATCGTGGTATCAATCGACTTGCCGTACTTCACCGCCGTGACGGAGGCGCCGTTGCCGAGATGGCAGACGATGATCCTCAGGTCCTCCCGCTTCTTGCCGAGAATCTCCGCCGCGCGCTGGCTGACGTAATCATGACTGGTGCCGTGGAAGCCGTAGCGGCGGACCTTGTAGTCCTTGTAGTATTCCAGCGGAATCGCGTACAGATATGCTTCCGGCGGCATCGTCTGATGGAACGCGGTATCAAACACCGCAACCATCGGCACACCGGGCATGAGCTTTTCGCAGGCATGGATGCCGGTCAGGTTCGCCGGATTGTGCAGCGGCGCAAGATCCGAGACATCGCCGATGGCGCGGACCACGTCGTCGTTGATGAGAACAGCCTTGTTAAACCGCTCTCCTCCGTGGACGATACGGTGTCCGACAGCACCGATCTGGGAGAGTGAGGTGACCACCCCCACCTCCGGATCCAGCAGATGATCGATGACCGCCTTGATCGCAGCGCTGTGATCCGGCATCGGGATCTCCTCGGTCCGCTTTGCCCCGCCCGTCGGCGTGTGTGTGATGCAGGAGCCCTCTGAGCCAATGCGTTCGCACAGACCCTTGGCCAGCACCTTCTCCGTGATGCTGTCAATCAGCTGATACTTCAACGATGAACTGCCGCAGTTAATGACCAGAATATTCATAGTCTCCCCCCTTATCATTCAATACGCTCTGCCCCAGTAGACCATCTTTTTCGCCGGTTTGCCGCAGCAGACACAGGTTCCGGAAAGATTTTCCTGCTCAAACGGGATGCAGCGGCTGGTGACGCCGTACTTCTCCTTGATCTTGTCCTCGCAGGCGCGGTCTCCGCACCACATTGCCTTGACGAAACCCTTCGTCTCCCTGAAGTCCTCCTCGAACTCCTCCGCATTATGCGCCGCGAAGGTATGTTTTGCGAGATGCGCCGTGGCGCGCTCCAGCATCTCCCGCTGCATGCGCTCCAGTTCCTCGCCGACTCTGACCGGAAGATCCCCGATGGCACACTCGATCTTCTCGCGCGTGTCGCGGCGCACAATCACCGCCTTCCCTGCCGCGATGTCCTTCGGCCCGATCTCGATGCGGAGCGGAATGCCGGACACCTCCTGCGCGGCAAATTTGAATCCCGGGCTGCGCTCGGAATCGTCGACCTTGACGCGGTATGCAGAAAGCGAGGCGGCAATTTTGGCGGCCGTCTCCAGCACACCTTCCTTCTTCTGCTGAATCGGGATGATGCAGACCTGCGTCGGCGCGATATGCGGCGGCAGGACGATACCGGAGTCGTCGCCATGTACCATGATCAGCGCGCCGATGACGCGGGTGGTCATGCCCCACGAGGTCTGGTAGACATAGTTCAGCTTGTTGTCGCGTCCCGTGACCTGGATGCCATAGGCTTCTGCAAATTTACTGCCAAAATAATGGCTGGTGCCGGACTGCAGGGCGCGTCCGTCGTGCATCAGCGCCTCGATCGTATAGGTCGCCTCAGCGCCCGCGAACTTCTCCTTGTCCGTCTTCTGTCCCTTGATGGTCGGAATCGCGAGCTCCTCCGCGAGAAAATCGGCGTAGACGTTCAGCATCTGCTGCGTCCTCGCCTCAGCCTCCTCTGCCGTCTCGTGAATGGTGTGGCCCTCCTGCCACAGGAATTCGCGGGAGCGCAGGAACGGTCTGGTCTCCTTCTCCCAGCGGACCACAGAGCACCACTGGTTATAGAGTCTCGGGAGATCGCGGTAGGAATGAACATCCTGCGCAAAGAAATCGCTGAACAGGGTTTCTGAGGTCGGGCGCACACATAGGCGCTCCGTCAGCGGCTCCGTGCCGCCCGCTGTGACCCAGGCCACCTCGGGAGCGAAGCCGTTCACCAGCTCTCCTTCCTTCTTCATCAGATTCTCCGGGATCAGCAGCGGCATATAGACATTTGTCACCCCAGTCGCCTTGAACCGCGCGTCCAGATTCTTCTGAATGTTCTCCCAGATCGCGTATCCGGCGGGCTTGATGACCATGAATCCCTTCAGATTGCTGTATGCCAGCAGATCCGCCTGCATACAGACATCCGTGTACCACTGGGTGAAGTCCTCATCCCTGGGCGTGATCGATTCGACAAATTTCTTCTGCTCTGCCATATATAACCTCGATTTCTGACTGTAATAGATTTCTATGATGCCCGGGCTGAAGGAACCCCTTTCGCGCGCCCTCCGTGTAAACTTTCCCTGCGGCAGTGCCGATGCATCCCGGAGGTGCGGAAACGCCCGAAACGCGGGCAAAAAGCTATTTCATTGTAGGTTTCAGGCCGCTGATTGTCAATGAAGCCCGGCAGTCACCGGCTTTCTCACCGTACAGCCGAAAGCCTTTCGCACCTCACTCCTCCCCGTCCGCATCCATCAGCAGCTTCATCGCCCGGTACTGATCCGCTTCCGCCACCTCCAGATGCCACGTAATCCGCTGATCATCCTTGTTGCGGTCGCCGCGCCCCTGCCAGTCCGCTGTTTTCATATGCGCGCCGCCCAGCACCGGCGGCTCCTCCGTGGACCAGCAGTTCGTCCGGATGCCCGCATCCCGGAGCAGCTTCTCCCTTGCGGCGAGAAGTGCCTTGTCTTTTGTGTCAAACAGCTTCACCTTCTTCGTAAAAATCCAGAGCATAGGACTCTCCCTTCGAATTCACTTTCCGTCCGGATCCGGTCGTTCCTGCTATCTGCTCCCATACCGAACCAGGCGCTACCCCTCATCAACCTGCGTTCGGCCATCACAGCAGCCGGATACGGTTCTGCAGCATGCCGCCGACCGTATCGGCAAACTCATCCATATGGCGGATGCGGGCAAAATCGCTGCCGTAGATGCGGTGCACATTCGGCAGGGCGTCGTCCTCTCCCGTGAAGACGCACATCACCGTGATCCCCTGCATCCTCGCCTGATGCACCTCGGCCGCGGTGTCCTCCACGCCGAGCCCCGCCGCATAGTCGCGGTATGTGCCGTTTTCCGTCCGCACCTTGATCACGTCGTTCGGCTTGCAGTCTGACAACACGATGAGCATCCTGTGCTCCGCGTGATTCTCCTTCATCATACCGGCCGCCAGCCGGATTGCAAGGCCGTCCCGGTTCGCGCCCGCGGCAAAATACCGGAAGACACCCCGGTTTTCCCTGACCTCGTCATAATCCCGATAGATCGTCAGAATGGTATATCCGTTCAGCGAGCAGAAGGAGTACAGTCGCACCGGAATCCCGCAGTTTGTCAGCGCCTGCGCCGTCATATATCCCTGCGCCGCCACCGCCTCCTGCCTGTGCAGCTGCGAGGTCGAGGCATCCAGCAGAATATCCACCGTCAGATTTCCGCTGTCTCCCGGGATCGTCCGGTCGAAGATTTTGTCCTCT
Source organism: uncultured Lachnospiraceae bacterium (assembly GCA_902781655.1). Lineage (GTDB taxonomy): Bacteria > Bacillota > Clostridia > Lachnospirales > Lachnospiraceae > CAG-791. Next base: position 84,688 of record CACZJZ010000007.1, read on the forward strand.
CCCAGGTACAGCGCCCTCCAGACACGGGCTGCGCTGATCCTGCCCGTCACAGATTTTACCGTCTGCTCGTCCAGATGCGTCAGGAGAGAATTCCGGATCCGTCCTGTCAGCTTCTCGATCTGAACCCGGTAGATACCGCTGTTCGCCGCGTAGGCCTTCTCGTTGGATTTTGCCTGCTCCAGCGCCGCCCGGCGCATCTTCGCGGCATAGGAGTGATCCGCCGTGTTCCTCTCCTCCGAATATCCGCGCGTGATATGCAGCTTCACATCTGTGTGATTGCCGCAGCAGTAGTCCCGCTGCAGCCTGCGGAGCGTCTTTTCGTCGTGCATCGGCCGTCCGAAATAATCGGTGATGTACTGCTTCATGCCCTCGTCACTCTGGGCCGTGTACGCCGCAAAAGCCACACTGAGATGGCTCTGGTCCAGCACCTCGCTGCCGTACTCCGACACATGCTCCCCGTAGCCGAAGGACATCCGCCGCACCGGAGACGTCTGACCCTCCGGCCGCTTTCTCCGCACCCGCAGCGACAGCAGCGCGAGCGGATTGCGGATGCCCTTCCCCTCGCGGCCATCATCCGGTCTCCCCGGGCGATAGGGAAAATATTTTGACAGCGTCCGGGTCAGGTGCGCAATCACCTCCTCGGTCGTGAGATCCGGACCAAGCTCAATCTCATCGAGCAGATGAACGTCCACCAGATCCGGAAGCCCGGCGTCCTCGCCGAGTGCCCGCCGGAAATGCCCGAGCGTCACCGCAAGAAGCCGCTGCCCGCTGTGGTCCTCGGAGATCTGCCCGCGGGCCTCCTGCACCTTCTTCTGCGCATAGCGCCGCCTCAGGTATGGGAAAACCGGTCGCAGATCCTTCTCCTTCTCATACACCGCATTTTCCAGCGCCAGCCAGAACAGACTCTCATACGTTCCCTGATCCACCCGCTCATGAAACGTCTGATAGAACAGCATCAACTTCTTCCAGTCATAATGCAGATGGATTGCGCCGATGACACTGTTCCAGTATACATCCGCCCGCCCGTCCGAATCGTAGACCCGGAAGCCGGTCTCAATGGTATAATCATGCGCGCTGTTCCAGATCAGGTTGGCCGCCCGTTTTTTCTCAAAATCCGAAATTTCCAAATTGATCCCCGCACCGCATCCTCTGCGGCATCCACAGGAAAATTGCCCGGATGGACATTTTCCCGGCTCATGACTGTGGCACGCGTGTCACGTCCGGTTGTCCTGCACTCACTCCGCAAACATCTGATCGTGTCCCAGATCTCCCGGGAAACGCACCGCAATCATATCCTGCACCAGCTGACGCTCATACTCGTCAAAGCATTTATTGACAATGCCCAGCTGCAGCGCCTGCACCGCGGGCAGCCCGCGGCTCATCATCCGGATCGCGGCAAGCAGGCCGCGCAGATCCAGCGCCTTCGTCGAAATTTCCCCGCCCTCGCACTTGCGCCGGACATCGCTGAACAGCTGCGCAAACTGACTGAGATACTCCTCCCGGAGCTCGGGATACTTATCCCGAATCAGCTTCTTCAGATTTTGCTCCGTGATGACCGGCATCTGAATAATCATAAACCGGGAAGCCAGCGCCTCATTGATCTCCCGGGTCCCGGCATATCCGTAATTCATTGTTCCGATAAACCGCGTCGCATCCGACAGCGCAATCCTGTTATAGCCCGGCACATCGATGATCCGGCGGAAATCCAGCGCCGCATGCAATACCGCCAGCGACTCATTCTTCGCCATATTGATTTCATCCAGAACGCCGAAGCCGCCCTCCTCCGCACACTGCAGAATCGGCCCTTTCCGAAGCGTCACCCGCCCATTCTCGAACGTATCCTGCCCGATCAGAGACCCGGCGTCCGTGTTGATATAAAACGAAACATCCCACTCCGGCCGCCGGAACGCCGCGGACAACCCCATCGCCAGCACATTCTTGCCCGTCGCCTTCGGCCCCACCAGCAGCAGATTCTCCCCCGCGAGAATCGTCGACAGCGCCTCCTCCCAGATCTCCTTCCCGTAATAATGATACTGCGGAACCGGAATCCGACTCAGACACCCATCCTTCAGCCGATAAAACTGCCGGAAATCCTCCACATCCTTCAGAATCCGCTCCGAAACCCCTTCCGACCTCAGAAACTCCAGAATATCGCTCATAGACTCCCCTTCCATAGAAATTGTCCCTAACGAGTTTAGCTTGTTCGGGACAATTTTTGTCCCAAACAAGCTAAACTCGTTAGGGACAATCAGAATCGCCCGGTGCGCAGGCACCGGGCGATTCCCGTCAGCCGGACGTTTCATCCGGAAAATCTTCACTTGCTTCTCAGGCCTTTGCCTGCGCCGCTTTCTTCTTTCCATTTACCACGCAGAGGGCCAGGTAGCAGATGGTGAACACTGCCGCCACAATATAAGCTGCTGTCCAGCTCATTGCCGAGGAGCCGGCGGTCTGCGCCGGGTTGTGCACGATGAACGAGCAGGTCGCAAAGGCATAGAACGCAGCCGGGATAAGCGGCACCCAGACGAATTTGCCCTTGCCGTTCTTGAACATCCAGGCGGCGATGCAGGCCAGCGCGAACAGGGAGATCATCTGGTTGGACCATGCGAAGTATCTCCAGAGAATGTTAAAGCCATTCGCATTGAATTTTGCCCAGAGCAGAATCACGAAGACCAGAGCGAACACCGGTGCAGCCAGCGCGATACGCTGTCTGTTGTTCTCCTGGCGGATGTGCAGGGAATCAGCCAGCGTCAGGCGCAGTGCGCGGAGCGCGGTATCGCCGGAGGTGATCGGAAGAACCACAACGCCGATGAGGGCGATGGTGCCGCCGATGCTGCCGAGCGCGTCACGGCAGACGACGCCGGTGACTGCAGCCGCGCCAATCTGATGGAAGAACTGATCCCCGGCCTGAATGTAGGAAGCATTCAGCGCACCGTTCGTGAGTGCCTTCTCCGCGGTTGTGAGCTGAAGATAGCTGTTGCCCATCATGGAGAGGCCGCCGTTCGCCGCGCCGAGATTGATCATCGCCATCGTCCCGGCTGCCCAGCACATCGCAATGAAGCCTTCCACGATCATCATGTTGTAGAAGCACATCCGGCCGTTCTTCTCCGACTCAATGGTTCTGGACACCAGTGCGGTCTGCGTGCTGTGGAATCCGGAGAGGATGCCGCAGGCAACCGTCAGGAAGAACACCGGAATGAAGTGGCTGGCATTGAAGTACGTGCCGTAGTCAAAACCCGACGCGTTGATGGTGACGGCGGCGCCGGTCGAGTCAACGCCCTGGATCGTGCTGGATACCGTGTTCCAACTGTCCCAGATATTCGTCAGCGGATACTGATGCGCGAAGATCGCGACAAAAATGCCCAGCGCCGAGAACACCAGAATGATGCCGAAGATCGGATAAACACGGCCGATCAGTTTGTCGATCGGCAGGCAGGTCGCCAGGAAATAGTATGCGAAGATGATAACATACACGATCCACGTCGTCGGATCGGTCGCCGCGCCGGACCACTTGAAGATCTGCGTCGTCGCGATATCGCCGGGGGTGTAGATGAACACCGCGCCGACAAGCAGCAGAAGCAGGCAGATGAATACATCATACAAAATATATACGGTCCGGTTTGTGTAATCCTTCACAAAATCCGGCATCTGTGTGCCGCCATCCCGCGTGCAGATCATGCCCGAGAAATAATCGTGCATCGACCCGCCGATCACGTTGCCGATCGGAATCGCCAGAAACGCCGCCGGCCCGAACAGAATACCCTGAATCGGTCCCATGATCGGACCCGTTCCGGCGATGTTCAGCAGATTGATCAGACTGTTCCGCCATGTCTTCATGGGGACATAGTCCACGCCGTCCTGCCTTGAGTAGGCCGGTGTCTCGCGGTCGTCCGGTCCGAAAATGTTCTCGCAGAACTTACCGTACAGCGCGCCGCCGCAGATAAGAATCACGAGACCGATAAGAAATGTTGCCATGTTACCCTCCTCCTGGCCGCCGCCCACTGACGCGAAGGGCATCCCATTCCGGGCATCGATCTCTCCCCGCTCCAGTCATATCTGAAAGCTATGGCCATTGATATTTATTGAGAATGATACTGCGATTCCTTATCGATTTCAATGAATATTTTATAGTTATTTCATAATTTGATTATTTTTTGATCACCGATACTCTCTCACCGCAAAAAGCGGCTTGATCTTCACAACCTCCTCGTAGTCCTCCTTCGATAGGACCGTCGTGCTATCCATCGCGCGAAGATCTTCCTTGAGTACGGCAAGTGCCTCATCTACCGTCTCAGCCCGCATTTCCTGCAAGATGCGGATGAGGCGGTCAAAGACAACGGGATGGGCGTACCAGACGGGAATCGGAAAATCCCTGCATCCTCTGAGTGCTCTCTCCATCGTCTCCACGGCCTCCTGGTACTCCCGGTCGCGCCGCTTCCGGTTTGTCAGCTTGCTCGGGAGCGCCCGGCTGCTCACCATCGTGAACATCATCATGATGCCGAAAAGGAGCATCAGGAGTCCGGCAACGCGGCCTCCTCTCCGGATGAATACCGCGCCGGCAGCGGTGATCACGCCTCCTGCTGCCAGAACAGCGACTGCCACCGCTCCCACCCACGGCCGGAATAGATCTGCATGGCGCTTGAGTTTTGCCATAGCGGCCATCTTATCGCTCATTGCCTGATGCTTGTGGACCTCCCAGCGGGCTTCCTCCAGCTGCCTCTTTGCTACGCGGGCCGTCTCCGACAGCTCATTGCGGGCCATCCGCGCCTCGATTTCCTCCCGCTCCCGTTTCTTCTCCTCGCCCTTCGGTGAGAGCTGGCTGATCTCGGGATGCGTCCGTTCCAGCTCGTTCTGCATGGCGTCGCAGTCCTGCAGATAGCGGAACGAACACTGCCGCTCCTTCCCATCCCCGTACTCCACAACCAGATACAGAATCGGCGCGAGAAACCCCTTCCCCGCGAGATCGCTCCCCGATACCCGTTTGTAAACCCGCTTCACTTCCCCGTAAGGGATATAGTAATGACGCGGGTGCATCGTACTCCCGAAATAAAGGAATTCCTCCCCCAGCCCGCACTGGTCATACTTCCGACACTTCTTCCGATCCGCGAGCACTCTCTTCGTGTCAAAATCCGTGCCCAGCGCTTCCACCTTTTTACTCATTCCGTTTCTGCCCTCCCCCGTCCCGCACTGTCCCGCAGCTCACGCAGTTCCTCTCCGGTCAGAGGCCGAACCTCGCCCGGCGCCAGCGCCGGGTCCAGCACCAGCGTGCCCATCGACAGCCGTTTCAAAGACAAAACCTGTTTCCCTACGGCGGCAAACATGCGCTTCACCTGATGATAGCGGCCCTCCGCGATCTCCACCATCGCCAGTGGAGCACCGTTTTCGTCTTCGTCCTGCGCCGCCCACAGTCTGGCCGGAGCCGCCCGGAATGCCGCACGGCCTCTGGCGGTCCCTGCCGTCTCGTCCTCCGGTACCGGAAGTCCCTCTGCGAACCGTCTGACGTCCTCGTCAGAAAACGGGCGGTCCAATTTTGCCAGATACTGCTTAGGCACATGCCTCCCCGGCGCGAGCAGGCTGTGCGCCAGCTGCCCGTCGTTCGTCAGAAGCAGCAGTCCCTCCGTGTCCTTGTCAAGACGCCCGACCGGCGCGAGATCCCGCCGTGTTGCCGCAGGAAGAAGATCCAGTACCGTCCTCTGCCGCGGATCCTCCGTCGCGCTGATCACGCCGGCCGGCTTATTCATCATGTAATATTCCACGGCATGCCAGACGACTGGTTCCCCCTCATATTCCACGCGATCCTCCGGTCCGACCGCGGCGTCGGCCTTTTTCACAGGAACGCCATTCACAAAAACGGCACCGGCCCGAATCGCCTTCTTCAGGCCGCTCCGCGTTCCGATGCCCATATCCGCAAGATACTTGTCCAGCCTCATATTGATACCCGTGCCGCATTTCCGGCGGCATCCGCAGCAGATAAATCCGCATGAATCCGCCCATCTTTCAGGAGCAGCAACAGGATATTGCCTCCCGCCGCAGCGCAACGTGTCATGACACTCCCTCAGCCCTTATAATGCCGCCGATACGGTGCCCATGTCCGCTCACTGATGATATAGCGCGGCCGCCGCTTTGTCTCCAGATAAATTTTCCCGATATATGTTCCGATCACGCCCAGCGAAAGCAGCTGAATACCGCCGAGAAAACAGATGATGCAGACCGTCGACGCCCAGCCCGCAACCGTGTGCCCGACCGCAGCCATCACGATAGCCCACACAATTCCGATAAATCCCACCAGACTCACGATACCGCCGAATCCGGTGATGATCGAAATCGGCTTGACCGACAGGCTCGTGATTCCGTCAAAGGCAAGCGCCAGCATTTTGCTCAGCGGATAGTGGCTGCTCCCAGCCATGCGCTCATGCCGCTCGTAGTAGACCTTTGCGCACGGATATCCGACGAGCGGCACCAGCCCGCGCAGAAAGATATTGACCTCTTCAAAATCCGCGAAAGACTGCAGAACTCTCGCGCTGATGAGTCGGTAATCCGCGTGATTATAGACCACCTCCGCGCCCATGCGGTTCAGCAGCCGATAGAAACTCTCCGCCGTGGTCCGTTTGAACCAGGTGTCCGTCGCCCGGGAAGAACGGACGCCATAGACCACCTCCGCGCCCTTCAGATACTCGTCCACCATCTGATCCATCGCGTCAATATCGTCCTGCCCGTCACAGTCGATTGAAATGGTGATATCGCAGACATCCTTCGCCTCCATCAGTCCGGCCAGCACCGCGTTCTGATGTCCGCGGTTCCGGCTCTGGCTGATCCCGATGTAATGGACATCCTGCGCGGCAAAATCCGTGATCAGCTGCCACGTTTTGTCCTTTGACCCGTCGTTGACGAACAGCACCCGGCTCCTGTCGCTGATTTTGCCCGCTGCCGCAAGGCTCTGAATCTTCCCGAGGAAAAGCGGCGCAGTGATCGGAAGCACTGCCTCCTCATTGTAGCAGGGCACTACGATCCACAGAATCGGCTTTCCCTCCGGCGCGGCAACAGCTGTCCTCCGCATATCTTCCATATTCTCCTGCATGACGGTCTCTGCCTCCTATGACTCCAGCTCATTGTATCATAGCGCTTCCGGCCATTCACAGATTCTTCATGTTTCTTTCATTCTTTTCCACGCCATGACATTCTATAATGGAATTGACAATTGAATGATCAGTCCAGGAGGACCTTACTTATGAATACAACAAAAAATCCCCCCCGCCTCGCCCTTTTTCTCGCGGACGGATTTGAGGAAGTGGAAGCGCTCACCGTCGTCGATCTGCTTCGCCGTGCGGACATTTCCGTGACTACCGTCTCCATCACAGACCGCCGCGAGGTTACTTCCTCCCATCGGGTTACTGTGCTTGCGGACACCATCCTTGACGAGCTGAATTTTGACGCATTGAACGGCCTGGTACTGCCGGGCGGTATGCCGGGTACGACAAATCTCGCCGCCTGCGCTCCTCTGACCGCGCAGATTCGAAACTTCGCCGCGGACGGCCGGGAAGTCTGCGCCATCTGTGCCGCTCCTACCATTCTCGCCTCGCTCGGACTCCTCGAGGGAAAACCAGCCACCTGCTTCCCTGCGCGCGAACCCGATATGCGCGGCGCCGTCCTGACCCATGCACCCCAGACCGTGACCGGCAATATCATCACAGGGCGCAGCATGGGCTGCGCCATCGATTTTGCCCTCGCCATCGTGGAGCACTACCAGGGCAGAGACGCCGCAGACCAGCTGAAACAGGCTATCGCGTTTCCATACTGACCGCAGGAACAGCATTGGGGGTTACAATTTCTCATGAACATCTTATTCTTCCTCACGCCCAAGGCGCAGGTCCGTTATGTGGGAGCGGACGACACTTTGCGCCAGGCGCTTGAAAAAATGGACCATTACCAGTATGCATCCGTCCCGATTGTCGACGAGAAAACCGGCCATTACATCGGCACCCTGACCGAAGGCGACCTGCTGCGCACCATAAAGGAACAGTATGACCTCTCCCTCCGAAAGGCCGAGGATATCCCGCTCCGCCACGTACCCCGGAAACGCGACTACCTCCCCATTACCGCGTCCGCCAACATTGAAGACATCGTCCAGGCAGCCATCTCACAGAACTTCATTCCCGTCGTGGACGACCTCGGCTGCTTCATCGGCATCATCACCCGCCGGGAAGTCATCCGCTTCCTCCAGAACTGCATCCAGCGCGGAAAACCCGAGCAAGTTTAGCCTGTTTGGTACAAAAATTGTCCCTAACAAGTTTAGCTTGTTAGGGACAATTTTTGTACCAAACAGGCTAAACTTGTTAGGGACAATCGCATTCATTTCCTGCATCCGCTTGACTCCCGAATCACCAGCTCCGCCGGCATGAGGATAGTCTGTGGCTGTCGTTTCTTGCTGATCATGTCGAAAAGCAGCGTGATGGTTGCCTCCGCCATTTGTTCCACAGGCTGGCGGACCGTGGTGAGGCGGGGAATATAAAAGTCCCCGGTACTGATTCCATCATATCCCACGATCGAAATATCCTTCGGAATGGCCAGTCCTGCGTCCGCCGCTGCGCGGCAGGCGCCGATGGCAAAAACATCTGCGGTGCAGAAGATCGCTGTCATCTCCGCCCCGGAATGGATCAGTTTCCATGCCATGCGGTAGCCGTTCTCAATAGTATAGCGCTCCGATTCACCCTGCGGCGCCTCTTCGATGAGATCGGGATTCAGCTTCAGTCCATGTGCGGCGATCGCCCTGCGGTATCCCTCGAAGCGGAGCTGTCCCACCGATTTTGTCAGCAGATTATCCCCAATGATAGCGATGCTGCGGTGTCCCTGCTCAATCAGATAGTCAACCATTTTCTCCGATTCGGCCACGTCATCCACCGCAACATTGGCGTACCAGGAAGGTTCGCCCTGCAGCGCCCCGATCGTGGAGAAAACGAAGGGCACCTTCAGCTGCCGCAGCATCGCGTCGTCATGGACAAAATTTCCGCCGAGGAAGACAATTCCCCTCAGTCTGCGCTCCTTGACCAGTTCCAGCGCGACCTGCACTTCCTCCTCGTCGGCCTCCACATGGCGCAGAATCGTGGAATAATGGTTCTCCTCAATCCGGTGTTCCATGATTTTGATCATGGTATTGAAAAACGGGTTGGTGATTCCCTTCACAAGAAGTGCGACGGCCTTCGAATCCGTTTTCTTCAAATTGATCGCACTGTTGTTCGGAACAAATCCCGTTTCCCGGATCACCTGCATGATCTTCTGGCGCGTCTCCGGGTTGATATCCGGATGGTTATTCAGTGCCCGCGACACGGTGCTGACACTGCATCCGCACAGCCGTGCAATATCCTTGATTGTTGTCTCAGCCATAGTTTTCTTCCCCGCTCGGATATTTCCCCTCTGAAAACGCCCTGCTTTCATAAAAGAACTCAGGGTCCGATGCCGCGCAGCATCAGACCCCGTTTTGACAATGCATGCCGCCAAAAATACGGCCTGGGTATCAATTCACTCCATTGCTCCAAAATCCGCCGCAGCACTCGTCATCTTACAATCTTCCATACGTCGCTGTAAAGAGATGGATTTCCTCCGCCAGTTCGTCCGTGAGCTGTCCCGGAAGCAGCCGCCATCTCCAGTTGATACCGCCGAGCGTCGACGGGTGGTTGATGCGCGCGTCATTGCCGAGATCCAGCCAGTCCTGCGCCGGAATGATCGCCGTATCCGCAACGCTCATGAAAGCGCAGCGGATAAAATCCCTCGTCGCCCGCTTCGTGCTCACAATGCCGACGTACCGCTTCGCGAACGCCCGGTCGTGCGGATTCACATCGCCAAACCAGCCCCGCATCGTCTCGTTGTCGTGCGTCCCGGTGTATACAACACAGTTATGGCTGTAATTGTGCGGCAGATAATCGCTCTCCTCGCGGGAATCGAAGGCAAACTGCAGCACCTTCATGCCCGGATACCCGGTCTTCTTCACAAGCCGGATCACCGACGGCGTCAGATATCCGAGGTCCTCGGCGATGATCGGACGATTTCCCAGCGTTTTCTTCAGCGTGTCGAACAGGGCATACCCGGGTCCTGCCGCCCATTTTCCATTGACCGCGGTCTTCTCCCCGTACGGGATCTCGTAATACTCGTCAAAACCGCGGAAGTGATCGATCCGTACGATGTCATAGCGCCGGAAGCAGTTGGCAAGCCGCTCCATCCACCAGGCAAAATCCGTGCTCCTGTGATACTCCCAGTTGTAAATCGGATTTCCCCACAATTGTCCCGTCGCGGAGAACCCATCCGGCGGGCACCCGGCCACCACCGTCGGATACCCATTTTCGTCCAGCTTGAACAGCTCCGGATGACTCCATGTATCCGCGCTGTCAAAGGCGACGTAAATCGGAATATCCCCGATAATCTGGATGCCGCTCCTGTTTGCATAAGCCTTGAGTGCTTCCCACTGCCGACTGAAATAATACTGCTGAAACCTGTAAAATTGCATCTCGTCTGAGAGTTTTTCCCGGCAAGCCTTCAATGCTTCCGGTTTTCTCAAGCGGATATCGTCGTCCCACTCAATGAAGCATTTTCCGCCCTGTTCCGCCTTCACGGCGCTGTACAGCGCGTAATCCTCCAGCCAGGACGCCTCCCTCTCACAAAATGCGTCAAAATCCTTCCTTGCCGCATCATACGCCGTACCGGCGAAGACACCCTTCGGCTGCTCCGCGTAGGGACTGTTCTCATACGCCTTTTTCAGCAGAGCAAACCGCACCGCATAGATCTGCCCATAATCGACGTACTTTGGATCGCTGCCAAAATCCACAGCGTCCAGTTCCTCCTTCGTGAGAAAACCCTCCTCCACAAAGGCGTCCAGATCAATAAAATAGGGATTTCCCGCATAGGTAGAAAAAGACTGATACGGAGAATCGCCGTACCCGGTCGGTCCCAGTGGCAGGATCTGCCAATAGGCCTGCCCTGCCTTTTTCAGAAAATCAACAAACTCATAAGCTTCCTGCGAGAAGCAGCCTATGCCGTACTTAGACGGCAGACTTGCCACCGGAAGCAGAATCCCGCTTTTACGTTTCATGGAAACTCCTGCTGCTGTTACTCCCGAACCCTCTGCACTCTGGCACGCGGCGCACACAGAACTGCCGCGCCGCACATTCCACCGGGCCGGAAGAACTCATGTGATGATAGTTTTCAGATCAGCCCTTGACAGCGCCGGCCATGACGCCTTCAATAATATACTTCTGCGCCGCCAGATAAAAGATGATGATCGGAACAATGGCGAGCACCAGGACCGCCATCATCGCGCCCCAGTCGATCTGTCCGTGGGACTGTTTCAGATACTGCACGGCGATCGGAATGGTTTTGTACTTGTTGACATCCAGCACCAGGCTCGGCAGAAGGTAGTCGTTCCACACCCACATGGACTGCAGGATAGCGACCGTGATGATCGTCGGCTTCATGATCGGAATATCCACACCGAAGAAAATCTGCGGCGGATTGCAGCCGTCAATCATGGCCGCCTCCTCGATCTCCAGAGGAATGCTCTTGACGAATCCTGTGAACATGAAGATCGACAGCCCTGCGCCAAACCCCAGATAGATGATGGTGATGCCCCACGGGGTGGAGAGATGCAGGATATTTGCGAATTTTGACAGTGTGAACATGACCATCTGGAACGGCACGATCATGGAAAACAGGCAGAGCACATAGATGGTCTTCGTCGCGGCATTCTTCACCCGCGTGATGTACCAGGCCGTCATGGAGCAGCACAGCACAATCAGCGCGACGGAGACGACGGTAATAAACAGAGAATACCCGAAGCAGGAGAAGAAATTCGTCTTCCTGATGGCATTGCCGTAATTCAGCCCTCCCACGAAGGTCTTCGAAAGGCCGGCGGACCACTTGTCAAAGCCCTGCGAGATCGGCACGCTGCTCAGTCCGAAGGGATTCTTGAAAATATAAGCCTTCCTCTTGAAGGAATTCAGCAGAACAATGATGATCGGCAGAATCCAGAAGATGGAAAGGACAGTGAAAAAGACCGTCAGCAGGCCGCTGTGTCTGGACTGGCGTGCCGCGGAGACCGCCAGATCGGCTTTTTTCTGATTTTCCACAGATTTTGTCTTAGCCATTACTGCTGAACCTCCTTTCTGGTGGTCAGCTTATTCTGGATGAGCGAAATAACCGCAACCAGAATGAAGAAGATGACAGCCTTGGCCTGTCCGACTCCCTGCCAGCCCGTCGTGCCATACATCGTGTCATAGATATTCAGGGCAAGAAGTTCCGACTGTTTGGCCGGGTTTCCTCCGGTCAGCGCGAGGTTCTGATCGAACAGTTTGAAGCCATTGGTCAGCGTCAGGAATGTGCAGACCGTGATGGTCGGCATCAGCATCGGAATAATGACGAATCGCAGCAGCTGATGGGAATTGGCGCCGTCAATTTTGGCCGCCTCGATCAGCTCTCCCGGAATGTTCTGAATCCCGGCGATATAAATAATCATCATATATCCGATCTGCTGCCAGCTGACGACAATGACGAGTCCCCAGAAGGCGAACCACTGTGTGGAGACGATCGTCTTGGAATACCGCGCCAGAAAGCTGTTGAAAATCATCAGCCAGATGTACGAAAGCACGATACCGCCGATCAGATTCGGAAGGAAGAACGCCGTGCGGAACAGGTTCGTCCCTTTGATTCCTTTGGTGAGTGCCAGCGCGATGGCAAACGCAACGATATTGATGATCAGCATCGTCACAATGGTGAACAATGAGGTGTACCAGAGAGAATGAAGAAAGGTCGTATCGACTTTTCCGTTCACCACAAAGATTTTCGTATAATTCTTGAACCCGACCCATTTCCAGTCTGCCACGGTAGTGAACTTGCAGAAGGAGAGAAACAGGCCGTAAACGAACGGCACGATGAAGCCGATCACGAATGCCGCCATCGTCGGAAGCACAAACAGCGGCCAGTATTTCTTCACGGTCTTATCCATAACATCAACCTCGTTTCCCCGGATAACACGCCTAGAAAAGCGGATGGGTGACTGTCTCACCCACCCGCCCTGTTTCCTGATGCAATATGTCTATCTGGGTGTCAAAACCAGTATTGTATATCAGTTGCTCTCGTGAGCAAGCTTCCACTGATCATTCCAGCCATCCACGAATGCGGTCTTGACTGCATCCCAGTCGCCGGAGCCATCGGTGTATGCCGTCAGAGCAGAGACAACACCCTTGCGCCAGTCATCCACGTTCGGGGTTGCGTTGAACGCCCATGCGACAGAAGTCTTTCCTGCGGATGCAAGCTCGCTTGCCTTTGCGGAGAAAGGATTGGTCGGCGCGTAGTCTCCGGTGAAGGTATCGAACGGAGCGGAAAGGCCCATCGTGTTGTCGATGGCATCGCGGCCCTCATCCGAGGTGATGACCCAGTTGAGGAATGCAAGGGAAGCATCGATCTCATCCTGGCTGCACTTTGCGTTGATGGACCAGTGGTTCTCTGTGCCGACGCACAGGCCCTCGTTTGCGTCATCCACACCGAAGTAAATCGGCATCATGTCCAGATCATCTGCGGTAACAAGATAACCGTTATCCGCATTGGTCAGAGCGGAATACTCCCAGTCGCCGTTCTGATAGAAGACAGCCTCACCCATGCCAAGCTCTTCCTCTGCATTGTAGGAGCCGGATGCAAGCGTCGCCTTGTCTGCTGCGGAATCGCTCACGTACATATCCCAGACATTCTTGAAGTTGTCAAGATACGTTCCCTTGATGGTCGCCTCGCCCTGCGTGGGATCCTCGACGCCGTCGTCCTTGAACTCATAGTACAGCGGCATGTTGGCAAGATGTCCGGAGAATCTCCAGGAAGAGCCATCATCCAGACCTGCGGAAGCAAATGCCTCTGTGACCGTTCCGTCGAATGCGGTTCCGGCAAGTGCTGCATTCAGATCATCCACACGGCTGTTGATATCATCCGCAACAGCCTTCAGGGTGTCAAAATCCTTGATGTCGTCGATGGAAGTGACCTTCGCGCCGTCCATCTTGCAGTAGGCATCCAGAATTGTCTTGTTGTAGATGATGCCGTAGCACTCATAGCAGTTTGCAATGCCGGCGACCTTCCCGTTGTAAACCACATCCAGGGAATGGTCACTCACATGATTGTAAAGATCCGTGTCCTTGAGATCGTAGGTGTAATCATCCCAGGTCTGTGCATCGGTGCTGCTGCCGATATTGAAGATTGTCGGCGCCGCGCTCTTGGCCATCTCAGACTGCAGTGTGGTTGCGTACTGCCCGTCAGCTGCCGTCAGAACAGTGACATTGCCGCCCAGATCATTGTACTTCTGTGCCAGATCCTGCCAGGCCTCGTCGGTCTCCGGCTTGAAGTTCAGAAGATACACTCTTCCGCTTGGAATTTCCTCACTTGATTCCGCTTCGGCCGCTGTCGTATCCGCTGCCTCTGCCGTCGTGCTGGCTACTGCCGGCGCCTCAGTTGATGCGGTGGAAGCTTCCGTGCCTGCGGTGCTGGAAGCAGTGCCCGAAGACGAACTGCCACAGCCAGCCAGAAGGGCTGCTGCCATGGCTGTTGTCAGGAACAAACTCACGGTTCTCTTTTTCATAATGCTACCTCTCCTTTGAATGCAGAACCCCTGCAATCTTCTTTGTTGGAAGCGATTCCGGTACTGATACCGGTAACGTTCCCGCCACTGTCTGGAATATAGCATTGCTCCCTGCATTATGCAAGAGGAATTCTTCAAAACCGGCGTTATTGCCAAATTCCATCTTGTGAATTTGTGCAGTATTAATCCATCCTCTGCCAGCAAGCTTGTCACATGACTTTTGGCTCGTTGCCTACAAAAAACGCTCCGGATTTTGCAATCCGAAGCGTTTGATCCGGAGGACAGCAGCAAATCTCTGCCATTTCCTCTGCTTTATTTCATCTGTCATCAGCCTTGACCAGTCAGCCGTCAGAATTTCTCTGCCAACAGTCCGGGGCGGCCACACCTGCTGCCGCTCTCTTCATCACAGACCGAATTCCTCCGCCCAGTACCAGACTCCATTGGCATCCTGGTATACGGCGACACCGATCGTATGATAGTCTGCGCTCAGGATATTGGCCTTATGCGACGGAGAATTCATCCACGCGGCGACTACCTCCTTCGCAGAGCTGTAATTCTGTGCCAGATTCTCCCCATACATCAGATCGCTGTTGACTGTCCACCAGTCCGAGCCGTTCGGCCTTGTATGAGAAAAGCTCGTGGCACACTCACTGGCGCGGACCTGTGCTGCCTGCGCAAGACCATTATTCCAGGTCAGATCGGAAAGCCCTGCTGCTTCCCGTTGCTGATTCACCAGATCCAGCGATGCTTTCGCCTGTTTGGCTGCATCAGTCGTCTGATCCGCCTGCCCGGCCAGCGCCACTGCCTCATCGTCGATGATTGTGGTCTGCGTCTGCTGCGTCTTGTCACGCCTTGCCGCCGTCGTATCCAGCGTCCCTGCCGCCGCGGCGCTGCCGCATGCGGTGCCCGCGAACAAAACAGCGGACAGCAGCAATGCCGTCATACCCTTTGCCAACTTTCCTGTTATCCTTCTCATGGTTCATCCCCCAAAAGGCAGAACATCCCCGGAATCACGCGCCGCGCGTTCCCGGTCTCCGCGCTTTCCCATTTCGATACCAGGCACCGTGTTCAGAACTCTGTCCCGTTGTTTGCTGTACCTGTGTCACATAAAAATACTCTCATCTATATTATCGACATCAACGGCCAACATATAAGTTACGCAATCCTCAGCCTTTGATTCATCTGTGAATTCGCTTCAAAGAACACTTATATTCTAACATTTATTCAATCTAAATGCTATTTTTTAAGGCGTCTGCTTTCCCCGGTGTTCCACCACAATCCGGTGAATCGTCATGCCGCTCTGCGCAAAATAAAAGTTGATGTACGGATACATCATGCCATAGCCATCAAAGCGGAGCATCCTTGTGACATGCTCTCCGTTCCCTCCGATCAGCGTCATGCTGCCCTTGACCGTCCCGCTGTCATACATCGTCATGGTCGTCTGCGACACATCTCCGGTCTCCGTGCTGGCCTCCACCGTCACCATATATTCTCCGTATCCATGAATATGCAGCGGATAAACATTGGCGCTCCCTGCCTCTGTGTGCAGGCCCGACACATCCAGCTCCACAGGCTCCTCTCCGATATCCGCACCCGGCTGGTCAAACATCGTCACACCTTTCATCGACGGGCGATCCTGTTCCGTGATGTGGTCCTCTCCGCCGAGGAAGAACTCCATCGCTGGCAGCTCCATCACAACACGGCAGATATTGGCGGCATTCCGCGTCAGATCTCCCCGGGTGATCCTGCCGTCCGCCAGTCCTTCCTCCGCGTTGTCCCCGCGCGAATTGGACGCAGCGTCCTCATTAACCATATAGATATCATTCTGCGCCCGGATCATGGCCGCCGTGTTCTCCCGGGTCGCCGGACCGCCCTCGTCATTGATCTTCGGAAGCCAGTCCGTCATAACCAGACCGCGGAAGTGCCACTGATTCCGCAGGATCGTGGTCACCAGATCATAATTGCCCGCCGTCCAGACCCCGTTGACCGGTCCGTATGTCGTCATGATGCAGCTTGCGCCGCCCTTCTTCACCGCGATCTCGAAACCTCTCAGGTAGATTTCCCGGAGCGCCCGCTCGGAGACCACCGCATCGGCGCCACTCCGACTCTTCTCCTGATTGTTGCATGCAAAATGCTTGATCACACCGGTGACACCGCTCCGGTGCATCGCTGTCAGCTCCGCCGCCGCCATCGTTCCGGTGAGGTACGGATCCTCACTGAAATACTCAAAATTTCGCCCGTTCAGCGGGTTGCGGTGAATATTCATGCCCGGTCCCAGCAGCGCGTCAATTTTGTTCAGGCGAAGCTCCCGCCCCTGGCATTCGTAGAGCTGGGCGACCGCAAACGGATTGAACGTGCAGGCCACCGCCGTGCCGCTCGGATTGCTGAACGCCATTGTGCCGCAGTCCATGCGAATCCCGGAGGGGCCGTCAGAGCAGCCCGCCACAGGAATGCCAAAATGCCGGAGCGAATCTGTCACACCGCCGAAGGCGCCTGCTATCCCGGGCGTCACCTTTGGAGAACACATGCCCTCGCCGCGGGAAAGACATATGAGATCCTCATCGGACAGCTGAGACAGGAAGCGCTCCATCGATGCTCTGCCGTCCTTTACATCCTTCAGACGGATGCCCTGATCTCCGCGGCATGGCTCAGCCGCCGGTCTGTCCGCTGCGATCCGCTCAGCCGGATTGGTCGTTCTCAGTGGAGCAGCCTCCCAGGTCACCCTGTTCCCGGCCGCTTTCATCCGCTGAAACGGCGTGACCGGTGCCAGCGCCTCCGCGAGCTGTTCTGTCACCATATCTTCAGGCTGCACATAACGTCCGGCATACACCGCAAGGCGCACGTCTGTCCCGACATAGATACCGTACTCTCCGGCTTCCAGAACCCACGCGGACCGGTGGCCCGTCACGCCGCTGTCATCATAGGATGCCATCTCCTCGACAGAAAACAGCAGCGAGAGCGTCTGGGATTCTCCCGGCGCAAGCACTCTGGTTTTGCCGAACGTCACCAGGTTCCGCGCCGCGCCGGACAGCTTCCCCGCAGGAGGACAATAATACACCTGTACTACCTCCTTGCCGCTCCGATCTCCGGTGTTCGTCACTCTTGCCTCCACGCGGATCTGCCGGTCCGCCGCCACAAAACGCGTCACCGCCACATCAAAATCCGTGTAGGAGAGGCCGAAGCCAAACGGATACATCACCCGGTCCGGCGCAAAGGTTTCAAAATACCGGTAGCCGACATAAATGTCCTCCGCGTAGATATTCTGCCGCGCGTCTCCGAAGTTCCGGGTGGAAGGATAATCCTCGATGCGCAGGGCTACCGTATCGGCCAGCTTTCCGCAGGGATTTACCCTTCCGGTGAGGACATCCGCCGCGGCATTGCCGCCCTCACAGCCTCCCTGCCAAAGCATCATCACTGCCTGTGGATGAAGCTCCCCGATCCACGACATATCCATAATCGCACCGACATTCAGGAGCACCGCAGTCCTTCTGAACGCGCCGCACACAAGCCGGAGCATGTTTTTCTCATCCTGGCTGAGATACCAGCTTCCCTCCTGCAGCGCCACATCCCGGTCCTCGCCGGAGGACCGGCCAATCATCACGAGCGCCAGATCCGACGATGCGGCCGCTTCCCGCACGGTTTCTTCGTCTAAAGGCATCTCCTGCTGGCTGAATGGCTCCTGTGCCCATCCCGGCCCCTTGTCAAATGGGTGAGCCTCCTCAAATGCCCGATACTTTTCATACAGCGCCTCGTTGATCCGCACGCCCGCGCCCCGGAGTCCCTCCGGCACGCTGACAGCGTAGGGCGCATTGACCAGCCCACCTGAGCCGGTTCCGCTCTTATACCACTGGTAGTCAAGCTGGATCCGTCCAAAAATTGAGACAGTCTCGCCCTCCCGGACCGGGAGCGCCTGCTCCTCATTGCGCAGAAGCACACAGCCCTCCGCGGCCACGGCCCGGGAACGGGCTGCATATTCCTTCCAGTTCAACGTAAAATCCATATCCTTCCTTCCTCTTCCTGTCTCTCTGCCCCATGCCGCGCTTTCTTCAGACCTTAAAGCGATATCCAACACCCCAGATCGTCTCGATGTACTGCGGGTGGGAAGTATCATACTCTATTTTTTCCCGAATTTTCTTGATGTGAACCGTCACTGTCGCAATGTCTCCGATGGAATCCATATTCCAGATCTGACGGAACAACTCATCCTTGGAAAAAACCCTGTTCGGATGCTCCGCGAGAAAGGTAAGCAGATCAAATTCCTTCGTGGTGAACGGCTTTTCCACCCCATCCACAAAGACCCGGCGGGCTGTCTTATCAATCTTCAGCCCGCGGATCTCAATGACATCATTCTCCGGCTGGCCCGCCCCCACCAGGCGCTCATAGCGGGACAGATGTGCCTTTACTCTCGCCACCAGCTCATTCGGGCTGAACGGCTTTGTGATGTAATCGTCCGCGCCGAGACCAAGGCCGCGGATTTTGTCAATATCATCCTTTCGCGCGGAAACCATCAGAATCGGAATGTTTTTCTTCTCCCGGATCTGCCGGCACACCTCATAGCCGTCCATCCCGGGCAGCATCAGATCCAGCAGCACAAGGTCATAGCTCCCGTCCAGCGCCTCCTGCAATCCTGTTTTCCCATCCTCCGCGATCTGTGCCTCAAAGTCTCCGAACTCCAGATAATCCTTCTCCAGACCGGCGATTTCCTTGTCGTCTTCAATGATCAGAATCTTTTTCTTCCCTGACATCCTGCATTTCCTCCTGCTTCACCTGCCGGGCGCTGCCTTCTACACTGGCATCCATCCGCTCCTTATACTTGCGCAGCACAATATGCATACAGGTTCCCGCTCCCTCTGTGCTTGTCGCCCAAATATATCCGCCGTGATCCTCGACGATTTTTTTCACAATAGACAGGCCGATCCCGCTCCCTCCTGTCGCGGAATTCCGTGATGAATCCGCCCGGTAAAAGCGGTCAAATATATGCGACAGATCCCGTGCCGCAATCCCTTTGCCGTTATCCTCGATTTCAATCCGGATCGAATCCTCCTGCTCATCCCGGATCCGAATTGCGATTTTCTGGTGGTTCTTGTCCATATATTTTACACTGTTGCTGATAATATTGTTGATAACCCGCCTCAGCTGCTCCGGATCCGCGATGACCTGTGTCTTCGGATCGACCAGATTGGAATAATCCAGCTCAATTCCACGCGCCTCCATGTCCATCCCGATCTCATCCACACAGTCTGCAAAATAATCAGTGACATTGATGCGATGGAAGTTATATGGGATCCTGTCGTTGTCGATCCTTGCATACAAAGTCAGCTCATTGATCAGGCGGTCCATGTCGGATGCTTTATTATAGATGGTCTGCAAATATTTCTTCTGCTTTTCCGGCGTATTGGCCACACCATCCATCAGTCCCTCTACATATCCCTTCACCGATGTGATCGGCGTCTTCAAATCATGAGAAATATTGCGTATCAGCTCACTATTGGCTTTTTCCTGGTTCAGCTTTTCCTCTGCGCTCTCCTTGAGCCTTAGTCTCATGTCCTCGTAGCTGCGGTACAGATCTCCGATCTCTCCCTTTTCATCCGTCGGAAGCATGTAGTCCAGATTGCCGTCACGGATTTTGTCCATCGCCACGTCAAGCTGATTGATCGGCTTCAGCACCCCATTGTTGAACCATCGCAGGATGAGCAGTGCTGTCGCCGCCAGAATCACCGTGATTGCCAGAGACATGCGGACAAGAAAGGTCCGAGGCACAATGGAGGTGACCCTGGTCAGAATAAAAATACTGTACTCCGTCTCTGACGCATCGGCAAAATCCAGCTGTTTCACCAGATACTGGGTATTGTCCACGGAGTAACTGTACTGCGCCGTCTCCTGATTGATTTCCTCCCCCTGCCACGCGGGCAGATTGCGAAAGAGTCCCTGTGCCTTTGCCTTGTCGTCCGTGTAATAGAGGGCATCCCCGCTGCGGACAATCAGAAACGAGTTCAACTCCTCCAGCTTCCCTGCCACATGTTCCAGGTATTCGCGATCTCTGAGCTTTCCCGGGTCAGAGCTTATTTCATGCTTCAGCATGTTATAACAGGAATCTGTCATCCTGCTGCTCGTCTCCAGGTCTTCCGTGAGCGTCTGATAATCACGCAGGCGGATAGCTCCCCCTTCCGGGTGAACAGTATAATTGCCGATGACCAGAAAACTGACCGCCGTCAGGAGCAGCGGCAGAAAAAGCATCGTTGTAAAGGCAATTGCCATCTTCTGTCTGAAATTCATGAGCCATCTCCGGGCAAAAGCCCTCAATTCTGATGCATCTCGGGTTACCTTGCCCCGGCAAAGCGCAGTCCGGCATGCTGCCCGTCCCCCTGCCTGCCGTCTCACGCGCATGCATCGGCAATTCGTAGTTCCACTTTCGTTTCAGTATACCATTTCTTCGAAGCAGCAGCGCTTTCCTGCCACGGAAAAGGGAGAACAGCTTTCGCTGTTCTCCCCATTCTGTCAGACCGTGCTCAGTCGGCTCTGCCAGAGCTGATCAGTTCTTGAAATATCTGTTGTACAGACCCTGGAACGCTCTGCCGTGACGTGCCTCGTCGCGCGCCATCTCATGAACGGTATCGTGAATCGCATCCAGATTGGCAGCCTTTGCTCTCTTCGCAAGATCTGTCTTTCCAGCCGTCGCGCCATTCTCCGCTTCGATTCTCATCTCCAGGTTCTTCTTGGTAGAGTCAGTAACCACCTCGCCGAGAAGCTCTGCGAACTTTGCCGCATGCTCTGCTTCCTCATGCGCAGCCTTCTCATAGTAAAGGCCGACTTCCGGATAGCCCTCGCGGAATGCCACTCTGGACATCGCAAGATACATGCCGACCTCGGAGCACTCTCCGGAGAAATTGGCACGAAGGTCATTCAGAATGTCCTCGCTGACACCCTTTGCAACGCCAACTACATGCTCCGCTGCCCATGTCATCTCACCGTCCTGCTTTGTGAACTTGGAAGCAGGAGCTCCGCATACCGGGCACTTCTCCGGTGCCTGATCGCCTTCATAAACATATCCACATACCTGGCAAACCCATTTCATAGTCTCATTCTCCTTTGTCGTTGTTGGTTTGGTTGATATAACGTTTCTATATCTGCTCAGTACACTTTGTCCTTCGGCAAAATGCCTGCTGCATGCTTTCTGACTGCATTATCCTGTCGTCTGTTCCCGGTTCAGCCTGTCTGTCTCCTCCTTCTGTTCCGTGAGACAACTTTCACAGATTCCATAGAAATATGCGCTGTATCCGGTTATCTTTCCCGCAAAATTTGTGGCTGCGATCTCCTTCACCCTGTCTATGCTCTCCATCTCGAGGTCTTCCACTCTGCCACAGCGCGTGCAGATAAAGTGGTTGTGCTCAGAGGTATCAGCATCGAAATGAATAACGCCGTCGCCGACATCCACGGTGCGTATTTTGCCGGTATCCCTCAAGACCATCAGATTTCTGTATACCGTTCCGAGACTGATATTTGGGTATTCATCCCGTACACCTGCATAAATTGTGTCTGCTGTCGGATGGTCCTTCCGATCCTTCAGAAAATTGTAGACAGCATCTCTCTGTCTGCTGTGCTTCAGGGCCATTGCTGCACCTCTTTAATATCGATAACCGTTACTGTTATTATATTCTTTTCAAGTTCTGTGTCAACACTTTTTGCGATAATTTTCAATATTCTTTCATGCATTCGCCTTGCATATTGTTCTGCGATAGACGATACTGGATTTGTTTCGTATTGACTTATTTAGCCAATTATTCTAACGAGGTTAAAGAAATTCAATGGAAAAAATAGCCAGTTTTACTGTCAATCATCTTCTTCTGGAACCTGGCATATATGTATCGCGCCAGGATCACATTGGAAATGAAGTGATCACCACTTTTGATCTGCGCATGACCGCTCCGAACCGGGAGCCTGTCATGAATACCGCCGAGGTACACACCATCGAGCACCTTGGTGCGACCTTCCTGCGAAATGACCCTGAATGGAAGGACCGCGACATCTATTTTGGCCCGATGGGCTGTCGTACCGGTTTCTATCTCGTTCTGGCAGGTGATCTGAAGTCCCGGGATGTGATAGATGTCGTCACCCGGATGTTTGAGTTTATTCGTGACTACCGTGGCGAAATTCCCGGTGCGGCACCCAGGGACTGCGGCAATTACCTGGACCAAAATCTCGGTATGGCGAACTGGCTTGCTGACCGGTATCTCCGCAATACGCTCTATCATATCGATGAGGCGCATTTAAATTATCCCCAGTAACGTATTCTTTCAGTCATGAAATGACAGGAGCTGCAATGGAAAAAGAAATCAAAATTGGAATCATCGGCGCGATGGAGGTCGAAGTCGCCTCTCTCAAGGAAAAGATGAAGATCGAGCGTGTTTATACAGCTGCGAGGATGGAATTTTGCGAAGGAAAAATCGCTGATACAGAGGTTATTGTAGTCCGCAGTGGAGTCGGAAAAGTCAACGCGGGACTGTGCGTACAGATCCTTGCGGATCAGTTTCATGTCACGCATATCATCAATACCGGCGTCGCCGGATCCCTGAATAACGCGCTCAATATTGGCGATCTGGTCGTATCCCGTGACGCAATGTATCACGATGTCGATGCCACTGTATTTGGTTATCATCACGGAGAGGTTCCGCAGATGGGTATCGTCGCCTTCCCGGCAGATGACTCCTTGCGGAGCAGGGCCCTCCGTGCCGTTGCTGCTGCAGCGCCAGAAATAAAAGCCATGGAGGGAAGGGTTGCAAGCGGAGATCAGTTTGTCTGCGATCCGAATGTAAAAGAAGAAATCAAGAAAAATACCAGCGCCGACTGCTGTGAGATGGAAGGCTGCGCCATCGCCCAGGCTGCCTGGCTCAATCAGATCCCCTTCGTTATCCTGCGTGCGATCTCCGACAAAGCAGATGGCAGTCAGATTGAGGACTACAACGCATTCGAGGCAAAAGCTGCCAGACATTGCGCTGCAATCACTGGCTATATGCTGGAGCATTTTCAGAATTAACGTCACGATTCATTTCTTCTGACATGCCCAAGATTCGGGCATAATTAAAACGCCTTATTTCAAACAGCTGCTTTAAAAAGCTGCTATTTGAAATAAGGCGCTTTCTGCAAAAAAAATATGCCCAAAGCAGGAATCGAACCGGCGACATAAGGATTTTCAGTCCTCCGCTCTACCAACTGAGCTATTTGGGCATTTCGTAGCGGGGACAGGATTTGAACCTGCGACCTCCGGGTTATGAGCCCGACGAGCTTCCAGACTGCTCTACCCCGCGATATTAAAATGAAAAGTGGGTGGAGATGGATTCGAACCATCGAAGTCATTGACAGCAGATTTACAGTCTGTCCCCTTTGGCCACTCGGGAATCCACCCATATATTGATGGTACAAAGCCGATGATCGGACTCGAACCGATAACCTGCTGATTACAAATCAGCTGCTCTGCCAATTGAGCCACATCGGCAAGTCTATCTTCACCGGGATCTGACAGGTATGAACATGGGGCCTACAGGGCTCGAACCTGTGACCCCCTGCTTGTAAGGCAGATGCTCTCCCAGCTGAGCTAAGACCCCAAATAACGACCCGGGAGGGACTCGAACCCTCGACCTCCGCCGTGACAGGGCGGCGTTCTAACCAGCTGAACCACCGGGCCATTCATGATGAAGTCATTGTACCTTCAAAACCGAATCAGAACAAGCGCCTTTAAGACTTTTTAAGGATAAGCTTCCGACCGATTAGTACGTGTCAGCTGAACGGATTGCTCCGCTTACACCTCACGCCTATCTACCTCATACTCTCTGAGGGGTCTTGTGAT